>NZ_JBYUNO010000002.1:0-1040994 GCF_058133495.1 Devosia sp. Z6_126 | reverse complement strand
GGCGAAAACCTGAGTCAAGCGAACCAAGTTAGCTTCGACCGAGCTCCCTGGCGGCACATCAACATTGAGCTCAGCCGGGCGTAGAGCGCGACCCCGAGCGCCGCGAGAATGAACAGCCCAGAAAAGACGAGCGGCACGTCGAAATTGGATGAGGCTGTCATCATGACATTGCCGATGCCGCGGTTTGAGGCGACGGTTTCGGACAGCACGGTGCCAACGAACGCGTAGGTGACGGCCACCTTCAGCGACGCGAAAAAGAAAGGCATGGTGCGCGGGAGCCCGACATTCCAGAGAATATCGAGCTTGCTGGCGCCAAGGGCCTTGAGCACGTCTTCCTGTTCCGGCTCAGTTGTCGCGAGGCCCGTCGCGATGTTCAAGACAATGGGGAAGAAACAGATCACGATGGCGGTGAATTACTGTAAGGCTGCAAAGGGCAAGGTCATCAGTTGGCTAGTGATCGAGGAGCCTCTTCCCCAAGACTGACCGGCACGGCTAAATGGCTATCTCATAATGAATCGCAGATCGGCTGCTCCTATTTCAAGAGAACTTTCCAGCCGCCTGCTGCCACTAAACCAGAAGCTTGTGCTGAGCCGGAGTCCCCAACCTCAAGGCCGATCAATTTTGGTTCGTGGTGCGCGCGTCCGGCTACAAGTCGGATCTGCTGGCTTGGGTTGCGTCTATGAACGATCCGCCGAGCCGAGCCCGACGTACCGAACCGGGTCAATTAGAGAGGGGAATCGTCCAATCTCCAGTTCGCCACGTTATTTAAGCACGGTCATCCATTCATTGAAGAGACTCGCGTCGCATCAGGCATGAGCCAGGCCGAGTTGGATGCACTGTAGAAGTTTGCGCAGGTCTTATCCTCCGGTTGATCCCGGTCCGAATGCTTCTCGGGAAGGGGAGGAACGAACCTTGTAGCGCTGGTCTCCTCCACGATCAGCTTGCAAACTTTAGCCACTTTGATCACCTAATGCTCAGTCTTGCTTGTGTCTTTAAATTGGCTGGGCTGCGAGATCGTGTTGGTCAGAGCGACCGCCCACTGAGCGATCAGTTGAAGACCAACCTGAGCGCGCTCTGGTTTAGCCTGGCCTGAGATGACGGCTTGGAGGTGCTTTGAGGAGGTGGCATAGTCAAACCGGAGAACAATGTGCCGGGTGTCCGTCCTTGCCACGCCAAAACGCTTGTGTCGCACTCAAGCCGACCGTCTCCAAGCAAGTCCCGCCGTTGAAGCCCTGCGTCTTTCAATTCCGCTTCCGATAAACGATGCAGGAAACCACCCCCTTGTCATCCTCAAACGTCTGGAGGCGGTCGCAGAACGAGTCAAGAATTACTATGGCAGGCGCCGTGCTGGGCCAGTTAGCATCGTCCATTATGATGGTGCCGCCTGGTATGACCTTCTTGCTGAAGAGCACAACATCCTCGGCGGCGTTATAGATAGAATGCCCACCGTCGATGTGCAGATAGTCGATAGAGGTGAAGAGGAGTGCCGCGTCTGCAGACGGCGCTTCTATGATCCGAACGTGCGATGCCAAGCCATGATCTGCTATGAAGCGCAGGAACGTGGTCTTGAGTGAGTGGAAGTCGATCTTTCGCCACCACTCATCATTCATCTCGTTGGTCGTGTGTTCGACCGCCACTTCGGGGCGCCATGTCTCGATCCCATAAATTGCCCCTGTACCGTTCTCTTTGAGAGCGGCTGCAGCGGGGACCAAGGACCGACCACCATACACTCCGATCTCGACACAGATTTGGGGCTTATGCCGGGTGATCAGATCAATGATGGCCAGCGATTTTTCGCGGGAGCACCAGCCTTCAAGGACCCGCTCTGCAATCTCAAGCAGTCTGATTGCTGGCTGAGCGTGACCCAATTCGGGTTCTCGATAGAACCCCGGCGATGCGAGCACGCTAGAGATGTTTTTCACCGCGTCAGAGAGTATCTTCCGCTCGGACACGTTCACAGGATGACCGCGAAGTAGATCGGGCACCTCCAGCTTAGCTTTGTCAGCTAGGTAGACGAGATGTTTAGTGACTTCCGCCCTACCTGCTTCTGAAGCATTAGCTAAGGCATCGTTTAGTGACATAAAAAAAGCGGCAGGCGCCGCCCCCTCCGTGTGCTCATCAGCCATGTGTTATCCTCCCTGGATTGCGAGATGGTTGCCGCTTCATTGTTGTTCGTCAAGCCAACGGCCATCTTTGGCGCGCGTGATCGCGGGCAGGGTATGGCGCAAGCTCAAGGCCCTACCGGCGCCTCGTCTTTGACGCCCTCCATAGTTGTCACAGCAGGTCTTGCGCGTGCTGAACGCAAGAGACCGAGGGGCTGCGGTGGGACGAGGGCGCTGGGTCTAATAAGGCAAGCACAGGAACGCTCGCCATCCAACAATGACTTGAGCAGGTGATTGGTCGGGCTCTGGACAAGGGTGCCTGCCGTCTAGGGGGCCGCAGCAGGCGCCCACCTCAGGCGGTTCGAACCAGAGGCGCTGCAGCCTAGCTCAATTCAGCCCGGCCAGTCAGCCGGGTTTCTGTTGGCCTATTTTAACATCACTAAACTTGTGGACCTCAGCTCCGACGGGGCAGCTTTTGTGCGCGGGGCGATTACCCCTTCAACATTGATGGCTGAAAACTGGCGGGGAAACCTTGTTCTGGAAAAGATTGGCCGTCGTTGGTTTGTCACCCCAGCCGCACTAAAGGAGATGCGCACAAGATGTCAGGTGGACCACTCGGAAAAGGACCACGACTTTGGCTGCAACTCGAAAGGGTCAATAAAAACGGCAGTGTCGAAGCGGCTCGATGGGTCATCCGGGACGGCAGCCTCAAGCGCAGCACGGGATGCGCTCAGCATGACCTTGCAGGGGCTGAAAAAGTCCTCGCGGAGTACATCGCCCTCAAGCATGATCCGCGTCGGAATGTTGGTCAGCCTTCAAGAGTTTTGATCGTTGATGTGCTGACGGTACACGCTCGCGACGTCGCCCCAAAAGCAGCTGCGCGCTGTTGGATACGAGGAGCACTGAGGATGACTTCAGGCGCTCGGCGAGCACCGCCTTGGACTTTTTCTTGAATGAGGCATCGCCCACAGCCACAACCTCGTCGATCAGGTAGTAGTCAAAGTTGAGCGCCATACTGGCGCCAAACGCCAGACGTGCTTTCATGCCCGAAGAATAGGAGCGCACCGGCATGTCCATGAAGCGGCCTATGGCCGCAAAGTCCTCTACAAACTCTACAACGTCTTTGTACCTGGCGCCGTAGATCTCGCAGATGAACCGGAGGTTCTCGCGGCCAGTCAGCGTCTGGTGAAAGCCTCCGGAGAAGCCGAGTGGCCAAGACACCTTGCCCTTTCGCGTGATGCGCCCACGATCCGGCGGCTCGGCGCGAGAAAGCATTCTAAACAAAGTGGACTTACCGGCGCCATTGTGACCGAGAATGCCGACATTCTGCTGATCCTCGAACACGCCCGAAAAATTCCGGAGTATGACCTTCCGGCCGTGCGGGGGACGTTGTGTGTCAGGCCGAAGTATTTGCTTCACAAATTGTCTCCGATCTGGCGGTGCCGACGCAACTAACGCAACCGCAATTAACGCAACCCCATTCGGAAATTTGCAATCCAGGATGTCTCACATCCACCTCATCTTCTTGCAAAGCCAACGCAGCATCCAAGAGTCGGTGCTAATCGTGGGGGAGCATTCAGAAAATACAGAAATGTTATTGATCGAATCACCGTTTACTTTCCTTCGGCCCCAAAAGAAGACTGAAGGGAAATCGTTGATTTTCCCGCATTCTGCTTTGCGGTTGGGGTGCGCGGTCCAGCGACATCAAGTTCAGGCTTTAGCCCAGGTTGGCTGAAGAAGGGCTCTATTCCGGACTCTTCTCTCCGCGCCTGAAGTGCAAAGGTCAGAAATAACACGTTAACATTTAGACATGTAGCATCAGATAGGCGGCTACGCCTATAATCCATATCCGCCAAATAGTGACCGCGCGCCCGTTTCCAGCCGGGGTGATGGAGAGTTGGGGGGGGGGTTGGCGGATCTAACCGGATTGAACGACCGGGGGGAGCCACAGTTGGTCACTGAGCCGAGCGGCAGAACGCGGATCAAGATATCGGCACATTCGGCGGGCGTCATCCAAGCCGGCCGCAAATAGGACCGGTGACCATTTTAGTCGGCGCGCCGGAATGCCAAATTCTCACACATGAGGAAGCGCTGAGAGCAGGGTGTGGTTTAGCAGTTTGTCTCCAAGTTCGCTGTTGAAGCTCTCGTGAACGGCTTCTGGAATGGCTTGCCAGGGCAATATAGTGTCAGTCGATCCCTTACCCGTCTGCGAGACCTCGAGGGCCGACTCATTGAACGCGATCACTTAGCTGGGCAAGAGCTCGCATCGGCATTGCTGTTACTGCTGGTTTGACAAGTCGGGGGCGCCGTCAACTCATCGCCCCCCAGACTGCCTTTATGCAAAAGGCCACAGACATGCTGACCGACAGGCGCTAAACCAGCGTCGGTGAAGGAAATGTTAGCTCGTACTTGTCGGTGACGCTGTCGGTGTAAAAAACCCCGGCGTCCGAAAACGCCGGGGTTGGTTGGTCGGAGTAGAGTGATTCGAACACTCGACCCCCTGCTCCCGAAGCAGGTGCGCTACCAGGCTGCGCTATACTCCGTCAGAACGTTCGGGGTTTGCTGGTGCGAGCCCCTGGCTGGGCCGTTATCCCTCGCGTTGGCGGCTTTATAGCCGCGGCGGGCAAGGCATTCAAGCACTCTCGATCAAGCAAATTGAGTGGCGCCGGAGCGTGTTGCACAGTGCCGGCAAAGCGTGTAGGAACCGCCGCAGTTGGGGCGTCGCCAAGTGGTAAGGCACCGGTTTTTGGTACCGGCATTCCTAGGTTCGAATCCTAGCGCCCCAGCCAGGATTTTCTCACCTCCCGTTTACGGCATTGGCCTCCGTTCCATTTTGCCGGTCAGCAGAAACCTGTGATTTCGCGGGTATGCCTTAAGTTGCGGCATCCATGGTGAGCTCCAGGCTGCGCAAGCGCTTTTGCGGATCGTACATATCGGACACGATCATCAGCTCATCGGCTTGCGTGCGCTCGATGATCTGCTGCAGGCCGCGACGGACGGTTTCCCTGCTGCCGATGACGCTGAAATCCAGCATCTGCCCGGCCTGGGCCTTTTCCATCGGTGTCCAATAGGTGTCGATATCATCGATCGGCGGCTGCATGAGCTGACGCTGTCCGCGGAAGATATCTGCGAACGACATCTGTTGCGACGTGGCAAGGAAACGCGCTTCCTCATCCGTTTCTGCGGCAATCACATTGACGCCGACCAGCGCATAGGGGGCGGCGGCCTGTTCGGATGGCTTGAAACGATCGCGATAGATCGCCAAGGCCTGATCCAGCGCCTGGGGCGCGAAATGCGAAGCGAAACCATAGGGCAGACCCAGTTCAGCCGCCAATTGCGCACCGAAAAGGCTCGATCCGAGAATCCAGAGCGGCACGTTGCTGCCTGAGCCAGGAACGGCTTCAATCCGCTGGCTTGGCCCGGCTGGCGCGAGAAACGCCTGCAACTCCAGGACGTCCTGCGGGAAATTCTCGGCATTGGCGGGATCGCGCCGCAAGGCGCGCAATGTCAACTGGTCCGTGCCTGGAGCGCGTCCCAGGCCAAGGTCAATGCGCCCCGGAAACAGCGTCTCCAGGGTTCCGAACTGTTCAGCGATGACATAGGGAGCGTGATTTGGCAGCATGATGCCGCCGGCACCGACGCGGATCGTGCTGGTTCCGGCTGCGATATGGGCGATCACCAGTGACGTGGCCGCTGTGGTGACACCGGCCATGTTGTGGTGTTCGGCAACCCAGATCCGGCGATATCCCAGCTTTTCGGCGTGCTGGCCAAGCGCCCGCGCCTCATCAAGTGCCGTGCGCCGGTCAGCGCCTTCGCGCACACGACCCAGTTCGAGAATTGAAAGTGGGATCACCCTGAAATGCCTCGGCTAAAGTAAACAGTGTCCGATCCCCTCCAAGCCGAAGGAGACCGTCGTATCCACCCCAGATAGGTGGGCTGCTGCACCAGTTCAATCGCGGAGGCGCTTGTGGCCGGCGAAGTCCAACATAGCAGGCCTATGCCTATCCGAGATCCTGAGGAAGCAGTTGGAGCGGAACGGGCGCTTAACGACCCCGTGGCAGCCGTTCCGGGGCGCCGAACCAGCACGGAGGATTTTGGGATGGCAAATGGACGGGTTCAACGAGCGGAATGGTGCGCTTTGCAGAAGCCATCTCAGTCAATGGGCTACCGATACTGGTTTTAAATGTTGAGCCCGCCCCCGGAAACTCAGTCGGCCTCCGCTCCAGCTGCGTAGAACGGGTCGGGTTTGTCGACAATACCAGCCAAGGGAACAACAGGGCAGATCGGGGCGGCATCAGGCTCCAGGTGTCGCAAATGACGCACATCGGCGCCTGCCGTTGATGAGGAGGTCGTGCTTCAAGCACAGCCCATCCTGTGCCCGGACCGATGCGGCCGCCGAGGACAGCGCTGTCAGCCCGGGCAATTCACGTTCAAGCCGCCCCGGATCACTGCAGAAGTGTGCGCAGGAGAAACAGGTCTCGTGCGGGGCCTTGCTGCCGTCCAACCCATTGCGGATGAGGGCAAGAAGGCTCATTGGCCCAGCGCTTCCCAGTAAAAACCAAAGACATAAACCGAGAGGATAAAACCGAGGACCACATTGACGGCCACCCCGGCGGTGAAGGCGCCAAACGGTTTGGGACCTGCGGCGGCCAGGTCGCGAAAGCGGGTGGTCAGGCCGATGCTGAAGAAGCAGAAGATGAAGGTCCAGGTGAACAGATTCCGGATTGGCCCGATCAGGTTGGGAATGACGATGCGGTTATAGTCCTCAAGGCTGTATTGGGTGGTCACCGTGGTGATCACCGCCGAGGCCAGAAAGAAGCCGATCACGAATTTGGGGAAGCGCCGCCAGATTTCGCCGACATCGGGAGCGCTCCCTCCCGGACGGGCATCCCAGCGCATGGTCGCGACGATGGCGAGCCCCACGGCCCAGATGCCGATCCAGGGATCGCGACCGACGACCTTCATCAAGGTAAACGCCTGCACCGCCTGTTCGGGGGTGCCAGCAATACCATCCACACGCCCGGCATAGCCCCCATAGGCCTGGGCCGCGGCGATGCCCGCGGCATCGGCAAATTCGGAGGTGCCGATCCAGGCGCCGGCGATCCCGGTTGGCAACCCCAGCGCACGGGCAACGAGCGGGAGAACAAAGATCATCACGATCGCCCAAAGCACGACAATGGTGATCGTAACGGCGGTATCCTCCTTCTTGCCGCCCACGGCGCCCGCTACT
The DNA here is from genome assembly GCF_058133495.1 of Devosia sp. Z6_126. Lineage (NCBI taxonomy): Bacteria > Pseudomonadati > Pseudomonadota > Alphaproteobacteria > Hyphomicrobiales > Devosiaceae > Devosia > Devosia sp. Z6_126. The sequence goes on along the minus strand of NZ_JBYUNO010000002.1, from coordinate 1,033,662 downwards.
GCAATGGCGCCCGACACGCCGCAGACAGCGCCCCCCACGCCGAGTGTCGCGGCAAAGCGCCGGTCCAGGCCAAGCCGCACGGCCACCAGATAGATCACGCCGAAGGTCATCAGCGACACAAGGGAAGCCTGCAGGATAGCAATGGGCCCGGCCTTGGCGATCAGCGACAGCGGCACGGTGGCACCGAGCAGCACGATCCCGGTCTTGACGTAGAACTCGCCCTTGAAGCCGGCATCGAGCCAGCGCGGTAGCCCTACCGTGTTGGCAATAATGAGCCCAAGCAGAAGCGCGACCAGGGGCGGCTCAAGATTGAAGTGCACCGCTTCCTCCCACTTGCCGATCACAGAGATGGCATAGGCTGCCAGGAAGAGCAGGGTGAATGCGGGTGCGAAGGCGCGAATACTTTTGGCCAAGCGCTGCGAGCGCGAGCGAGAAGGCCGCCAGCCAAAACAGATACAGCGCGCCATAGCGCGGCCAGTTTGCCGCCAGGTCGTCAATGACCTGGGAGAAGTTGCTCCACTGCGGCGGCACCACCGCCAGCCAGCGCAAGCTGCCCCCGCTCCAGAACAAGAGGCACCCTATTGCGACCACCGTCAGGCCGATCCAGATGGCCCACCAGTCTTCCTTGCGCCATAGCTCGCGCCAGCCTGACGGGGGGGCATCTTTGGCCGGCGCGGTGGTGTCCGTCATGATCATGATCCCCCAAAGAGGTGTAGCGCGGCGGCACGCGCGGCCGAGGGCGAATGCAGGGCGCGGGTTCCACAGCACGTTGCGAGCTTGCGGTCTGCTGGAGGCGCTGCCCGTCCGAAGTCGGGCGCGAGCCTAGGTCTTGGGAATTAAGACGGACGAAGCCACAAGCACGCAAATTATACCTAAAGCGGCTTGCAGCGGAGGAAACCTGGGGGGCCAAGTACACCGCTGCTGTTCTCTAGGGCTGTTCAGAACCGATCGACAAAGTCCAAAGTGGCTGCCGGCTTCCGGGTAGGAGCCGTCGACACTAAGTTTGTCGATATCCCGGTAGCGCTTGTCGCTAAAGGTTTTCGCCTTTGGAGCTTTGCCCAGAAGTTATCGGTCTGCGATCCACCCGTTCAAAGCTGTTCCCCGACCGCAAACCGCGCGGGCAGCCTTCAGGATCTCGATCGCATGGGTTGAACGGAGAAGAGCTCGACCTCGAGATCGGGATAGTCACGCAGGATCGGCTTGTGCGCAAACCATGAACGGGCCCAATTGCGTGGTGATCGCCCTTGGCGCTGGCGCGACGGGTTGATCAGTTCGGCGGTTCTCGCCGAGTTGATCGGAGCGGGGGCTCACTGGTGTCCAAGCGGTCGGTCCCCTCACGCGGACCACCCACCTTCCTCGCCCCACTAGCCGAGGGCGCTTCGTTGCCCTTGCTGAACCGCACGAGGAACTTGGCGCCGCCGTTATCGCTCCTGCCCACAGAGATGCTGCCGTTGTGCCGCCTGATAATCTCCTTGACCAGGCTCAGGCCAAGACCGGACCCTTCGTTCATGGGCTTGATGCGATGGAATGGCTCAAAAATCCAATCCCGGCGATCTGCGGGAATACCGGGTCCACTGTCGCTGATGGCGATCGACCGGTCCGCATGGACCGTCAGCAGGATTTCACCCTCGCCGCCCGCATGGATAATCGCATTCTGGACGAGGTTGATCAGGCCACGCTCAAGGGAGCTGGCATCGCCCAGCACCACCAAACTTTCCACCTCCGTGTCAAAGACCGGATCATACCCCGCCGCAATCGCCAGCGGCGCCAGGTTGGCCATGACATTGCGGCTCAACGCCACCATTTCCACCGGCTGAGGCGCCGTCTCCTGATGCTCGATCCTTTGCAGATCCAGGAGCTGTTCGGCCAAATTGGCCAGCCGGTGTACGTCCATGAGGACGCGATGGTCGAATTCCCCTTTGCGGGACAGCTCCAGTCGGTTCAACAGGATGGCGATCGGCGTCCTCAACTCATGGGCGGCATCGGAGAGGAAACGCTGCTTTTCGGCATAGCCATCGTCCAGGCGGCTCAGAGCGGCATTGATCGCATCAACGAGCGCCGCGACCTCCGAGGGCACCTCATCGCTCGGCAGCCGCACGCCACGTTGTTCGATGTCGATCCGGGAAGCCACGCGTTCGACGGCCCGCAGACTCGATAAACTGGCGCGCACGACCTGCGGAACCACGAGCATCGTCAAACCACCGAGCACCGCAACGAGAAGCACGAACAGGGGGCCGACTTCGCGTCCGGCAAAGGACAGCATGCCCGCGATCCAGCTCGGCCGCGCTCCGCCGCCGAACATGACCTTGACGTCCCCAACCCGGGAATCCTCCTCAAACAGCATGGCTCCATCGAAGTCGCTGGTTGAACCGAGCACCTCCAGGCTTTCGATGTCAGCGAGCCCATCCAGTAGCGAGTTCATTTGTGGCGGAACCTCGCCCCCGACGGCCCGCCGCCCGAACTCGTCCACAACAACGTACCAGAGCCCGGGCGATGACCGGCGCACTTCCGCAAGGTCTTGGGTATCCTCGATCCGGAGCGCCCCGCCCTCGGCCACCAGGCCATCCGCGAGGATCTCGGAGATATCGGGGTCGAACTTGGCTCCGGTATAGTCCTCGATATAGTAGAAAAAGAACACGCTGCTCAAAGCTATGGTAAGCAGAGCCGCCAGTTGCCAGAGCAGCAGCCTGGTGGTCAGCGTCCTGCGCAGAGAGCGTCCTGCAGCCACCGTCAAAGCGCTTTCAGAAGGTGGCCGACACCCCGCAGGGTTCGGATCTCAACAGAAGCCCCCGTCTGGGTCAGACGCTTGCGCAGCCGGGAAATGTGGGCGTCCAGCGTATTTGACGCAATCTCATCGTCGAAGTTGAACACCGCATCCTCCAGCCCTTCCCGGGTCACGGCCCGGCCAGCCCGACGGATCAGTGTTTCAAGGATCAACATCTCCCGCCTGGGCAAGGGCAGGAGAACGTCGTTCACCGCCGCCTGGCGCGACTGGGTGTCAAATGTGACGTTTCCCACCCGAATGACATCGGGCGACAGAACAGCGCTGCGCCGCAACACCGCCCTTAGCCGTGCGAGCATCTCGTCGAAGGTGAAGGGCTTGCTGAGATAGTCGTCAGCGCCCAGTTCCAGACCGGCAACGCGGTCAGGGCTCGTTTTCAAAGCCGAGAGCACGATCACGGGAACGCCTTTCAGATGTTTCCGGATCACCGGCAGCAGGTCGAGACCTTCTCCGTCCGGAAGGCGCCGGTCCAGCAGGACCGCGTCGTGAACCCCTGCCAGAATGGCTTCAGTTGCGAGCTCGATCGTGGGCGCGTGATCGATGATCATGTCCTGGCGGCCAAGAGCCTGAGCGATATTGGCCGCCATATCGGGTTCGTCCTCAACCAGCAAAATCCGCACGGCCCGCCTCCTGTGTTCCTGTATGGCTTGCGACGCGGACATTGCCGCAATGTTGCGGAATCTGCGGGTAGAGCGCTGTCTTTTTAAGGTTCCTGCAAAGTGATCGGACCGGCATCTGGATCACGCAAGCCCGCCTTCAAAGTGGCGCTAACCGCCGGTTCTCGGCAACTGCCCGGACCTTGGCTCCATGCACAAGCTCGCGACTGGCGCCACGATCTCGTAGATTACGCCGCTTGGACGGAAGTCGATCCTCGTTGTCGCTCGTAACTCTAGCTGGACAAGCTCTCCGAGTATACGTGAGCCAAATCCACTTCGGACCGGAAAGACCACCTCCGGGCCACCGGCTTCGATCCAGCGGAAGCGCAGCATCAGAGTCTCCTGCTGTTCAATAGTCCAGAACACCTCGACCGATCCGCCCGAGGCCGAAAGAGCGCCGTATTTGGTGGAATTGGTCGCAAGCTCATGGAGGGCCAGCGACAGAGTTGAAACAACTTTGGGGCCGAGTAGAACGTGCGGGCCGGCCGTATGGATGTTGTCCGCCTGAAACGGCAAGACGCTTTTCTCGACGACGTCAGCCAGATCCGCGCAACCCCAACCGAGGTCGGGAATAAGATCCTGAGCGCTGGCCAAGGCTTGCAGTCTACCCATGGAGCGAGCCTGGGCATCCTGCAGGGAAACGGCTGTCCTTATCGACTGAGCGACAACTGCTTGTGCAAGCGCGAAAAAGTTTTTAGCCCGGTGTCTGGCTTCGTTTGATAGCAGCTTTCGATGCTCGTCGGCTTCGCGACGGGTGGTGATATCGAGCAAGACCCCGGTGATGATGGGCGCGGTCTTGATCAAGGCGCCACTGACCTTTCCCCTGAGCTCGATCCAGCGAACCTGGTGCGAAGGGGTTTGCAGTTTTACCTCTGCAACCAATTCCTCGCCGGTCTCGATGGCCTTGTCGAGGGCTTCGCGCCAGGTTCTGCGATGTTGACCATCAAGCGCATAGAGCATGTCGTCATAACTGAACGGGCTTTCCGGCCGGTGCCCGAACATGAGCTTGCATAGCTCTGAGGCAATGAGAGTTTCGGTGGCGACATCGAGGGCCCAGACTCCCACTCCAGCATCTTGCAAGACGGACTGAAGTACCGATCCCGCCGCAGCGGCGGTCCAGCCGCCAGTGTTCGGACTGGCGAAGTCGTAGTTATCGTTCATGTTCGCTCCATATGGGGCCGTAATGTGGAGGCATCTGACAGCTGCGGATCACTGTAATCGTGTGTCGAACAGCAGATCACCGGAGACGACTCCCCAGTTGAAAGAAGTGTGGCGGAGGCATCACGCAGTATCGCGCTGCACTGGACAAGCTTGTCCTGGAACCGGGGGGATGCCGTTTGTCGGCACCTCCTGGCGCCCGATGGGGCGGCTGCTGCATCAACGCTCTTTATTCGGACAGTCAGCTTGCCAGTGGCACCCCTGATCGCGGGGGACATCGTTCCTGAGCCTTTCCACGGGACGCGATTGCCAAGAGGTGGGAAGGCGCTCAGGTGGGCTGCAGCAGGGCAGGGCACTTGAGCGCTGGAACCCATTAATTCTCTTGTTCCTGGCCGACCAAGGATTCAGCGGTCGCGGCCGGTAGTGGGGACCATTTGAAACCGGCGACCGGGCTCGTATGTTCTACGGCTGAGCGCTTGGGCGAGTTGCTGACCGGGCGAAGGGTGTCCTTCTCGAGCATGACGACGTAGCGCTCGCCATTGTCCTTGATCGCGTCGACACGAATGGAGTCGCCCCAGGCTTCGACGTGCTCGGCATCGATCCCACGGCTGTGCAACGTCGAAGTAAGATCAAGGACAGTCCTTCCATGAACCTCGCGGTCGGAGAGAAGGGATTCTGCTGCATTCGCGGAAGCCGTGGCCAGGAAGATTGCTGCAGCGGCAGTGATGAACTTGGTGTGCATAGGATGTTCCTTTCTGTTTTGAACATCCCCATCATCTCGCTCGAGCATTGCGTCCAGATTGCGTGATTTCCACTTTCGCATTATCAGTGGAATTCTTTCCGGCGGCGTTTCGGCCCCAACGCTGCACCGACGTGAGCTTTAGGGTGAGCTCAGGGCTGGCGGATTAGTGACGTCGACAGCCACCTTGCCCACGAGAGCTTCCCCGGAGGGCTGCGCCCGTTGACAATGCGGTTGTAGGACATCGCAGAGAATCTCCCCATGAGATGCCCGGGTCGGTCGCCCGAACTTGCCGTTTGGAAACCGATCTATTCGTCCCGTTGGTCGAAGTCGGCCTGAGCCTGCTGGAGTTCGGGACCACGCTCGAGCGCCCATGCGTAAAGCGCCTGGAACGGCTCCCGCAGTGAACGACCAAGCGGGGTGATCGTGTATTCGACGCCGACAGGCGTCGTTGGCAGAACTGTGCGCTTGACGAGCCCGTTTCGCTCCAGCCTCTTCAGGGCATCCGCCAGCGCCTTGTGGGTGATGCCCTCGAGACGTCGCATGATCTCGTTGAAGCGCGAGGGGCGCGTGCATAGGACCGTCAGGATCAGCACCGACCACTTGTTGGCGATCTGCTCCAGGATCGGCCGCGTCGTGCGCGCGTCGATCAGGGCTTCGTCGGGCACCTGCCGAGCAGGCGCACGGGGTTGTCGTTGGGAGCTGCGCATCTCCGTCGGGGCTTTGGACAAAGGTATACTCCGCGACATCTACGCTAAAGACAGTGCGTAATTGACCGTAGATATAGGATCTATATTGCTGCGTCCATCAACATCAGATGGATGAGACATGACGAAGCTCCAAGACAAGACAGTCCTCATCATTGGTGGCTCGGGAGGTATTGGTGGCGCGATCGCCCATCGCTTCGCGGAGGAGGGGGCGAACGTCTATGCCACCAGCCGATCCGCCAAGACTGAAGGGACCACCACGTCGGTGGGGAGGGGCTCGATTCGCTCCGTGTCGGCCGACGCCTCCCAGCCGGCCGATCTCGAAGCGGCGATCGCCCGGATCCACGGGGACGCCGGGCGTATCGACATCCTTGTGGTCAACGCGGGCCTTTCGGAGTTCGCGACCCTGGACGGCCTCACCGAGGAACACTTCGACCGCACCTTCGGGCTCAATGTCCGCTCACTTGTCTTCGCCGCCAAGGGCGCTGCAGGTCACATGGGCGCTGGGGGCTCAATCGTTCTGGTGGGCTCCATCGCCGGAGACATTGGCACCAAAGGCTACGGGGCTTACGGAGCGACGAAGGCCGCGGTCCGCTCGTTCGCCCGAACCTGGGCCAACGAGCTCGCACCGCGAGGCATTCGCGTGAACGTCGTCAGCCCCGGCCCGACCGACACGGCGATGTTTGCGTCCGCGTCGGACGAGATGCGGGCGATCCTAACGGGAATGATCCCGCTGGGACGCATGGGACGTGCGGACGAGGTCGCCGCCGCCGCTCTCTTCCTCGCCAGCGCCGAGGCGAGTTTCGTCACGGGAGCCGAGCTGCCAGTCGACGGCGGCATGGCACAGGTTTGAGGTTTATCACGATGTGCGGTTCTAGGTTTACTTCCCGTCTTTAGCATATCAACGGGTTAACGGGCGTTTACCTCTCAGCTGCGAAACTGGCGCCCCAGCCAGGATTTCCTGCTCGCTGCCTCATCATAACCCTTGCGCGAGGCAGCGCAGTACGGACGCGCGGTTGGGCGAGCCGAGGCGGCCGCCGAAGACTGTGCATTTAAGCGCCGCGGCGGCATTGGCGAAGGCAACAGCCTCTGGAATGCTGCGGCTTTCGGCGAGGGCCAAGGTAAAGGCGCCGTGAAAAACGTCGCCCGCCGCCAGCGTGTCAACAACATCCACCGCAGGGGGCAGCAGGTTGTACAGGCTGCCGTTCTCCAGCCAAAAGCAACCTTGGGCACCGTCCGTAACCCCGACAAAGCCGGCAAAGCGGCCGGTCAACTCGCGTGTGGCCGCTGCAACGGAGTCGGTGCCAGAAACCAGCATTGCCGCTGGAGCCGAGAAAACCGTGTGGCTCGCCAAGGCAGCCAGAGCAAGGATCACCTCGGGCGGCCCGGTATCGGCGTCCAGCACGGCGATCTTGCCGGCTCCCCGCGCAAGGGAAAGCACTTTCGTGGCGGCTTCTGGCCAGCGGATGTCGACCTGGACGGCATCTGCCGACTGAATGAGAGTCTCGGGGATCCAATCCGGATCAACCCCGAGACCCTTGTCATAGTAGGGCAGGATCAATCGCTCGCCGCTGCGGTCGACAATGACCGCGCTGAGGGGCGTGGGAACGCCCTCAAAGCGCCGGATGTGTTCGCAATCGACGCCCTCTGCTGTGACCTGGGCAACGAACTGGTCGCCCATGCTGTCATCGCCGATCCGGGTAATGAGCGAAGTTCTTGCCCCAAGGCGAGTCGCAGCGATCGCGGCGCTCGTTGCCATGCCGTGTGCCGCCTGGATCATCGCCTTGGGCAGCACCTTGCCGGGCGCGGCTGGCAGGGCGTCGACAGCAAAGATCATATCCATGGTCGCCGCACCGGCGAAAACAATGTGGGGAACCTGGGACATCAAGGGCAACTCAGGACCCGACCTTTGACACAGGGTGGACCACCGGCCCCGAAGGGTCGGTGACCGAATTGCCGGTCATCATGCATGGAGCAGGTCAGACACGGTTTGACTTGGCCATCGCACTGGCTGCCTGGGCGATGAGGTCGGAGTCGTTAGCTGAAATGACAAAGCTCACCCCTTGGTCGCGCCAGTAGTGAGCCTGTTCGGGCCCGCTGCAATCGATGCCGACAATTTTGCCGGCGGCGCGGCCGCGGGCAATCACATGCAGGATGGTTTCGCGCAGTTTGTCGGACTCGAGATAGCCTTTGCGCTCAAGGCCGATGCTGAGCGAGAGGTCGTTGGGGCCGATATAGATGCCATCAACCCCGTCGACCGCGAGGATCGCATCTACATTGGCGAGGCCTTCGGCCGTCTCGATCATGACGAGGCAAGTGGCGGCGGCATCGCCTTCGGGTGCCTGGGGTATGCTCGCGCGCACATTGCGCCAGATCGGTCCCCAGCTGCGGTTGCCTGCGGGGGCATAGCGGCAGGCATTCGCGGCTGAACGAGCCTCCTCGGCATTGTTGACCAAGGGCACAATGATCGCCTCGGCCCCCAGATCGAGCGAGCGCATGATGAGGTCCGGCGTGTTCCACGGCACCCGCACGACAGCCAGCGAGCCAGCCTTGTGCAAAGCGTCGAGCAAAGGGCTGAGCTGGGGCATGGAAACGAAGCTATGTTGCAAATCGACACAGATGAAGTCGAAGCCGGCGCGCCCCATGATCTGGACGACCTGTGGGTCGGCAAATCCGGTCCAGGCGCCATAGCTCATCTCACCGCTGGTGAAGCGTTGCTTGAGGCTCATTGTGCGGGTGTCCCGAACCTGGTGTGGAGGGCCTCGATGGTGGCGAGGGCCTCGGCATCGGGCACGCCGACTGCCATGCGTGCCCGGCCGGCCGGAATGCCTTGCAGGCGCAAGCCAGTCTTGAGCCGTTCGATATCGCCGAGCAAGCCATCTACCGTTGCCTCAACATCGGCTTGCAGTTCAGCACGGCTCGTTGCTCCGCGAGCAACCGCATCCGCCATGGCAACGAAGGGCTCGGGATAAACCGAGGCAATGCCCGAGATCACGCCATCGGCCCCGACTTGATCGAGATTGCCGATCTCGCGATCCGAACCGGTCAGCACAAGGAAGTCAGCCGGTAAGAGCTGCCGATAAGCACCAACTGTTTCGAGGGACTCGCCGCTGATCTTGACACCGATGATGTTGGGAAGCGTGGCAAGCTCGGCCATGAGCTGGGGTGACACGGTAATGCCGGTGCGGGCCTTGAAGATGTAGACAAATACGCCAATCCCGTCCGAAACCTCCGAAATGCGCGCATAGAACTGGCGCAAGGCCTCGTCTGTCGAGGGCAGGAAATAGGGTGTGATGGCGGCGACATACTTTGCGCCTTCGGCGCGCGCTTGCTGGATCAGCCGCTCGACCTGGTAAAGACTGGCGGCACCGACATGGACCACCACCTGCTTGTCGCCCAGAATGTCGAGGCTGAGGCGGGTGAGCGCCTGGCGCTCGTCTTCGCTGAGCGAGGGAAACTCTCCAGTGGTGCCAAGTACAAAGGCGCCGTCCACGCCAGAGGCTGCGCATTTACGCAGGATGGCGGTGTTGCCTTCGAGCGATACCGAGCCGTCGTCGGCAAAAGCGACAGGGAGCGCCGTCAGGATAATGGGCTTTTTGGGCATGGAGATACTTTCAGGTAAAATCAGGACGGATTGGTTTTGGCCCGCTTGGCCTTGCGGCGGGCCAGGAGTGGGGAGCCGAGAGCGGCGATAACGGCAATGATGGCGAGACCGATCAGCGTGGCCGAAATGGGTTTGTCGATGAGGCCTGTCGGGCCGTCGATCAGCAGCGAGCGACGTAGATTGGATTCTGCGAGGGGGCCGAGGATAAGGCCGAGCACAATGGGGCCCGCGGGAATGCCACAGCGCTTGAGGATCAGCCCGACTACACCGAAGAACAGCATCACCCAGACGGTGAACAGGTTATTGGTCGTGGCGTAGGTGCCGACGATGCAGAAGACCAAGACCGTGGCCCAGATATAGGGTTTGGGCATATCGAGCAGTTTCACCATCATGGGCATGCGCACCAGATTGATGGCGAGCGTGATGAAGGTGGCGAGGACCATGATGGCCGTGATGGTCGCGACCAGGGCCGGTTCATTGACGAAAAGGCTAGGCCCCGGCTGGATGCCCCAGACGATCATCGAGCCGATCATCACCGCCATGACCGAGTCTCCTGGAATGCCGAGAGCCATGGTGGTGGTGAGGGAGCCCCCCAAGGTGGCGCTGGAGGCGGTATCGGCAGCCGCCACGCCCTCGATATTCCCCTTGCCGAAGGTTGCCTTGGTGCTGGAGGCAGCCTTGGCCCGATCCCAGCCGAGCAAGCCGGCAATATCACCGCCGGCCCCGGGAATAATGCCGACCACAAGTCCAACCAGACCCGATATAGCGGTGGGCTTGGCGATGCGCTTGTATTCGTCTTTGGTTGGCCACCACCGGCCCAGCGCCGAGATCGGCTTTACTTCATGATTGCGGTGGGTGAGCAATTGATCGAGCAGTTCAGCAATGCCGAACAGGCCGATGATGACGGCAATGAAATCGAGCCCACCATTGAGTTCGCGGATGCCGAAGGTGAAGCGGGCGTCGCCAGTGATCGGATCGCGCCCAATCGTGGCGATAAACAGGCCGATAATGCCGGCGAGCAAGCCCTTGGTGATCGACTTGGACGAAATCGAGATCATGATGGTCATGGCCAGCACCACGACGGCGAACATCTCGCTCGGGCCGAACCGGAGTGCCAGCTGGGCCAGCGGCACTGCAGCGCCGGCGAAGAGCACCATGCTGGCCACAATGCCGACGGCGGAAACCAGCGCTGAAACGATCAGCGCCAAACCGGCCCGACCGTTCTTGGCCATGGGATAGCCATCGAAGGTGGTCGCGATGGAGGCGGGCGTGCCGGGCGTGTTGATGAGGATGGAGGGGATGCGATCCCCGAAATTGGCCGCCACATAGATAGTGAGCAGGACGGCCAGCCCCTGCACGGGCTCCAGCGTCATGGTGAAGCCGCTGGCCAAGGCCACAGCCATCGTGGCCGTGATGCCGGGGAACATACCCACCAGCATGCCAACCACCACGCCGATGCTCAGGCACAGCATGACGCTTGGCTCAAAGACTGCAAGCACGCCGTCAAGAAGGGCGCTCATAGGGGAACTTTCAGCAGATAATGGAACAGGCCGTAAATGAACCCGGTCGTTGCCAGGGAAAAGATCACCAGCCCCTTCCAGCTGCGCAGCCCGAACAGGAACAGCAGGGCGGCGGTGAACACGAGGGTCGGAATGACATAGCCGATGGTTGACCAGGCAAAGACGTAGATGGCGCTCAGGGTCAGAGCGACCAGCATCCGGATCCAGCCGTCTTTTTCGGTAGCTTCAACCTCGCCCCGGCTCATCGGGGGAGCCAACAAGGACATGCCGACCAGGATCACTGCAAGACCGGCGGCGAGGACGGACAACAGTGTCGGCCACCATTTGGGGTCGACCCCGCCGCTGCCCATCCGCAAATAGATATTGCGCGATAGCCACAGCGCCAGCAGCGACAACATCAGCGCCGCCACGGCGATGGCGATCTCAAGGCGCCGGGAAGGAGCGGCAGAGTAATCTGGCTCGGCAAGTGTTTCGTCCAGCGGCGGGGTGCCGCCGGACGAAGTTGCGAGCTGTTCAAGCTCGGCCACGATCAGGGCGCCAGAACTTCGGCATAGCGAGCAGCTTCAGCGTCAACGAACCCCTTCCACTCATCACCAGTCTTGTAAACAGGCAGGATGCCGGCAGGGGTGATCGCATCGAGGAAAGTCTGCGAGGAGGCCGCTTTCTTGATGGATTCCTCGAGGATTGCCTTCACGTCGTCTGGAATTCCCGCCGGTCCATATACGCCGCCCCAAGCGCCGAACGTAAGGTCGTAACCCTGCTCCTTGGCGGTGGGCACTCCTGGAAAGGCGGGATGAGCTTCCTCGGCAAAGATCGCCAGGACCTTGAGCGAGCCATCGGCAAAGGCGCTTGCGGTTTCGCCGGCACCGGCGGTTACTGCGTTGACATGGCCGCCAAGAGCGGCGGCCACGGCTGGTGCGCCGCCGTCAAAGGGTACGCCTACCAGCTTGGCTTCGGTCAGCTTGGCCAATGTGAAGGTCGTCGCAGCGAAGGAGGACGCGGCGCCGGAGTTGGATACCGACATTTCCGTGGTCTTGGCCGCTTCGATGAACTCGCTCAGCGTGTTGTAAGGGCTGTTAGCGGGCACCGCGAGAACTACCGGGCTGTTCATGACCTGAGCCAGGTAGGTGTAGTCGGCGCGGTCGAAGTCATAGCCGAGGTGCTCGGCAATGGCGAATTCCACCGGACCGAAGCCAATCGTGTATCCGTCAGCCGGCTGCTCGGCCACATGGGCGAAGGCCACTGTGCCGGTCGCGCCCGGACGATTTTCAACGATCACGCTAACACCGAGGTCCTTCTCAAGCTCTGCGGCTATAGCGCGCGAGGTCCGGTCAGAGGCGCCGCCGGCGGCAGCCTGAACGACAAACGTGATGTCTTTGGACGGAAAGCTGTCCTGCGCCCAGGCCGGAGCCGAAAAGGCGACGCCCATCAGCGCGGTGGCGGCAAGGGCCTTGATGATCAAACGACGGGTATTCATGGTTCTCTCCCTAGATAGAATTTTTGGATTTGTTGCCCTGACGGGTTCTCGCTTACGCTTGGGTGCCCCGATGCCTTTGCAGGGCGCGCTCCCATACCTTGACCATCCGCTCGCGTGAGCCGTCGAGATGGATGGCGAGTTCGGCTTCAGCCGGATCTGGATCACCGGCTTCAATAAGATTGAGCAGCTTGCGATGCTTGTCCGTGCTGGCGTGAAGATTTTGGTCGAGGGATATCGTGAGGCGCAGAAGCGTCATCATGATTGCCTCGTATTGCTGCCAGACATCCGTCAGGCGCTTGTGTCCCGATAGCAGGCAGATGGCGTTGTGAAAGGCAATATCGGCTTGCGCGAAGGCCGCCGCATCATTGACGTCCGCAGCGGCCTGCATGCCGTCCACATATCTGCGCAATTCGCTAAATCCCTCCTGCGGGCCACGGCGAACAGCCAGGCGCACGGCAAGCCCTTCGAGGGCTCCTCGAAGGGAATAGAGTTCGCTGATTGCATCCTGATCGATGCCGATCACGGTCACACCGCGCTGCTGGCTTTCAACCAAGCCTTCGAGTTGAAGAATACGAAAGGCATCGCGAATGGGACCCCGGCTAACGCCGTAAGCTTCGGCCAGCTCGGCCTCGATCAACCGCTCGCCACGGGCATATTGCCCAGCCGCAATGGCTTCGCGGAGCGCGGAAGCGACCTGCGATCCAAGCGCATCACGATTGATAACGAAGGCTGGCGCATTGGCCACTATCCCGATCTCCCCCTCAGGCCTGTTAACGGTAAACGGTCAACGGAAAACAAGTCAAAGACTTTAATGCCTGTGGGCTCCGGCTGAGGACGTCCCAACCAGTTGACGGTGAAAGCAAACCGAATGATTTGGGGCGGCAAAGGGCGGCCGCTTAGGGGGAGTTGGGGGTGGGGCTGCAACAAGCCTTTTGTTTGGAAGTAACTGCCAGGGGACCTTTGATAGGGCACCCAGTCCAGCATTGGCCGGGCTTACCTCAAGCCCCAGGACGTTGAGTCGGAGGGGCGATGCCGGCTTCGTTCGGTCCGACCACGCTGTCCTCCCTTGAGGAGGAGGGGCAGCGTGGTCGAGCAGAGGGTCTTAGCTGCGCGCCGCGAGCACGGCCAGCTTGGCGGGGATCGAAAGCACTTCGCGGATGGTCTGCAGGCGCTCGGGGGTGTAGTGGCCGGCGACGTCGAGCAGGTTCATGCAGCCGACCAGTTCGTCCTTGATGATGATGGGGACGTTGACGACCGACTGGCAGCCCAGCGCGTTGATGAGTTCATGGTCGAAAAGGACCTTGGCGATGTCCTCGATGGTGTTGGCGACGAAGTATTCGCGCTTGCCATGGACGATGTCGAACCAGGGGCCGTAGTTGAGGGGCTTGGTGGCCGAGGTGGGGTAGCTGACGGGATCGCTGGTAAAGGCGCGGCGCGACAGCTCGGCTTCCATATCCACCAGCATGATGGTGAAGAGCTTGGCGCCCACGGTGGCGCGGGCGAGGTCCTGCAGGGCGGTGAAGGCCGCTTCGGCGGTGGTCGCCTTGGCAATGGCGGCGTCAAAGGCGAGCAGGGCCTGGGTGTGGTCAGTCATGGTTTAGTCCTTGGGGTCTTGGAAGAGGCGCGGCGGCTAGCCTTCGGTTGCCGCCAAAAGTTCGCGCGAATAGGGCTCGCTGAGGTGGCGGGCCCTGAGATTGGCGACGTCAGCGATTTCCACGATGCGGCCGCGTTGCATGACGGCGAGGCGGTCGCAGAGGAAACTCACCACGGGCAGGTTGTGGGTGACGAGGAGATAGGTCAGTCCCTGTTCGCGGCGCAGGCGTTTTAAAAGATTGAGGATCTCGGCCTGCACCGACACGTCGAGCGCCGAGGTCGGCTCATCGAGCAGCATGACCTTGGGCTTGAGCATCAGGGCGCGGGCAATGGCGACGCGCTGGCGCTGGCCGCCCGAAAGCTGGTGGGGAAAGCGGAAGCGGAAGCGCTGGTCGAGCCCCACATCGCGTAGCACCGCTTCCACCCGCTCGCCGCGATTGCCGAGGCCGTGGATGGCGAGGGGTTCGCTCAGCGCGGCGTCGATGGTCTTGCGCGGATGAAGGGAGCCATAGGGGTCCTGGAACACCATCTGCACCTGGCTCGACACCGCGCGATCAACGCCATGGCTGCGCGGCTTGCCCATGACGGAGATGGCGCCGGTCCAATCGGGGGCGAGCCCGGCGATGGCGCGCAGGATGGTTGACTTGCCCGAGCCAGATTCCCCCACCAGGGCAAAGCTTTCGCCTTGGGCAATGGACAGATTGACGGCATGGACGACCTTGGTGTCGCCATAGGAGATGTCGAGGTTCTGCAGGTCGATGGCGTTCATGTGCCGGCCCATTGCGTGCGGTCGAGGACCGGGAGTTCGTCGCGGTTCTCATCGATTGTCGGCATGGCTGCTAGCAGGCCACGGGTATAGGGGTGCGTGGCGTTTTCGAGTTGTCCCGCGGCGCATTCCTCGACCACGCGCCCGGCATTCATGACGAGGATGCGGTCGCAATAGCGGCTGACGAGCGCGAGGTCATGGCTGATCAGAATCAGGCCCATGCCCTTGTCGCGCACAAGGGTATCGATGATGTCGAGCACCTGGGCCTGCACAGATACGTCGAGCGCGGAAGTGGGCTCGTCGGCAATCAGCAGCTCGGGTTCGGGGATCAGCATCATGGCGATCATGATGCGCTGGCCCATGCCGCCCGACACTTCGTGGGGATAGAGCTTGACCACGCGTTCGGGCTCGTTGATGCGCACGGCATGGAGCATCTCGATGATGCGGGCCTGCACAGCGCTGCGCGGCCGCTTCTGGTGGGTGACAAGGGCTTCAGCGATCTGATCGCCAATGGTCATCACCGGATTGAGCGAGAATTTGGGGTCCTGCATCACCATGGAGATGCGGGCGCCGCGAATGTCGCGCATCTGCCGCTCGCTTTGCCCCAAGATGTCGATGCCGGCAAAGCGCAGCTTGTCGGCGGTGACTTCGCCGGGCTTGCGGATGAGTTTGAGGATCGAGCGGCCGGTCATGGACTTGCCCGAGCCGCTTTCGCCCACAATGCCAAGGCGCTCGCGCCCGAGGGTAAAGGAGAGGCCTTTAACGACTTCCACGCGGCCCGAATTGGTGGGGAAGGACACGCGCAGGTTTTCGACTTCGAGCAGGGGGGTCATTGTGTGCCTCCGAAACCGCGGAGCGTGTGGAGGGACACCCCCCTCCTGGCCTCCCCCACAAGGGGGGAGGTGAGGATCGTGCGGAGGAGGGGATGTGCCAGTGAAGTCGCAACCAACCTCCCCCTTGTGGGGAGGGGAAGGGAGGGGGTTCTGTTGAGCCTGGTCATCAGTTCTTGCCCTCGCTTTTGGGGTCGAGAACGTCGCGCAGGCCGTCGCCGAGGAAGCAGAAGCCGAGGGAGACGATGATGATGGCAAAGCCGGGCATGGTGGCGACCCACCATTGATCAAGGATGAAGGTGCGGCCGCGCGAGATCATGGCGCCCCACTCGGGCAAAGGCGGCTGGGCGCCGAGGCCGATAAAGCCAAGACCGGCCGCGGTGAGGATCACGCCGGCCATGTCGAGAGTGACGCGGATGATCATGGAGGAGGTGCAGAGCGGCAGGATGTGCTGGACGATGATGCGGATCGGCCCGCCACCGGCCAGCTGCACGGCCGAGATATATTCGGCATTCCGGACCGTCAGGGTTTCGGCGCGTGCGATGCGGGCATAGGCGGGCCAGGAGGTGATGGCGATGGCGATGATGGCATTGTTAATGCCGGGGCCAAGCGCCGCGACGAAAGCCAGCGCCAGGATCAGCTTGGGCAGCGACAGGAAGATATCGGTGAAGCCCATGAGGATGCGGTCGACCCAGCCACCGAAATAGCCGGCAATGGCGCCCACAAGCAGGCCCAGCGGCGCCGAGATCAGCGCGACGAGCCCGACAATGGTAAGGGTGATCTGCGAGCCCCAGACCACGCGCGAAAAGATATCGCGACCTAGCTCATCGGTGCCCATCCAGTATTGCGCGGAGGGGGGGAGCAGGCGGGCCGAGAGGTTCTGCCCGGTGGGGGAATAAGGGGCGATCCAGGGCGCGAAGATGGCGGTGAGGATCAGGGTCAGGATGATGATCCCGCCCAGGGCGGACAGGGGATTGCGCAGCAGCGCGGTCAGCACGCGATAGGCGCGGCCCGCATTGGCCTGCAGGCGTGAGGTGGGGCTATCGGCAAGGAGCCAGGCGCGGGTGGTCATCGTGCTTGCTCCAAAGGCCCGAACCCCCACCCCAGCCCTCCCCTCAAGGGGGAGGGGGCCGCAGCGGCGTTTTTGGACATTGTCGTGATAAACCACTGGGCCGAAGCCCCTCCCCCTTGAGGGGAGGGGTTGGGGTGGGGGTTCAGCATTATGAGATGCATTGGGGAGTATGCCATCATCAACGGGCCCTCGGGTCGAGCACGCGGTAGAGGACGTCGGAGACCTTGTTGATGACGATGAAAACGGCGCCGATCACGAGGGTGGCGCCGAGGACGGCGTTCATGTCGGCGTTGAGGAGGGCGGTGGTGAGATAATTGCCGAGGCCCGGCCAGGAGAAGACGGTTTCGATCATCACCGAGCCTTCGAGGAGGCCGGCATAGGAGAGGCCGATGACGGTGATCAGCGGCACGCGGATGGGCTTGAAGGCGTGGCGCCAGACGACGACGCGCTCGGGCACGCCCTTGACGCGGGCGGTGGTGACGAATTCCTGGCTCAGCTGATCGAGCATGAAGGAGCGCGTCATGCGCGCGATATAGGCGAGGCTGAAAAAGCCGAGCACCGAGGCGGGCAGGATGATGTGGCTCACCGCGTTCCAGAAGATCTCGGTTTCCCCGCGCAAGAGGCTATCGATCAGGATCATGCCGGTGACGGGCTGCACGAGCCCATCATAGAAAATGTCGAGCCGGCCGGGGCCGCCCACCCAGCGCAGCCGGGCGTAAAAGAGGGCGAGGCCCACAAGCCCCAGCCAAAAGGCGGGCACGGAATAGCCCAAGAGCCCCAGGACGCGGATGGCCTGATCGAGCCAGCTGCCCTGGCGGGCGGCGGCAATGACGCCGAGCGGCACGCCCAGCGCGACACCGATCAGGATGCCCAAGGTCGCCATTTCGAAGGTCGCCGGGAAAAAGCGGCTGAGATCTTCGGCCACGGGCCGGCCGGTGGAAATGGAGCGCCCGAGATCGCCCTGCAGCACATTGCCGACATAGGCGATGAACTGCTGCCAGAGGGGCTGATCGAGCCCCATGGCGGCGCGAGCGGCGTCATATTGGGCCTGGGTCGCGCGATCGCCCACCACCGAAAGCACCGGATCGATCGGGATCACCCGGCCGATAAAGAAGGTGATGGCCAGGAGGCCCAGAAAGGTGAGGAAAAGCGCCAGCAGGAAGCCGCCAATGGTCAGCAGGTTGCGGCCGAGGCGCTTGTTGCGCATGCCTGGAGCGAGGGCGGGAGAGGCCAATTGCTGATCGAGCGCCACGCAGATTTCCTGTTTCAGAACAAACCAATAGCGCCGATGAAGCCATTCACCGCCGTGTTGCAGAAGCTGCATATTTCGCTTCCACCATATAGAATTGTTTGCTTATATCAAAAAAACTTTGGTGGAGACGGGTTTGGCCGAGGCGCTGGCAACACGGGAAACGGGGCACCCCAAAGTGGGTGCGTTGATCCGTGCGCGGCGCCGGCAACAGCAGCTGACCCTGGTGGCGCTGGGGGAAGCGGCCCAGCTTTCAGTGGGTTATCTCAGCCAGGTCGAGCGCGATCATGCCACGCCATCGCTGGGGACCCTCGCGCAGATCGCCCGGGCGCTCGGGGTTTCCATGGATTATTTCGTCGCAGCGCCCGCCGCGCAGAATGCGCTGACGCGCGCGGGCGAGCGCAACCGGTTCTCGCTCGATGGCTCCTCGATCCTTTACGAGCGCCTGGGCGCCGATTTTGCGGGCAATCAGCTGTCGAGCTTTTTGATGATCGTGCCGCCCGGTTATCGCTCCGAAACGGTGGCGCATGAGGGCGAGGAGATCCTTTATGTGCTCGAAGGCTCCATCACCCAGCGGCTCGATGGCGAGGAAATGGTGATGGAAGCGGGCGATAGCCTGCATTTCCGCGGCAATCGCCCCCATTCCTGGAGCAATCATACTGCGCTACCAGCGCGCCTCTTATGGACGGGGACGCTGGCGCTGTTCCGGTCCACGGCCCGGCCGCGGCCGGCCATCACCAAAGCCAAAGCCGGCGCCAACAAGCCGGTCCGCAAAAAACCCATCCCCAAGGAGAAACGCCCATGAAGCTCTTCCGCGCTGCCCTTTTGGCATCCGCGCTGGCCTTGCCGCTCGCGGCCGGCGCCGCCACTGCGGCCACCCCGGCCAATGCGCTGGTGATCGCCCAGAATATCGACGATATCGTCGCGCTCGACCCCGCGCAGGCCTATGAATTCTCGGCCGGCGAGATCAACGCCAATCTCTACGACAAGCTCGTGCAGTATGATGCGGCCGACACGACGGTGCTGGCGCCGGGGCTTGCGAGCGAATGGGTGGCCGATGAAGCGGCGAAGTCGCTGACCTTCACCATGCGCGAGGGCGCGACTTTTGCGTCGGGCAATCCGGTGCGGCCCGAGGACGTCAAGTTCTCGTTCAAGCGCGTCGTGACGCTCGACCTCACCCCCGCCTTTATCCTGACGCAGCTGGGCTGGACGCCGGAAAACATCGACGAGATGGTCACGGTCGAGGGCAACACCGTCACCGTCAAGTGGACGGGCGATTTCGCCTCGGCCTTCGTGCTCAACGTGCTGGCGGCGCGGCCGGGCGCGATCGTTGATGAAGTGCTGGTGATGGAAAACGAGGCGGATGGGGACTGGGGCAATGCCTGGCTCAACACCCATTCGGCCGGCTCGGGCCCGTTCGTTTTGACCGACTATCGCCCGGCGGAACTGGTGCGCCTCACGGCTAACGAAAACTACTGGAACGGCGCGCCGGCGATGAGCCAGGTGCTGATCCGGCATGTGGCGGAAGCCGCAACCCAGCAGCTGCTGCTGACCTCGGGCGATGTTGATATTGCCAAGAATTTGACGCCCGACCAGATCGGGGGCTTGGGCGAAAACGTCAAGGTTGAGGCCTATCCGCAGGCGGCGGTGCATTTCCTGTCGTTCAACCAGAAGACCGATGAGCTCACCTATCCCGCGATCTGGGAAGCGGCGCGGTACCTGGTTGACTATGACGGGATGACGCAGAGCTTCCTCAAGGGGCAGATGGAAAAGCACCAGGCCTTCTGGCCCAAGGGTTTCCCCGGCTCCTATGACGAGACGCCCTTCACCTATGACGTGGAGAAGGCCAAGGCGATTCTTGAGGAAGCCGGGATCGAGACGCCGATCAATGTGACGCTCGATGTGATCAATTCGGCCCCGTTCACCGATATCGCCCAGTCGCTGCAGGCCGGGTTCTCGGAAGCGGGGATCAATTTCGAAATCCTGCCGGGTACCGGCGCGCAGGTGATCACCAAATATCGCGAGCGCACGCACCAGGCCATGCTGCTTTATTGGGGCCCGGACTTCATGGATCCGCACTCCAATGCCAAGGCGTTCGCCTATAACTCCAACAATGCGGACGACAACTACACCGCCACCACCACCTGGCGGAACGCCTGGGAAGTGCCGGCCGCGATGAATGAAGCGGTCAACGCGGCGCTGGCCGAGCCCGACCAGGCCAAGCGCAACGAGATGTACACGGAGCTGCAAAAGCAGGTGCAGGCCGAAAGCCCCATCGTCATCATGTTCCAGGCGGCGCTGCAGATCGCCATGGCCAACAATGTCGAGGGCTATGTGAACGGCTCGAACTCCGATTTTGTGTACTACCGCCTCGTGACCAAGAACTAACACCGCTCATGCCTGCGACGGCCCTTCCGGGGCCGTCGCTCCTCGCCCCATCGGCTTACCGGCTCTTAGCGCACGCGGAGTGCTTCGATCAGCGCCCGCAAGGCCGGAGGGCTTTGCCGCCGGCTGGAGTGATAGAGGTAGCAGCCCGGAAAGGTCGGGCACCACTCGTCCAGCACCTGCACCAGACGGCCGGAAGCCAGGTCTTCGGCAACATCCTGCTCCATCATATAGCCTAGCCCCGCGCCGGCCCGGACAGCTGCCGCCACCAGGGCGCCTTCATTGACGATCAGGGGCCCGGAGGGCTTGATCTTGATGTCTTTACCCTCATGCCGAAACTCCCAGGGCAGCAGCCCGCCAGACGTGCTCAGGCGGTAATTGATGCAGGCGTGACGCTCGAGATCATAAGGGGAAACAGGCGGTGGATTGCGGCTGAAATAGTCTGGTGTAGCCACAACAATGGTGCGCAAGTCCGGCCCCACCCGCACCGCGACCATGTCCTTTTCAACCGTTTCGCCAAAGCGAATGCCGGCATCGAACCCGCCCGCCACGATATCGACCAGCGAGTTCTCGATATTGACCTCAACCCGTATATCGGGATTGGCCAGCAGGAAAGCGGGGAGCTTGGGCTCAAGCACCGTCTGTGCCACCCAGGCGAAAGTGGTGATCCGCACCAGCCCCGATGGATGATCGCGCCATTCGCTAAGCCCGGCCAAGCCATTCTCGATGGCCGAAAGGGCAGGGCCAAGGGACGCTAAGAGCTGCTCGCCTGCGGGAGTGGGCGACACGCTGCGCGTGGTGCGCGACAGGAGCCGGACGCCAAGCCGGGCTTCGAGCCCGCGCATGGCGTGGCTCAAAGCCGAGGTCGAGAGGCCCAGCACAGATGCAGCACGGGTGAAGCTGCCCTCGCGGGCAATGGCAGCAAACATGGCAAGATCGTTGAGCGGCGTTCGTTCCATTGTTGCAGGGTGCTCACAAGCTCATCCCACGGGCAAGGGCTAATCGGGTGCCACTCTTGGCTCTACTTGTCAGGTGCAGCCTCAAGCCTTGAAGGATAAGCCTCATGAGTCTCACTCAATACCGCACCCTTGGTGCATCCGGCCTTGTCGTCAGCCCACTCGCGCTCGGTACCATGACCTTCGGCACCGGACGCTGGGGCACCGACGAAACAAGCTCCCGCGCCATCTTTGACACCTATGTCGCCGCGGGCGGCAACTTCGTTGACACAGCTGACATCTATTCAGGCGGGCAGAGCGAAGAAATGCTCGGCCGTTTCATTGCCCAGAGCGGCTTACGCGACAAACTTGTTGTCGCCACCAAGTTCGGCTTTTCGCGCCAGCAGGGCACTGCGCTTGCCGGTGGCAATGGCAAGAAGAACATCCGGGCCGGCATCGAGGGATCGCTCAAGCGCCTGCAAACAGATGTTATCGACATGTACTGGATGCATGTCTGGGACCGCACCACGCCGGCAGAAGAGGTTCTGGGCACCTTGAGCGACGCCGTTCGCGCGGGCAAAATCCTGCACTATGGCTTCTCCAATACGCCAGGCTGGTATGTCGCCAAAATCGCCACCCTGGCTGCCGCGCATGGGCTGCCCCAGCCGATTGGGCTGCAATATTCCTATTCGCTGATCGATCGTGGCGTCGAACTTGAACTTGCCCCGGCCGGAGCGGAATTCGGGTTGGGCCTCGTACCCTGGAGCCCTCTCGGCGGCGGGTTGCTAACCGGCAAATATGGTCGCGACATGCTTTCGCGTGCCGAGCAGGCGCCCGCTATGCCCGACAGCGCCGGCGATGGCGGCGAGCAGGGCAGCGATGGTCGGCTTAACGGTGACAATCCTTTTGGCGGCATGCTGTTCACGGAGCGCAACTTCGGCGTGGTTGACGCCCTGCGCGAAATTGCCCAGGAAGCGGGCAAGTCCATGGCCCAGGTCAGCCTGGCCTGGGTGGCCGCGCGGCCGGGCGTTTCCTCCGTGCTGATTGGCGCCAGCCGCCCCGATCAGCTGGTGCAGAACATCGCCTCGCTTGAGGTGAGGCTGTCCGCCGATCAGTTGCAGCGCCTTGAAGCGGCTACCGCCCTGCCGCTCCCAAGCCCGTACTTCATCTTCCAGTTGCCGCGCGGCGCGTTCTTTGGCGGCAATGAGGTTGCGCCCTGGAGCGCTTCGGCACACTGAACAGCACGAGGGGAGCCATGGCTCCCCTCGGCGTATCTCGGTTCGATTTACCAGGGAAAGGTCTCGTTGACCGATCCGGTGAAGGTGCCGGTTGGGCCGTCGCTGCCGAGGAGAGCGACGCGTACGGCTTCGGCCGCACCCTGCTCGACGGTTTCGTTGCCTTCGTAGTTGTTAAGCGCAGTGCTGGTATAGCCGGGGGTCACCGCATTGACCTTGATCCCTTCCGCTTCAAGATCGATGGCAAAGGCTAGTGTGATGGCATTGAGCGCGGTCTTGGACGCGCCATAGCCGGGGTTGAACGTTGCCCTATAGGGAGCGGGTTTGGAGTTGATGGTGAGCGAGCCAAGGCTGCTCGACACATTGACGATGCTGGCATTTTTCGATTTGCGCAGCAGGGGCACAAATGCCTGGGTGACGGCAAGCACGCCGAAAACATTGGTTTCCCAGATGGAGCGCACTTCATCGACCGAAATGAGCGTTGCCCGTGAGCGCTTGATATAGTCCTGCATGGTCTCGGTTTCCTGGCCGTTGGCCCGGGAAATCGCGGCATTGTTGACGAGAACATCGAGGCGGCCGAACTGCTGTTCGACTTGCGCCGCGGCGGCGCGGATCGAAGCCTCGTCGGTGACGTCGAGCTGGATAGGATGCACATCGCCGGCAATAGTTTGCGCGGCTGCCTTGCCCCGTTCGAGATTGCGCGAGGCGAGCAGCACCGTCACGCCATTGGCGGCGAGATCGGTTGCGATCTGGAGGCCGATGCCCTGATTGGCGCCGGTAACGAGTGCGATGCGGGTATTTTCGGTCATGGCTTGATCCTGTTCTTGATTGGCCGAACAGGAGGTGGTCATCGGCTGGTGGACGTTCTATCTTCAAACGTCCAAGATTATTTCGATTGAGTCCAGAATGGCTGATCCCCTCGCGCAGATCGTCGGCTTGCTGCAGCCGGGCGCGCCCTTTTCCAAATGCGTCACCGGATCAGGACCATGGCGGGTGAGACGGACCCAATCGCCCAATCCCTATTATGTCGCGGTCCTTAAGGGGAGCCTGCGCTACCGGGATCACCAAAGCGGGGAGATCCTCGTTAATGCGGGGGACTTCATCCTGATCCCCTTTGCGCACGACTTCAGCATGTGGAGCGAAGCGCCAAGCAGCGACAAAAATCTGGTGATCGATCCCGTTATCCTGCCCGGCGGTGGCTACCGCCTCGGCAGCATTGATGGCCCGACCGATATGCGGGCACTGGTGGGCTACTGCATATTCAAGTCGGACGATGCGAGCTTGCTGTCCTCGCTGCTGCCCGAAGTGGTTGTGGTGCGCAGCGAATATCGGTTGGCGATGCTGATGCAGTTGCTCGGCGATGAGGCTGTGGGCACCAAGCCGGGACGAGAAGTGGTGTTGCAGCATCTGCTCGAAGTGCTGCTGATCGAAGCGCTCCGCTCCACTGCCGATCTGGGAGATTCACCGGGATTGCTGCGCGGCTTGGCGGACGAGCGGCTCGCGGTGGCGCTCAGGGGCATGCATGCAAGACCGGAGCGCGGCTGGACCGTGGCCGAGCTGGCGCGAGAAGCCGCTTTGTCCCGGTCAGGTTTCCATGATCGGTTTCAAGGCGCTGTGGGCATGGCGCCGATGGAATATCTCAAGTCCTGGCGACTGGCTCTGGCCAAGGACCTGCTGCGCAAGCGGGAAGCGAGCGTAAGCGAGATTGCCCGCCAGGTTGGATATCGCTCGGCCAGCGCCTTCAGCGTGGCCTTTATGCGCGAAGTCGGCGTATCGCCGGTGCGTTATGCGCGCGAGGTCGCTGCTGCGTCATCCGGCATGGCGGCAGAAGAATTCGAAGGCGCTATCGCCTGACGGAGAAGCTCAGGGAAACCTAGTCCGCGCTCAAAGGCGGCGTTGTGGAAGTGCCCTTCGTGCCGAAGTATGATGATGTCACCAGCAGCCATCGACTGAATTTCGCAAGATCGATGCTGAGAACTCAAGCGGAAAGAACACTCATGCGCCGCTGGATAATCCTTCTTGCTACCATGGCGGTGTTGGTCGCGGGCTTCTGGGGCGTGCTGGAGTTAAGCAATGCCAGAGGTTTCCAGCTTTTTGGCGATATCGTCGCCCGCGTCGACACTGATGCGCCCGTCGTGGCGCTCACTTTGGATGACGGCCCGACGCCGGCCTATACGCAGACCGTGCTCGACATTCTCAACGAACGCGACGTCAAGGCGACCTTCTTTCTCACTGGCCGGGAAAGCGCTGAGCATCCGCAGCAGGTTCAAGCCATAGCCGCGGCCGGTCACGAGATCGGCAATCATTCCTGGTCGCACAAGCGCATGGTCTTCATGTCGCCCGCAAGTATTGCCGAGGAAATCGAAAGCACCGATGTCGCCATCCGAAAGACCGGCTATGCGGGCCCGCTGCACTTCCGCCCGCCCTATGGCAAGAAACTCGTCGCCCTGCCTTGGTACCTGGCCCAACACGGTCGCACCACGATTATGTGGGACGTAGAACCTGAAGCTGATGCGGTTGATGCGGCCAGTCCCCGGAGCCTAGCCGACCATGCGATTGCCAATGCGACAAACGGCTCCATCATTATCATGCACGTCATGTATGAGAGCCGAGCAGCAAGTAGACTAGCATTGCCTGCTATCATCGATGGCCTCAAGGCCCGTGGTTTCAAATTCGTTACGGTTTCCCAATTGCTGGCAGGGAGATAACAAAGCTCTGCAGCCGATTGATGGGCGTCTGGTCGGCGCATGGACCGGGAAAGCCGGGCGGTGTTTCGCGACGCCATCGAGGCCAGCGAGCTGGAGTGGCAGCGTGGCGCCGCTTGGGCGTTCCAGCAGGCCATGGGCCTCGTATGGTATTATCGGCAGTCCAATCCCACGATGAGCGCTCTCGGGCGGAGCACCATTTCGCGTCTCTTCGAAGACTTAGCGCCCTAGTCCTACGATTCACGACGCTGCAGCGGGGTGGATCACGGCCATGATGTGGATGTCGATCTCCTGGTTGTCGATCATGGCCCCCAACCGCCGCGTGCCCTCCAGGGCAAAGCCGTGCTTTCGATAAAGGGCGATGGCCCCGCTGTTGTTGGCGAACACCTCGAGTTCCACCCGGCGAAAGCGCCTTGATCGCGCGGTTTCGAGCGTGGCAGCGAGCAGCCGGGACCCAATGCCCTGGCCGCGGAACTGCGTTACGAGGCCCATCCCCAGCACGCCGGAATGCTCAAATACGGGTTTGCTCTGCCGGCAAATGTCACACCAGCCAATGATTTGAGAACTCGCCAAGGCGACGAACTGTGGATTGCCGTTTTTGATGTTGCCGGCAACAAAGCTCGCTGTGCTCTCGATCGGCGGTGCCTGATGCGAGGACAAAAAGCGACGCTCCCGGGCCACGCTGTCAAGAGCAGCGTAGAAGCCATCGAAATCACTCATTGAGATAGGCCTGATCTCGACCTTCATGCTGCCCATCAGTTGCTCTTGTTGTTCTTAATTTCCGTTCAGCTGGGGTAGAACGCAAGCAAGCGTACCCAAGGCTTATCCCCCAGCCTTGCTACGCTAAGCCGGCACGACTGCATTTCGTTTTTCCAGCCGGATCATGCACAGGGCAGCCATCAGCCCGAAGGCGCAAAGAGCGCTGGCAAACAGGAAAACGCCGCCGCTGCCGGAGGCGTAGAGCTGCCCGCCCACAAGGATAAAGACGCTGCCGAGGAGCCCCCCTGCTGCCGCATAGGAGCCGGTAGCGCTGGCAAGAAAGTGCGGGGCAACATGTCGGCGCATATAGGCGGCGACGCCAACTTGGGTAAGCCCCAGGGTCGCGCCTTGCAGTAACTGCATCAACAGGGTGGGCAAGATGCCGGTCGAGTAGCCGAAGGTACCCCAGCGCAACACGCCGGCAAGACACCCGATGCTGATGATCATGCCGGGCGTCAGCCGCGTCGTGATGCGGCTGGCAAACGCGAAGGCAATTATTTCGGCGGCGACGCCGATGGTCCAGAACATGCCGATTTCGAAGGTCGAATACCCAGCGCCCAGCCAGCGAAACGTGCTGTAAGCATAAAACAGGCCGTGGCAGGCCTGGGAAATGGCGGCACTGCCGATAAGCAGCAGGAAGCTGCGGTTGCGCAAGGCCTTGGCAATCGCCACAGTCGAGATCGGTCCGATCGCTGCACCATCCCCGCGGCCGGGGAGGGCGCTTGAAAGCCCGGCCTGCAGTGCAAGAACCAGGATGAGCACGAGGACAATGACGGTGGGGCCCGACCAGTCGACCAGATAGCCGCAAAGCAGGGTCGTGACCACGACCGACGCCGAGCCCCAGGCTCGCACCCGGCCAAATTCCAGCCGGTATGTGGCAAGGTTGGCGATGAGGATCGACTCGCTGAGGGGAATGAGTGGCGCGCTGACGAACCGGAGGATGAGGTAAACGCCGGCCACGATGAGAGGGCCATCGGCGGCCAGCAAAGCGGCGGAAGCAAGCGTGGCGAGCACGACGAGGCCGAACAGGATCGCCTTGTTGCTCCGGGTGCGATCGGCCACACCGCCAACCACGGGATTGACCACGACCGCCAGCGCCGAGGCAAGCGCGAGGCAGACCCCGATCTCTTGTACCGAAAGGCCGCCTGATTTCAGCCAAAGCGGCATGAAGGTGATGCCGATCGCCACCTGCGCGTAAAGCGCAAAATAATACGCGTAGAACGCCATGCCCGAAACTGCCCACCCCGCTGCCACGTCAACGCGCTTGCGAGAGGCAACACCTTGTTGTCCCCCAACGAAGCGCGTCCTCCCCCGGGCAGTCCGCCACTAGCCTTAGGCCGAGCGCCGCGGGATTTCTAGGAGCATCCAGCGGTTGGCACGCGCAAACGCATAACCTCCGTCGGGTGTTGCCGGATGGCCAGAGAGCGAGGCCACTCTGGAGCCCTAGGTGACGACAGTTGCTGGCGGCGCGCCGTCAGGCGCCTTCAGTTTGCACATGCAGCAGCTTCTGGATCTCCGCCATGGTGGCTGCCGGCAGCGGTCCTTTTTCAAGCGCCCCCAGATTGTCGCGCACCTGCTCTTCCGTCTTGAAGCCGGGAATAGGGAAGGTATTAGCTGACCTGGCCAGGTTCCACCCCAACGCGCCCTGGGCCAAGGTCCGGCCGCCCTGGGTGAGCAGGTCCCGCAGCGCGTCTATGCGGCTCAACACTTGTGGGGTTGGGGCGCCGTTTTCGAAGTGCCGCACCCAAGGATGGCCGGCGCCGCGGACATCGGTAGCATCCATCCGGCTGGCAGAGATGAACTTGCCCGACAGCAGGCCCATGGCCAAGGGCGACCTGTTCAAGCTGGCCAGTCCGGCTTCCGCGCAGAGCGACAGCATGGCAGGCCCGTCGTGCAGGATGTTGAGTTCCTGTTGCACACCGGCAAAGTTGGGGAACTTCAGCATGCGGCGGGCCGCCGCGGCATCATCCGTGCTCCAGCCCCAGGCTCGGATCTGCCCTTTTTCAACCAGGCGCTCCAAGGCCTCGCCGGCCTGCTCCGCCTCCTGATCGCCAAGTGTACCGGGATGAATCTGGTAAAAATCGATCACATCGGTCTTCAGTCGCTTGAGCGATTGCGCCACGGCCCAATGGATATAGCGTGAACTTACATCTACGGCGCCTAAAGCGCGGCGCTCGGCGTCATAAGTGAAGCCGAACTTGGTCGCGATCACGGCTTGGTCGCGGCGACCTTGCAGTGCGGCGCCCAGCACTTCCTCGCTATGGCCGGTGCCATAGGCATCGGCGCTGTCAAAGAGATTGGCGCCAAGCTCGAGTGCGAGGTGGATAGCGCGAACGGACTGGCTGTCGTCAACGGCGCCCCAGCCGTCGCTACGGCCATCAAGCGTGAACTCGCCCCCGATAGCCCAGCAGCCCAGGCCGACCGCGCCGACCTTCCAGCCCGTGCGCCCAAAAATACGTGTGGTTGTCATGCCGACCCCCTAGTGAGTGTGGTGAGCAACAAATTGGTTGAGCGACCCTCGCTCGGCACCAAGATCGGCGAGCAGCCAATCGTCAAGGAGCGCCAGCTTGCGCCGGGCAATCTGTTGCTTTCTCCAGTTTTTGATCTTGCAAAGAAGTCGTCAAAACATCCAAGCCTCCGATCATGTTGCGAAGCGGTTGATGTTGCAGTTTTGCGGTGATGCGCAGCCCTGACGCGCTCTGTAGCGCCGGCTACGGCTGTGTTTATTGCGCGTCTTCCCCGGGATCGGCTACGATCGACGCTGCAAAGGGCTTTGCAGGATTGAAAAATGGACCTGTCCTGGGACGGATTACGACTGTTCCTCGATGTTGCCCGCTTGGGCGGGCTGACGGCGGCCACGAGCAAGACTGGCGTATCTGCGGCAACCCTGGGACGCCGGATCACGGCGCTGGAGCGGCAGGTCGGCGAGCGGCTTTTCGTGCGCTCCCAGACCGGCTATCGCCTGACGCCAGTTGGGGAAGAGCTGCTGGTGCGGGCCGAAGAGGTTGAAGCATCCATGCTCGCGCTCAAGCGCTGGAAGGATGGGGCCATCGGGGAACGGGTGGTGCAGGTTTCGGCGGGACCATGGACCTCCGCTTTTCTTGGTCGGCAGATCGGCCGGGTATGGACAGCCACGGATCGCTTCGGGCTTGAACTGGTGACCGCCAACCAGAAGGTCGATATTGGTCGGCGCCATGCCGATCTGGGCATCCGCAACCAGCGCCCCGCCGAGCAATGGTTGGTGGGGCGACTGATCGGCAAGGTGGCATATGGGCTTTATGCCAGGCCAGAACTCGTCAGCGGGGTTGCGGCCGGTTACTTTGTCGGCGTGGCCGGGGAAGCCAGCCAGACCCATTCTGCCCGATGGCTGCATGCCCGTCACGGCGACCGCATTGCCGTGCGCGGCAATGATGCCTTGAGCGTGCTCGAACTCGTGGCCGCAGGCGCCGGCATTTCCGTGTTCCCCTGCTTCGTCGGTGACAGCGATCCGCGGCTTGCGCGCCTGGCGGAGGCTATCCCCGAACTCGAAACCGAACAGTGGCTCGTGGCCCATCACGAGGAGCGCCACAGCTTTGCCGTGCGTACCGTCAGCGAGCGCATTGCGGCGCTGATGCGCGAGCATGGCGCCTTGTTCCGTGGCCAGCAGAGCCGGACCAATTGAATGGCATAAAGGTCAAGTCGACGACTGCCGCCCAAGATAGGCGGCGTACCAGTGCTTGAAATCCTCTTGCTCGGCGTATTGTGGGTAGGTCTGGGCGATCTCCGCGACAATCCTGCTCGGGACGGTGGCGCGCAGCGCGATGATCTCGGGGCTGCGGGGCAGCCGGAAGCAGGAGTGATCGTGGTGACTGCCGACGGCGAGGGAGCCGATTGGCTTGCCGTCGGCACCGCTGATGATCGACCACATCCAGCGTTGCTGATGGGTTTCGTCCGCATTGCCCCATTCCCGGCTGCGCTGGAAGCTTCCCGGCAATCGGGGTATTGCCTTGAGGCCAGCTTCGCGCAGGGCGGCGTGCACAGGACGGAACAGCTCGGCATTGAGCGTGCCATAGGCAAGATCGCCGACTTCATCGAATTGCTGCTGGAACTCCTGCAGCCGCACGGGCAAGATGCGGGCAAGTTCAAGGTCGACCATCGCCTGGGCGCGCCGGGCCAAGGCATGAATGTCAGTGCCGGCCCAGTCCGTCAGCAATGGAACCCGCGCCGGTACTAGGGTTGAGCTTTGCTGCGCAACGATTGCCTCCAACAATCTTGCCGCTCGGGCAGCGCCATTGCTGTCCATGGTGCTGGCCAGTGCCCGGGCCCGGGTGGCGTTTTCGGGTTGGAGCCCTGTGTTGAGGGCGACGCAAAGGGACTCCATTGTTGGTGCGGCACCAGGATGCGCTACGCCAATCCCGAGCCGCTCGATCTGTCGTGCCCAAAACGGTTGGTCAGCGCCTTGGGGCACGATCACCTGCGGGGCACCCGCCCGTGCAGCGGTGGTCGTGGTGCCGGCGCCGCCATGATGCACCACGACGGCAACCCGTCTGAAAAGTGCCTGTTGGTTGACCTCACCGACGAGAAAACAGTCGCTTTGTTGGTCGGGCAGCGTGAGCCCAGCCCAGCCCCGCGCCAGAACTGCGCGGCGCCCATGGGCGCGGATAGCGGTTACCGCGGTTTGGACCAAGCGGTCGGCATTGGGCGCCGCTATGCTGCCATAGCCAAAATAAACGGGCGGAGTGCCAGCGTTCAAAAAGGCCTCCAGTTCGGGTGGCAGCGGGCGCGTGTCGGGCAGGATCCAGGCCCCGGTCTGCTCCGGTGCACAAAGATCGGTTGGCTCCCAGGGGCAGAGCGCCGCCTCCGAAGCCAGGAGCGGGCGCGTCGTAAAGACATGCTGGCGAATATCGGTCACTGCCGGCAGGCCCATGGCGATCCGTTGTCGGTTGATCGTGCCGCCGAAAAGGGCGTTCATCACCTCGAGGTTGTGGTTCCACAGTGCGCGGTGGTCGGTCTCTCCCGTTGGGCGGGAATGACCGGGATAGGAAAGTGGCGGGTGGTGCTCGGATGGCAGGTACATCGGGCAGAACGATGCGTGCATAAAGGGCAGGCCGCGCTTTTCGGCCACGCACTGAGCCGCGCCAACCGAAGGCATAAGACCGGTCGCGAGGATTGCATCGCAGCCGGCGGCTGCCGCGTCGATGGTCCGGCACTGGGCGGCGATCATCCTCATCCCGTAACCCGGGATATCGCTGGGAAATCGTTGAGCGAGCGCAATCCACTCTCGCACGCGCATGAAGGCGGGGACCAACTCAACGCCGGCACGTTCGGCAAGCTCCACAAACTCCTGGTCGCCCGGAGCGGACAGCACCGCTTCCACACCGACCGCCTCGAGCGCGACTGCAAGCGCCACAATAGGTTCGACGTCACCCCGCGACCCATAGGTCGACAAAAGTACCCGCATCGATGCACTCCCTTTGCTTGGATACGGCAAGGGTTTTACGGCAGGTCCCGAGGCTTGAAGCAAGCCGCTTGTGATCTACATATCGGAGTGGGCGAGGGGTTGAAGCCGATGTGTGTACCGAGGCCCAACTTAGCACGCCGAGGATCAACGTTCAGCCGGCCGCGGCAAACCCCAGTCGCCAAATGGCTGGCGCCGCCAGGGATACACCTGATAGCAGCAGCAGCGAGAACGCCACGCGGCGCAGCGTGAGAACCGCAAATGGCGGCGGCCAGCGTTTTGCGGCATAGGTGGTGGCGGTAACCACGGGCGCCGCCAACAGCGCCCACCAACTTGCCTCATAGGGGAAGCTGCCGGTCAAGCCGACCAAGGAGAGCCGGAACAAGGCGTTGACGCCAAAGATCAGCACCAAGGTGTCCCTGATGGCGGCCGCTGGCAGGGGTTGGCGATAGAAGTGATAGATCAAGGGCGGTCCGGCGGTGGAGAACATCCCGCCCAGAAAGCCGCCCAATGCACCCACCAGGACGAACGAACCCGAAGAAGACCGGTTGGGCAGCGGATGAGGCTGCAGGATCAACTGGATGCTGGCACCAACAATGACGGCGCCCAGCAGCAGGCGTAGTCCGTCCAGATTGGCGTCCGCCAGCCATTCGAGCATGAAATAACCCAGCACCACCAAAAGGAGGCTGGCGCCAATGGCGAGGCGAAACTCGCTCCAGGCCACGTTACGCCAGCCTCGGGCCAACACCTGAGTTGCATTGACCACCGTGAGGATGCTCACGATCACCGCGGCTTCGGGCAGGGGCAGCAGCCCGAGAATGCCGATACCGCCCATCATCAACAGGCCAAAGGCAAAGCCCGTCAGCGTCTGCACATAAGCGGCAGCGCCGGCAAGGACCAAGAGCATGGCGACATTCAACGGGTCCATTACCAGCCTGCAAACAGAATCAACGCCCGGGATAATAGCTGCATTCCCCGGGCGTGGCGCCGTGAGGCGGCAAATCACCGACTGATCGCTGCTCTCTGGACTTCGTTCTGCGCAACTGGGACGGCGAAGCGCCAGGCATTGTCAGCCAGATAATCGACGAGCCGCCGGCCCGGTCGCCCGGTGAGTTGGCTGAAATCGTCAGTAACCTGGCTGAAATGACCCGCGAGAGTGGCAGTAAAGATCGGCAGCATCTGTTCGACCAGAGCTGGCGCCAGTTTCATGCGCCCCGACTCGCGCTTGAACTGCGCCTTGTCGACACCCTCGTAGGTGACGGTGCGGCCGCTGATCGCGGAAAGCGCCGCTGCGGCTTCGGCATAGCCCAGGCTGTCGGGGCCAGTCAGGTTGAAAGCCCGCCCATCCGCAACTGCCTGGGTCAAAGCGACAGCGGCAGCTTCGGCGATGTCGCGCGCATCAATCAAGCTGGTCGTGGCATCGCCCGCGGGAAGCGCAAGCCGGCCAAGCTCCATGATGCCGGCGTGCCAGCGCCCGTGGAAATTGTCGAGGAACCAGTTTGGGCGCAGGATCGCGTAGGGCGCGCCTGAGCTTTCGATCTGCCGCTCCAGTTGCCGCAGCGGAATGGCGTCATTGGCATCCACCCCCAGAGCTGATTGCAACACCAACTTAATGCCGCGCCGCGCTGCGGCCTCGACGAAGGGGCCAAGCAGTAAATGTGGTTCGGCCGAGGTCGGAACGACGAGGTAAGCCGCATCGGTTCCGGCAAGCGCCGCTTCAAAAGTCCGGGCCTGACTATAGTCCAGCAGCACTGTGTTGGCGTCACCTCCTCGCCTTGTGCCAATTTTGACGCTGTGCCCGGCGATCAGCAGCCGATTGGCCAGGTGCTGCCCAACTGTGCCGGTTCCGGCCGCAACAAGTATGGTCTTGAACATCGCGTTCTCCTTTATAACCAGGAGAAAGATGGCGCGCCCTGAGAGGACAAGCCATGTGAGCCGATCTCCCCTTTCTTGCAGATCGTCTTGAAAAGGTGCAGGAGAGCGGCATGAATGTGCTTGATCAATGGATCCGCATGTACGCCCGCAGCCGGATGACCCTCGTCCGCAGCCGGATGGTTGAGCCTTGGGGCTTCCGGCTCGATCCGGGGGCAATGATCGCCTTTCACCTCGTCTGGCAGGGGACCGCTTGGCTTCGCCGGGCTGGCGAAGCGCCACTCCGGCTGGAAGAGGGTGATCTGGTGGTCCTGAGTGATGGAAAGGCCCACGATCTCGTGGCCAGCCCCAAGGGCGAGGCGCCCCCCGTCAGCCAGTTCGTGCAACAAGGATTTGATGTCACCAGCCAGTCTCCTGACGCGGTGATCTTTTGCGGGCGCTTCCAGGTGGATGGCACGCGGCGGCTGGGACAATCGGCGCTACCGCCCTGCATTCACCTGCCCGCGGCGGAGCTCCGCAAGGACCATGGCATTTTCCCGATCGTACTGCTGCTGGCCGAGGAACTGGAGCACCAGGGCTTGGGCAATGAAAGCCTGGTGGAAAGTCTTGCCGACAGTCTGCTGGTTTACGTGCTGCGCCGTGCAGCCGAGCGCGCCGGGCATTCCGCCGGATGGCTGCCGGCAATGAAGGATCCCAACCTTGCCAAGGTGTTCCGGGCGATCCATGCCGATCCCGCCGCCAAATGGACTGTCGAGGGCATGGCGAAGGTGGCGGGGCTGTCGCGCGCTGCCTTTGCCAGACGATTCCATGACCGGGCGGGAGAGCCGCCATTGACCTATCTCAAAGGCTGGAGGCTGACTCTGGCCGCCAGAAAGCTCGCCAGTGGCCCCACTTCGGTAGGGTCACTGGCGAGCGAAGCCGGCTACGCCTCGGAGGCGGCTTTCACGCGGGCGTTCAAGGACTATCACGGCCTCGCCCCCCGGGCTTATCTGCAGACGCTCCAAAGTGGCGCGCGCTTGCCTGATGGACAAGCAATCCAGGAACTGCGTCAAGCATCGCAAAGCGCCTGATCCAAGATCAACTCCGCCAATACAGACATGTGCTTGCATTTGCCGGCGATGCTGCCCTATGCTGGCCCTATCCACAGGGGTGCTCCGTATGGTCGGGGCTGAGATGAGGGCGGCAAGCCTTCGGACCCTATAGCTGATCTGGGTAATACCAGCGGAGCGAGGCGGGCCATGTTCTCAGGCGCACAGATTTCCCTTTATCCAATGACCGGCGACTTTGTCGGCGTGATCATGAACGCGCTGGGTGCGCTCGATCCCTATCGTGAACGCTTGCGCATCGAGACCGATGACATCTCGACCCTGTTGGTCGGTCCGCCCGAAGTGCTGTTTCCGGCCATGCGCGATCTGTTCAGTGCCGCCGCGCGTGCCGGCACCCATTGCGTGCTTTCGGCGACAATCTCGCGCGGCTGCCCGGGTGAGCCCGATGATGCCATCTGTCAGTCCAACTTGTTCGAGGGGCCGGCTGCGCCTCTTGAGGAGCGGCGCGCCAGTGCGCTTACGGCAGTGCAGGATGCGCCCGACATCGGCGTCTTCGGGGTGGCCCAATTGTCTCTCTATGTGATGGGACAGGGCCATCACATGGACGAAATCTATGGCTGCGTCGACTTCCTCAAACAGTCGGGCACCTTCGAAAAGTCCAAGCATTTCGCCACCAAGCTCAATGGCGACACCGGTGCGCTGTTCGCCACGATCGAGCAGGCCTTTTGCCGGTTTGGACCGCCCGAGGGACATGTCACCATCGACCTGACCGTGTCGGCCAACAGCCCCAGCGCGCGCTGAGCGGAAGGTCTGGCATGGCGCAGTTGTTCTCCTTCGGGCGCCTTGTCGCCCGGTTTCTCAGTCACGCAGGGCCCGCCGTGTTTTCGGTGGTGACCCTGATCCTGGCCTGGGAAGCTTATGTGCAGCTTTCCGGCATCTCGCCAACGGCGTTGCCGGCGCCATCCCGCATTGTAGTTCAGGGCTACCAGAACCGGGACGCGCTGGCCGAGCACACATTAGCGACCTTGCAGGCCACCATTCTGGGTTTCGGCTGCTCGCTCTGCGCCGCATTGCTGTTTTCGGTCGTGGTGGACTTCTTTCGCCCGGTACGGCGGGCGTTGTTTCCGGTGTTCATCATCACGCAGACCCTGCCGCTGGTCGCCATCGCGCCGCTGATCGTGCTCTGGTTCGGCTTCGGGCTGACGCCCAAGATCGTGCTGGTCGCGCTGGTCACGTTTTTCCCAATGCTGGTGGCGCTGGTGCAGGGCTATGACTCCACCGACCGCGATATCGAGGCGCTGCTGGCGTCCATGGGAGCCTCGCGCTGGCGCCGGTTCAGGATGGCGCGGCTGCCTTCGGCCTTGCCTTATTTCTTTGCCGGGCTGCGCATTTCCATCACCTATGCCGTAGTCGGGGCGATCTTTGCCGAATATGCCGGGGCGGTCCGGGGCTTGGGCATCTATATTCTCAATGCCAAGAACAATTTTCGCCCCGACCTGGTGCTGGCCGCCGTCCTCGTCAGCGCGACGCTGACCCTGCTCCTGTTTGGCGCTACCGTCTTGGTGCAGCGGCTGACGATGCCCTGGACCCGCTTGGCGCAGAGGCGCCCATGACCACGCCCAGGCTTGAACTGCGCAACTTGGGCAAGAGCTTTGGCGATTCCGAAGTTCTGGCCGACATCAACTTGAGCGTTGGAGCAGGAGAGTTCGTTTCGATCCTCGGCCCTTCCGGCGCTGGTAAATCCACCATCCTACAGCTGCTGACCGGAGCGGTGTCCACTGATGGTGGGGAAATGCTGTTTGATGGCGCGCCACTCGCCCCGAAGAGCCACCCCTTTGCCTTCATGCCGCAACGCGATGCGCTGATGCCGTGGCGGTGGATCATCGACAATGCCACGCTTGGCCTTGAGGTGGCGGGCATGACGCGCAAGGCGGCGCGGGCGGCAGTCCAGCCGCTGTTTGCTGAGTTTGGTTTGGCCGGATTTGAAAACCATTACCCCGCGCAGCTTTCCGGCGGCATGCGGCAGCGTGCAGCGCTGCTGCGCACAGTGGTGCAGCATAAATCCATGCTGCTGCTAGACGAGCCTTTCGGGGCCCTGGATGCCCTGACCCGCACGCGAATGCAGCGCTGGCTGGCTGGGATGTGGACGCGCCATCGCTGGACCGTGTTGCTGATCACCCACGATGTCCGCGAAGCAGTGCTGTTGTCCGACCGGATCTACCTGTTGTCGCCGCGCCCGGCGCAGATCGTGCGCCGTATCGACGTGCCGCTCGAGCATCCGCGACCCCCAGCAGGGTCGCCCGTCATCGCTCAAATCGAAGCCGATATCCTGCAGACTTTGTTTGAACCGGAGGAATAATCATGCCGCTTTCGCGCCTGCTGCTGATCCTTGGCCTTGCCGCCGCCCTCGCCAGTCCACCCGCACTGGCCCAGGCGGTGCCGGTGACCATGGCGCTGGACTGGACGCCCAACACCAACCATGTCGGCCTGTTTGTTGCCCAAGCCAAGGGCTTTTATGAGGAGGCGGGGGTCGCAGTTGAGATCCTGCCTTATTCCGACACTTCCGCTGGCACGCTCGTGGCCAATGGGGTGGCAGATTTCGGTATTCTTGGCTCCATCGGGCTGTTCACCCAGCACACGGCCGGGGTCGATCTGGTCGCGACTTATGCACTGGTGCAGACCGAAACGGGGCGCCTGGTGTTCAACGGCGACCGGCAGGATATCCAAAGCCCCAAGGACCTCGACGGCAAGACTTATGCCGGCTTTGGCAGCGACTGGGAGAATGCCCTGATTAGCACGATCATCCGCGCCGATGGCGGCCGGGGGGAATTCCAGACGGTCACCCTGGGCACTTCGGCCTATGAAGCGCTGGCCAACGGCGCGGTGGATTTCACCCTCGAAGTTTATACCTGGGAAGGCGTCAAGGCGGAGCGAGACGGTCGCCCACAACGTGCCTTTCGCTATGCCGATTGGGGCGTGCCCGACCAGCACACCAACTTCATCGGCACCACTGGCGCCTTTTTGGCTGAGCACCCGGACACGGCCCAGGCGTTCCTTGGCGCGAGCCAGCGCGGTTACGCCTATGCCGTCGCCCATCCCGACGAGGCGACCGATATTCTGGTCGCAGCCAATAGCGACGCGCTGCTGGACCGGGACTTTGTGCGCGCGTCCCTGCAGGCGCTGATCGATGGGCACTACCTGCAGGCCGAGAATGGGGCCGTGGGCGTCATCAACCCCGCCAAGATGGAGGCGATGGGCACGTTCCTGTTTGAAGCCGGCATCCTCAAGGATGGCGACGGCAATCCTCTAGCCGCCAAGCCCGACTTCTCCGGCTACTATACCAGCGCCTATGTGGAAGCTGCGCCGTGACGGCAAGGCGGCGCATGGGGCTCAACGCGGTGATCTTTGGGCTGGGGAGTCACGAAGCAGGCTGGCGCATGCCTGAAAGCAATGCGTTGGCCTCGACCGATCTGGGCTATTGGACCGACATCGCTTGTCGGGCTGAAGCGGGTGGGTTCGATGCTTTGTTTCTGGGCGATGTGCTGGCGCTGCAGCAAAGCGCCGACCGGCACCTCTCGGACGCGATGGACCCCTTCATCATCCTTTCGGCGCTGGCCGCAGTGACCGAGCGGATCGGGCTAATCGGCACGGCTTCGACCAGCTTTGATCATCCCTT
Organism: Devosia sp. Z6_126; assembly: GCF_058133495.1. Lineage (NCBI taxonomy): Bacteria > Pseudomonadati > Pseudomonadota > Alphaproteobacteria > Hyphomicrobiales > Devosiaceae > Devosia > Devosia sp. Z6_126. Next base: position 995,459 of record NZ_JBYUNO010000002.1, on the reverse strand, counting down.
TCATCTCGCCCGCCGCTTTGCTTCCCTCGATCACCTCAGCGGTGGCCGGGCGGGCTGGAATATCGTCACCTCCTCCAATGCGCTTGAGGCCCACAATTTTGGGCTCGACGCCATGCCTGACCATGGCGAGCGCTATGCGCGGGCCGCAGATGTCACCGCGGCTGTGCTGGCACTTTGGAGTTCCTGGCAGGCCGATGCCCGGATCGCGGACAAGCAGGCGGGCCGCTATCTTGATCTCGCAAAGGTTCGGACAGTAGATCATCACGGTCAGTTCGTGCGAACCCGCGGGCCGCTGAACGTGCCGCGCTCGCCGCAGGGCCGCCCTTTGCTGGCGCAGGCCGGCGCCTCTGAGGCCGGGCGTGATTTCGCGGCGCGCTATGCCGATCTGGTGTTCACGGTTCAGGCCGATCTTGCCGAGGCGCAACTGTTTTATCGCGACATGAAGGCAAGGGCTTCCCGCCACGGCCGGCCACCGGAAAGCCTGCTGATTTACCCTGGCATCGTGCCTATTGCTGCCCGGACGCGGGCGCAGGCGGAAGAGCGCTTGGTGCAGTTGAATGGGTTCATGGTGCCTGAGCACGCGCTGGCCAAGCTCTCCGAGTTCCTGGGCACCGACTTGTCTGCGGCACAGCTGGATGACCCCCTGCCTCCTTTTGTCGGGGCAGGGGCTCCCAGCCAGTCGAGCCAAAGCCGCGTGGCTGTTTTGGTGGGCATCGCCAAACGAGAGGGGCTCACCCTGCGGCAGTTGCTGATGCGCCTTGCCAGCGGTCGAGGGCACCTGCTGGCGGTCGGAACGGGCGCCGAGATCGCGGCGACCATGCAAGACTGGTTCGACCAAGGGGCCGCGGACGGCTTCAACGTGATGGCACCGTTGATGCCGGCCGATCTGCAGAGCTTTGTGGATCTGGTGATACCAGAGCTCACGGCATCGGGCCTGTTTACCGCAAGCGGGGAAACGCTGCTGCGGCAGCGCGTCCAACTCGGTCCGGCATAGGTCAGTCCACCGCCTGCCGGTGCAGGCTCTTGGTGTAGAGCCGGTACATCGACAACGTTCCGGCGGCTTCAAGGTAAACCTTGGCCCGCAGGTCCCGCAATTGCCCGCCGCGTTGCAGCACCAGTCCCAGCGCCAGCCGCGCTGCTTCCTCGGGCGTCGCGGCGACCTGGATAAACTCTTCCGGTGCGCCTTCTGTCGGGGCGCAATCTACGACGCGATATTTCTTACTCAAACCCAGCACTCAGACGCATATCGGCGGCTCCCTTCGTATTGACCATTGCTGTTGGGACTGTCACCGAGGACCTGCTGACAAGCTCAAGGAAGCAACTTCCTGTTTGAGCCGTTCGATCTCCTGCTGGGCAGCTTCAAGCTGCCGCTCCAGGTCAGCGATCCTTATATCTGCCAGCTGGAGTTCGCTTTGCTCGGGCACCAGCTCACCATTGGGTACATCCTTGATCTTGTCGCTCATACCAGCTTTTCTTCGCACTTGGTGATTGCCGCTAGTCTAGCCCGTCCTATCCTCCCGGGACAATGGCATGGCGACCCTTATCGCCGCGCCGAAGCCGGGATGTGGAGAATGGATGCGAGCAGATGGCCGAGGGCGACTGAAAACTGCTGCATAGGGCGCATTGTCCCATTGCGGAACCGTGGCGAGATCGAGGCGTTGGCCATTAGCATGGGTAAACTAGAGGGGAACTAATGGCAGCGCGACCGTCGCCACCGGCAGCGATGTGGGACGCTCCGCTGAAGTCCCATAAAGACCGGTGCTCCCGGCAGGAGCGTCCTGGGAGGTGTTCCGTCGATCCAGCCAGCCTTGAACCGCCTTTCAACCAAGGACATCAATGATTCCAGCGTCGTCCTTTTCCTTCGATATGAGCTTTTGCGGGCCGCCACCCACGCTGGCATCCCTGTGGGGGCGCTGGAACCTTGATCCCTTCGTGTTGATCGCGCTGGCGTTGGTTGCCGCTCTTGCCGCCATCAGCTTGCGGACGGCGTCCCGGCAGCGCCAACTGGCAGGAGGGGCGAGCTGGGCACTAGCGGCGACGCTTTTCGGGTCCCCTTTATGTGCGTTGACCGTGGCGCTGTTCTCCGCCCGGGTGGGTCACCACATCCTCCTCACCATGGTCGTGGCGCCGCTCCTGGCGCTGGCGCTGCCGCCTGAGTGGGGGCGGCGGGCAAAACTCTTCCCTGCGCTGCTGGTCTCGACCGTGGCGCTCTGGCTCTGGCATGCGCCCGATTTCTATGCTGCGGCGTTCACCCATCCTGCGATTTATTGGGCCATGCAGGTGAGTTTGCTGTTGGCTTTCACCTGGCTGTGGCTGGGCATGCTGCGGGCCGACAATGCCATGGCCGCCGGGCTGACGGCGCTGTCCGGCGCCATCCAGATGGGCTTTCTAGGTGCGCTGCTGGTGTTTGCCTCCGGCCCGCTCTACCTGCCGCATCTGGCCACGACCCTCGCCTTTGGCTTTTCGCCGATCGAGGACCAGCAATTGGGTGGGCTCATCATGTGGGTGCCTGCCAATCTGCCGCTGCTGGGCGTTGTGATCTGGCGGCTGGTTGATGCGCTGCGGCCGGAACGCCGCCCGGCGGTGCAATGACCTGGGGTTTTCTCGTCGCCTGGCTCAAATTCATCCATGTCGGGGGGATCGCGCTCTGGTCGGCGGGGCTCCTGGCACTGCCTTTCCTTTACCGGCAGCGGCGGGGGCTGGAAGACGATGCGCTCCATCGGCTGCACGCCTTTACGCGCTTTTTGTACGTCAAGCTGGTGTCGCCCGGAGCTTTCGTAGCCATTGCTTCGGGAACTGCGCTGATCCTGATGCAGGGCACCTACCAAAACTGGTTCTCGGCCAAACTGGTCGGGGTCGCAGTGCTGACAGGCATCCATATCTTTTCGGGTTTGGTGATCCTGCGCATTTTTGAGCGCAACGGCCACTATCCCACGGCCCGCTTCATGGTGGTCGTGCCCCTGACCCTCACCGTCGTCTGCGCAATTCTGGCGCTCGTGCTGGGCAAGCCACGCCTGCAATGGCCGCAAGGCCTGCAGGCGTTTTTCGCCCCCGGCGCCCTGTCCGAAATGGTCGGCCCCTTCATTGCCGGGTGGATATGATGAGGCCAACCCCATGATCGAACACCAGCTTGCCGCCATGCCAGCTTGCAAAAGCGGTGGCCATGCTCGCGAGCACCGAAAGCATCAGGCCGTTAGGCAGGATCTGTTCGGGGTAGAAAATGCGCAGGCCAGCATTAGCGCCGGCTATGGCGACCAGCACCATGGCGGCAACCGCATGGTTCCAGCTGGCAACGCGCACCCGGATGCCGGGTACGGCCAGCAGTTCGGCCGTGCCGGCGAGCGCTGCCAGGACCCCGAAGACAAAGGCCGCGGAAGCCGACCAGGTGCCGACCTGCACCCAGAACGGGTCGGCGCCCCACCAGTAAAAGATGTCGATGCCCAAGGTTGCGATAATGAACGCGATGGGAAAGTGCACCATCATGGCGTGGATGGGATGGCCGGCGACGGCAATGGCCGAGCCGATATCCTTGTCGGCAATGGAGCGAATATAGGGATTGGGGTGATCAGAGCGGGCTTCGGGCGGCGTTTCTTCCCGCTGGGCTTCCTGCTCTTCTTCGCTCGCTTGGCTCACCGCAGACTTCCCTTGTTCAAGAGGCTGTTACTGGGGGCAACGCCAGCATTGCTGGGGGGTTGCAGCGGCGATTTGTCGGCGCTCGATCCCGCCGGACCGCGCGCGGCCAATCTTGCCACCCTGTGGTGGGTGATGCTGATCGGCGCGGCGGTGCTGTTCGGGCTCGTCATGGCCCTGTTCGCACTGGCTTATCGACGCCCCGCCTGGATCACGCGGGTGACGCCGGCGCAATGGATCGTGGGTGGGGGGCTCGTGCTGCCCATCCCCATTCTGATCGTGCTGACCGGCACGGCTCTGGTGTTGGGCGAGCAATTGCTGCCCAAGGGCGAGGCCCCGGTACGCGTCGAAGGACGGGCGCAGCAATGGAACTGGCACTTCACCCATCCCGAGAGCGCCCTTGCGCCCAGCCAGATCCTGCATATCCCCGCTGGAGAGCCGGTCGACATCGCCGTGACCTCCCTGGATGTCATCCATTCGCTCTGGGTGCCGCGGCTTGGGGGCAAAATCGACGCCATTCCCGGCAAGGTCAATATCATCCGCCTCCAGGCCGATGAGCCCGGTGTTTATTGGGGACAATGCGCCGAATATTGTGGCGAGGGCCATGACGGCATGCGCTTCCGGGTGGAAGCGCATAAGCCAGAGGCATTTGCCGCCCTGCTGGAAGGGCGCGCGCCATGAACCATCATCAGCAGCAGAACCATCGGCATCAGCTCTCGCCCATCGCCCTCCATAAGGCCCTGGAGCGCATCTGGGGCACGCCACCCGGTTGGGGGCGCCTGTCCAGCGTCAACCACACTGTGCTGGGCAAGCGGTTCATGGTCGTGGCGCTGACCTTCTTCGCCATTGGCGGCCTCTTGTCCATGCTGATCCGCGCTCAGTTGGCGACGCCCAACAGCGCCTTTGTGGGCCCGGAAATCTACAATCAGATTTTCACCATGCATGGCACGGTGATGATGTTCCTGTTCGCCATTCCCATGTTCGAGGGCTTTGCGCTTTACATGCTGCCCAAGATGCTGGGGGCGCGGGACATGGCGTTTCCGCGCCTTACCGCCTATGGCTTCTGGTGCTACCTCTTTGGCGGCTCGATCCTGATCATCGCCATGTTACTGGGTGTGGCGCCCGATAGCGGCTGGTTCATGTATACGCCCCTATCGTCGCGCCCCTACACGCCCGGCATCAATGCCGATGTCTGGCTGCTGGGCATCACCTTTGTCGAAATCTCGGCGGTCACAGCCGCCATCGAGATGTTCGTTTCCATCCTCAAGATGCGCGCGCCCGGCATGTCGCTGGCGCGGATGCCGCTCTTTGGCTGGTATATGCTGGTGACGTCGGGGATGATGATCATCGGCTTTCCCCCGCTGATCCTGGGCTCGATCCTGCTCGAACTCGAACGCGCCTTCGACCTGCCGTTCTTTGATCCCACCCGCGGGGGCGATCCGCTGCTCTGGCAGCACCTGTTCTGGCTCTTCGGCCATCCCGAAGTCTACATCATCTTCCTGCCCGCTGCCGGGGCGCTGTCAACCATCATTCCCGTGTTTGCGCAGCGCCCGATCCTGGGCTATCGCGCCATCATCGCCGGCATTGTGGCCATGGCGTTCCTGAGCTTCGGGCTTTGGGTGCATCACATGTATACGGTGGGCATCCCCCATCTGGCGCTAGCCTTCTTTTCGGCCGCAAGCGCGCTGGTCGCGGTGCCGACGGCGATCCAGATCTTTGCCTGGATCGGCACGCTGGCCTCGGGCAAACCGCGCTGGGACGTGCCCATGCTTTATGTGGGCGGGTTCTTCTTCGTCTTCGTGATCGGCGGGCTGACGGGGGTCATGCTGGCCATGGTGCCGTTCAACACCCAGGCCCATGACAGCTATTTTGTGGTGGCGCATCTGCACTATGTGCTGGTGGGGGGCTTTGTGTTCCCCATGTTGGCCGCGCTCTACCACTGGCTGCCGCATTTGACCGGGCGAAAGAGCCTCTATGGGCTTTCGGTGCCCGCGTTCTGGCTGATCCTGATCGGCTTCAACCTCACCTTTTTCCTGATGCACCTGACGGGGCTGATGGGCATGCCGCGGCGCATCTCGACCTATCCCTCCCACTGGGGCTGGGATTGGCTGAACCTGCTGTCCTCGATCGGGGGCTTTATCCTCACCAGTGGCTTTATGCTGGTGCTGGCCGACCTCGTGCTGCAATTCCGCTTCGGCAAGCGGTGCCGGCGTGACCCGTGGTCGGCACAAACACTGGAATGGGCGACGCCGACGCCACCGCCAAGCTATAACTTCGCCTCGCTCCCGCAGATCGACCAGCGCGCGGACCTGCTCGAGCCGGCAGTGATCGGGCCAAAGCTGGCCGGTGGCCATGGCTATCTCGGTTTCGTGCGCAATGACCATATGGAGACGCTGGGCGTCGATATCGTCACTGGCGCGGCCGAGCATGTGATGGTGCTGCCGCACCGATCCTTCCTGCCGCTCTGGACGGCGCTGGCGACCGGTAGCTTTTTCCTCGCGCTTCTGTTCGGGCAATATTGGCTGGCGCCGATCAGCGCGCTGCTGGTGGTCGGGCTGTTCCTTGTCTGGCCGAAGAGCCTGGGGAAGAAGCGCGATCACGGCCCGGTCGAGATCGGCATGAACGAGGCCGCGCCGTTCGACAGCGAAGTGGCAGCCAATGTCACCGTGCTCGCCAATGCCACCGGCCTTGTGACCAATGGGACCCTGTTTGCCTCCTTGCTGTTTGGCGGCCTGTTTCTTCTGGTGGTGGCGCAGAATTGGGAGGCGGTTCCACCACTCGCGCTATCGCCCTTGCTGCTTGGGCTGGCGGGTGCGAGCGCCCTTTTGGCGGCAGGACTGGCCTTTGCCGCGCAACGCCGTAACCAGGCGGGCCGCAGTCCGGTCCCACTGCAGGGCGGCGCCGTTGCGCTGCAACTTCTGGCCGCGGCGGCCCTCCTTGCCATCATGGCGGGGGTGGGGGACGCAACCCTTCATGCCCGTTCGGCCGTGGTATTTGCCACGCTGGGCTATTGCGCACTCCATTGTGGCATCGCCGCGCTCATTGCCGGACACGCGATCTGGCGCCATGTGCAAGGCTTTGTCTCCGCGCGGCGCCAGACCGATCCCAACCTGGCGCTGCTGTGGAACCTTTATGCCGGCCTTGCCGCGGTGCCGGGGATCGGGCTTGCCCTCCTGCTTGCAGGTGCCGCATGAGCGCTTCCAACCGCCTCGCCTTGCTCCATCTCGTTGCCGGCTTTGTCGTCTGGTCGCTTGGCTTTGTGCTGCTCTATGGACTTCAGGCGCTGGGCTGCGCCTATGGGTGGAGCCAGCACCGCTTGTGGCTGATATCAGCCTTTGTTGCCGTGCTGGTGCCGCTGGCCTGGCTGGCTTGGCGCCCCCTTCGCACCGGGCCTGAAGCGTCTAGCCTAGCCACGGCCGCCCTTTGGGCCAACAGGGCCGCGCTCGGGGCGGCAATATTGGTGTTCCTGCCCGTCACTTTCGCCTCCACCTGCATTTGAGTTAAAGCCTGCGCAAAAATAACAGGCAGGCTGCTTGTTTTGTGTTCAACAGCATGCCGGGCTGGGCTAGAGCATTGCCCAGCTTTGTTTTGACTGTGAGGGGACTCCAATGATCGTCGAGAAGCTGCAACCTGTGCTTGATCAAGTGCTGCTGCGCAATGCAGGGGAGCCCGAGTTCCACCAAGCTGTTCGCGAAGTGCTGGAAAGCCTCGGGCCCGTCATTGCCAAGCATCCCGATTATCTCGAGCACGCCCTCATCGAGCGCATCTGCGAGCCCGAGCGGCAGATCATCTTCCGCGTGCCGTGGGTGGACGACAAGGGGCAGGTGCAGATCAACCGCGGCTTCCGGGTGCAGTTCAACTCGGCGCTCGGGCCCTATAAGGGCGGGCTGCGCTTTCATCCCTCGGTCAATGTCGGGATCATCAAGTTCCTCGGCTTCGAGCAGACCTTCAAGAACGCGCTGACCGGCATGCCGATCGGTGGCGGCAAGGGCGGCTCCGATTTCAACCCGCGCGGGCGCTCGGATGGCGAGATCATGCGCTTCTGCCAGTCCTTCATGACCGAGCTTTATCGGCATCTGGGCGAATATACCGACGTGCCGGCCGGCGATATCGGCGTTGGCGGCCGCGAGATCGGCTATATGTTCGGGCAATACAAGCGGCTGACCAATCGCTATGAGGCAGGCGTGCTGACTGGCAAGGCGCTGTTCTACGGCGGCTCGCGCGCCCGCACGGAAGCGACCGGCTACGGCAACACCTATTTCATCCAGTCCATGCTCGCCACCAAGGGGCAGAGCTTTGACGGCAAGCGGGTGGTGATTTCCGGCTCCGGCAATGTCGCCATCTATAGCGTCGAAAAGGTGCAGTCCTTTGGCGGCAAGGTCGTCGCGGTGTCGGACAGTTCCGGCTATGTCGTTGACGAGCAGGGGATCGAGCTCCAGCTGCTCAAGCAGGTCAAGGAAGTGCGCCGTGGCCGCATCTCCGACTATCTCCAGCTCAAGGGTGGAGGGGGCGGCGCTTATTTCGTCGAGGCAGCCCAAGGCTCCATCTGGGATATTCCATGTGATGTCGCTATGCCATCAGCCACCCAGAACGAATTGACCGGCAAGGATGCCCGCGCGCTTGTCGCCAATGGGGTGATCGCCGTGGGCGAGGGGGCCAATATGCCCACGACGCCCGAAGCCATCGGCGTGTTCCGGCAAGCCAATGTGATGTTTGCGCCCGGCAAGGCAGCCAATGCCGGCGGTGTGGCCACCTCCGCGCTCGAAATGCAGCAGAACGCTTCGCGCGACAGCTGGAGCTTCGAGCAGACAGAAGCGCGCCTCGCCGAGATCATGCGTACGATCCACGATAATTGCGCCAGCACTGCCGACGAATTTGGCGCTCCGGGCGATTATGTGCTCGGCGCCAATATCGCGGGCTTTGTGCGGGTTGCCGAAGCCATGCGTGCCCTCGGCGTCGTCTGAGTCACAACAACCAGCAACGGAGTTGGACGCGCCCGGGCGCCTGACGCAAGGCGGCTCGGCAACGCGCTCAGTGCTGCCAGAGGACGAGGCCGGCGGCGGAGGCCATCATCAACCCGGCAGTCTTGTTGAGCCGGCGCAGCGCCGGCTCACTCTTGAAAAGGTCGCGCGCCGCCGAGGCCAGCAGCGCATAGCCGCAGCCCACGATCATCAGCACCACGACAACGATGGCCGTCAACTCGGCGAAAGCCAGCGGGTTCATCTGATCCAGCGGGATAACGGTGGGCAGGATTGCCAGATAGAACACAATGGTCTTGGGGTTGCCCATGGTTAGCGAGAAGCCGGCGAGAAAGGTCTTAAATGAAGTTTCGCTGCGCGGCTTCATTTGTTCGGCGCCCGGTGCGGCCGTCCAAAATTTGAAAGCGATGTAAAGCAGATAAGCCGCGCCGGCCCAGCGCACCAAGGTGAAAACTGGCCCGAGATAGGTGGCGATAGCGGCAAGGCCGAACACCGCAAAAATAAAATACACCATGTCGCCGGCGAGAATTCCCAGCACCATCGGGAAAGCTCCGCTAAAGCCCCCACCCAGTGCCCGGGCCACGACTGCGGCAACACCAGGTCCAGGCACCAGCACCGCGATGCCATAGGCGAGGGTAAAGGTGAGAAGGGTCCAAAGATCCATGATCACGCCGGGGAAAGTCAGCAGGAAAAGTCATCGGCCAGGGCGGTCTTCATCATCGCCCGTGGCCCTAGATGACGGCTATCTCGCACAAGTTCCCACTTCGGCAAACCCTTCGCCGCTTGGCTGGTCGGCTCAGGGGCTGGCGGGTTCGGGGGTCGTCGCGGCAAGGTCGTCCACGTCAGCTTCTGGACCCAGCAGCATGAGGCTGGGTTCAGTGGCAAAGATCTGCTGGGCCATGGCCTGCACATCCGCCGCTGTAACCGCTTCGATCAGCCCGGCGCGCTCCGTGATGTAGTCGACCGGCAGGTCGCGCAACTGCTGACCCACCATGGCCCGGGCAATAGATACCGACGAGCGGAGTTGGTTGATGGGGTAGGCGCCGATCAAATAGCGTTGGATACGTTCGAGTTCGACGGGGTCCGGGCCATTTTCCGCCAAAGCCGCCAAGGTCGTCTTGATCACCTCGATGGTTTCATTCGCCTGATCGGAGCTGGTCGAGGTTCCGATGGTAATCGCGTGGGCATGGGCAAGATCGACCATGTTCCCCGAAACGCCATAGCTGAGCCCGCGTTTCTCGCGCACTTCCACATTTAGGAGCGACAGCAGGTTCCCTCCGGCGAGCAGTTCGGTCATCACATAGGCGGGGAAGAACTCGGGATCCTCCTGGGCAATGCCGGGAAAGGCCATGTTGATCGTGGTTTGTGGCAGGGGATAGCTGACCGCCAACTCCTGCCCAAAACTGAGTTGCGCGTCGGGGATCGGTATGAGCTCGGGTGCCTGAGGCAAGCCACCGAACACCACGTCGATCATCTCGCCAGCTTCTTGGGGAGTGATGGCCCCTACAATCCCGATCTTGAGGTTCTCGCGCGCAAAAACGGCATTGTGGAAGGCTCGCAGGTTTTCGGTCGTGATCACAGGAAGGGTTTCAACCGTCCCCTCCACCGGGCGGCTATAGGGATGATCGCCAAACAAGGCTTCATTCCACATCAGCCTGGCGGCATAGCCAGGGTCCTGCGACTGGGCGACGAGCCCGGCCATGATCTGGGCACGCATGCGGTCCACGGCAGGTTGGTCGAAGCGAGGCTCGTTGACGGCCAGCGCAAGAAGTTCGGTTCCGTCTTCTCGCGCTTCTGACAGCATTCGCGCGGCACCCGAGAAGTTATCCTGGTCGGCCGAGAACTGGATTTCGAGGCCCACCTCGTCCAACTGCGTCTGGAAGGCCTCGCTGTCGAGATCGCCCGCGCCTTCGTCGAGCAGGGTCGACATCAAATTGGCCCGGCCGAGCTGGTCGTTCGGATCCTGCGTGGCACCGGCACCTTTGAAGGCAAAGCCAAGGGTGATGATCGGAATGGTGTGGTCTTCCACCATCCAGGCGGAGATGCCACCCGGCGAGGTGATGGGCACGAACTCGGTCTGTGCATTGGCTGGCAGGATCCAGGCAAGCAGCGCCAACGGCGCCAGCAGGAGGGTCAAGGCGCGGCGCTGAGGTCGAGGTGAAACGATCATGGTGCGGGTTCCTCGGCAGGGGGCAGCAGATAGCCGGTGACGGCATTGTCGGAGCCGAGATAGCGAGCAGCGACGTCCTGCACGGCTTGCGGGGTCACGGCGCGGATCCGATCTGGCCAGGTGTTGAGGCCCTCGATCGTGCCGCCATTGGCGAGCCACAGCCCGTAGCTCATCGCCAAATGTGTGGGGTCGTCGCGCTGGAATACGGTATCGCGCGCAAAACGGTCAGCCACGCGGTCCACGTCCTCCTGACTGACGCCATTGGTGATAATGTCCTCGATTTCGGCGGAGATCGCCGCGATCAATTCTTCAAGTGTTGCGTCTGGCCGTGGCGCGCCCGAAAGCGTGAAAGTGCCCATGTCAAAGGCGGCGCCATCATAGCTGGCATTGGCCTGGGCAGCGATGCCCAGCTCCACCACAAGCTTTTGGTAAAGGATGCTCCTCGTGCCGTCGCTCAACAGCCCAGCTAGAACATCAAGGGCCTCGGCTTCGCCCGCCGCTCCGGTACGATAGCTGGGCACGACCCAGCCGCGCGTGAAACTGGGCAGCGCCACCCGCGGGTCGGTCAGGGTGACGGTGCGGCTAGTGTCCTGCGGCGGCTCCTGGGGGCGGACGCGCTCAGGCAGATCGGGGCCGCGTGGAACTGCGCCATAGGTCTGCTCGGCGAGGGCGCGCACGGCTTCCGGTTCAACATCCCCTGCCACCACCACCAGCGCGTTGTTGGGCGCATAGTACTGGTTGTAGAAGCTGAGCGCGTCGTCGCGGCTGAGCTCTTCGATCTCATGGGCCCAGCCGATCACCGGCGAGCCGTAAGGGTGGTTCTGGAACTGGGTTGCAGCCAGTTCTTCCGCGAGGATCCCATCGGGGTTGGACTCGATGACCTGCCGGCGCTCCTCCATCACAACCGATCGCTCCGCATCGATAATTTCGGCCGGCAGCGCCACATTGCGCATGCGGTCCGCTTCGATCGCCATGATTTCTCCCAATGCATCGGGGGGAATGGTCTCGAAATAGGCGGTTACGTCCCAACTGGTGAAGGCGTTCATGTTGCCGCCCAGCTCACTCACCAGGCGGTCGAGCGCACCGGCGGGATAGGTCTCGGTGCCGCGAAACATCAGGTGCTCGAGAAAATGCGCTACGCCCGATTGTCCAGGAGGCTCATCAGCAGCGCCCACGCGGTACCAGACGGTATGGGTCACGATCGGCGCCCTTGTGTCAGGCATCACCACCAGCTGCAGGCCATTGTCGAGGGTGAACTCGCTGATCACCGGCGGCGGAATCTCTTCCTGCGCCAAAGCCGGTGCCGCAAGCATCAGGCTTGTGAACAGCCCCAATGCGGATCGATGCATATTGCTGGTTCCCTTGGATAAAGGCGGGGTTTTGAGGTGAGGGGTACGCTTGCCTGCCGCGCGCATTCACACTGCAGCGCAGGAGCCGGACCGGCGGCGTCGAACAGATGCAACAGCTTGGTGGGCGGTTTGGTTGCCGGTAAATTCCCCGCGGTGGCGGTTACGGGAAACAAGAATCCGGGAGGACGTGACCTAGTTCTCGAGCCAGTTATCCAGCAGGCCGGCAGCCACGACTTTGGCGCCTGCCAGCGTTAAGTGCGCGTAGTCGAACTGCATAGGTATGCCGTCTGGAGCAGTTTCGCGGCAGTTCCCGTCCGGGCAAATAATGCTGAGCGGTGAGCGGTAAGCGATTCCGGTCTGCACCAATCTTGCCGCAAGGGCATGGTCGACTGACACGGGCTCCGGCAGCATCGCGCGCGACAACACGCCGGCAGTCCCGCCCCAGACCTGTGCCCGCGCCAGAATATTGGGCACCGCACCGCCATATTCGGCACTGGGCCCGACGATCATCACCGCCGGGCTGTGCTGGCCGGCAGAGTTGGCGAGGGCAACAATGCCGTCGACGTCCCCTTCGCGCCACCGGCCAGCGATGATGAGGCCGTCCAGGCGGGCATTTGGCAGAAACCGCTTGAGCACGAACTCGGTCAGATCAGCGCAACGCTTATCCTGCCAAGCCCCTTCAAGCGGTCGGCAGCCTGCCGCGGTGGCCTGCAGGAAATTGTAGTGCGGGTAGGCAGCGCGCAGCCCGCCGGACAGATGGGCGGCATGGCTATCGCCCAGCAGCAGGATATTGGGCCGCGTTGGATCAAGCCGTAGGCATGCTTCGCTATCCAGCACCGTGCCAGGCAAGTCGCGGTCGTCGAGAAAACAATGCCCCGCCTGGAAGTGCGCTCGATACTCTGCCGTCTGCGGATAGCGGGCATAATCTGCGAGTGCCAGGACTTCGCCGGAATAGTCGCGAGCCCCAAAGTCCATCCGTGTCAGGGTGAAGCCCGCGCCCGCAATGACCAGCAGTGCCGCAACCCCGCTCGCCAGCACGCGAGATGGCGGCATGTGCTGCAGTCCCCGGCGCGCCGGCATTTCGATCAAGGGACGTGACAGCGCCGCTAGCGCCAGCGACATCGCAACCACCCGCACCAGATCGAGGGCGTTCATGTCGGGCCCGGTGACGGCCCGATCGAACACGATCACCGGCCAATGCCAGAGATACAGCCCATAGGAGATGAGCCCGAGGTAAACCAGTGGCCGCCACTTGAGCATCGCTCCAACCGCGGTGCCCTCGCTCCAGGCAATCAAGACGACAGCGCCGAGCACCGGGGGCAAGGCGTTGAGACCCGGGAACACACTGGTTTCCCTCAGGTACAACACGGGCGCGACCACAAGAGCGAGCCCAACCCAGCCAGCCGCTTCACGCCAGAAACGTGACGGGATCGATCGCGCGGGTTTGAGCGCCAGCAGCGCGCCGGCGCCAAGTTCCCAGGCTCGGGTAGGCAGCAGGTAGAAGGTGAAGAAACGCGCCTGTTCGGCACCAAACAGGCTCAGCACAAAGGAGCCAAACATCAACGCCACCAGGATGGCGGCGAGATATCGCCGCGCCCAGCGATGCAGCGCCCATAGCAGCGCCGGAAAGGCGAGGTAGAACTGTTCTTCCACCGCCAGGGACCAGGTGTGGAGAAGCGGCACGCTGCGGGCCGGCGCGTCGAAATAGTCAGTGGTGAGATAGAAATAGATGTTGGACACGAACAGCGCTGCGGCAACCGCTGTTTCCCCAAGCGCCCGCAACTCGAAGGGAAACAAGACGAGTTGCGCGGCGACCAGCACCGCCAGGATAACAAAAAGGAGCAGCGGCCCGATGCGCAGAAAGCGGCGGCGGTAAAACTCCAGAAAAGAAAACTGGCCGCGTTCGAGATCGGCCGCAATAATCGAGGTGATCAGATAGCCCGAGATCACGAAAAATACGTCGACGCCAACAAAGCCGCCGCCCAGTGCAGTCACGCCGGAATGGCCCAACACCACCGGGACAATGGCGAGGGCCCGCAGTCCGTCGATATGGGGTTTGTACTGGATGGCCGCACCGGAATGGGCTGGATTGAGCTCCATTGTACTAGTCCATAAGCCCAGGGCCTTGTCCATCATCGGCGCCTTAGGCGGGCTGAACTTATCCCCGGGTGGTTTACGCGGGTGGATAACGCTCCTCTCGGCTTTCCTGGAGGATGCACATGACCGACCGCTTCGAACACCATGCCAAGGGCCTCGACAGCCCTGCCAGCCATGCCTTCGCCATTACTCCCAACGACAGCGAGCCGCTGATCGAGGCTACCCGCGCCATCTATATCGGCGCTGGTGGAGCGCTCAGCGTCACGCTGTTGTCGGGCGCACAGGTCGTCTTCGTTAATCTGTCCGGCGGGAGTGTGCTGCCCGTCCGGGTGGTTCAGGTGAAGGCGAGCGGCACCACCGCCAGTCAGATCCTGGGGCTGGTGTGATGCTTGGCATATCCCTCAGTGCAGCCATTCACCAGCGCACGGGTGCTGCGTTGCCGGTTCCCGTTCCGCCACCTGTGGGCCTGTCCTTTACGCCCGATATCGCGGTCTTTCGGGATCAATTCGGCGCCTATACTCACGATTTTGATGCCCAGGCCCGCAAGCCTGCGCCCACGCATACCGTTTATGTCGGCAAGGGCGGTGACAACACCGCTGACGGCCTGAGCTGGTCCAGCCGCGTTCGCTCCATCAAGCAGGGCCTGGTGCGCGCCGCAGGCCTGGGCAGTCCCGGCGCTTCGACGCGCGTCCGGCTGCTGGTCCAGGCCGGGGAGTATCGCTTTTCCGAACAGGATGTCAGTGGCATTCCCGATAGCTGGGCGGGCCAATCCTGCCAGCGCAATCTTATCATTGAACCCTGCGATGGGTTCGGATCGCCATCCATGATGGGCCGGATCCGTTCAGTCCATGATCAGGTGATGCCGCCATTCCTGCCCGTTGCCGGCTCCAGCACCGTTTACGCGTCCGTTTTCACCAGCGAACGCGTCACCTCCTGCGTTTGGGATCGGACTTATGCCGACGCGTGGGGCAATCCGCTTTGCGCCCACAATGCGCCGCCCCCTAGCGGCGCCTATGCCAATGAAGCGGCGGTTGTAGCGGGGCTCGAGGCCATGAATGCGGCCGAGGGCGAAGGCGCCTGCTGGCTCGATGCCACGGGGAAAAAGCTCTATGTGCGCCTGCGGGACGGCCGGGCCCCGGACGCCAACATGATCGTGGGCCGTGGCACCAATGACAGCGTAGCCAACCCTGCGGACTGGAACATATATTACGGGGGCATCCATGGAACTCTGGCAACGCTTTGGGCGACGCGGCTCGATGCCTTGGGCGGCGGCGGTTTTTATCTCTATCCAGATTGGAGCGGCAACCGCCGCACCAGTGTGGTCCTCGACCAGTGCGACGCACTTTACAGCGCCAATATGGGCTTTCTTGCCTATGACGCCACCAATGTAATCCTGCATCGCTGCCGGGCGGCCTACTGCCTCAATGATGGGGTGGCTTATGATCAGCCCGGCTTCGGCACCTACAACCCCGACGCGGCATTCACCGGCGCGATCATCGGCGCCAGCCTAACGGTTTCCGCCATGGCAGGGTCAGCCGCAGGGGTGCTCGATATCGGCATGGTGATCGCGGGTGCGGGAGTCGCAGCCGGTACCCGTATCATCGGGAAAGGCAGCGGCACGGGTGGCGTTGGCACCTACCTCCTCGATCAAAGTCAAAGCGTTCCAAGCACAGCCATGACCGGCACCGGTGGTTTGGGTTGCGCCCGCTTTCATGAACTCGATTGCCGCTTCCGCTGGTGCGGCAACAACAGCCAGTTCGACACCTCCCGCAATGCCAGTTCGGCCCATGTCAACTGCACCGGCCTGCGCATCAACAGCCATGCGCTGTCCACGCAGAACCGCGCCTTCCATGACATCCACAATGCCCGTTCCTGGAATTTAGGCTGTGTTGGAGAGAGTTGCCGCCAAACCGGGGTGCAGAGCGCGGCTTTTACCGCCGGGCTAGAGCCGAACAGCAATGAAACCGCGCAGATGTGGCTGGATGGCTGCCAAAGCCTGGGCAACACCGCCGATCTGCAGGCGCACAAGGGAGCCGGACTCCGATTGCGCAATATGGGCGCGATCGCAGCCTTCCAAACGCTCGTCAGCGGTGGAGGCACGATCGCCCTTTATTGAACCACAAGGCTGCGGCAAGCCGATCATGGCCGCAGCCGAGCTGCCACCCCTTTGTCAAGCAAGCCACGAATCTGGCGGCGCCAGCTACGGGGAACACTCCAGATCGAAGCGTAGGCAAACAACTGTCGCAGGGTCGGACTGCCATGGCGGAACGCGGCGGCAAGCAGCGGCAGGGCGGCCCGGTACGCCTCTTTGCCCTGAGCGTCGCGGGAAAGGTAACCGAGCAGGAAGCCGCTATGGGCGCGCCTTGTCAGCAGCGATCCCAAGCTCTGCGCCCATGTCACGGACTGTTGCCAGCGATATTGGCCCGAGAGCGAAGGCCGTGGCTCATCGCGGTAATGCACCACCAGAGGCTGGGGAACAGTCAGCAACGGGTAGTTCAGCTGCTTGGTCGCGCGCAGCACCAGTTCCCATTCTTCGTGCTGGCGTGCTGCAAAGCCGATATGCTCGAACACCGCCCGCGGCACCAGCAGCGAGGAGGTTTGGAGGAACCCCGCCCCGCGTCCCAGCCAGGTGTGCCGATCAAACAGCCATTCGTCAAAGGGCACTGCGCCATGATAAGGGCGCTCAGGCAGCAGAACGCTGGAGTGCGGGGTGACGACCCGGGACATGGTCATCACCACTGCCGGACGATTTGCGGCAAGTGCCAGTTGTTTTTCGAGCTTGTGGGGCAGCCATTCGTCGTCGTCATCGATAAAGGCCAGCCAGTCTCCGGTGCTCAGGGCTGCGCCACGATCCCGGGTTCGGGCCGCGCCCAGCTGTGCGGGGTTGGAGAAAACGCGCAGCCGCGGCTCCTTTATCGAGTCCAGAGCGGCAAGCGTCGCCCCGTCCTCCCCGTCGATCACGACCAGCAGTTCCAGATCAGCCATGGTCTGCGCCAAGACGCTCCGGACGGCCCGCAGCACCAGTTCGCTGCGCCCAAAGGTTGGAACAACCACGCTGACGGTCGGCATGTTGTCTCCATTTTGGCAAAAGGATGCGCTGGCGCTGAGCCTAGCCAGCCGCTTGCCCCCGCGGCAACAGGCTTGTCGCTTCAGCCTTAACCGGGAAGCTGGCGCAGCAGCCCTTGTGCCCGCATCCAGATGCCCATGGCGAACACCGCTTCCCCCAGTGCAATGCCGACGAGACTGAAGACCAGTTCACCCTGAGCCACAAAGACGGCGACCACTGCAATGGAAATGGCGCAGGAAACCACGCTGGCGGCAGCGAGGGGGCGGAACTGCCCCGCTGCCTGCAGCAATACACTGTCGGGCATTCGGAGGCTGCGCAGCAGGGCAATGGCCAGCCATTGCAAGGCTCCCGCCCAGATGACAGGCAAGCCATACTCGGGTGGAAACAAGAGATGAGGCTGCCAAAGAAGAATGCTCAACCCCGCGCAGAGGCAGACGACCCAGATCAGCAGCAATGCCCGCCGGAAGAAACCCAAGGCGCCGCGCACCGCCCAAGGCTTGCCGCCTTGAGCCAGGATACGCGCGAGTTGCGGTCGCTCCAGATCACTCAGAGCATTCATCGCCAAGGCCATGGGGCGGATCAGCAGGGCGCTCGCCGCGAGGGGTGCAAAGCCGCTCGACCCTGCCACGAGCGTCACGATATAGGCGTGGGCATTGGCGGTGCCCTCAGTGGTGACAACCCCGAGCAGCGACCAGCGTGAATGGGCCTGCCAGATCTGTCGATAAGCAGGCATTGCGCGAAGCGAGAGCTGGGCGAATTGGCTGCGCAGGAAATCGGGTGCCAAGGCGAGCAGGCCAATGGTGGCGCTGCCGACGAGGGCCCAACCGGCGGCAAGCAGGCTTGCTGCATCCAGCAACTGGATCAGGACTATCCCACCGCCCAGGGCCAGCCCATAGGCCATGTCCGAAAGCACCACCCGATTTTGCTGCTGCTCATAGGCATGGGCGCGACCGAACCAGCGCAGGACGTTGATCGCGCCAAAGGCGGCAAACAGACCCGCTTCGAACGTCCCCAAGGCGAGCGACACGGCAATGACGCCCAGCGCCAGCCCAGTCGCAATCGCCAGCACCAGATTAACGGCAAACATCGAGGCCACCACTGTGGTCGTGGCGCCTCCCTGGCGCAGCAAAACCACAGGGTAGGGCGCACAAAGCAGTGCCACCGCAATCCCAAGGCTAAGCTGTGAGCACACCAGTAAAAACGCAAAGCCGCCGAACTGCGCCGGTTCAACCGCGTGAAGCAGTTGCAGGGACAAGAGGAATTGCGCCCCCGCCGAGGCGATCGAGCCCATCGCGGCCAGGCCATAGGAGCGGGCGCGGGACGGAGTGCTATTCTGGCGGGTCTGGGGTGGAAGCAAGGCACGATTCAATTTGCTGCACACTCCGCGCGATGGCACACTCCATCCCGATCAACCCGAGCGCCTTGGCCCATGTACCTACGGCCTTTGACAGTTCAACCCTTAAGCGCTGCCGCTGCGTGCCCGGCTGGTCGCACCGGTTTTTGCGCGGCGGTGTGTCTTTTTACGGTGCTGCTGCTGGTCTGCATAGGGCTTCAGCCCCTCCCCCGCGGCGGGGATGCGGCGGGCGCGGAAGGCGATCTTATCCGGCAGGTCAGCTATCTCGCCCTTTTCGCGGCGACCATGGTGGTGACGCGCCGCCCAACCTGGTTCTCGATTGTGCCGTGGAGCTTTTTTCTCGTGTTCGGATGGTGCTGGCTCAGCCTGCTGTGGGCGATCGAGCCAGGCATTGCCCTGCGGCGGGTGGGCATCACCACGGTGCTTGCCGTGCTGGTCTTTGCCGCAGTGCATTGCGCAGGGGCGCGCCGCTCCTTTGCCGCCCTATGGTGGGCGCTGGTGGGGGTGCTTGCCGTCAACTACGCGGCCGTCCTGCTGAGCCCCGCCGGGGTCCACCACGCGGGCGAAACCGGCGATCTTGCCTTGGCCGGCAGTTGGCGGGGCGCGACGATGCACAAGAATTTTGCCGGTCCCATTTGTGCACTGACGGTTCTGGTGCTGCTGTTGGATCGCCGCCCGGTAAATGTCTGCCTGCGCTGGCCACTCCTCGCGGGCGCAGCATACTTTTTGTGGCGCACGCAGTCCAAAACCGCAATGGCACTGCTGCCCGCCGCCCTCCTTTGCGCGCTGGTTTACATGTCCCTCGGACGCCGCCAACGGGTCTGGATCCTGCCTGCTGCCGGTTCCATCCTGTTGTTTTCCCTTCCATTTTGGGCTGAAATTCTTGCCGCCTTCAACCTATATTTGGCGCAACCTGAGGCCCTTACCGGGCGGACCCAAGTCTGGTCGCTGCTGCTGCGCTATGCCGGGGATCATCCTTGGCTGGGGGCGGGGTTCGGGTCGTTCTGGGGGGTGGGGGCGAGCGGGCCGGTGGGGGAGTTGGTGGAGGGGTGGGTGGCTGGGATATTCTCGGGGCACAATGGGTATCTGGATGTTCTGGTGCAGCTGGGCTGGCCGGGACTGGCCCTGGCGGTGCTGGCGTTTGCCATCGCGCCGCTCTCGCGCATCCTGGGGGCGAGCGGAATTGCGAGGCGAGACGGGGGGTTAGTGGTGGGGGTGCTGGTTTTTACCCTGGGGCACAACCTGACGGAATCGAGTTTGCTGAACCGCGATCATCCCGGCTGGGTGTTGTTCCTTGTGGCGGTGGCGCTGGTCTGCCAGCTGCGATGGGAGCGCCAAACAGCCGCTTTGCCGGGTTTCCGCCATGTTGATGAACGGGTTCTGAACGGCTTCCCGGCCGGGGTTGCGGCGGGTGCGATGGCCCCGCGAGGGGTAGCCGCTACAGCATCAGTATTAATCCAGTAATTCTTATTCACCGGTTGAAATATCGTGCTAAGCTCACTCTGCGGGGCTGATGAGTTCAAGCAGGATATAAGTTGTTGGGTGTGTCCGGCAGTTCTGGTTCGAGTTATCGCAGGTTAATTGCAGGTGCCGTTGCACAAGCATCTAGATGCTGGTCGCGGCATTCGACCAATTCTACTGGAGCGTGCTCCCACGTAACTGCTGTCCGTTGTGGTGGCGCTGAAAAAGGCCTGTTGCTGCTGAGCGGGCATGACACGCAGGGCGGGATCACCAGTTTCATCGGATCGTTGCGGGCAGGGCTCGAGGCCGGGGGGCAGACTTGCCGCAGCGTGGCGCTCTACCAGGCGTTCATCTCGCAGCCGGGAGCTTATGAGCAGGTGCTCGTGCGCAAGCGGCGGATGTCGCCGCTCGATTATGCCGGGGCGGTGTTCCGATTGCTGCGGCTGGTGCTGCGCGAGCGCCCCGCTGCGGTGGTGACGGTTATGCCGCTGGCGGGGGTCGCGGCGGGGCTGGTAAGCCTGCTTACCGGCACGCCGGTGATCGCGACCCACCACAGCCCGTATCGGGAGAACGGGCGCATCGTGCGCTGGCTGGACCGGATGGTCGGGGGGCTGGGTGGCTACCGGCAGATCGTCTGTGTGGCCCAGGCGGTGGCGGATAGTTTTCCTGGGCATTCCAAGGCTTACCGCGCGCCGCTGCGGGTGATCGCCAACGGCGTGGCAGAGGTGCCGCCCGCGATGGGCCGAGCGCAGTGTTTTGCCCGGTTCGGCCTGCCGGCGGATGCGTCGGTCGTGCTCATGGCGGGGCGGTTGGCGCGGCAGAAGAATGTGCTGACGGCCGTCAAGGCAGTGGCACGACTTGAGGGCGTGGATCTGGCGCTGGCGGGGGATGGCCCCCTGCGCGAGGAGGTGCGGCAGCTTGCGCAGCAGTTGGGGGTGGCCGAGCGGGTGCATGTGCTGGGGCATCTGGGTCATCAAGATGTGGTCGACCTGACCTTTGCCTGCGACGCCTTTGTGCAGATCAGTTTCTTTGAAGGGCAGAGCCTGGCACTGCTAGATGCGGTGCGTGCCGGAACGCCGATTGTCGTCAGTGACATTGCGGTGCAACGAGAGGTGATCAAGACGCCGACCGGCGAACTGGCGGGTGTTACCTGCGATCCGCACGACGCCGATGATGTGGCGCGCGCCATTGCCGAACTGTTGCGCGATCCCGCGCGACAGCAGCAGCTGCGCGCCCAACTAGCGTCACGGGTGCGCAGCGAAGCGCAGATGGTGGCGGATTACCGCGAGTTGTTACGGCCTTTACTCGGCCAAGAGGCGCATTCGCGCGTAGCCTGGGAAGGTGCGACCAGATGAGCGAACCCGGCTCCCGCAAAAGGCTGCTGGCCGTATCCTCGAGCGGAGGCCATTGGCAGCAATTGGTGTTGCTTGAAGAGGCGTTCGCCGATTTCGACGTGGTTTATGCCAGCACAGTGGCCGAGGGCCGGCCGGCCGATGGCGGAACCAGCCTGAGGCTGCGCGAGGTCAACCGCACCCAGCCTTGGCTCGCCTTACCCGCCCTTTGGGAAGCGCTGCTGCTGGTGCGGGGGCTGCGGCCAGCGGTGATTGTCAGCACCGGAGCGGGGCCAGGCCTCCTGGTGCTGCTGGCGGGGCGACTGCTGGGCGTGCCCACTGTGTGGGTGGACAGTGTCGCCAATGCCGAGCGCCTGAGCATGAGTGGCTGGCTGGCGCGGCGCTTTGTGCAGCTCCATTGCAGCCAATGGGAGCACCTGGCGGACGGGGGGCGCACCAGGTTCCTGGGGCGGATGCTGTGATCCTCCTAACGGTGGGGACCCAGCTGCCCTTTGACCGGCTGGTCGCTGCCGTGGACGAGCTGGCGCCGAGCCTTGGCGTACCCGTGTTCGGGCAAGTCGGCCGCGCGGCGCACGTGCCCAGCAACATGGAATGGGCCCCTGTGCTTTCGTCCGACGAGTTCGCCCGCCGTTTTGCTGCCGCGAGCACGATCGTGGCGCATGCCGGGATTGGCACGGTGCTGATGGCGCAGCGCTGGCGCAAGCCGATTATCCTCGTGCCCCGGCGCGCCCGGCTGGGTGAACATCGCAACGACCACCAGCTGGCAACCTGCGCCGAACTTGAAGGGCGGCCCGGCATCTATATTGCGCGCCAAACAGCGGAACTGGCCGGCTTGCTTGGCCAGCCCTTGCTGCCATCGGGCAACGAGGACGACGCAGACAACAGGCAAGGCTTGATCGAGGGGCTGCGCCAGCAATTGCGCCGATGGAGTTAGCCCGCTGCACCTTTGTGGTGCAGGACCGCTCCCCCGCTTTGCCTAGCCCTAAGCCAAGCCGGGGCGGGGCCGGTTAACCTGCTATCAGCGACCCTGTGGCATGGTTGGAGAAGGCTTGGAGACCCCTGATGGGCGCAGCGGTTCGATTTGGGGTCACTTTGGCCTGCCTGGTGCTGCTTTATGCGCTGGCAGCCGGCGGCGGCTTGCGCTCCATCGATGCCGGCTTGCGCGATGTAAGGCTGGCGCTCAACGCCGTGCCGGCCAGCGGCAGCACGGTGGTGGTCGATATCGACAGCGAAAGCCTGGCCGAGATCGGCGTTTGGCCCTGGCCCCGCAGCCTTTATGCCCAGGCGCTGGATCGGCTGGTCGAGGCCGGAGCCGCCGAGGTGGCTTTCGATATTGATTTCAGCAGCGCCAGCACGCCGGCCGAGGATCAGCAACTGGCCCAAGCACTCGAGCGCGCTGGTGGCTATGCCTATCTTGCGGCGTTCCAGCAGTTGAGTGGGGCAGAGGGGGAACTCGCCCTGTCCATGCCCATGGCGCCCTTGCTGGAGCAAACAAGCCCAGTGCTGGTCAACGTATTTCTTGATTCATCGGGGCAGGCCAAGTCATTCCTGTCGCGCGTCGAAACGGACCAGGGTGAGGTACGGGCGCTGCCGGTGGAACTGGTTCCGAGTGGGCAAGCCCTGCCGCGCAGCGTCAACATCGATTTCAGCATCGATGCGCGCACCATTCCGCGCATCCCCTTTGCCGATGTGCTGGCGGGACGGGCCGATCCAACACTGCTGCAGGGCAAGCAGGTGATCATCGGCGCCAGCGCCATTGAACTGCGCGACCTGTTTTCCATTCCTCGTTTCGGCATTGTCGCGGGGCCGGTGTTGCAGGCCGTTGCCGTCGAGACACTCAAATCGGGGCGCATCATCACCGATTTGCGGCTTGGCCCCTCTGCTATTGCGCTCGTCCTGATGGCGCTGGCCCTGCTGTTTCTGCGGTCGCGGTTGCGGTTGTGGCAGATCGGGCTCCTTGCGGCCGGGCTCGGTGCCGTTTGGGAAGTGGCGGCGCTCGTGACCTACCGCACCATGGCGGTGAGCTTTGATACCGGCTTTTTCCATGGCGGCGTCGTGGTGTTGCTGGTGCTGGCTGTCGTGGACGAGGCCTTTGTCCAATATCGCGGTCGCATCGCCGCCCTGCGCCGGCTGAGCCATCTGGCGCGCCATGACCAGACCACCGGGGCACTGTCGCGCGCCGGGCTGATCGAGGCGGCCGCGCCATGGGGCTTTGCGCCCAAGGCCGTGATCCTGGTGCGCGTGCAGCGCCTCAACCTGTTGCGCGCTTCGCTTGGGCACGAAGTGACCGACAGCCTGCTGCACGCCATCGGGGAGCGCCTGTCCGGCCAGGTGCCGGGGCTGGTCGGCTATGTGGCGGACGATAGTTTTGCCTGGGCCTACCGGCTGGAGCGCCCAGACATGGCGGTGATGGACGAGGCCTGCCGCAGCCTTTCCGCCCGGCTCGGCGGGATCTATGACACGATCGGTCACCGCATCCATGTCGAGGTCAGATGCGGATATTCAGCTGGCCCGCTCAGCGTGGACGACCTGCTGAACCAAGCCGAAACAGCGCTGCTGCAAGCCGATGCCGAGCGCGCGCCATTTGTGGGCTATAGCCCGACCGACCAGCAGCGGCTCGAGGAGCGGCGCCAGCTCGATCTCGATCTGCGCCATGCCGTTGAAGACGGGCAGCTCGAAGTGGTGTTCCAGCCCCAGATCGACCTGCGCACCCGCACCATTGTAGGGGCTGAGGCGCTGCTGCGTTGGCGCCACCCGCAACTGGGGATGATTTCCCCGGCCCAGTTCATTCCCCTTGCCGAAGAAACCGGTCTCATCGTCGATCTCGGGCGTTGGATCCTGGAGGAGGCGTGCAGCCAGGCCATGGCCTGGCCCTGGGAAGGGCGGATGTCGGTCAATGTGTCGCCGGTGCAGCTGCAATTGTCGGATGTGCCGGCAATGGTGGCCGGAGCGCTGGTTCTTTCGGGCTTGCCGCCGGGACGGCTTGATATCGAGATCACGGAAAGCAGTCTCGTTGCGGGGATCGGCGGGATTATCCGCACCTTTGCCGCGCTCAAGGGGATCGGGGTCGATGTGGCGCTGGATGACTTCGGTACCGGCTATAGTTCGCTGAGCTATCTCAAGGACCTGCCTTTCGACAAACTCAAGATCGACCAGAGCTTTGTGCGCGCCATGGGCGATGGGGCGGCGGGCGACGTGATCGTTTCCAGCATTATCGGGCTGGGGCGCAGCCTGGGCAAAACCACCGTAGCCGAAGGCATCGAGGACGAAGCCGCGGCCAGCGCGCTTGCGGCAATGGGTTGCTCGATCGGGCAGGGCTATTATTTCGGCCGGCCCGTCGACGGGCCGACCATGCGCGCATTGGTGGAAACAAACCTGCCTTTGCCGCAGGCCGCCAGCGCCTAGGCGCCGATCAGCACGGCAAAGCCGTGCGTCGCCAGCGAGCCGGCGGCCCCGGCCGTGCCAGCTACGGGTTGGCCGGTCATGGCGTCGCGGTATTGACCGGGCGGCAGGGCCACCCCTGCTGCAGCCTGGCCGCCATGGCGGGGCGACAGATCGGCAATCACGACAAGGCGCTCGCTCCCATGGCTGCGGGCAAAGCCGAGCACCTGCTCGCTGCCGGTGGCGAGGGGCTCATAGTTGCCCCGGAGCAGGAGCTCGGGATGGGCCTTGCGCAACTGCAGGAGCGCCCTTGTCAGCACGATCTTGTCGTCGCCCGCGGCGCCCGGGCCAGCGGCAACCCGCGTCAGCCGCTCGCGCAGTCCCGCAAAGTTGAGATCGCGCCGGTTGTCGGGGTCCACAAAGCTTTGCTCCCAATCTTCGGCGCCGCGATAGATATCGGGCACGCCGGGGACGGAAAGCTTGAGCGCCGCCTGGATGAGGCTCTTGCGCCGGCCGCTATCGGCGAGCTGCTGCTGCACCTGCCGGAAGCTCGCAAGGAACGCCTCGTTGCGCAGCGCTGCCGCGACAAAGTCCTGAATGGCTTGCTCATAGGCTGGGTTGTTGACGCTCCAATCGCTGTGGAGCCGCGCTTCGCGCACCGATTTGAGCATGGCGGCCTGCAGGCGCTCGGTGAGGGTATCGAGCGATGGGGACTCGCTGCTATTGGCGGGGGGCCAGCCGCCCAGCAGCAGTTGCAGGAAGAGATAGATGTCGTTGTTGTCGATGGCCAGCTCGGTGCTGTTCGCGAGCAGGCCTCGCCAGCCGAACACGGCCGCATCCCAGATTTCGGGGTGATCGGTGATGGCGCCGATATTGGCACGGGTGTCCTCGCCCCGCTTGGTGTCATGGGTCGAGGTAGTCAGCATGGCGGCGGGGTGATGCAGGAGGCGGCGCCGGTTGGCGTCGTGGAAGGCATCGATCCCCACCGAAAAGTTCTGCGGATGGGCACCCACTTCGTTGAGCGACACCAGCCGGTTGAAGCGATAAAGCGCCGTGTCCTCGAGGCCCTTGGCCATCACCGGGCCGGTATATTGCTGGAACTTGCCGAGCGCTGCGAGGGTCTCGGAGGGATCATACTGGTGCGGCAGCCCGGCGGTGAGGAACTGGCCGAGGAAGTCAAAAAGCGAGGGATCGAAAAAGGGCAGCGAGCGGCGCGCCTTCGCAACGGCATAGTTGATCTCGCGGATGTCGCGCTCGTCGGCCTCGGGGCCATCAATATAGGTGCGATAAACCTGCAGCCAGGCGATGATCTCGCGCAGGCCTTTGCGGATGGCGTTCTGCGTCAGGTCCCGGGTTTGCGGCACGGACTGGGCGACAAGAAAGACGCGGTGCGCCAGGCTGAAGAGCTCGGCGGCGAGTTCATTGTCCATCACCCGCAGCTTGCACTGATAGGCTTCCTCGACGGGGTCGACGACATCGCCGACAAAGCGCTCGTAGGTGGCGGAAAGCGGCGCTTCGGCGGCGGGATTGGTGAGGACGCGAGTGAGGAGGGCGCCGAACTCATAGCCGGTGGTGCCTTCGGTGGGCCAATCGGCGCGCAGATCCTCGTGCGGGGCGAGGATCTTTTCGATGAGCAGGTAAATGGGGCGGGGCGCTTTGGCGCGCAGATCCTCGAGATAGCCCTTGGGATCAAGGAGGCCATCGACATGGTCGATCCGCAGGCCATCAACGAGCCCTTCCGCGATGAGGCCAAAGATCAGGGCGTGGGCATGGTCGAACACGTCGGGCCGGTCGATGCGGATGGCGCCGAGGTCGGAATTGATGAAAAAGCGGCGATAGTTGATGTCGTCGGCTGCCGCCAGATAATGGACGAGGCGCCAGTGCTGGGTGGCAATGAGGCTGTCGAGCGCCGCCCAGCTGCCGAAATGGCCCGGCTCGCCGTTGAGGGCGGCGATGGCGGCTTCCGGGGCGCCGTAATGGGCGAGGAGCTGCGCTTCGTCCTCGGGGCGGAGGGGGAGCTTGTGGGTGCCGTGCGCCCAAACGGCGAGTCCATCGGCATCGGCCTTGAGCACGATCTCGCCCGCTTCGAGCGCCTGGGCATAGGAGGTGCCGAGGAACGGGATCATCAGCTTGCCCTCGAGCGCCGGGTTGGCGGGGGACCAGTTGATGTCGAACCAGTCGGCATAGCGGCTGCCCGGGCCGTGGCGGAGCACATCGAGCCAGAGCGGGTTATCGGCGCCACCCACGCCCATATGGTTGGGCACGAAATCAAGGAGGATGCCGAGGCCGGCGGCGCGCAGGGTTTGGGCGAGATCGCGGAACTCCTCGATCGTGCCGATCTCGGGATTGATCAGCGTGTGATCGACCGTGTCATAGCCATGGGTGCTGCCCGGCTGCGCCTTGAGGATAGGGGAGAGATAGGCGTGGCTGACGCCCAGATCGGCGAGATAGGGCACGAGGGCCTTGGCGTGGGCGAAGGTGAAGCCCTTGTTCAACTGCAGCCGATAGGTGGAAAGAGGAATGGTGGAACTATCGCTCATGGGGCTCAACTGCTGGCGGCGCGGAGGGCGCGCGTCGGTGAAGGGGCCGCGGGGCCGGGGAAAGTGCCCCGGTCAACGGCCCTTGCCAACCTTTGTTCCCCGCTCAGGGATCGCGATAACCTAGCACTCTGAGCGTGAGATTGTCGGGGGTGACCGGGCGGTCAAACACCAGCGCCACCGGGCTTTGCGACTGGGCGGGGGCGTAATCAAGGGTCACGCTGCCGCTCACGGCGTCTTGCCCCGAACCCACAGTGCCTTCGATGCCCACTTCCGCAGCGGTGGCGTGGCCGAGATTGAGCACGGTGACATCAGCGACAAAGCCATCGGACGTTTGCCGAACGGCATCGAGCCGCAGCGTGAGCTCGGGATGGCTGCCGGTCTTGGTCAGGGCGTCCACCAGCAGAAAGCCGGCGAGCCCCAGGATCACGAGGGCGGAGATGGCGGCGAAAATCCACTCGATGGTGCCCGCTTTGCGGGCTGCGGGGGATAGGGGCGGGTTGCTGGCTTGGTCGGACACGGCGGGAGCCCCTTACAAAATCAGCCGCGCGGCGGCGGCGCCAATGGCGGCAGGAAAGCCCAGCACCACCAGAACCCCCAGCGCCGTGCTGAAGGACAGGCCATCGAAACGGCCAAAGGTCCAGAGCACATAGCAGGAGATGGCGAGCGCGATGGCATAGCCTACGGCGGTAAAGCGCAAAAAGGCGCTCCACCAGGGCGTGTCGGGGGTCGCTTCGCTGCCCTTGAACTCGGATGCAAAAACAAAGCCGTGCATGAGCAGCAGCGACAGGGCGATCAGCGCCAGCGACTGCCAATCAGTCATGCGAAAGGCGATGAGGATCATTTCCTCGGTGGGAGCGACATTGAGCCCGAGATAGAGCGAGCCGGCGGCCATGATCCCCAGTTCGCTGCCATAACTCTGTTCGCGCTCCTCCTTGTCGTCCTCGCTTTGCCCGAACTGGCTGCGCCCGAGCAGGGCGCCGAGAGCGGCTGGAATGGCATGGATGACGATCTTGCCCACGAGCTCGGGCGGGTTCATGCCCGGCCCGATGACCCCGAGCACGGCGAGAAGGATGGCGGTGCTGAAGAGGCCAATGCCATAGGCAATGGCGACATCGCGCAGATCGTCCTTCCAGCCCCAGGTCGGCTCAAAGCCCGAGTAGTGGGACAGGAACATCAGCATGGGCAGGCTGGAGGCCAGCAGGAGCAGCAAGCGCCAGCGATCCATGGAAAAACCGAGTTCCCACATTTCCATGGTCATCAGCATGGGGAGGGAAAAAACGAGGGCGCCGCCAAAGGCGCGGCCCAGGCCGGTGACGAGATCGCGAAGCTCGTGGCCGCCGGCATCCGCCTCATTGGCCGCTGCTGTGCTCATTCTGCTTACCCCGCATCAGGCAGGCCGCCGCGGAAGCGGCGCTGGTAGTCGGCATCATAAAGGGCGCTATCGCGGAAATCGTTGCTGGCAAGGGAGGGGCCGACAAAGATGATGGCAGTGCGCTCGATGGGTTCCTCGGCCACTTGCGCAGCGATCGTGCCCAGCGTGCCGCGCAGAATGCGTTCACCCGGCCAGGAGGCATGCACGACAATGGCGACGGGGCAGTCGGGCCCGTAAAGCGGGGTGAGTTCAGCGACCACCCGCTCGAGCGCATGGATGGCAAGGTGAATGGCCAACGTCGCGCCCGTGGCGCCAAAGGCGGCGAGGGTTTCGCCCGCCGGCATGGGGGAGGCGCGGCCGGAAACGCGGGTCAGCACCAGGCTTTGCGCCTGGGCCGGAATGGTGAGCTCACGCCCAAGGCTCGCGGCTGCCGCGGCAAAGGCGGGCACGCCGGGGGTGAGTGTATAGGGGATGGCGTGGCGATCGAGCCGGCGCAATTGCTCGGCGACGGCGCTCCAGATGGAGAGGTCCCCCGAATGGAGCCGCGCCACATCAAGGCCCGCTGCATGGGCGGTGATGTATTCGGCCTCGATGTCATCGAGCGAAAGGGATGCGGTGTCGACCAGCCGCGTGCCGGGGGCGCAGTAATCGAGCATCTCGCTCGGCACGATGGAGCCGGCATAAAGACAGACCGGGCACCGGGCAAGGAGGTCGCGGCCGCGCACGGTGATGAGATCAGCAGCGCCCGGGCCGGCGCCAATGAAGTGGACGGTCATGGCTTGCTCCAGCACCATTGCAGCAGCGGCATGGCCGGGCGCCAGCCGGTCATGGTGCCGATGGAAGACGCGCGGCTGAGCTCGATGCGGGTGAGCCTGCCGCCATGGGCGGCGTGATGGGCGAGCAGCACGGCTTCCATTTCGAGTGTGACGGCATTGGCAACGAGCCGGCCGCCGGGGCGGAGCGCCGCTCGAGCTGCATCCAGCACGCCCGGGTCGCTGCCGCCGCCGCCGACGAAGATGGCATGCGGAGTTTCGAGGCCGTCGAGCGCCGCGGGGGCGGTGCCTTCAATGAGCTGCAGGCCGGGCACGCCGAACTGGGCGGCGTTGCGAGTAATGCGGAGGGCGCGTTCGGGATGGCTTTCAATGGCAATGGCGCGGAGGCTCTGATGGGCCAGCATCCATTCGATGGCAATGGAGCCCGAACCCGCGCCGATATCCCAGAGCAATTCGCCCTGGCGGGGAGCGAGGGCCGCAAGGGTCAGGGCGCGCACTTCGCGCTTGGTGATCTGCCCGTCATGCTCGAAAAGGGCATCGTCGCGCCCGGGCGCCAGCGGCAGGACGCGCGCTTCGGGCAGGGCGACGACCGAGATGGCCACGACATTGAGCGGATTGATGTCGGCCAGGGTAAAGGCGCTGGCGGGCTGGGAGCGGACGCGCTCATCGGGGCCGCCCAGGGCTTCAAGCACGGTGAGAATGGAAAGGCCAAAGCCGCTGTCATGCAGCAGTTGAGCGAGCTGGAGAGGGGAATCTCCGTCGGAAGTCAGCGCGAGGATGCGCGCGCCGGGCTGCAGATGGGGCCGCAACAGATCCTGCGACCGCCCATGCAGCGACAGGGTGGTGATCTCACCCAAAGGCCAGCCGAGGCGCGCGGCGGCGAGGCTGAAGGCGGAAGGGTGCGGCAGGACCCGCATCTGGGCGGGATCGATGCGGCGGGCGAGGGTGGCGCCGACGCCGAACTGGAACGGATCGCCCGAGGCCAGCACGCAGACGGCGCGGCCGCGCGCGGCGACCACGGCATCAACGGAGCGCGAGAAGGGGCTGAGCCAGGGTTGCTGTTCGCCAGCGATCAAGGGGGCGGCAAGGCGCAGATGGCGTTCGCCGCCAAACACCAGTTCGGCCTGGCTGATGGCGGATTTCGCCGCATCGCCAAGGCCCGCGATGCCGTCTTCGCCGATGCCGACAATGGTCAGCCAGCTCATCGGGGTCCCCCGGCGGAACGGGGCGAATAAACGATCGGCGTGCGGCCGGGCCGTTCGATAACGCGGGTTTCGGGCGAGCCGATGATGACGCAAGTGGCCATATCGGCGGTGCTGGCATCGGCATCGGCGAGGGTGACGAGGCGCAACATCTCGTCAGGGCGGCCAGCGGCGCGACCAAAGATCACCGGGGTGCTCCAGGGCAGAACTTCGCGCAGGATGGCAAAGGCGGTGCCGAGCTGCCAGGGGCGGGCGCGGCTGATGGGATTGTAAAGCGCGATCACGAGCCCCGCGCCGGCAACGGCACGCAGACGCTGCTCGATCAGCGTCCACGGCTTGAGATTGTCGGATAGCGAAATGGCGCAGAAATCATGGCCGAGCGGGGCGCCCATGCGGGCGGCAACGGCGAGCATGGCAGTGACACCGGGCACGACTTCGAGCTCGAGATGCCGCCAGGGCTCGGGGCCATCCTCGATGGCTTCGCAGACGGCGGCGGCCATGGCGAAAACGCCGGGATCGCCACCCGACACAACGCACACCGTCTCCCCCGCCGCAGCCGCCTGGAGCGCAGCGCGGCTGCGATCAAGCTCTTCGCGATTATCGGAGGCGACGCGCTGCTGGTCGGGGCGCAGCGCCAGGCGATCGAGATAAGGGCCATAGCCAAAGAACAGCCGGGCCTCGGCCACCGCCTTGAGGGCTTCGGGGGTGATCTGATCGGGATTGCCGGGCCCAAGGCCGACGACGCTGATCTTGCCAGTCATGGCCGCTCGCTCCAGCCGGGAACCAGAACGAGGGCAAAATAGGGGGCGGCGTCGTCGGGTTTGTCGCGCAGGCGCATGGACTGGCCGTTGCTCATGGTGCCGCGCTCCACATAAACGGCGGTTTCGAGCTTGCCGGCCGCGGCAATGGCGCGACGGATCTTGGGCAGGTTGCGCCCGACCTTCATGATCACGGCCCCTTGCGTGTCCCCTAGGCGGCGCTGCAGTTCGGCTTCCCCTAGCGTGCCGGGCAGGACCGCCAGCACATCATCGCCCTGCACCAGCGGCAGGCCGGCCATCGACCAGCAGCCCGACATGGCGGTGATGCCGGGGACTACCTCGGTGGGGTAGCGATGGGCGAGGCGCACATGCAGATGCATATAGGAGCCGTAAAACAGCGGATCGCCTTCGCTCAGGACCGCAACCTTGCGCCCGGCATCGAGATGGGCGGCGATGCGCTCGGCCGCTTCGGCATAGAACTGCGCGGTGGCGGAGCGATAATCGGCGTGGTGGCGGTCGATCTCGGTGGTGACGGGATAAAGCAGGGCTTCCTCGTGCTGGGTGGGCGCAAGGAGATCGGCCACGATGGCGCGCGCATTGCTGCGATTGCCCGACTTGGCGAAATAGGCGACCACATCGGCGCCCTGGATGGCGCGCACGGCCTTGAGGGTCAGGAGTTCAGGATCGCCGGGGCCGGTGCCGACGCCGTAAAGGGTGCCGGTCATAGACCGGGCCTTGCCAGCGCATTGAGCGCCGCGGCGGTGATGGCGCTGCCGCCGAGACGGCCGCGCACGATGGCATAGGGCACGCCATAGGAGTGCTCGGCGAGCGCGGCCTTGGATTCGGCGGCGCCCACAAAGCCGACGGGCATGCCCAGGATCGCGGCGGGGCGCGGGGCGCCGTCGCGCAGCATTTCGAGGAGGTGGAACAGCGCCGTCGGGGCATTGCCGATGGCGACCACGGCGCCGGCCAGGCGCTCGCCCCAAAGATGGAGCGCCGCGGCCGAGCGGGTATTGCCGATCTCTTCTGCAATGGCGGGCGTCTGCGGATCGCGCAGGGTGCAGAGCACCGGATTGTTGGCGGGCAGGCGAGCAGCGGTGACGCCGCGCACCACCATTTCTGCATCGCAGAGAATGGGGGCGCCGGCTTCGAGCGCGTCGCGGGCGGCCTCGACAAAGCCAGGGCCAAACTCGAAACGCTCGGCGGCTTCCACCATGCCGGCGGCATGGATCATGCGCACGGCGAGTTCCGCCTCATCGGGGGTGAAGCGGCGCAGATCCGCTTCGGCGCGGATGATGGCGAAGGACTGCCGGTAAATGGCGTCCCCCGCTTTGATGTAGTCGTATTCGATCATGGCAGGTGGGGTCCAAGAGCGGCGGCGATGCGCACCGGGCCGAGCGCGGCCAGAACCGCGGCGCTGGATTGGCCAGGCGCGCGATGCGCATGGAGAAGGCCGGCAAGGCGGGCAAAGGCCGCGCTCGCATCGGCATGGGGGATGAGGAGCAGGGATGCGTCGCTGGCGCGGCCCGATAGCACCACCGCCCAGCCGCCGGGCTGGGCGACGAGCGTGATGTCGGCTGGCCGCGGATGGGCGCAACCCTTGGGGCAGCCCGAAACATGGAGGGTCGCGGTGCCATCAAAGAGGGTCGGGAACTCGTCGAGCAGCTGCGATGCCAAGGCGCGGCTGGCGGCAAGGCCCGAGGCGCAGCCTTCATTGCCGATGCAGGCATGGGCACCAAGGCGCGGATCGGCCGAATCGGTGAGGAGGCCCAGCGCGTCGGCAGCGCGCCCGAAGGCGGCGAGCGCGGTTGTCGCGCCCAGGGCGAGGAGGGCGTGGCCGGGGGAAAGGCGCAGCTCGGTGATGCCGGCCGAGGTGGCGCCCTGCGCGAGGGCGGCGAGCACTGGGGAGGCAATGCTGCCAAAGGGCAGGGCGACGGGAAGGGCCGCGCCTTCGCGCAGGGGGATGAGGCTGGCGGAGGGCGGGGACGCGGGAAGGGGGGCCGGTGGGGAGAGGAGGGCAGCGAGTTCGGCCCGGATGGCGGCGGGATCGAGATCGCGGGCGCGGGCGGCGGGGCCCAGCTCGGCCAGGCGCTGCAGGATCAGGCTGGTGGCGGGGAGCGCAGCGTTGGTCGCGAGGGTGCCGAGCGGGGTCTTGCCCAGCGCCAGCAGCCAGCGATCGGCATCGAGGGCGGTGAGGCGCAGATCGGCGCCCAGCCGCGCCAAAGTGATGGCGCCACCGCCATCCACGACGACAGTGACCTTGGGGCCGAGGCGGCGGGCGAGCGGGGCGGCCGCGACGCGGACGGCGGTTGCGAGGGGGCGCGGATCGGCGTGTTCGGTGGGATCAAGGCCGGCAAGGGGCGGGGTTTCCACCACGACGCCGGTTTCGATGGGCAGGAAGGCTTCGATGGCCTCGGCAAACGGAGGGGCGGACTGCTCGGAGAGGCCCCGCACCTGCAGATTGCCGCGGGCGGTGATCTCGAGCTGGCCATTGCCGTGCCGGGCGGCGAGTTCGGCAATGCGGACCAGCTGGGCCGGACTGACACGCCGCTCGGGCAGGCGCAGGCGCGCGAGGAGCCCGTCGCCGGTCGCCATCGGCTGGCGCAGGCTGGGGCAGGCACCGCGGCGCGCGGGCGCTGAGGGGTCAGTGATGGGCAGCAGCTGGAGCAAGTTCGGGCTTCGTGTTGCGTGAAGCCCTGTCCTTATACGATCCCTCGGGCGGCACAAAGCGCTCTATGGTTCGCGTTGTCGCAGCAGGTAGATGTCCATGATCCAGCCATGGCGCGCGCGGGCGGCCCGGCGCGTCTCGATGATGGTGTCGCGCACGTCGCCCAGGCGGCCGGCAATGGTGAGCTGGTCGGGGGTGCCGAGATAGGCGCCCCAGAAGATCTCGAGCTCCGGATCGGCATGGATAAAGGCGGTTTGCCCGTCGAGCATGACGACGCTGTCGCCCTGAAGGCCCGATTCGACCAGGCGGCGGCCGGTGGTGATCTGGACGGGCTCGCCGATGCGGTTGAGGGCAATGGCATGGGCCGAGGTGAGGGCCTGGATGGAGGTGATGCCCGGGATCACCTCGACGCTGAACGTCTCGGGCTGGGGCAATTGCGCGATGATGCGCAGGGTGCTGTCGTAGAGCCCCGGATCACCCCAGACGAGAAAGGCGCAGGAGCCGCCATCGGGCACATGGGTGGCGATGAGCTCGGCGAAGATGCCGGCGAGCGTGGCGTGCCATTCCGCCACGGTCTGGTTGTAATCGGGGCCGCTGCGGCGGGTGGGGACGCGATAGGGCACGAGATTGGGGGCGTCGAGATAGCGCTCGCAGATCTCGCGCCTGACCTGGGCGAGTTCGGCCTTGTCCTGGCCCTTGTCGGGGATGAAGAGGGTGCCGGCGCGCTGGAGGGCATTGATGGCCTGCACGGTCAGGTGCTCGGGATTGCCGGTGCCGATGCCCACAAGGATAATGGTTTTCACGCGCGTTCTCCTGACTGTGGGGGAGATGGCATGAAGGGGCGGGGCGAACAAGCCACCGCGTCCGCGCGGATGGGGAACGGGGCTTGACCTTCCCATGTTGGAACGCCGCATAGCTCGTGCCCCGATCAATCAGGAGGTTTGAAAATGAAGTGTCTGGCTCTTTCCCTGTGCGTGGCTGCGGCCTTGAGCCTGCCGGTGGCGGCGCAGGATCATGCCGGCCATGGCATGGCTGCCGGCGATAGCGCGGCGACCGAGGCCTTCAAGGCGGCCAACATGCGCATGCACGAAGCCATGGACCTCGACTATAGCGGCGACGCGGATGTGGATTTCGTGCGCGGCATGATCCCGCATCACCAAAGCGCGGTGGAGATGGCGCAGATCGTGCTCGAGCATGGCAGCGATCCCGAGATCAAGGCGCTGGCCGAAAAGATCATCGCCGACCAGGAAGGCGAGATCGCCCAGATGCAGGAATGGCTGGCCAAACACGGCCACTGACATAAGCAAGGGCCACGCTCCGGGATGGGAGCGTGGCCCTTGATGGTTATACGGGCTCGGGTGTGTAGCCGGCATCGCGAATGGCGGCTTCCGCCTTGGCGCGGTCGCCGGTGAAGCTGACGCGGTGGGTATCGAGATCAACGGCGATCTCGGCGCCGGGCAGCGCTTCCTCGAGCGCCTTGCGCACGGTACCCACACAATGGGCGCAGCTCATATCCTCAACGCGCAGAGTGGTTGTTTGGCTCATTTCAATGTCCTTTCACGGGTTGCGGCCCGGCCAGATCATCCAGGATCGGGCAATTGGGCCGGTCGTCGCCGCCGCAGCAGTGAACGAGATGCTTGAGCGTCCCGACCATGCCCTGCAGTTCGGCAATCTTGGTTTCGAGGTCGGCGATATGGGCCGAGGCGACCGCCTTGACCTCGGCACTAGCGCGGCTCTTGTCCTGCCAGAGGCTGAGGAGACGGCTGGTTTCCTCGACGGAGAAGCCCAGGGTGCGGGCCCGCTTGATGAAGCGCAGCACATGCACCTGATCGGGGTCATAGACGCGGTAATTGCTGTCAGTGCGCCCGGGCGGCTCGATCAGGCCAATGGATTCGTAATAGCGGATCATCTTGGCCGAAACGCCCGAGGCCTGGGCGGCCTCCCCGATATTCATGGGTTTGCTCCTTGCAGGGTTGCGGGCCGCACGGTGCGCAGCCGCTGGGCGTTGCCGACCACGAACACGCTCGAGAGGGCCATGGCACCCGCTCCGATCATGGGGGACAGGAGAATGCCGAAGCTGGGATAGAGCACGCCTGCGGCCACCGGGATCAGGATGACGTTGTAGGCGAAGGCCCAGAAGAGGTTCTCGGCAATATTGCGCATGGTGGCGCGGCTGATGGTGAGGGCATTGAGCACACCCTTGAGGTCACCGCCCAGGAGAACGACATCGGCGCTTTCAATGGCCACATCGGTGCCCGTGCCCACGGCAATGCCGATATCGGCGGCGGCCAGCGCGGGCGCATCATTGATGCCATCGCCAACAAAGGCGATCTTGCCTCCGCCGCGGCGTAGCGAATTGATGGCCTCGACCTTGCCGGCCGGCAGGATTTGGGCGCGCACTTCATCGATCCCGAGCTGGTCGGCAATGGCCTGGGCCGTGCGCTGGTTGTCGCCCGAGATCATGGCGGTGCGAATGCCTAAGCGGTGCAGTTCGGCGATCACGGCCTTGCTGGTCGGACGCGCCCGATCGGCCACAGCGGCGACGGCGGCAAGCTTGCCATCGACGCCCACCAGAATGGGCGTCTTGCCCTGGCCGGCGAGGGTGGTGAGCTGATCGGCAAATGCGGCCTTGTCGATGCCGGGCAGCTGGCCGGCATTGCCTACCAGCACCTGGCGCCCGCCAACGACGCCGCTGATGCCGTGGCCGGCCGAGGAGGCGAACTGCTCGGCCTCGGCAATGGGCAGGCCGCGCTCGGTGGCGGCGGCAACGATGGCGGTGGCGATGGGGTGTTCGGAGTAATGTTCCACCGCTGCCATCAGGGCCAGCACTTCGGGCTCGGCAAAGCCCTCGGCAACAACGAGATCGGTCAGCACGGGACGCCCTTCGGTCAGGGTGCCGGTCTTGTCGAAGGCGAACATGTCGACGTCGCGCAGGCTTTGCAGGGCTTCGCTGCGGCGGAAAAGGACGCCCAGCTCTGCGGCGCGGCCGGTGCCCACCATGATCGAGGTGGGGGTGGCCAGACCCATGGCGCAGGGGCAGGCGATGATGAGGACGGCCACCGCATTGACGAGCCCAAAGAGATAGCTCGGCTCAGGCCCCCAGAGCAGCCAGACCACAAAGGTGGCGAGTGCTGCCGCCATCACCGCCGGCACGAACCAGAAGGTGATGCGATCAACCAGCGCCTGGATGGGCAGCTTGCCGCCCTGGGCGTCCTCGACCATGCGGATGATCTGGGCCAGCATGGTATCGGCCCCCACCTTGGTGGCGCGGAAGGTGAAGCTGCCTTCGCCATTGACGGTGCCGCCGACCACACTGGCGCCTTCGGCCTTGCTCACCGGGATGGGCTCGCCCGAGATCATGGATTCATCGACATGGCTTTGCCCGCCCACGATCTCGCCATCGACGGCGATCTTTTCGCCGGGGCGCACCAAGAGGATATCGCCGACAACCACCTGGTCGATAGGCAATTGCACAAAGCTGCCATTGCGCTGCACCTGGGCGGTCTTGGCTTGTTGCTGCACCAGCCGGGCAATGGCGGCGCCGGTGCGGCCCTTGGCCATGGCTTCGAGCAGTCGCCCGAGGAGGATCAGCGTCACGATCACGGCCGCCGCTTCGAAATACACATAGCGGCTGGTGGCCGGCACGAGCCCGGGCGCGAAGGTAACGACGGTGGAATAAAGATAGGCCGCGCCCGCCCCTAGGGCGACGAGTGAATTCATCTCGGGGGCGCCGCGCAACAGGGCTGGAATGCCATGCGCAAAAAAGCGGCGTCCGGGGACGAAGAGCACAATGGTGGTGATGACAAAATAGGCGATGTAGAGCCATTGGGTGGGCACCAGATGCATCACCGCCATATGCATGCCGGGGATCAGGTGGCTGCCCATTTCGAGCACGAACATCGGCGCCGTCAGAACCGCGGCAAGGATCACGTCGCGCCGAAGCACGGCGGCGTCCTCGTCATGGTGGTGGCCGGCATGAGTGCCGCGCTGTTCGGGCGCGGGCTGGCCGGAATAGCCGGCCTTGGTGATGGCCGCGAGAACCGGCGCGAGTTGCGCATCGGGGGTCAGCTCGACAGTGGCCCGCTCGGTGGCGAGATTGACGGAAGCTGCCTTGACGCCGGGGGTCTTGAGCAATGCGCGTTCCACCCGCGCCACGCAGGAGGCGCAGGTCATGCCTTCGATATCGATGGAAACGGGTCGGGTTTGGAGTGCC
Source organism: Devosia sp. Z6_126 (assembly GCF_058133495.1). Taxonomy (NCBI): domain Bacteria; kingdom Pseudomonadati; phylum Pseudomonadota; class Alphaproteobacteria; order Hyphomicrobiales; family Devosiaceae; genus Devosia; species Devosia sp. Z6_126. The sequence continues at coordinate 957,093 of NZ_JBYUNO010000002.1, read as the reverse complement.
TGGTCAGTCATGATTTTCACCTCGTCCCACCCCATGTAAGGCTTCCCATCGTGGGAAGGTCAAGGGCTTCTGCCGCTTTCGCGCCATCAGAATGAATGGATTGTGAAGCCCGTGCTCATTTTGTTTGCACCTAGTGCATAAGAGGTGTGCAGCAAGGCGCGGTTCTCATCAGCCGGGGGTGCCACTACATAAGGCTCAGCAAAAGAGAGGACCCCAAGAAAATGAACATCCGTCAGTCGATCCGCAACTATGTCCAGTACCAGCGCACCCTGCGCGAGCTGAACTCGCTTGACGCTCGCCAGCTCAATGATTTGGGCATTACCAAGGGCGACATCAAGAACATTGCGCAGGGCAAGGGCTTCTAAGCTCTTTCCAGCAGCAGTCTAAGAAGAAGGCGTCCACTTGGGCGCCTTTTGTCTTTTCAGGAACTAGCGGATGAGGTCGGCGGTCTTGCCGCCCAGGGCGCGGACGAGATCATCGGGTGCCAGATTGATCTGCAGCCCGCGCTGGCCGCCATTGAGATAAACCCGGTCCTGCAAGGCGACGAGTTCTTCCACGCAAGTGGGCACGGCCTTGCGCTGCCCGAAGGGGCTGATGCCCCCGACCTTGTAGCCGGTGAGGCGCTCAGCGGCGGCGGGCTTCATCATCTGCGCGGTCTTGCCGCCAAAGGCGGCGGCAAGCTTTTTCATGTTCACTTCCTCGTCCGACGGGACGACGACACAGACTGGCTTGCCATCCACCTCGGCCATCAGCGTCTTGAACACGCAGCCGGGATCGATGCCCATGGCTTCGGCAGCCTGCAGCCCCACCCGCTCGGCATCAGGATCGTAAGCATAGGTCGCGAGCTCAAAGGGGATGCCCGCTTTGAGAAGGGCTGTGGTGGCAGGCGTGGTCTTGGACATGGAGCCGAGTTTACCGCTCCCATATTGGCTGGCAAGCGGGCCTAGCGCGGACAATGATCGCCCAGAATGGTTTCGGCGCCGATGTCGCGCAGCAGATGGGGCGAGGCATGCAGCAAATCGAGGGTGACGCGGCGCCTGTGGCGGCGGATCAGCCAGTTGCGCAGCGGGTTCCACGGGCGACGTGGGGCGGGATCGCGCGCTCCTTCGCAGCTTGAAACAACACTCATGGCATAACCAGCCTTATGCGGCTGCCTCCGGGGTGATCGGGATAGCCGCGATTATTGCTGGCAGGCCGGCGCGCTTCCAACTAAAGCTGCCAAGGCTTCCATAAGGAGGTTTGATGCATGAGCCCCTTGCCACCACTGCCGGCGATCCGCGCCTTCGAGGCCGTGGCGCGCCATTTGAGCTTTACCCGTGCGGCCGAGGAACTGGGCATGACCCAGGCCGCCGTAAGCTACCAGATCCGCATTCTCGAGGAGCGGGTGGGCACGCCCCTATTCCTGCGCAAGCCGCGCCGGATCGAGCTCAGCCAAACCGGGGCGCAGCTGGCGCCTGAAGTGGCCAAGGGCTTTGCGGTGCTGCGGGCGGCTTTTGCCGAACTGGGCGGGCGAGCCGATGCGACGCTCGCGATCAGCGCGGTGCCCACTTTCGCCAGCCAGTGGCTGGCGGCCAATCTCGGGCTCTTTCAGGTCGGGCATCCCGATATTGCGGTGCGAATCGAAAGCGCGCCCGAGATCATCGATTTTGCCGGCACGGAGATCGATGTGGCGATCCGCGCCACGGGGCGGGTGGCGGCGGGACTGGTGGCGCATGGGCTGACCAAGGTGGAATATGCCCCGATGCTGCATCCGCGGCTGGTGGAGGAATATGGGGTGCGCGAACCCGCCGATCTGCTGCGCGTGCCCCAGATTACCCCCGATGACCCGTGGGTCGCGGCCTGGTTCAAGCGGGCAGGGGTGGCGGTGCCGCCCGCGCCCGAGCGACCCTTTGCCCGGCTGGGCTTTCAATCCATGGAAGCGGTGGCCGTGATGGCCGGGCGGGGCGTCGCCATGCTGACGCCCCAGTTCTACCCCGAGGAAATCCGCGCCGGCCGCATGGTGCAGCCCTTTTCGACCGTGGGCTGGGACGGGCACTACTACTATCTCGTCTACCCCGAAGCGCGGCGCAACAACCCCAAGATCCGCGCCTTTCGCGACTGGATCCTCGAGGCGACCGCGCCGCTGCGGGCGCTCGAGCAGAGCTAGACGATGCCGCCCGAGCCGCCTTCCACCGCCGGGCGGATGGCGGCAACCTTGGCGCGATAGCCAGAGGTCCGGTAGGCGCCGAGCAGGTCGATGGCGCCGCCCCCTTCTAGGCGGGCCATGGCCAGGATCGGCTCCACATCGGTGCGATAGGCGAGGCGCAGGGCCTGGGTGGCGCCCAACGCGTCATTGCCCTGCTGCGCTGCTGCGAGCGCGGCGCGATCGACGAGGAGCGCCTGCGCATAGGCGCGCTGCACATCAGCCGCCGAGAGCATCAGCGATTCGATGGGGTCGGTGACGTTGTGCGACTGGTCGAGCATATGGGCGGGGTGGAAGTCGGGGTAGCGCGCTTCGGCATCCACCAGCTCGTTGAAGACGAGGAACAGGCGGTAGGGATCGATCGAGCCGGCATCGAGGTCGTCGTCGCCATATTTGCTGTCGTTGAAGTGAAAGCCCCCGAGCTTGCCGAACTGGGCGAGGCGCGAAACGATCATTTCGATATTGGTGTTGGGCGCATGGTGGCCGAGATCGACAAGGCAGAAGGCCTTGTCGCCGAGCTCGGTGGCGATGAGGTAGTTGGTGCCCCAATCCTGCACGACCGTCGAATAAAAGGCTGGCTCATACATCTTGTGTTCGGTGTAGACGCGCCAGTCAGCGGGAAGGGCGGCATAGATCGCCTTCATGGCATCGAGATAATGCTCGAACTGGGTGGCGAAATTGACCTGGCCGGGGAAGTTGGAGCCGTCGCCGATCCAGACGGTGAGGGCCTTGGACCCCAGGGTCTGGCCGATCTCGATGCATTCGATGTTGTGCTCGATGGCCTGCTGCCGGGTGGCCGGGTCGGCGGCGGAGAGCGAGCCGAACTTGTAGCTTTGCAGCTGGCCGCGGGCGTCCGAAAAGGTGTTGGAGTTCATCGCATCAAAGCCGAGGCCGAAGCGCGAGGCAGCCTGCTTGAGGCGGTTGGGATCGGCCTTGTCCCAGGGGATATGGAGTGAAACGGTGCGGGTGGCCCGGGTCAGCTGGGCAATGACGGCGCAGTCTTCGAGCTTGTCAAAGATGTCGCGCGGCTCGCCCTGGCCGGGGAAGCGGGCAAAGCGGGTGCCGCCGGTGCCGACGCCCCAGGAGGGCACGGCAATGTTGAAACCGGCGACCTTTTGTTTGATCGCTTCGATCGCTATGCCCCGCCGGTCGAGCCGCTCGCCCAGCGAGTCGTAGTCTGCGCGCAGATCGGCTTGGCAGCGGGCATTGTCGGCTTCGATTGCGGTGGGGTCGATGATGTGATCGGTCATTTGTTGTGCCTCCCCTGCGACCCCCTCCCTCGGTCCCTCCCCTCAAGGGGGAGGGAAGGGCAGGAGCCGCGTGTTTTGTTGTTTTTGTTCTGCGTGAATCAGCGCGTGAAGGACTGGGCGTTGCCGGCGTCGACATTGAGGATGTTGCCGGTGGATTTGGCCGAGGCTTCGCTGGCAAAGAAATAGATGGCTTCGGCGATGTCCTCGGGGAACACGGAGCGTTTGAGCAGCGAGCGCTGGCGATACATGTCCTCCAAGCCCTCCTTGTCGGTCTTGTAGGTTGAGGCGCGCTGTTCGAGCCATTCGCCGACCCAGATTTTCGAGCCGCGCAACACGGCGTCGGGATTGACGACATTGACGCGGATCTGCGCTTCAGCGCCCTCGAGGGCTAGGCAACGGGCGAGGTGGATTTCTGCGGCTTTCGCGGTGCAATAGGCCGCTGCATTGGGGGACGCGGCAAGGCCGTTCTTGGAGGCGACAAAGACCACATTGCCGCCGATCGCCTGTGCGCGGAACAGGCGGAAGGCTTCGCGCGAGACGAGGAAATAGCCGGTGGACAGGATGTCCATGTTGCGGTTCCAGAGCTCGAGCGTCGTGTCCTCGATCGGCGCGGAGGAGGCGAGGCCGGCATTGGAGACGAGGATATCGAGGCCGCCGAACTCCACCACGGCATGGGCGAAGCCGGAGATGACTTGTTCCTCGCGCGTGACGTTGATGTTGACGGGGCGTACAAAGTCGGCGCCGAACGCGCCCGACAGTTCGGCGGTGGCGGCGTCTAGCGCGGCCTGGTCGATATCGGCGAGGACGACGCAGGCGCCTTCGCGCAGCAGCCGGGCGGCAGTGGCCTTGCCGATGCCGCCGGCGCCACCGGTGACGAGGGCGATTTTGCCGGCCAGCGACTTGGGCTTGGGCAGGCGCTGCAGCTTGGCTTCTTCCAAGAGCCAATATTCGATGTCGAAGGCCTCCTGCTCGGGCAGGCCTTGGTATTCCGAGACGGTCGAGGCGCCGCGCATGACGTTGATCGCGTTGACATAGAACTCGCCCGAAATGCGGGCGGTCGCCTTGTCCTTGGCGAAGGTGAACATGCCGACGCCCGGCATCAGATAGACCACGGCATTGGGGTCGCGCATCGCCGGAGAATTGTCGTGCTTGCAGCGCTCGTAATAAGCGGCGTAGTCGGCGCGATAGGCGGCGATCTGGTCGCCAAGGCCGGCGATAACGGCGTCGATATCGGGGTTGGTAGGATCGAAATCGATCACCAGAGGCCGAATTTTGGTGCGCAGAAAATGGTCGGGGCAGGAGGTGCCCAGCGCCGCGAGCGGGCGCAGATTGTTGGAGTTGACGAATTCCAGCACGGCCGGGGAATCGTCGAAATGGCCGAGCTTATGGCTGTCTTCGGAGATGAAGCCGCGGATTTTCGGCATCAGGCGGGCGGCGATGGCGCGGCGCTGTTCGGACGGCAGAGCCTGGACGGCCGCGCCACCAAAGATGGTCTTGCCCGCGGTTTGCGCTTCGAACCATTCGATGGCCTGGTTGATGATGCCGATCGTGGTTTCGTAGCATTCCCGAGGGGTGTCGCCCCAAGTGAAGAGGCCGTGGGATTCGAGGATCACTCCCTTGGCATTGGGATTTTCTTCGCAGAACTTGCCCAGCCAGAGGCCAAGCTCGAAGCCCGGCTTTTTCCAGGGCAACCAGCCGATCGTGTCGCCGAAAATCTGGCGCGTCAGTTCGCGCGAGTTTTTCGAAGCCGCGATGGCGATGATGGCGTCGGGGTGCATGTGATCCACAAAGGGATGGTTCACATAGGCGTGGAGCGGGGTGTCGATCGAGGCGGCGCGCGGGTTGAGGTTGAAGGTGGCCTGGGGGAGATAGCCCACCATCTCGTCTTCGAAGTCGACCCCGCGGTAGAGGTTCTTGAGAGCGCGCAGCTTGTCCATATACAAGGTGGCAAAGCCATCGAGCTTGATCGAGGCGCTGTCCCCGCCCGAGCCCTTGACCCAAAGCACCTCGACCATCTCGCCGGTGAGGGGATCCTTTTGCATGATCTTGGAGGAGGTATTGCCGCCGCCATAATTGGTGACCCGCTTGTCGCTGCCCAAAATGTTGGAGCGGTAAACCAGCCGCTCGGGCTCGCTCATGGCGGCGGCCTTAGCATCATCCCATAAATTCTGGAGGCGCTTGGGGGCGGGGGCGGACATGGGGTTCCTCTCAGATTGGGCAAAACTCCTGGCGAACTGGCCATGATTGAAATGCGCTGTCAATCACAAACGATCAGCAGCAAGCAGAACTGCGCAATGTTGAGTAATTCAGGTGGGTCAATGATTGACACTGATTGAAAAGCACGCAAGGAATGCTGAAGGGAGGAGTGCTGCCGTGCATGAAACAGAGCGCCATAGAGTGATCGGAGCAGCGCTGCGGACGCGTTCCTTCGTGAGCGTGGCTGAACTCTGCGACGTCACCGGCGCTTCCGAAGCCACGATCCGCCGGGACATTGCGGCGCTCCATCTGAGCGGGCAGTTGCGACGGGTGCGGGGTGGCGCGGAAGCGGTGAACCCGCCCGAGGAAGGCGCGCTGATGGGGCGGCCCTTCTCGGTCAATGAAACGCTCAACATCGCCCAAAAGCAGGCAATCGCCCGGGCAGCAGCCCAGCTTTGCCGCGACGGCGAGCCGATCATCATCAATGGCGGCACCACGACCTATCAGATGGTGCATCATCTGACGGGCAAGCGGCTGACCGTGTTCACCAACAGCTTCGCCATCGCCGAACACCTGATCCACAATTCGCGCAACAGCGTGGTAATTCCGGGCGGCACCATCTATCGCGATCAGAACGTGATCCTGTCGCCCTTTGGCGGGGTGGTGGCTTCGCATTTCTACGCCAAGCGCATGTTTATCGGCTGCCAGGGAATTGGCGAGCACGGGCTGATGGAAGCCGACCCGATGGTCGTGCAATCGGAACTGGCCCTGATCGGGCAGGCCGAGGAGCTGATCGTGCTCGCCGATTCATCGAAGTTTTCGGGCCGCTCGAGCCTGATCCTGTGTGAACTCAACAAGATCGCCGCGGTGATCACCGACAGCGGCATCCGTGACGAAGACCGCCAGATGCTCGAAACGGCAGGCGTGCGGTTGATCGTGGCCGAAACAACTACTCAGGTCCAAGCGCAATCCAGCAGGGCCTGAGCCAACAACTAGCTGATATCAAAGCATTCCAGGGAGGGAATACCGCATGAAACTGATCAAGATCCTGGCCGCATCCACGGCTGTCGCCGTGCTGCTCGCCGCACCAGCCTATGCCCAGACGCGCATTGCGCTGGTGGTCAAGTCGCTGGGCAACGGCTTTTTCGATGCCGCCAACAAAGGCGCGCAGGAAGCGGCCGCCGAATTGGGCGATGTCGAGGTGATCTATACCGGCCCAACCGCCGCCACGGCCGAAGCGCAGATCGAAGTGGTCAATTCGCTGATCGCCCAGCAGGTCGACGCGATTGCCATCTCGGCCAATGACCCCGACGCGTTGGTGCCGGCACTGCAGCGCGCCATGCAGCGCGGCATCAAGGTGGTGAGCTTTGACTCAGGCGTTGCCGAGGAAGGCCGCCAGATCCACCTCAACCCGTCCGACACCGCGCTGATCGGCGAAACCATCATCAAGCTGGCCGCTGATCACCTGCCCGAGGGCGGCGATGTAGCGATCCTGTCGGCCGCATCCACCGCCACCAACCAGAATGCCTGGATCGAGGCGGCCAAGGCGGCACTGCCCGAGAAATTCCCCAATATCAATCTCGTCGCGACGGTTTACGGCGATGATGACTCGGTCAAATCCACCGAGGAAGCCAAGGGCCTGATCGCCGCCCATCCCGACCTCAAGGCCATTATTGCCCCCACTACGGTGGGTGTTGTCGCGGCGGCCCAGGTGGTGACCGACCAGAACCTGATCGGCAAGATCAATGTGACGGGCCTCGCGCTGCCCTCCGAATTCAAGCAGTTCATCGACAATGGCGCGTCCCAGGCCGTGGCGCTGTGGAACCCCATCGATCTGGGCTATTCGGCGGTGATGCTGGCCGACCAGCTGATCGATGGCAAGGAAGCGGCGCCGGGCGAAACATTCTCCATCGGCCGGGTCGGGGAAGTCACGCTCGACGACACCAACGCGGCGGCGATGGCTGTGCCGTTCCAGTTCGACAAGACCAATATCGAAGAGTTCTCCAAGATCTATTGAGCTCCATGCGCGCAGGGCGATAGCACGCGTCAAGGGCAGGGTGGCTGCAGTCTGCCCTCCCTCCCCCTTGAGGGGAGGGCCGGGGTGGGGTCCTTCAGTGATCACCAGCCGACCCCCTCCCTCGATCCCTCCCCTCAAGGGGGAGGGAAGCTCAAAGCCGGTGGTTCCGCGTATGGCGGGTACCCCCGGCGCCACCATCGGGAACGTAGATGACGCAGCCCATCCTGACCCTTTCCGGCATCGGCAAGAGCTTTCCCGGCGTGCGGGCGCTTAATGGCGTGGCGCTGGAGCTTTATCCGGGCGAGGTGACGGCGCTGATTGGGGAGAACGGGGCGGGCAAATCCACCCTGGTCAAGATCCTGACCGGAATCTACCAGCCCGATGGGGGGGGAATTGCCATTGCCGGCAAGCCGGTGGTGCTGTCCACGGCCCATGCGGCCTTTGCCGCGGGGGTGACGGCGATTCACCAGGAAACGGTGTTGTTCGACGAGCTGACCGTGGCTGAAAACATCTATCTGGGCCATGCGCCGCGCACGCGGCTGGGGCTGATCGACTGGCGCACCATGCGCGGTGAGGCCAAGGCAACGCTCGATGCCATGGCGGCAGGGATCGAACCCGATCTCAAGCTCAAGGAACTGGGAATCGCCAAAAAGCACCTGGTGGCGGTGGCGCGGGCGCTGTCGATCGACGCGCAGGTGGTGATCATGGATGAGCCCACCGCCGCGCTCAGCCAAAAGGAGATCGAGGAGCTTTATGTGCTCATCGAGCTGCTCAAGGAAGACGGCAAGGCGATCCTCTTCATCTCCCACAAATTTGACGAGATCTATCGCATTGCCGACCGCTTCACCGTGTTCCGCGATGGCGAAATGGTGGGCAAGGGGCTGATCCGCGACACCAGCCAGAACCAGATCGTGCAGATGATGGTGGGGCGGGCGGTGGACCAGATCTTTCCCGCCCGCACGCCCGAGATCGGCGAGGTGGTGCTCGAGGCGAGGGGGCTGTCGCACCCCACCGAGTTCGAGGATGTGTCGTTCAGCCTGCGCCGCGGCGAAATCCTCGGGTTTTATGGCCTCGTGGGCGCGGGGCGCAGTGAGGTGATGCAGGCGGTGTTCGGCATGACGGCGCTGTCGGGCGGTACGCTGACCCTGGATGGCAAGCCGATCAAGCCGCGCTCGGCCGCCGATGCGGTGGAAGCGGGCATTGTTTATGTGCCCGAGGAACGCGGGCGGCAGGGGGTGATCACCAACCTGCCCATTTTCCAGAATGTGTCACTGCCCTCGCTGCGCCGCACGAGCAAGAGCCATGTGCTGCAGCTGGCACAAGAATTTGCGCTGGCGCGCTCGTTCACCGGGCGGCTCGATCTGCGCGCCTCCTCGCTCAGCCAGGATGTGTCGACCCTTTCGGGCGGCAACCAGCAAAAGGTGGTGATCGCCAAATGGCTCGCGACCGGGCCACGGGTGATCATTCTCGACGAGCCCACCAAGGGCATCGATATCGGCTCCAAGGCCGCGGTGCATGGCTTCATGGGCGAGCTGGTGAGCGGCGGGCTGAGCGTGATCATGGTGTCGTCCGAGCTGCCTGAGGTGCTGGGGATGAGCGACCGCATTGTGGTGATGCGCGAAGGGCGGGTGGTGGCCGTGCTCGACAACAAGGGGCTGCAGCCCGAAACCCTGGTGCGCCTTGCGGCTGGGATCGCGCCAGAGGAAGCGGCGGCATGAGGAGCATCGCCAAGCAGCGCGAGATCTGGCTGGCCGGCGCGATCGTGCTGGTGATTGTGCTGGTGACGCTGCGCTTTCCCCGCTTTGCCCTGCCGGGCAATCTGCTGACCATTTTCAACGACACCTCCATCCTGATCATGCTGGCGCTCGGGCAGATGGCGGTGATCCTGACCCGCTCCATCGACCTGTCGCAGGCCGCCAATTTGGCGCTGACCGGCATGATCGCGGCCATGTTCAATGCCGCGTTTCCGGGGGTGCCGATCCCCGCGGTGATGGCGATGTGCCTACTTGTGGGTGCAGTTTTGGGCGGGGTGAATGGGCTCCTGGTGTGGAAGCTCAATATCCCCTCCATCGTCGTGACGCTGGGGACGCTGACGATCTTTCGCGGGCTGGTGTTCGTGCTTTCGGGCGGGGCTTGGGTCAATGCCGCCCAGATGAGCCCCGATTTCATCAATCTGCAGCGCGCCGTGGTGCTGGGGCTGCCGGTGCTGAGCTGGATCGCCATTGCGGTGGCGGCGCTGTTTTACGTGCTGATGACGCGCACCCCCCTCGGGCGCGCAATCTATGCCATCGGGGTCAATCCGACCGCGGCGGTTTATACCGGGATCGATGTGGGGCGCACCAAGTTCCTCGCCTTCACCATTGCCGGCGCGGTTGCCGGGCTGTGCGGTTATCTCTGGGTGTCGCGCTATGTGATCGCCTCGACGGAGGTCGCGAGCGGCTATGAGCTGACGATCATCGCGGCTTGCGTGATCGGCGGCGTGTCGATTGCCGGTGGCATCGGCACCGTGGGCGGCACGTTGCTGGGGGCGTTGTTCTTGGGCGTGATCAACAATGCGCTGCCGGTGATCAATATTTCCCCGTTCTGGCAGATGGCGATCTCCGGTGGCGCGATCCTGTTGGCCGTGGTGCTCAATGCCCGGGGCGAGCGCTCGGCAGGTCGGGTGATCTTGCGAAAGGCGGAGGCGTGATGGCTTCCATGTCGGGTTCTGGCGCTCCCTCCCCCCTGGGGGAGGGTCGGGATGGGGGGGTGCAGTGGGTCTCTGGACCTGCAACTATCGGAAGCTATGAGATGACCGACACCGTAACAACCCGCCAATTGCCGGACCGGCTAGACCATCCCTTGCGCTCGGCGCTGCTGAGCTGGGAGTCGCTGCTGGTGCTGGTGGCGGTGGGGATTTTCATCGCCAATTCATTGGCTTCGCCTTACTTTCTTAATGAATGGTCGCTGTCGGACCTGACCTTCAACTTCACCGAAAAGGCGCTGATTGCGCTGGCCATGGCGCTGCTGATCATTTCGGGCGAGATCGATCTGTCGGTGGCGGCGATCATTGCCCTGGCCTCGACGCTGATGGGCCTGGCGCTGCAATGGGGCGTGGACACGCCCCGGCTGGTCGCGATCGGGGTTGGGGTGGGGCTTTTGTGCGGCGCCTTCAATGGGGCGCTGGTGACCGGGCTCAAACTGCCCTCGATCGTCGTTACCATCGGCACGATGAGCCTTTTCCGCGGCATCGCCTTCATCATCCTGGGCGATGGCAGCTTCAAGGGTTACCCGGCCAGCTTCAGCTTTTTCGGGCAGGGCTATGTGTGGTGGGTGATCTCGTTTGAACTGGTGCTGTTTGTTGTGGCGGCAGTGATCTTCTGGTTCATGCTGCATCGCACCGTGTTCGGGCGCCAGATCTATGCCATCGGCAACAATGCCGTGGCGGCCCGCTTTACCGGCGTGCGGGTGGATCGCATCAAGTTCGTGCTGTTTTGCCTGACCGGGCTGATGAGCGGCATTGCCGCCGTGCTGCTGACGGCGCGGCTGGGCTCCACCCGGCCATCCATTGCCGAAGGCTTCGAGCTCGAGGCCATCACCATGGTGGTGCTGGGCGGGGTCAATATCCTGGGCGGCGGCGGCTCGATTATTGGCGTCGTACTGGCCGCCGTAATCATGGGGCTGGTGACCTTCGGGCTTGGGCTGCTCAATGTTCCGGGCATCGTCATGTCGATCTTTATCGGCACGCTGCTGATCGTGGTGATCGCGCTGCCCATCCTGTTCCGCCTGTGGAGAACGCGCAGCTAATGAGCGACTGGGAAAAACACGCCTTCAAGATGCAGCTCAATCCCGGCATGGCGGCCGAATACAAAAAGCGGCATGACGAGATTTTTCCCGAACTGGTTGACCTGCTCAAGCAGGCCGGCGTGCGCGATTATTCCATCCATCTCGATGAGGAAACCAACATCCTCTTTGGCGTGCTGTGGCGGCGCAAGGATCACACCATGGACGCGCTGCCCGACCATCCGGTGATGCAGCGCTGGTGGGCCCATATGGCCGATGTGATGGCCACCAATGAACGGAACGAGCCGGTTTCGGTCGACCTCAAGCCCATGTTCTGGATGGAGTAGCCGCGCGCCCTAGTGGAGGGACGCGGGCGCGTGGGCTTTGCGGACGGCCCGCGCCATTAGCCAGACCGCGAGCACGACGAAGGGCGCTGCGATGGAGAGCGCCATGGTCTTGTGCAGGTGCAATTCCTCGAGCGGCCCGGCGAGGAGATAGCTCAGGATGCCCAAAAGGTAGTAGCTGATGGCGATGGTCGACAGCCCTTCCACCGTGCGCTGCAGCAGGAACTGGCTGCGCGAGGTCTGGGCGATGTTGTCGAGCACGGCGGCGTTTTGCACCTGCATGTCGACGCCGATGCGCACATTGAGCAGCCCGATGGCGCGTTCGAGCTTGGCCGACAGTACGGCGAGGCGCTTTTCCATCGCCGCGCAAGTGGCGAGACCCGGATCGACGCGGTTGCCGATATAGCTGCCCAGGGTCGAGCCGCGATCGGTGCCCGATTCCCGGATGCCCTGCACCCGCACGCGCAAAATGTCGCCATAAGCGTGTCCGGCGGCAAAGCGATAGCCGAGGCGTTCCGACATCTGGCTGGAGCGCACTGAAAGCGCATGGAGGGCATCAAGGGCCGCCTGGACCGCAGCGGGCGTAGTCGCCTCGGAAAGCTCTTCCATCAGCGCGGTGAGTTCGGTTTCGATACGCCGCAATTCCGGGGCGGTGCTGCGCGCCAGCGGCAGGCCGAGCAGGGCCATGGTGCGATAGGTTTCGATCTCGAGAATGCGGCGCACGATGATGGAGCGGCGCAGCGGCGTCAGCCCGCCGGCCGCCAGCTCGAACCGGGTGAAGCGGTCCGCATCGGGCACGAAATCGGTGGCGATCTGGGCTTTACCCGCTTCCACATTGGCGAGGCACAGGCTGGGCAGACTGAACCCGGGCACCAGGCGGTCGGGGATCGTGGTTTCGGCAATGACATCGAGCCGCATCGCCCCGATCAGGAGCCCATCGGCCAGAACCTCAAGGCCAAGCCCATCGGGACGATTGTCGTTGTCATCCAGCTCGCTGCGCCACGTGACGGTGACGAACTCGGTGTGAAACTCCCAGGTGACCTGCCGTCCGGCGCCGCCAAAGCTGTGCTGGCGCGTATCGGGCTGGGGCAGCGGCAGGTCTTGTTCGGCGCAAAACGCAGCGAAGCGCTCGAACACGGCCAGCATGGCGCCGGCCACGGGCGGCATCACCACGACGAGGCGGCGCAATCGGCAGGTCTCCGGCACGATCTCGACGGGACGGGCATGGACCTCCGCCATGATAGCGTCGCGGTAGGGGTGATCAGCAATGGTGGTTTGAACCATAAAAGGGCTCCGGCCCGGCCCGAATGCCGGTCGGCCATGTGGCGCTACCCGGCCGCGCTTGGCAATGAGGCGTTCGGGCGCGCTACTTTGGTCGAAGAGGCGGGAACGCGAGGGCGGGGGTAGCGCTTATCATGGGTTAGAAGCCCGGCGCAGAGCCGTGATTTCGCTTGCGCTCGGTTTTGCCCGGATACGAGGAAGATTGGGTGAGTTTTTCCGAGCTGTTTCCCTTGCCGCAATTTCGCCCTAGCTCATTTTCGCAGGCGCGCTAGGTTAACCCGAATGGGTCGAGCGCCCGCACACACGGAGAATCGCCATGCGTCTTGCCGTCAAACTCCTGAGCGCCGCCGCCGCGCTTGCTGTTTCCATCACCGCCGCCCAGGCGCAGGTGGTGGTGTCCTCCAAGATCGACACCGAAGGGGGCGTGCTGGGGAACATCATTCTCCAGGTGCTGCAGAATAACGACATTGCCGTGGAAGATCGCACGCAGCTGGGCGGCACGCCGATCGTGCGCGAAGCCATCATTGCCGGCGAAATCGACATCTATCCCGAATATACCGGCAATGGCGCCTATTTCTTCGAGGGGACCGATCCCGCGCTCTGGAACGATGCGGCCAAGGCCTATGCCGAGGTCAAAAAGCTCGACTATGACGCCAACAAGATCGTCTGGCTGAGCCCGTCGCCGGCCAACAATACCTGGGCGGTGGCGCTGCGGGGCGATTTGGCGGAAGCCAATAACCTCAAAACCTTCTCCGAGTTCGGGGAATGGGTGGCTGGTGGTGGCGAGGTCAAGCTCGCCGCTTCGGCCGAATTCGTCAACTCGCCCGCAGCTCTGCCCAAGTTCCAGGAGGTCTATGGCTTTACCCTGTCGCCTGACCAGCTGATTACCCTCTCGGGCGGTGACACGGCGGCCACGATCGCGGCGGCAGCCCAGCAGACCAATGGCGTCAACGCTGCCATGGTTTATGGCACCGATGGGGGCATCGCGCCTTCGGGCCTGGTGGTGCTGGAAGACGATAAGGGCGTGCAGCCCGTTTATCAGCCCGCCCCGATCATCCGCGAGGAAGTTCTGACCGAGTATCCGCAGATCGAGGAACTGCTGACGCCGGTGTTTGAAGCGCTGACGCTCGAAACGCTGCAGGAGCTCAATGGCCGCGTGCAGGTGGGTGGTGAAGCCGCATCTGCGGTGGCCACCGACTTCCTGACCCAGGGCGGGTTCCTGAACTAGGCCCGTGCGGGAAGTGGGGATGCGCATGCACCCCACTTCTGGCCTGCCATGGCGCAAGGGAGCCGCATGAGCACTGCCACTGCCGCTCCAGCGCGCCGGCCCATTTGGCTCGGCCTCGACAAGCTTGGCGTTCTCATCGCGGCGATCGCCGCGGCGGGGACGGTTTTGCCGTTCGCGCTGTTTCGCGCCAATCGCATCGTGCCGGGCGAGGCGCGCGGGATTCTCGAGGCCCTGCCGCCCGCCGAGGGTGCGTTGCTGCTCACTGTGCTGGTGGGCGGGATCGTCGCGGCATTGCTGCGCCTGCCGCGCCGGATCAAGCTGGGAGCGGCGACGCTGGCGCTGGTAGCGCTGGCGGTGATGATCGGGCGCTCGGCGGAGTTTCTGACGCCGCCGGAGAACACTTTTGCCCGGGTGTCCCCGGGTGCCGGGTTCTGGCTGCTGGTGTTTGCTTTTGCCCTGCTGCTGGCCGATTGCCTGACGCGATTGCGGCTCCAGCCCTGGCTGCGCATCGCCGTGCTCGCCGGCGTGGCCTTGGCGATGGCGGCGTGGCTGTGGTCGGGGGCCTGGAACGATCTGGCATTGCTCAAGGAATACAGCACCCGCGCCGCCGCCTTCTGGAACGAGGGGCGCACGCATCTGGCGCTGGCTTTTGGGTCGGTGGCGGCAGCGATTGCCGTGGGCGTGCCGCTGGGCGTCCTGTGCTTCAAGGTCAAGCCGCTGCGCGCGGGCGTGCTGGGCGTGCTCAACATCATCCAGACCATTCCATCCATCGCGCTTTTTGGCCTCCTGATTGCGCCGCTCGCCTGGGTGGCGGCAACAGTGCCAGGAGCGGCGCGGCTGGGGATTTCGGGCATTGGTGCGGCGCCGGCGCTGGTGGCGCTGTTTGCCTATGCGCTGCTGCCCATCGTTTCCAACACCGTGGTGGGGCTGGTCGGCGTGCCACCGGCGGCGGTGGATGCAGCGCGCGGCATGGGCATGACGGTAAGGCAGCGCCTGCTCGGTATTCAGTTTCCGCTGGCTTTCCCGGTTATTCTGACCGGGATCCGCATTGTGCTGGTGCAAAATATCGGCCTTGCGACTATCGCCGCGCTGATCGGGGGCGGGGGCTTTGGCGTCTTTGTGTTCCAGGGCATCGGGCAAACCGCCATGGACCTGGTGCTGCTGGGCGCCATTCCAACCGTGGCGCTGGCCTTTGCGGCGGCAGTGGTGCTCGACGCGCTGATCGAAATGAGCGGGGGGCGGGGGCGGCCGGCATGATCGAGATCGACAATGTTTCCAAGATTTATGACGGCACTGCGGTGGTGGATGCGGTGACGCTGACCGTGGCGCCGCGCACGATCTGCGTGATCGTGGGCACGTCGGGCTCGGGCAAGACGACGCTGCTGCGCATGATCAACCGGCTGGTGGAGCCCAGCGCCGGCACGATCCGCATCGATGGCGAGGATACGCGCAGCATCGAGGCCTATCAGCTGCGCCGGCGCATGGGCTACGCCATCCAGGGGCATGGGCTGTTTCCTCACCGCACGGTGGCGCAGAACATCGCCACCGTGCCCAAGCTCCTCGGCTGGGACAAGGCGCGCCGCAACGCGCGGGTCGACGAATTGCTCGAGCTGTTCCAGCTTGATCCCGGCCAATATCGCGACCGGCTGCCCCATGAACTGTCGGGTGGCCAGCAACAGCGCATCGGGGTGGCGCGGGCGCTGGCGGCTGAGCCCAATATCTTGCTGATGGACGAGCCCTATGGCGCGCTTGATCCCCTGATCCGCGCCAAGGCGCAGGAGGATCTGCTGGCGATCCAGCGGCGGTTCAAGACCACGATCGTGCTCGTGACCCATGACATGGAAGAAGCCATTCACCTGGGCGACACGATCGCGGTGATGGACAAGGGCCAGCTGTTGCAATGCGCCGCGCCCGCCGAAATCATCGCCCGTCCCGCGAGCCCCTTTGTAGCCGAGCTGATCGGCACCAGCGAGCGCCCGTTCCGCCTGCTGTCGCTTGAGCGGGTGGGCGATCATCTCGAGCCCGGCACCGGAACGGGCGAGCCGATCGAGGCGGGCGCTTCGCTGCGGGACGCCTTGGCTGAATTGCTATGGTCGGGGCGGGCGGCGCTGCCGGTGCGCCGGGACGGGCAGATCGTGGGGCAGGTGACGCGCGAGGCGCTGTCGCGGCTGGCGGCGCGACCGCAATGACAGCGGGCAATGGGGTGCGGCTGCTGGCGCTGGCGGTGCTGGTGCTGTTTTTGATCCAGCCTGAGCTGTTCAGCCCGTTTTTTGCGCTGTTCACCAAGCCGGGGCAGCCGGCGATCTACAACCAAGGCGGTCTGCTCGACATCACGTTCAACCATCTGGCGATCGTGCTGGCGGCCACCATAGCCGCCACCATTGCGGCGGCCGGGCTAGCGATCGTGGTGACCCGCCCGTTCGGGGCCGAGTTCCTGCCGCTTTGCCGTTCGCTGGCCAATATCGGCCAGACCTTTCCGCCGGTGGCGGTGCTGGCGCTGGCGGTGCCGGCGCTTAACAGTTTCGGCACGGCGCCGACGCTGCTGGCGCTGTTTTTGTATGGGCTGCTGCCCATCTTCGAAAATACCCTCACGGGTCTCACCAATCTGCCCGCCGCGGTGACCGATGCGGCCAAGGGCATGGGGATGACGGGCTGGCAGCGGCTCATGAAGGTCGAGCTGCCGCTGGCGCTGCCGGTGATCCTCGCGGGCATTCGGCTCTCGACAGTGATTTCGCTCTCGACAGCGACCATCGGCTCGACCGTGGCGGCGCGCACGTTGGGCGAAGTTATCATCGCCGGCCTATTAACGGGTAATACTGCCTTCGTGCTGCAGGGCGGGCTGATCGTCGCTGTTCTTGCGGTGCTGATTTATGATGGGCTTTCGGCGCTCGAGCGGATGCTGATGGTGCGGACGGGGCAGGCGGGCCGGGCGGAGGGGTGAAGGATGGCGCGCGATCACGAATTGGAGCAGCGGGTGCTCGACGATCTCGGACCGCTGCCGGGGTTGAGTGAGAAAGCCATGTTTGGCGGGCTGGTCTGGCTACTCGATGGGCACATGTTGTGTGCGGCCACCGGCGAGGGGCTGATGGTGCGGCTGGGCAAGGGCAATGATGCCTGGGCGCTGCAAGAGCCTGATATTGCTGTGGTGGTGATGTCTGGCAAGCCGATGCCGGGCTGGGTGCGGGCGGGCATCGGGGCCTGTGCCGACGAGCAATTGCGGCGGCGCCTGCTCGATGCGGCGGTTACTTTCGTGGGCGCGCTACCGCCCAAAAGCTGAGGGTTTTTGCCACTCCGCAGCCACAAAGATGAACCCCAGCTGAACGGGGTTTTAATCATGAGTTCAATGGTCTGCGCTAAAGTGCTCATGTCCAGCCAGTTGAAAGCCGAACCACCATGAACAAGCGACAGGAAAAGGTGTTGATCGCGACGCTGTGCGGCTTGGTCGTAACCGCGGCAGCGGGCTTTGTGATTCAGCCGGCCAATGCGGCCAGTGAGCCAGTGCAGGTGACCGATCTTGCCGGCGAACCGGTGGCGCTGCCGAGCGCGCCAACGCTGCAGGTCCCGACGCAGCCGCTGGCGCCTCCCGGCCTCTGGCATTGACATTTCCGGCTGGCGGCTATTCGCAAGAAGTGGTCAGTTGGAGTGCGTTGCGATGGATGCCAATCCCGTTCTTGCCGAAACCACCCGCGGCAACTGGATCGAGAACCGCCATCGCGGCGCCTTTGCCGTGGTGGATGCCAATGGCACGGTGATCGCCTCGGCCGGCGATATCGACTTTCCCATCTTTCCCCGCTCCGCCATCAAATCCATGCAGGCGCTGGCCATCTTTGGCAGCGACGCCATTGGCGAGTTCCATCACACCCCTCAGGAGCTGGCGCTGGCCTGCGCTTCTCACCATGGCGAGGAGCCGCATGTGGAAGGCGTCGCCCATCTGCTGGAGCGACTGGGGCTGTCGGTGGATGACCTGGAATGCGGCGCCCATCCGCCCACCAACCCGGCGGCGCGCGAGGCGCTGCGCCAGGCGGGGCTCAAGCCCCCAGCACTGCACAATAATTGTTCGGGCAAGCATGGCGGCATGTTGAGCGTGGCGCTTGCCATGGGCGTGCCGACCAAGGGCTATGTGGAGCGCGAGCACCAGGTGCAGCGCGCGGTACGCGATGCCATCGAAATGGTGATCGGCGAGCCGCTGAGCGAAGAGCGCTGCGGCACCGACGGCTGTTCCATCCCCACTTTTGCCGCGCCCTTGCGCGCCTTTGCCCGTGGATTTGCCGTCATGGCGACGGGGCGGGGTCTGACGCCCGACATGGCGGCGGGCGCGCGGCGGCTGTTTGATGCGGCCACGCAGTATCCGCTGCTGGTGGCGGGAACGGGCCATGCCGATACCCGCATCATGGCCGCTTTTGGCGGGCGGGTGATGCAAAAGATCGGCGCCGAAGGGGTGCAGTGCGGCGCCATTCGCGACAAGGGCTGGGGCTATGCCCTCAAATGCGATGACGGCAACATGGCCGCGTCGCAATCCATGCTGGCAGGCCTGTTGCTGAACTATTCCGATCCCGAGGCCGACCAACTGGCCGTGCTGCAATCCATTGCCAACCGGCCGATCAACAGCGTCCGGGGTGCTCAGGTGGGGTGGCTGCGCCCGGCCGGTCCCCTGGCTTAAACCATGGCGCGGCTTGTCCCTGCCGCCGGCGCACCGCTATAAGGACCCACCTTAGTCAAGGCGAGGCCGATGCGCGACAGTGATCAAATCTTTCTCGGGGCCAGCACGCAGCCAGAAACCCTGGCGCTGCGCTATGCCAATCGGCATGGGCTGATCACCGGGGCGACGGGCACCGGCAAGACGGTGACCCTCCAGGTGCTGGCGGAAGGATTTTCGCGCGCCGGGGTGCCGGTGTTCTGCGCCGACATCAAGGGCGATCTATCGGGGCTCGCCGTTGCGGGCGAGGCCAAGCCGGCGCTGATCGAGCGGGCGGACAAGATCGGGCTGCCCGGCGGGCTGGTGTTCGAGGGCTCGCCCACGATTTTCTGGGACCTGTTCGGCAAGCAGGGCCATCCCGTCCGGACCACGATTTCCGAGATCGGGCCGCTGCTGCTGAGCCGCCTCCTCGATCTCAACGACACCCAGGAAGGCGTGCTCAACATCGCCTTCAAGGTGGCCGATGATGAAGGCCTGTTGCTGCTCGACCTCAAGGATTTGCGCGCGCTGCTGACTGATCTCGGGCAGCGCAGCAAGGAGATCTCGCTGCGCTATGGCAATGTGAGCTCGGCCAGTATCGGCGCGATCCAGCGCGACCTGCTGGTGCTCGAGCAGCAAGGGGCCGAGAGCTTTTTCGGCGAGCGCGCGCTCGAAATTGCCGATTTGATGCGGACCGACCGCGACGGCTGTGGCTTTGTGTCGGTGCTGGCCGCCGACGAGCTGATGCGCTCGCCGCGCCTTTATTCCACGTTCCTGTTGTGGCTGCTGTCGGAGCTGTTCGAGGAACTGCCCGAAGTGGGCGACCCGGAAAAGCCCCGGCTGGTGTTCTTTTTCGATGAAGCGCATTTGTTGTTCGATGACGCGCCAAAGGCGCTGATCGACAAGGTGGAGCAGGTGGTCAAGCTGATCCGGTCCAAGGGCGTGGGCGTGTATTTCGTGACCCAGAACCCTGCCGATATTCCCGAAGCGGTGCTGGCGCAACTGGGCAACCGGGTGCAGCACGCGCTACGCGCCTATACGCCGCGCGAGCAAAAGGCGGTGCGCGTAGCAGCCGAAACTTTCCGGGCCAACCCGGCTTTTTCCACCGAGGAAGCCATTACCCAGCTGGGGACCGGCGAAGCGCTGGTCTCGACGCTAGGCGAAAAGGGCGTTCCTTCAATGGTTGGGCGCACCATGATCCGCCCGCCAAGCGGCCGCATCGGTCCGCTGACCCCGGCCGAGCGGCAGGCCGTGATTGCCGATTCGCCGGTCGGGGGGCTCTATGATGCGGTGATCGACCGGGATTCAGCCTTTGAAGTTTTGGCGCGCAAGGCCGAGCGCCGCCAAGATGAGGCGGGCGCCGAGCGAGAGCGCAAGGAAACGCAGGCACCGCGCCGTTCGTCGCGCCAGACTCCGGCGGAAGCGGCGATGAATTCACTGGCCCGCACCGTGGCCAACCGGCTGGGCAGTGCGCTGGTGCGCGGCGTGCTTGGCAGCCTGAAGCGGGGATGGTGATGATGGCGGATTCGGTTTCCCCCACAGTGACATTGGCGGTTTTCGCGTCTGACCGGGGGCCGGGCGATCCCGAGCGCTCGAGCATCATGAGCCAGGCGGGAAGCCTGTTTGCCCGCCGGGGCGCCGCGATCGTGTGCCTGGCCGAGCAAGGCGTACTGCCGGTGCCGCTGATCACCGCGGCGCGCGCTGCTGGCGGGCGGGTGCAGATCATTGGGGACGACACCATTGTGCTGCCGCCAGCGCTTGACGGCGTGCCGCTTGAGATCATTGCCGATCGCAGCGAACGGGCGGCCCGGGTCGGGGCGCTTGCCGATGCCTTCGTGGCGCTGCCGGGGTCGCTGGCTTCGATTTCGGCCCTTTTCACCACCTGGTCCGCCGCCAAGGAAAAGGGACTGGTGCGGCCCGTGGTCATGCTCAACCGGCACAAGGCCTTTGACGTGGTGCGCGGTTATGCGGCCGATGTGCTCTCGCACAGCCTGCAGGGCCATGATCGCCTGCTGCAGTTTTCCGACTCGGTCGAGGATGTCTGGACGCGGGCGAGCCGGCTGGTGGGCGAGCGCTAGTTCGGCGAGAGCTGGGGCGCGCTGGGCTGCGCTCGCTTGGGAAACAGCTGCACCACATTGTCCGAAGCGCGCCGGTTAAAAAGCGGCTGGGGCGAGATGCCGGGCAGGTTTTTACGGCGCTCCGGGCCGCGGTAAACAGGCACGGGGCTATAACCGGTGCCGGCGGCGGCCCGCAGGCGGGCCTGCACCCGCTGCAGCAGATGGCGGGGCGACATTGGCTTGATCACCACTTCATCAATGCCGGCGCTGATGGCCTGATGGCGCATGGGCGGGGTGATGGCACGGGTGAGCGCGATCACCGGCACCTCGCGGCAGAGAATGGTGAGGTCGAGCCGGATCGCTTCCACCATTTCATAGGCGGGGCGGCCTTCCCGATCGAAATCGACGATCAAGACATCAATGGGGGCAAGGCGCATATAAGCAAAGAGCGCGGCTTCGCAATCGAACTGGCGCACGCGCAGCCGCAGGTCACCAGCCAGAACCATCGCCAGCAGGGATGACAGCGCGTCATTGGCTGCAAAAACAGCGACAAGTTTGCCTGATGAAGACACGCACACAACCCCTAATGGTAAACAAAGGGTTAGCAGGTGACATTGAGTCGGGCGAAGCAAAGCCGCAGCGCCCACAGCATTTCTTGTGGAAAGCACAGATGAAGGCTTGGGGGCGGGGCGCGGCCCAAAGCAAAAGGCCCGCCGCAATCAAGCGACGGGCCCATTGGCTGGAAGCGGAAGCGATCAGCCGCGCGCTTCGGTGAACATCTGCTCGACATGTTCCCAGTTCACGAGGTTATCGAACCAGGCTTCGAGATATTTCGGGCGGGCATTGCGGTAGTCGATGTAATAGGAGTGTTCCCACACATCGACGCCCAGGATCGGCTTGCCGCCATGCACCAGCGGGGACTCGCCATTGGCGGTTTTGGTGACTTCGAGCTTGCCGTTATTCACCGATAGCCACGCCCAGCCCGATCCGAACTGGGTGGTGCCGGCATTGATGAAATCGGCGCGGAACTTGTCAAAACCGCCCAGATCGGAGTCGATGGCTGCCTGCAGCGTGCCGGGCAGCTTGTTGCCGCCGCCATTGGGCTTCATCCACTGCCAGAAATGCACGTGGTTGTAGTGCTGGCCGGCATTGTTGAAGAGGCCCTGATTGGTGCCAAAGCTCGCCTGCACGATTTCCTCGAGGCTCTTGCCTTCCAGCCCCGAGCCTTCCAGCAGCTTGTTGCCGTTGGTCACATAAGCCTGGTGGTGCTTGTCGTGGTGAAACTCCAGCGTTTCGGCCGACATATAGGGGCCAAGCGCGTCCTTGGAATAGGGCAGTTCGGGCAGTTCAAAAGCCATGAGTAGCCTCCTGTTGAATCGATAAGTCCGGGCCGGGTCCAAGCCTATAAGAGCTTGCCGGCATTGCTGCAATCAGCCCTGCGCTGATTGAGTTGATTGCGCCAGCCCTACGCAATCGAGCGCAAAGGCATAGCACATGGCGGTCTCCTTGATACGGTCGAACCGTCCCGAAGCGCCGCCATGCCCTGCGCCCATATTGGTCTTGAGGTAAAGCGGCGCCGCGCCGGTTTTGGTTGCACGCAATTTGGCAACCCATTTGGCGGGCTCCCAATAGGTCACACGCGGATCGGTGAGGCCCGCCAGGGCAAAGATGGGCGGATAATCCTGGGCCGCGACCTGCTCATAGGGCGCGTAGCTGGCAATGCGGCGATAATCGTCGGCCGAAAGCAGCGGATTGCCCCATTCGGGCCATTCGGGCGGGGTGAGGGGGAGGGTGCCATCGAGCATGGTGTTGAGCACATCGACAAAGGGGACCTGCGCGAGGATTCCGCCCCACAGATCGGGCCGCATATTGGCGACGGCGCCCATCAGCATGCCGCCGGCCGAGCCGCCCTGCGCGACGATCCGGCCCTTGGCGGTATAGCCTTGCGCGATCAGCATTTCGGCGGCGGCAATAAAATCGGTGAAGGTATTGGTCTTGTGCTCGCGCCGGCCCTGGGCATACCAGCGATAGCCCTTTTCCATGCCGCCCCGGATATGGGCGGTGGCGTGAATGAAGCCGCGATCCACCAGCGACAGGGCGGATACGGAAAAGGCAGCGGGCATGGACATGCCATAGGCGCCATAGCCGTAAAGCAGGGCCGGGGCAGTGCCATCGAGCGGGGTGCCCTGGCGATAAAGGACGGTGACCGGGACCTGCTCGCCATCGGGGGCGGTGGCAAACAGGCGCCGCGTCACGTAATCGGCGGGGTTGTGGCCCGAGGGCACTTCCTGCTCCTTAAGGAGCGTGCGCTCGCCGGTCTCGAGATCGAGGTCATAGGTGCGCGAGGGCGTCGTCGGCGAGGAATAGGTGAGGCGGAAGGTCGAGGTGTCGAACTCGTAGCCCACCGACATGCCCAGCGAATAGGCTTCTTCGTCGAAGCCAACGGTGTCCTCGGCTGAGGTGCGCAGGTCGCGGACGATGATGCGGGGCAGACCCTCGAAGCGCTCGAGGCGCAGCAGGTGATTGCGGATGACGGTGGTATCGAGGATCAGCACGCCCTGCTGGTGGGGCACGAGATCGGTCCAGTTCTCCGGGCCCGGATTGTCGGCGGGGGCGGTGACGATCTTGAAGTCTTCCGCGCCATCGGCATTGGTGCGGATGTAAAGCACGCCGTCTCGCTCATCGACGTCATATTCGCGCTCGGTTACGCGCGGGGCAACGCAGCGGAGTTCGCCCGTGCCGCTCGCGTCGAGCAGCCAGACTTCGGAGGTCTGGTGGTCATGGGCATCAACGACGATGAACTTGCCCGACAAGGTGCGCCCGACCCCGACGAAAAAGCCGGGATCGCTTTCCTCGAAAACAATGCGATCGCTCTCCTGGGGCGTGCCGATGCGATGTTCGCGCACGCGGAAGGGGCGGTGATTGTCGTCGTATTCGGTATAAAAGATGGCCGTGCTGTCGTTGTTCCAGACATAGGAACCGGCGGTTTCGGCAATCACTTCCGGGCTGTCCGTGCCCGTATCGAGATCGCGCACCACGATGTCGTAATATTCCGAGCCGGCGCGGTCGGCGGCCCAGGCGAGATAGCGGTGGGAGGGGTCGTGCTCGGCCCCGGCAAAGCCAAAATAGCCGTCGCCTGCCTCGATATTGCAGTCGAGGAGCACGGTTTCGGGCCCGCCATCGCGCGGGGTGCGCACGACCTGCGGATATTGCTTGCCCTCGAGCATGCGCGAATTATAGGCGAAGGGGCCATCGGGGGAGGGGATGCCGCTGTCGTCTTCCTTGATGCGGCCGCGGATCTCGCGATAAATCGCCTCCTGCAGATCTGCGGTGGGGCCGCCGAATTCCGCCTCGAAAAAGCTGTTCTCGGCCTCGAGATAGTCGCGGATTTCCCCATCCAGCGTTTCGGGCTGCTGCATCACCTCCTGCCAATTGGGCGCGCGCAGCCAGTGATAGGGGTCCTCGCGCCGGTCATTGTGGTGCGTGGCGAAGAAGGGCTTGCGGGCGGCGACAGGTGGGGAAAGCTTGGGCATGAAAATTCCAGATGGGGCGAAAGCATCGGCCAAGGTGGCGGCTGCCTTCGCGGGGAGATGAAGGCAAGGTAGGGCTCCCGCCCGGTGATTTCCAGAGCGCAACGGCAAAGCTGCAGCAACTCTGCAGGGCCAATTGTCACGCTCCCGTGATTTTAACTTGTCCCAGCAAGTCCATCCGCTAAGGTCGCCGCCCAAACAAACCGCCGGAATCGGCACTCAACTGGGGCGGACACTTGGAGTTCTGGACACCGGCAAGCTTGTATCTGGCAGTTGGGGCGCCCGCCCTGGCCGCACTCCTGGCGCCGCTGCTCGTGCGCTGGATGGGGGGGGCGGCCGGCTGGCTGCTGGCCCTGGTGCCTGCCGGCGTGTTCGTGCTGCTGTTGGGCGGGCTCGAAGCCGTGGCGGCCGGTCTGCCACTGCGCCAAGGCTTTGACTGGGTGCCGACCCTGGGGCTGCGCCTGTCCTTTGCGCTGGATGGGCTGAGCCTGTTGTTCAGCCTCACCATTGCGGCGGTGGGCACGCTGGTGGTGCTGTATTCCGGCGCTTATCTCAACGGGCATCCCCATCAAGGGCGCTTTCTCGCCTTTATCCTTGTTTTCATGTCGGCCATGCTCGGCGTGGTGCTCGCGGATTCCACGCTGGCGCTGTTTGCCTTCTGGGAGTTGACCTCGGTCACCTCGTTCCTTTTGATCGGGTTCGATCATCGGCGCGAGGCGGCGCGGCGGGCGGCCATCCAGGCACTGGTGATCACCAATATTGGCGGGCTGGCGCTGCTGATCGGCGTGCTGCTGCTGTGGCAGGCGACGGGCAGCTGGGAGCTGAGCGCGCTGGCCGGAACGGATATTCGCGCGGATGGGCTTTATGGCGCGATCCTGGGCTGTATCCTCCTTGCCGCCTTCACCAAATCGGCGCAGTTTCCGTTCCACTTCTGGCTCCCCAATGCCATGGAAGCGCCCACTCCGGTGTCGGCTTTCCTGCATTCGGCAACCATGGTGCAGGCCGGCGTTTATCTTCTGGCGCGCCTGTCCCCGACCTTGGGCGAGACCCCGATCTGGACCTTGCTGCTGATCGTTTTTGGTGGCGTGACCCTGCTTTGGGGCGCTTTTGGCGCCTTGCGGCAAACCGATCTCAAGCAGATGCTGGCCCAGTCCACGATCGCGTCGCTTGGGCTGCTGGTGCTGTTGATCGGCATCGGCAACGAGGCGGCGATCTCGGCCATGGTGATCTATTTCCTCGCCCATGCCTGCTACAAGGCGGGCCTCTTCATGGTGGCGGGCGCGGTGGACCATGGCACCGGCACCCGAAATCTGCCCGCGCTAGGTGGCCTTGCCGACCAGATGCCGGTGAGCTTTATCGGCGCGGCGCTGGCGGCCCTGTCCATGATCGGCCTGCCGCTGACGCTGGGCTTTTTCGGCAAGGAAGAAATGTATCTGGCCCTGTTCACCCCACGGCTCGACTCGCTGCTGGTGTTGGTGGTGCTGATCCTGGGCAATGCACTGCTGGCCGGCGTCGCCATGGTGGTGATGATCAAGCCGTTTCTCGGGCCGCTGCTGCCCACGCCCAAATCGCCCCATGAGGCACCCATTGCCATGCTGGCTGGCCCCATTCTGCTGGGCGGGGTGGCCATTTTGGGCGCAGTGGCGGTGGAATGGCTGGGCCATGACATCGTCGCACCCGCGGCGAGCACTATCCTGGGCGAACCGGCGCTGAGCCATCTGGGGCTCGCCATCGATCTGCGCAGCCCCATCGTGTGGTTGTCCATCCTGACCTGGGGACTGGGCGTCGCCGTGTATTGGCAGGCCGCCACCATCCGCACCGTGCTGCGGCGCGGCGGGCGGGCGATGGGCTGGACCGCCGACCATGTGTTCGACCACGCCATGTTCGGCCTGATCCGCTTCGCGGCCGACGTCACCCGCTTCCTGCATCACGGCCGGCTTGAGGTTTACCTGCTGGTCGTGTTTGCCAGCCTGGCCCTCGTATTGCTGGTGCCGGTGATCGGCCTGGGTGGGCTCGATGTTCTGGGTTCATGGGCGCAGGGCAATTGGCCCGCCAATCTGCAGCCGACCATGCCCTATCTGCATGAATGGGTGGTGCTGGCGCTGGCGGTGACCGGGCTGGGTGCGGTGCTGCTCGCCCCCAGTCGGCTGGTCGCCATCCTGGCGCTGGGCATCCAGGGCACGGCCGTAGCGCTCCTTTATCTGCTGTTCGGCGCGCCGGATCTGGCCTTTACCCAGTTCATGGTGGAAGTGCTTTCGGTCGTGATCCTCACCCTCGTGATGACGCGGCTGCGGCTCGATGAGCGCGATCACCGCCCGCTCGGGGAGGCGCTGCGCGATGGCGCGGTGGCGCTCGCCTGCGCTGTTGGCGTGAGCCTGACGCTGCTGTTGGTGCTGACCGGCACGCTCGACCCCACGCTCAGCGATTTCTTCACCGCCACGAGCGTGCCGATTGCGCATGGGCACAACATCGTCAACGTGATCCTGGTCGATTATCGCGGCTTTGATACGCTGGGCGAAATCTCGGTGCTGATGGCGACCGGTATTGCCATTCTGGCGCTGATCCGCGGCACGGCCAAGGCCGGCAGCGGCGCCAAGCGCCGGGCCGCCAAACCCGTTGAAGACGGCCTGGAGGGCGAGGCATGAACACCGTTATCTTCCGCACCACCGCCCCGGTGGTGATTGCCGTCATGCTGGTGTTTTCGGTGTTTATTTGCCTGCGCGGGCATAACGAGCCGGGTGGCGGCTTTATCGGTGGGCTGATCGCGGCGTCTGCCATCGCCATTTATGGCATGGCTGCGGGCGTGGATCGGGTGCGGCGCGCCATGCGGATCGATCCGCTGGCGCTGGCGGGCGCTGGGGTTCTGCTTGCCGCGGGCACGGGCGTGCTGTCGCTGTTTACCGGCTCACCCTTCATGACCAGCATCTGGTACGAGCTCAACCTGGGGGAATCGTCCGTGGCTCTTTCCACCCCGATGTTCTTTGATATCGGCGTGTATCTGGTGGTTTTTGGCAGTGTTTCGGCCATCGCCCTGGCGCTGGAAGCCGGTCGGGAGGAGGACCTCTGATGAATTTCTTTCTTGCCGTGCTTGTTGGCGTTTTCACCGGTTGCGGCGTTTATCTGCTGCTGTCCCAATCGGTGATCCGCATGCTGCTGGGCCTGACCGTGCTGGGGAACGGCATCAACCTGTTGATCTTCACCGCCGGCCGGCTGACCCGCGAAGTGGCGCCCATCGTGCCGCCCGGCCTCGATGTGCCGGTCGGGCCGATTGCCAACCCGCTGCCCCAGGCGCTGATCCTGACCGCCATCGTCATCAGCTTTGCCATGTTCAGCTTTCTTCTCGTGCTGGCCTTCCGCGCCTATCAGACGCTGGACGCGGACAACACCAACACCATGCGCCTGGCCGAGCCGCCCGGGGCGCCCCAGCCGCCGTTGAGTTATTGAGATGGCAGAGCCTTTTTCCCTGATGATCGGGATGACGCCGGCCAGCGAATGGCTGGTGGTGCTGCCCCTCGTGCTGGCGCTGATGGGCTCGGCATTCCTGCTTGTGCTGCGCCGGGCACCCGGCGCACCGGCGATTGCCGCCATGCTGGTGGTGATCGGCATCATCGTCTGCGAGATCGCCTTGATCGCGCGCATCCTGCGCGAAGGGCCGGTCAGCATGACCATGGGTGGCTGGCAGCCCCCATTTGGCATCAGTTTTACCGCCGACCTGCTTGGTGCCGGCTTTGCCCTCGCAGCCGCAATTGTCGCCCTGATCGTGCTGGTTTATGCCGAAGCGGAGCGGGATCCCGGCGAAGGCGCTCGCGATGGCTTTCACGCTCTGGTGCTGTTGCTGCTTGGCGGAGTGACGGGTTCGTTCCTGACCGGGGACCTGTTCAATCTTTATGTGTGGTTCG
Organism: Devosia sp. Z6_126; assembly: GCF_058133495.1. Taxonomy (NCBI): domain Bacteria; kingdom Pseudomonadati; phylum Pseudomonadota; class Alphaproteobacteria; order Hyphomicrobiales; family Devosiaceae; genus Devosia; species Devosia sp. Z6_126. Next base: position 928,672 of record NZ_JBYUNO010000002.1, on the reverse strand, counting down.
AGGTGATGCTGATCGCGTCCTTCGGGCTGCTGGTGCTGGGCGGCAAGCCGCTGCAGCTCGACGCCGCAGTGAAATACGGCTTTCTTAACATCATGGCGGCGAGCTTTTTCCTGCTCGCGCTCGGCCTGCTGCATGGCCTCTTGGGCACGCTCAACATGGCCGACATCATCGGCTCGGCCCCGGGGGCGAACCCGGCGGCGATGACAGCGGTGGCGGCCTTGCTGATGCTGGCCTTCGCCATCAAGGGCGCGGCCTTTCCGGTCAATGCCTGGCTGCCGGCGTCCTATCATGCGCCCTCGGCCGCCGTTTCGGCGCTGCTGGGCGGCTTGTTGACCAAGGTGGGCGTTTTTGCCCTGTTGCGCACCATGATCGTACTGCTGCCGGGCAGCTATGGCTTGCTGCAGCCCTTGCTTGCCACCGCGGCGATCGCGAGCCTGATCTTGGGGCCGCTCGGGGCGATCGCTGAAACCAATCTGCGCCGCGCCATCGGCTTCATGCTGATCGGTGGCATTGGCGCGGTGCTGGCCGGCATCGCCATGCCAACCCCCGAAGGCATTGCCGGTGCCGGGCTTTATATCTTCCACGCCATCTTCACCCTCACGGGACTGTACCTCGTGGCGGGCATGATCGAGCGCCGTACCGGGCAAACCGATACGCGCCAAATGGGTGGGCTTTATGCAGCCTCGACCCCCATGTCGATCCTGTTCTTCTTGCTGGTGCTGGCCGTTGCCGGCGTGCCGCCGCTGCTGGGCTTCTGGCCCAAATTGCTGCTGCTGCAAGCCGCAACGGCGGGGTTCGAGGGCGGAGTTGATCCGGCGCGGCTGCTGTTGATGCTTGCCCTGCTGGGCAATGCGGTGCTGACGCTTATTGCGGGCACCCGGATGTGGGCGCATGTGTTCTGGCGCGGCGGCTGGGAAGGGGCGGGTTCCGAGCACCAGAATGCGCCGCTTGTGATCGTGCCTCGCCGCTCGAGCCTGCTGACCTTTGGAGCCACCGGTGCCCTGGTGCTGCTCGTCGTCGCAGCCGGGCTTTGGCCCAATCCGCTGCTCGACGCCGCGCGGGTCGGGGTCGCCGACATGATTGATCCGCAGCGCTATATCGCGGCGGTGGAACTCGCGGGAGAAGCACCATGAAGCTGCCACTGCTGGTGATCGTCCTGGCGCTGCTTTGGCTGGCCATAACCGGCAATTTCAGTGGCGCCAATCTGGTGTTTGGCGCCGTGATTGCCGCGGGCGCCATGTTCCTGCTGCGCGACTCGGTGGCGCCGCCCCGCGCGCTCAAGCGCCTGCGGCGGATCGTCTCGCTGGCGGTCCTGTTCGTGTATGAACTCAATCTCAGCGCCATCCGCGTGGCCATTCTGGTGCTGACGCCTGACCTGAAATCGGCGCTCCGCCCGGCGGTGGTTGCGGTGCCGCTCAAGGTAAAGAGCGATGCCGAGATCACCCTTCTGGCCAATCTCATCACCCTGACGCCGGGCACGCTGAGCATCGATCTGTCGCCCGACCGCAGCCATCTCTATGTGCATGCGCTGTCGGTATCCGACCCGCAGGCAGTGATCGACGATATCGCTTCGGGCTTTGAAGCGCGCATCCGCAAGGTGTTCCAATGATGCCGGCAACCGAGTTCCTGGCCCATGCCACTACGGCGGCGCTGGTGCTGCAGGCTGCAGCCTTGTTGTTGTCGGTGGTGCGGATCATCATCGGGCCGACCCTGGCCGATCGGGTGCTGGCGCTTGATCTCTTGACGGTGGTGGCGCTGGGCTTTGTCAGCATCATTGCCATCCGCACCGGGCTGATGCTGTATCTCGATATCGCTATCGCTCTGGGGCTGCTGGGCTTTCTGGCAACCATCGCCCTGGCGCGCTATCTGCTGGCCCGCCGCAAGGCCACCACCATCGCCGCGGTGGAGAGCGAGCCATGATTGTTGAGCTGGCGCTTTATCTTGCGGCGTTGCTGATGCTGGTGGGGGCGGTGTTCAGCCTCCTCGCCACGATCGGCGTGCTGCGCTTTCCCGATCTGCTGACCCGCATGCATGCCGCCTCCAAGGCGGGGGCGGTTAGTGGTGGCTTGCTGCTGCTGGCCGTGGCGCTGGTGAGCCAGGATGCGGCAGTGGCGCTGCGGGCCATCCTGGGCATCCTGTTCCTGTTGCTGACCACCCCGGTTGCGGCCCATTTGCTGGCGCGCGTCACCTACCAGCCCGCCGAGGAAAGCGGGCAGCAGGTCAGTCCTCCCCCGGAGTAGTATGGTAGTAATTGCTCCGAGGCCTTGAGACCGCCCAAATTGTCGCAACAGTTAGGCGGTAGGTATCATTGCGCCGCCGTCTAAAGACGCATAAGTAAACAGTACGGCGGTGAGTTAGGCTCACCCAAAAACAATAACAGAAAGGTTAACAAATGAACGATACCGCTGAGGCGGCGAGCGGCTACGAGACGGATCTAATCGAACTCAGTTCAGATATCGTATCGGCTTACGTCAGTCATAATGCCGTGAGTCCTACTGATCTGACGAAATTGATCTCGGAAGTTCATGGTGCCCTGCGCTTGTTGCAGAGCAACGAAGTACCCGCGCCCCCGCCCGAAGAACTTAAGCCTGCTGTGTCGGTCCGCAAGTCTGTGGCGCCTGACTACATTATTTGTCTTGAAGACGGCAAGAAGTTCAAGTCGCTCAAGCGCCATCTGCGTACCCACTACAATATGTCTCCCGAAGAATATCGCGAGAAGTGGGGTTTGCCTGCAGATTACCCAATGGTCGCGCCGAACTATTCTGCGACCCGCTCCAAGCTCGCCAAAGATAACGGGCTCGGCCGCAAGGCTGTCTAAGCCCAGCTAACCGCTACGACTGGTCGCGTTCGCATCGCTCACGAGCGATTCAGGACGGCGGCTATGATCTGCCCCTCAAACGGCCGCTCCTGGAGCGGCCGTTTGACTTTGTGGGGTTTGTGCGCCCCAACTTATCCCCGCCCGGGCTTTACCGATGCAGTATCTAGGAATAAAGTCCTTGATGCGCGGAGGTTGCAAGATGTCAGGGCAAACAGCACAACGAACTCAAGGCCGGCCCGACCCCGCGTGCGAGCAGGTGATTGCCTTGGTGGCGCGGCGGAAAAACGTGCCAGACGAACTGCTTACCAGCCGCTCGCGCTGTCGGTTCGCTGCGGCGCGGGCCCGGCAATTGGCCATGTACCTGGCGCATGTAAGCCTAGGGCGCAGCCTGACCCAAGTGGGCGCGGTGTTCGGGCGCGATAGGACAACAGTCTCGTATGCCTGTGCGTTGATCGAAGATCTGCGCGATGATCCGCGTTTCGACGACGAGGTCTGCGACCTCGAGCAGCGAATCGCCGGGCTGGTGGTGGGAGCGTCCGCTCATGAGCACTAAGCCAGGCTAGGCCGGCGCACCTCGATCGGCGGACCATCCCCTGCAGCGGCTGGGTGCGGGCAAGGATGGCGAAGCCTTTCTCCAGGCTCATCACCTGCTGGCCGCCGAGCGGCTGATGCGGCTGGTGGACCGCGCGCGGCTCACCCCGCGCTTGACCATGTCCTATGATCCGGCGCGGGTGGGAGGGGGCAGGGGTGGGGGCAACGCCGCGCTCGAGATGTCCGATGCGGCCGCGGACGCACGCAAGCGCCTCGGGCAGATCGCCGCGGCCATGCCGGGCGATTGCTGGGGCGTGGTGATCGATGTGTGCGGCTTCAGCAAGGGGCTGCAAACGGTGGAAACCGAGCGGCAATGGCCGCGGCGCAGCGCCAAGCTGGTGTTGCGAATTGGGCTCGAGCAGCTCGCGCGGTTGTGGGGCTTGTCGGGCAGTGCCAGCGGGCCGGAGCAAAGTCGGGCGCGGGGATGGCTAGCGGAAAGGCTGCCGTTGATCGGGGAGGAGGAGGAGGATACGCCGGCGCGCTAGCGTGCGCTCAGCGCCCGCCCTTCGGAGCGGATGCGGTTGACCATGGCAACGAGCCCATTGGAGCGCTGCATCCCCAGATGCTCGCTCAGCCCGATCTTTTCGAACCAGGAGACCGCATCGGTTTGCGCGACCTCAGCGGCTGGACGGCCCGAATAAAGCGCGATCAGGATCGCCACCAAACCCTTGGTGATGATGGCGTCGGACTGACCCTTGAAGGTCATGGTGGCAGAATCGCCCGCGCGATTGGCCTCCGACACCAGCCACACATTGGACGCGCAACCCTTGACCTTGTTTTCCGGGGTCTTGTCGGCGTCCGGCATGGGGGGCAGGGCTTGGCCAAGCTCGATGACGTAATTCAGCCGATCCTCCCAGTCGTCAAGGAAGGAAAGGTTTTCGGCAATGTCCTGGAAGGCTTGTGGCTCGCTCATGCCTTTTAACTAGGGCACCGCAAGCGCCTTTTCCAGATGCAATGCGCTAGCTGCGGCGCGGGCGTGGCCGCGGCAGGGGCACGGCGTCGGCCATCGACGGGGCAGGGGCCAGCGCGGGTGGCGTTGCTGGTGCAGAAGCCGCGAGGGCCCCCGACAGCAGTGCCTTGCCGCCGGCGCATTCAAGGCTGGTGCAGGTGATTTGTGCGACGCCGTGCGAGGCGGCCTGGCGACCGGCCGCAGCAGCCGTGGCCGACAGGTCCGAGCCCATGCGCGCGAGATCGGCACCGGGCTTGATCACCATATAGGCCAGACACAGCCAGAACATTGAGCGCAGCAAGAACATCATGTTTTCCGCGGTTGCCCGAAGGGCCTGCCTCCGCGCGCCATTAAACCACAGCCGGGGTGATCGATAAGCTTTGATGCAAATGCTGCTTAACAGATTTCCCATGCACACACCTTGTTTACGCTACCGGGAGAAAGCCGCCCCGGATCGGCGCCAAAGCTCCGCGTCACACCGGTCATTTAAGGCGCTCTTAGCTCTTGGGTTGCAGGGTGCAGTCAGTATCCAAGCCAGTGGCTAACTGCCCCGGCGCGGTGTCCCGGTACCCTTCCCCGGGACCTTAAGTGCGAGTGTAAGTATATGCGTAGCCTCTACTCTTTCGGCGCAAGCAAAGAGATGAGCCTGGCCGTTGCCGGATCCGGGCACCGCCCGGAAATGCTGCGCCGCAAGACCATTGGCGACAATGCCCGGCTGCTGCTGCTGGCCTCGGTGCTGGCCATGCCCTTCGCCGTGTTCTGGCTGGTCGGTGGGCAGGCGCTCCCCTTTGTTGTGGCCGCGATCGGCCTCGGCATTGGCATGGCAACCTTGGCCTTCCATGCCAGCCGCCAATATGAGCAGGCCGCTGCCGGCCAGGTATTCGGCATTCTGGGCGCTGGTCTGATCCTGACCCTGGTCGACCCGATGCTGGTCGATACGGGGCTCACCATTGCCTTGATCGCCCCGGTCCATGCTTCGCTGCTGGCGCGCTCTTCGCTGCGCAAGCTGAGCTGGCTGTTGCTGGCCGGCGTGCTGGCTTGCGGGATGGCGGCTTCAGTGGCCGGCTTTGGTGGCGCCGATGTGCCTCAAACCATGCTGGGGATCGTTTCGGGCCTCGCCTTCATCACTTGCGCCGGGATGGTTGCCTATACCGCCCACGGCATCGGGGCGGCATTCGAGGTTTACGACAAGGCCCAGGTCACTGCTTACCGGCACCTGATCGAGCATGTGCGTGATTCGGTGATTCGCTTTTCGAGCGAGGGCGACGTGCTGCTCGCTTCGCGCTCCTCGGAAACGCTGTTTGGATGCCGGCGCTATGAACTGAGCGGCGCTTCGCTGAGCGAACGGCTTCATGTGCTGGACCGCCCGATCTACCTCACGGCATTTTCCGACGCCAACAAGGCCGGCAAGTCGCGCGTCGTGGAAGTGCGCATGCGCCAGGACGATCCGGTCGGTGGCACCAAGCTGCCTCGCTATATCTGGGTGGAAGCCAGCTTTTCGCCGGTGCGCGAGGATTTGCCTAGCGAAGGCGGCTATGAAGTTGTGGCGCTGTTCCGCGACATCACGGCTCGCAAGGACAATGAAGTGGCCATGCGCGAAGCCCAGCGAATCGCCGAGGAAGCCTCCACCGCCAAGTCGCGTTTCCTTGCCACGATCGGCCATGAGCTGCGCACGCCGCTCAATGCCGTGGTTGGTTTTTCCGAAATGATGACCAGTGGTATCGGCGGCGAATTGTCGCCTACACATCGCGAATATGCCGGCCTGATCCACCAGGGCGCGCGGCATCTGCTCGAAGTGGTGCGCATGCTGCTCGACATGAGCAAGCTTGAGGCGGGCAAGTTCGAGCTGCAGACCGAGCCCTTCGTGGCGGCCGATATCATCGAGCCCTGCATGCAAATGGTGGAAGCATCGGCGCGCCAGCGGGGCATCAAGATCGTCGCCGATATTGCGCCCAAGCTTCCGGCCCTGGTTGGCGATGAGCGCGCCTGCCGGCAGATCCTGCTGAACCTGCTGTCGAACGCCATCAAGTTCAGCCATGACGGCGGCACCGTCACCGTATCGCTCAAGCGCCAGGGCCAGTGCCTCAACCTGTCGGTCAGTGACACCGGGGTCGGCATGGCGCCCGAGGCCCTGAGCCGGCTGGGCGAAGCCTTCTTCCAGGCCCATGAAGGGCTGACCCGTCGCTATGAGGGCACGGGGCTGGGGCTCTCCATCGTCAAGGGCTTGGTGGAATTGCATGAAGGCACGCTGCGGGCACTTTCCGAAATTGGAGCGGGGACAACCGTTACGGTCTTGCTGCCGGTAAACGGTCCGGCAATAAAGGTAGAGGACACTGCCGCCGTAACGCCCCTCCATCGTGAGCCGGTCTCTTCCCCAATCAGTTCATGGCAAGACGAAAAAAGAAAAGCGCAATGACGGCAACGACCATCTCGCGCCTGCCTCTCCTGGCGGGCAGCGCCGTGGCGACCAGTTTGGGTCGCGCGGGGCTCTGGACACTTTCTCGCTATATGCGCGCTCCGCTGGCCTCGACAGGCCTGCTGGCGCTGGTCACCCTGACGGCGCTGGCGGCCAGCAATGCGCTTTACTTCCAGACCAAGCATCATCCTGCGCCGTTCTTTGGCGAAGCGGGCGGCGAGCTGGCCGAGGCGGTGCCCGTGCCGGTGCCAGTCGCAGCACGAGCCGAACCACAACTGCAGGCCATACCCGAATCGGTGCCGCAAACCACGGGCACCGTGTCCAAGCCGGTGGCCGCGCCCCAAGTGCCCGACCAGCCGGTGGGCAATGCCGAAGTGTTCGAGCTGCAAAAGCGGCTGGTTGAACTCAAGCTCTTTGACGGAATGGTCGACGGCTACTATGGCCCGCGCACGGCCCGGGCGATTCGCGCCTTTGAAGAACGCAACGGCATGACGCCGACCGGCGCCATGACCCGCGCGGTGATCGAGGCCATTCTCCAATCCGACAGCAACGGCGTGGCCCCCAAGGTGCAGCCGGCGGCGCAGGTGCAGCCCGCGCCCGCGCCGGCGCCGGTGGCCCCTGTGCAGGTTGCTGCGGCACAGCCGCAGGCGCAAACCGGCTTGCCGCCGCTGGCGCCTGTTGCGCCGGTGACGCGCAAGGCCGATCCGGTGGTGACCGCCGCCGCGCAAAGCATCGATTCCATCGTTGCCGCCGCCGATGGCGGCAGCCAGCCTGCGCCCACCGCCGTTGCCGCACCCGCACAGGTGGCGGCCGCCGCTCCCGTGCAGGCCCCGCCCGCCCAGCCCATGCCCGAGCCGATCCAGGTCGCTTCGCTCGAAGAGATCGCACCGCCTGCGCAATCGGCTTTGGCTGGCAGCGACCCAGCCGACCAGGTGATGGCGGCCACGAGCCTGCCACCAGCCAACAACAAGCAGCTGGTGAGCCAGATCCAGCGCGGTCTCGCGAGCCTTGGGTTTTTCCATGCCCCGATCGACGGGCACCCTGGCGCCGAAACGGCCAAGGCCATCCGCGAATTCGAGAATTTCCACAATTACCGCGTGACCGGACAGGTCAATCCCGACCTGCTCGGCCTGCTGCAAGAAGCGGGCGCTTCGATCTAAGTGGGACCGCTGCGCAGCGATCTATGGTGTGGAGCCTTTGTGCGCCGGCACAATGATCTGGGCCATATCTGCGTAGTGTCGCGCAGGGGCGACCCAATTGCCGGGCAGGTGTTCATCGAGGTGGATCATCTCGATGGCACCGGCTCGCTGTTTACCCCCGCGCCCATGGCCAGCAGAGGCGACGAGGCCGGGCTGGTGTTTCAGCGCCGCTTCAGCCGCGTGGAGCCCGCCAAGATCCGCGAGCGCATCGCCCAGGAAGCTCGGTTCGATCCCGATCTGTGGGTGTTGAGCCTTGATCTGCGTGGCGATGATCCCGGGATCGAGATCGTCCCCTAGCTTGCCCGCTTAATGCCGAGGCGCGCGGCGCTTTCGACGGCGCCGTTGACTGCTGACGATTGGCTGGCCGACAGCAAGCGGCGCTGCGATTGCGGCTGGTATTGTGGCCTGTTGAGCTCGAGCAGGTTCACTTCACCGCGCCAGGCACTCATCAGATAAGCCATGGCGTCGGCCGGCACGGTGCTGAAAAGGGTGGCAAAATCACCCAGGGCGCGCGAGCGATCGCTGTCGTGGCTGGTGGCGTGGATGAGCACTTTGAGACCCTCATAGGCCGAGCAGCCGAAGGCACGCAGGATCACGAACAGCGAGGCGCCCGTGACGTCATGGGCGATCTGGCCGCAGCGCACTTCATCGAGCCCGGTGATCTGGCTGAGCAGGCGCGTCACTTCCGGGCGGCGGTTTTCGGAAAACAGCTTCATCAGCGCCCGGGTCAGTTCCTGGTTGGCGACGGAGATCTGCTCGATGGTCTTCTTGATCGGCGCCAGCGGAGTGGGTCGGTTGGCAAAGGACTGGATGACCTTGATGCGGTCATCGTCCGACAGATCAAAGAAGGCCGGCGCCAAAAGGCCAGCATCAAAATCCTCGCGCTTGGCGAGGGTTTGGGCGACCACATGGTCCATTTGCGCCGAACGGGCCAGGGCGCTGAGATAAGCGCCGCGCGGCACGATGGCCGCGTTGGCGGCGAGGGCGCGGTAGACCTTGCGCGAATTGAGGCCAAAAAGCTTGGCGAGCGCGGCATTGGACAGATCGTCCCGGCCCGCAAGGATGGCGGCGGCGCCGACATCCCCGTCCGCGATAATCTCGAGAATGGTGTCTTCGGACAGCGCCGGCACCGCTTCGAGAAAGGCCTGCAGGTCGTCCCCGATATGGGCCGTCACGAGCCGCTCAAGGGCAGGGGACAGGAGATCGGCCTTGCCCAGGATGGCGGCGCCCTTGGCGCGCGCCTGGGGGCTGGCTGCGGGGAAAAGGCGGCTTGCCAGCGCCTCGAACTGGTCCAGTTCAACCGGGGTGGGCTTGCCGCGGCGGGCATAAGCGTCGCAGGCGGCAATCAGCAGCGTATTGGTGCGCTCGATGCCGCCGTTTTCGACCAGGAGCTGAAAGGTTTCGTAGGGCTGGAAGCCAAGCATGTTCGCGGACCGTCAACTGCTGCTGCGCACAAATCGGGCGTGTTTCCACTTTTGCCCCCAATTCGTTAGCGGACTATTAACCATGATGTTCGCTAAGTGGGCCCAGGCGCGAGGGGCGTTTCGCCGACACAGATTCAGCCGTGCATGCTGCCCCCGCTAGGGACGGGGGAGCCGAACATATTGGAGGCTAGCTTGGGAAAGCTCGTCAAATTCGAACTGCGCGAACGACCAGCGGCGGCGGCGGGCAAACCCTGCGGTAACGCCCAGATTTTGCTGTTTACCGGCGTGCGCTATGAACGCGGCACCACCTGCCCGCCGGCGGACCTGCGCGATCCGTCCCGGCCCAAGCGCCGTCGTGGCTAGCAGCGCCATCGGCAAATTTGGTTGGTCCTGCCTGTTGGTTGCCGCGCTGCTGGGAGGCTGTGCGCCGAGGCCCACGGGCGATTTTGGTCGGGCGCGCCCAAGCTATACCCATGACGTGCTGCTGCCCGAAGCGGGCAAGGTTTTGGCCGACGCGCGTGACGAGCCGGTCTCCAGCTTCAACCTTACGGACCAGGAAACCGAGATGCATAACCGCGTCTGGCGGTTCCTCGTGGCGCCCCATGCCAAGGACTGGTTCTTCGATTATGCCACCGAGCTGCAGCGCACGCGCATCGCGGTGGACCTCGATACCCGGTTCGACATCGATCGCTATTACAATTGGCTGCGCCGGACCGAGTACCAATCATCGCGCGTGCGCTACAGCACGGTGGGCCGGCATATCGAGGCCGATCTGGATACGGTGCCCGGCACATTCCTCGCGATCTGCGCGGTGATCGAGGTGGATCGCCAGCGCGCGATTGCTGCGGCGACCTTGAGCAGTGTCGGGGCGGGGGAGCGGGCCGATGTGGCGGCGCGCAAGGCCGAGAACACGGCGCGGATCGACTGGTTCGTGCGCGCGCTCGATTACCGCTTCCAATCCTACAATTTCGCCCTCAACCAGTTGCTGGTGGAAACGCCCCATGAGCAATCAGTGGAAGTGGATGCGGTGCTGCGCCGGATGGCGGACTTTGTCAGCCGGGCCAAACGCTGGGATTTCTGCGGGGGCGCCGGAGCGCTGATTGTCGGCCGCAGCCAAGGCACGATCCCCTCGCGCTACCAGACCCAGCATATCGACCGGGAAGTGGTGCTGCCCAAATAGGCCAGCCTAGGACGGCGTGCCGCGATTGCCGCACTGCACCTTGGCGAGCTCGGCTTCAAAGCGCGGCCGCATCACGCCATGGGGTGGGGCGAGGCGAATAACGACGAAGAGCTGGTCGGAGCTGGCTTCAACCACCAGCAGCCCTTCGGCGATATCGAGCTGCTGCTGGGCAAGGAGGCGTGTTTGGGCGGCATTGAAGACGCCCAATTCGAGCGTTTGCCCGATGCCATCGCGATTGGTGGTGGCATAGGTCACGACACCAGCGGAATTGAAAATGGCCAGCGACCAGAAGGCGTCGGGCAGCAGGCCGCTCATATAGGCGGGGCCGTCAGCCAGATCGATGCGGCAGATGCCGTAAACCAGCTCGGGATCGAGTTCGAGCGGATTGGGCTGGCCGGCAACGACCGGGGGCAGGATGACGATGCGGTTTTCGGCGCCCAGCGCTTGGAGCCGCGTCCACAAGGTTTCCTCGGCGACAAGCGGCAGGGACAGGATCACCACGATATGGATGATGCCCCCCAGTAGCACGCCCGCTATGGCCCAGATCAGGGTGCGGATCATGTGCATGTCCCCCGCTGGATCGCGGGCATGGTATCGCCGGTGGCACCAAAGCCGGTGAACACGGCAGTGTCGTAGAGCGTCAGCCCCAGGGTGAACGGTCCTTCGCCCGCAAGTTCCAGCCAGTTGCCAGGGGCAAGCGTGGTGCCGACATGGATGCGGAACGAGCCGTCATTTTCGCGCACGATACCGGTGGAGCGCAGCGCCAGCGGGCCATCGGGCACGGCAACATTGATGCCGGCGGGGTCGGTCGCCACGAGGGTCCAGAACGTCGCCTGCGGCGTGCGTCCTTCAATGAGATAGCTGCAGTTGCGCCACAAGGGCTCGCCGGCGCTGTCGACATTGGCGACGAAGTGGAGGCCTTCTGCCTGGCCAAGCTGCAGGGCCGCTTCGCGGGTCAAATGGGCTCTGGTATAGGGATTGGGGTTGGGCGAGCCCACATCGGGCCAGGCCGTCCAGGGGCCGAGCTGGCTGACGGTGAACATGCGCCCATCGGTCAAGGCGTAATAGCTCAGCCCAAAGCCAACCCCCAGGGCGATGACGCACAACAGCAGCAAGCGAAACACAAAGCGCACGGGTCAGCGGCTCGGAACGGGACGTGACGGCATGGACGGCTGAACCTGTGCGGGTCGAAGGACCTGCATGGCTATAGCAATGAGGCCGGGGCGGCGAAAGCGCATAGTGTCGCGTTCCCGGCATTTGATTGCCGGCACCCGTCCGCTACAGCGCCTGGGTGGGAACAGTCGCTGGCGCGGCTGCCTGGTCCGTGACGGGCTGGTTGGCCCGCAGGGTCGAGCCCAGCCGGTCGGCCATGTCGATCAGCTTGCGCGCAGCTTCGGGCGTGAGGCTCGGGGGGCGCTGCTCGGGCGGCTCTTCGAGCGCGGCGTCGGCATCCGCGATCACCACGTTTTCGGGCGTGAAATCGACGCCAAATACCGGCAGCACCTCGATATTGGTGTGGGCATAGGCCATGAATTTCTGCCAGGCCATGGCGGGCAGGGTGCCGCCGGTGAGGTCATTGGTGGGCCGGTAGTCGTCATTGCCGAACCAGACAGCGGCAACGAAATTGCCGGTAAAGCCGCAGAACCAGGCATCGCGATAGGAGGATGTAGTGCCCGACTTGCCAACGGCGGGAACGCCGGGCACATCGGCGCGACGGCCCGTGCCGCCAGTGACCACGGTGCGCATCATGTGGTTCATGTTGGCCGCCGTGGTTTCGCTCAAGATGCGTTCGCGCGGCGCTTCGGGATCGGCCTCGAACACGACCTCGCCGGTCAGTGTCGACATACGGGTGATGCCATAGGCGGGGGTCTTGAGCCCGCCGCTGGCCAGCACCGCATAAGAGGAGGTCATGTCGAGCACGGAAACCGAGGCCACGCCCAGGGCCAGCGAACGGGTCACGGGGTAATCGGCACGCAGGCCCATGCGGTGGGACAGGTCGGCAATAGGCTCGCGCCCGGTCTTGATCGATAACGTCACCGGCACCGTGTTGAGCGACTGGGCAAAGGCCGATTCCAGGGACACATTGCCCTTGTAGTTGCGGCCATAGTTCTGCGGGCACCAGTCGCCGATGCAGACGGGGCGGTCGGTGATCGTGTCCTTGGGCGTCAGGCCCAGCTGCTCGAAGGCCTCGGCATAAACAAAGATCTTGTAGGCCGAGCCGGGCTGGCGGGTGGAGACAATGGCGCGGTTGAACTGTGACTTGCCGTAATCGGTGCCGCCCACCATGGCGCGAATGGCGCCATTGGTGTCGGTAACGACCATGGCGGCCTGATCAACGTCATATTGCTCGCCATTTTCGCGCACCACCGAAGTCACCGCTTCTTCGGCGTATTTCTGCAAGGTGGTGTCGATCGTGGTGCGGACGATGAAATTGTTGGAGGTGTGGTTGGACGCTTCGATCAGGCGCTTGGCTTCTTCGAAGGCCCAATCGAGGAAGTAATTGGGCGAGTTGATGTCCTCGCTGCGATCGATCGGCGCGGCGGGGTGGCGACGGGCCGCGGTGACCTGGCCTTCGGTCAGGAAACTGGAGGCCACGAGATTGGTCAGCACCAGATTGGCGCGACCGCGTGCGGCGGCCAAATCCACATGCGGGGCATAGCGGGTAGGGGCCTTGAACATGCCCGAGAGCATGGCCGCTTCGGCGAGGGTGATATCCTGCACCCGCTTGCCGAAATAGTATTCGGAGGCGGCGGTGACGCCGAAATTGCCGCCGCCCATATAGGCGCGGTCGAAATAAAGCTTGAGGATCTCGTCCTTGGTATAGTGCCACTCGAGCCAGAGGGCGAGATAGGCCTCGATGATCTTGCGCTCGAGGGTGCGCTCAGAGGACAGGAACAGGTTCTTGGCGAGCTGCTGGGTGATGGACGAGCCGCCCTGGGTGGAGTTTTCGCCCGCGGCATTGCTGACCAGGGCGCGCAGTGTGCCCACGATATCGATGCCGAAATGCTCGTAAAAGCGCCGGTCCTCGGTCGCGAGGGTCGCCTTGATCAGATAGTCCGGCATATCAGCGAGAGCCACGGAATCGTCCGAGCGGATGCCGCGGCGACCGATTTCGTTGCCGAAACGGTCCTGGAAGATCACCGAGTAGTCCTCGGCCTTGTTGTATTCACCCGAAGCGGTGGCATTGAAGGCCGGCAGCGCTAGGGCCGTCATCAGGACGGCGCCGATGGCCCCGAAGCTGAAGGCGTCCGAAAGGATCTCGACAAAGAAGCGCTTGATGCCCGCGACATGGAAAATGGACATGAAGTCCTGAAAGCGCGTATAGCCGCGCCCCAGCCAATGCCAGAATTCATAAAGCGAGGAATCCAGCCAAGCATCGGCGGCGAGCATGCCACCCTTGGTGCGACGCTTCTGCTTGGTGTAGAATGGATCGGACAAGAGGCAACCCCAGCTGGCTCACGCAGTGTTGTCCGCCTTTGCACCGCAAGGCAACACAATCGCTGGAATATGATTGCGTCGCCGCGCCCGCAAGGGCAAACCCGCAACACGCTCAACCAAGCACTAGGATCGCATGGCCTTCTGGGAAGAAAAAACGCTCGCAGAAATGAACGACGCCGAGTGGGAAGCGCTCTGCGACGGGTGCGGTCGTTGCTGTTTGATCAAGCTCGAGGATGAAGACAGCGGGCTGTTGATAACCTCCGATGTGCGCTGCCAGCTGCTCGATGGCGACAGCTGCGCCTGCACCAATTATCCCGGCCGGCAGGCCATCGTCCCCGATTGCATCAAGCTGACCCCGACCAATGTGACCGAGATCAAGTGGATCCCCACGACCTGCGCTTATCGGCGGCTGGCCGAGGGCAAGGGGCTGGCCTGGTGGCATCCGCTGGTCTCGGGCGATCCGCAGACCGTGGTGGATGTCGGGGTTTCGGTAAAGGGGCGCACTTTTGACGAGCGCTCGGTGGCGCCCGACGAGTGGGAAGAGCATGCGGTGGACTGGCCCGAATGGGAGCCGCCGGAAAGCCTTTAACGCTCCGTTCACCATACTGGCTGACGCTGCCTTAACCATGACTGGTGCAACAAGGCGGCAGTTCAACTGGTACGGAGCCGGGCATGACAGACCTTCTTTCTGGCGGGGATACAGGGTTTTACTGGGAACGCGTGCGCGCGGCCCTCGAGAGCCTGACGCAAGCCTCGACGAAACAAGGCAGCAAGCTCGTCACTTTGTCCCGCCCGGCGGTCGACCAGCAGGCTGAGGCGGCCCTGCACTGGGCCTGGCGCTCCGCACAGCGTGCAGGCGGGCCGGTGAGCCTGCTCCTGCTGGCGATTGACCGCAAGGACGATTTTCTGGCCGCTTATGGCCCCGCAGCCGCCGAAAACTGTGCCTTGCTGGTGGGCGAGGCAATCAGCTCCGCCTTGCCGCATGGCGAGATTGCTTTCCTCCGCTTTGGACCCAATGAATTTCTGGTGCTGCTGCCCGGCGTTGAGCGGCGCGCGGCGCGCAAGCTGGCGCGTCATCTGGTTGGTGCCGTGCGCGCCTGCCGGTTGAGTCACAAGGAAAGCCATGCCGGCGTGGTGACCACCAGCGTCGGGCTGGTGAGTGCGGCGCCCGAGCATTGGCCGGCAAGCGAAGTGCTGCGCCGGGCCGCCAACGGCTTGCATAAGGCGCAACGCGGAGGCCTGGCGCGAATTGGGGTGGCCGAGTTGCGTGCGACCAACCGGCGTGCGGCATAGGGGAGGGTTCCCCTCAGCCCACGAAGCCCTTAAGGAAACCGTCCCCGCTTTTCCCCTCGCGCTCGGCTTTCGGTTACCTTTTCCATGATACACGCTTGCGGCCTCGACTTTGGCACGTCCAACTCGACTTTTGCGCGGGTGGATGCGGACGGCGTGCCGCATCTGTTGTCGCTGGAAGGCGCCAACGAAACCATCCCCAGCGTGCTGTTCTTCCCGTTCGACGACGAGCCGGTGCAGTTCGGCCGGGCGGCAGTGGCGCAATATGTGTCGGGCGCCGAAGGGCGGCTGATGCGCTCGCTCAAGAGCGTGCTGGGCACCAGTCTCTTTGCGGAAAAGACGCGCATCAAGGCTCGCAGCATGGGGTTCGACGAGATCCTTGGGATCTTCATCGCCGAGCTCAAGCGGCGCGCCGAACTGGCGCTGGGGGAACCTGTCGAGCAGGTGGTGCTGGGCCGACCGGTGCAGTTCGTTGATGACGATCCGGTGGCGGACCGCCAAGCGCAGGACCAGCTGGAAGCCGCGGCACGCGCACAGGGTTTTGCCGAGATCGCGTTTCAGTTCGAGCCCATTGCCGCCGCCCTCGATTTTGAGCGGGGCGTGGCGCGCGAGCAGCTGGCGCTGATCGTCGATCTGGGCGGCGGTACTTCGGACTTTTCGCTGGTGCGGGTCGGGCCCGAACGGGCGCGGCGGGCCGAGCGGGGCGACGACATTCTGGCGACCGGCGGCGTGCATCTGGGCGGCACCGATTTCGACCGCCTGCTGGCCGTCGCCAAGGTGATGCCGCATCTGGGGCTGGGCACGCAGACCAAGGATGGCAAGCGCTTTCTGCCGGTGGCGCCCTATCATGAGCTGGCCACCTGGCACCGGATCAACCGACTTTACACCACCCAAAGCCTGCGCGACCTGCGCGGCACCGCCCGCGAAGCGCGCGAGCCCGAAAAGGTCGAAGCGCTGATCGGGGTAGTCGAGGATCGACTGGGGCACCAATTGGTGGGGGCGGTGGAAGCGGCCAAGATTGCGCTCTCGAGCGAACCCGAAACGCGGTTCAGCTTTCCCGTGCGCGACGGGAGCATCGAAACCGATATCGGCAGCCGCGAGCTGTTCGACATTCTCGCAGGCTCGGGCGAGCGGCTGGAGCGGGCGATCGCCGAAGTGCTGCGCCAGGCCGGCGTGGAGGCCGAGGCCATCGACAGCCTGATCCTCACCGGCGGCTCCACCCAGGTGCCCGCCATTGCCGGAAGGCTCGAAGCGCTGTTTCCGCAGGCCGAACTGGTGCGCACCAATGTGCTGGGCAGCGTCGGGCTGGGCCTTGCGCTCGATGCGGCGCGCCGGTTCGGTCCGGCTCGCTGAAGTCTTTTCGATAGCTCCGGCCAAACAACTTATCCCCGCGTGACGCTGGGATGGTATGGTTATGCCATGATCAGAAAAGTGGGTTGAACGGGGGGCGGCAGCAAGGCTTTCAGGCCGAGCGGATCGCCTGCCAGCGCCGCATCCGCTTTTCGCTGGGGTCCACGAGGGCCGCGGGGTAATGGCCGCGGATCTGGCTGTTGAAGAATTTGCCGCGCGAGGGGGCCTCGGCAAAGGCGGTGAATACCTCGGGCGGCACATCGGCATATTTATGGCGCCGTCCCTCGGGGCCGAACCACACCGATAGCTCCCTCAGTTCGGGTTTGTAATGGATATGGCGAATGGCGGACGACATCGGAGCCTCCCGGGGCCTGTGTGTTCCGCCCGAGTGAATCCAGCGAGGATTCAAGCCGTTCCGCACAAAAGTTAAGATCGATTCACAAATGAGTCATTGATGGATGAACCAAGCACGGCAGCCCTGCCGGGCCTCGAGATCGACTGGCCGGCGGTGCGGATCGATTACGAGGAACTGGCGCTCACCCGCAACGCGATCTGCCGCAAGCATGGCGTGCCCATGGCGCAGCTGCTGGAGCGGGCCTGGAAGTCGCGCTGGGAGCGACCCGATGGTGAGGTGACCGACCGCAATATCCTGATCAACAAGCTTCTGGCGCTGCTGGAAGCCCAACTGGACGGACTGGAGCAAAGCATGGGTGGCGGCGTGGACAAGGAAGTCAATGTGCTGGGCGGCCTCGCCAAGAACCTCAAGGAACTGATCGCCATGCAAAAGGCCGAACGCGCCGGCAAGGTGGACGACGCCGAAACGCGCGAAATGCAGGACCTCAGACGCAAGCTGGCCAAGCGCATCGATGCTCTCACCAAAGGCTGAGCTGCAAAAAGCCGCGGCCAAGCTGGGCGACGTTTCGACAATGAAGCTGTTGCTGGATTGGCCAGCCTGGGCGCGGATGGCGCAATTGCCGCCCGACGGCGAATGGACCACCTGGCTGCTGCTGGGCGGGCGCGGTTCGGGCAAGACGCGGGCCGGCGCCGAATGGGTCAAGCAACTGGCGCAAAGCGGGGTGTCTCCCATTGCGCTGGTGGGTGAAACCATCACCGAGGCCATGGCGGTGATGGTAAAGGGGGAAAGCGGGCTCCTTGCGGTGCATGCCCGGGCCGAGCGGCCGGTGCTCAAGGGCACGGTGCTCATCTGGCCCAATGGCAGCGAGGCGCATCTGATGTCGGCCTCCGATCCCGATCGGTTTCGCGGGCCGCAATGGGCAGCGGCCTGGTGCGATGAAATTGCCAAATGGCCCGATGCGGAAGCGGCCTGGGACATGCTGCAGTTCGGCTTGCGGCTGGGCGACTGGCCGCGCCAATTGGCGACAACCACACCCAAGCCGACGCGGCTGTTGAAACGCCTGCTGGCCGATCCGCTCACGGTGGTGACGCGGATGCGCACGGCCGAGAATGCGCCGCATCTGGCCCCGCAATTCCTGAGCGCGGTGGTGGGGCGCTACGAAGGCTCGGTACTGGGGCGCCAGGAGCTCGATGGGGAGATGATCGAGGATCTGCCCGATGCGCTGTGGCAACGGAGCATGTTTCGCCCCTTTGACGGACAGCCACCCAGCCGCGTGATCGTGGCGGTGGATCCGCCGGTGACCGGTACCGCCCGCTCCGATGCATGCGGCATCGTGGTGGCGGGGCAGGTGGGCGAGGGGGCGGTGGTGTTGGCGGACCATACGGTGAAGGCTGCGGCGCCCTTGGTCTGGGCCCGGCGGGCCGTGGCGGCCTACGAAGCCAGCCGAGCCGACGCCATCCTGGTTGAGGTCAACCAGGGCGGCGATCTCGTGCGCTCGGTGCTGGCGCAGGTCGACCCCCTGGTGCCGGTGCGCGAAGTGCGCGCGAGCCGGGGTAAGTGGCTGCGCGCGGAACCCGTGGCCGCACTCTATGGCCGGGGGCTGGTCAGCCATGCCAAGCGGCTGGACGCGCTTGAGGACGAGATGTGTGCCTTTGGCGCCGATGGGCGCAGCAACGGCCATTCGCCCGATCGGGTGGATGCGCTGGTGTGGGCGCTCACCGAATTGCTGCTCGCCGAAAGGGTGCGGCCACGGATACGCGGTTTGTAGGTTGATTGTTGCGGACCATTAGCCAGCCCGCGGGGGAGGCACGACGCTGTGATTGCGTCGCCGCCCCGTTCGGGCAATCTGGGTAAGGGGAGGAATCGCCTTGAGTTTGATCTTCAACGAGCGGACGAAACTGCTCGCCAATGCCATGGATCGGGCATCCACCGCATGCCTGACGGTCGGCGTATTTGCGCCCGTGGCGGCGATCGTTTATGGTGCGACCGGAACAGCGATGGCCAGTTGGGCGTTTGTTCTGGGCACGATCAGTTGGCTTTCTGCGGCAGCGATACTACATATTGTGGCGAGGCTAACTTTGGGACGGTTGAAGCCATGACATTTCTGGAAGTTTTTGCATTCCTGATCTTGCCGGCGCTGGTCGCGGGCATGGGCGGCGTGGCCTATTGGCTGCATGGCCGCGATGCAGACATGCACGAGCCGCGCCCGACCAAATAAACCACCAACTACCGCAGATCTAAGCCGACCCCGGAGCCCCGCTTCGGGGTTTTCTGTTTTCAAGGACATCCGATGGCCAACTGGTTCAACCGCCTCGCCGGCGGGCGCACAAACACGCCTCCTGAACGCAAGGAAAGCGGTGGGCACACCATGCTCAGTTTCAGCCAGCTTGGGGCCGCCAATTGGAGCGGGCGCGGCTTTGGCAGCCTCGTCAACCAGGGTTTTGCCCGCAATCCCGTCGTCTATCGCTGCATTCGGTTGATCGCCGAAGCGGCCAATCGCGTGCCGCTGGTGGTGAGCGAGGGCGGGCAAAAGCTCAACGACCATCCGCTGGCCCGATTGCTCGGGCGGCCCAATGGGCGGTACTCGGCCAGCGGCTGGCGCGCGCCGGTGTCGCCAGACTAGTCTACGGCCCTTGCGGCCGCCGCCTCCACTTCCTGTAGGAGCTGTCGACCTTCCGCGTGTTCGGCAAGGGCTGGACCGCCCGCGTCGCCGCTATCCGGCAGACGGCGCTCGATTGGAGCCCGGCTGCCCCCATTCCCGCTAAAAACCGGAGCACGAGCATGACGTTTCTCAGTGGCTACAAGACCTATATCGTGGCGGCAATCATGCTGCTGACCGGGCTGGCGCAGGCGCTGGGGCTCGAGGTTCCGACGCTGCAAGGCAGTTCGGCGGGCCATTTGATGATGGAGGCGATCGCCGTGCTGTTGTTGCGTCGCGGCCTCAAGGCCAATGCCGCATCAACCTAATGCCCGTTGCGGCGTGGCGGGCCCGGACACCGGCAGCCACGCCGCTAATATTGGGACGATGGGTCAGAACATCGGCAAGGTATTGAACCAAGGCACCGCTGACCTATTCATGTGACATTCAGTTATATGTTTTTAAGGTGGCGTTATGAGAACCATGAGTCCCAAACCACCCATGTCCGCCGCCCTTGCTTTAGCTGTTGTGCTTGCGCTTGCCTGGGTGGGTCCGGCCAGCGCCCAGGCGTGCCTTGATAAGCGCGAGATCCAGGAGGCGGTGTCGAGCGGGCAGATCATGTCGCTCAATGCCGTGCTCGCCTCGGCCGGGGTGGACCGTAATGCCGAAATCCTGAGTGTGCAGGTCTGCGACCAGGGCGGCAAGCTGGTTTATGTCATCGGTGTGCTCAGTCCCGATGGCGCCGCGCAGAACCTGGTTGTATCAGCGCAGTAACGGCAGCATTAGGGGCAATCCATGCGAATTTTAGTGGTCGAGGACGACACCAGTCTCAATCGCCAGCTCAAGGAAGCGCTGACCGACGCAGGCTATGCGGTGGATGTCGCCTTTGACGGCGAGGAAGGTCATTATCTCGGCGATACCGAGCCCTACGACGCCGTGGTGCTCGATATCGGCCTGCCACAGATGGACGGGCTCTCGGTGCTGGAAAGCTGGCGGCGCGGGGGCAAGACCATGCCGGTATTGCTGCTGACGGCGCGCGATCGCTGGAGCGACAAGGTGCAGGGCATCGATGCGGGTGCCGACGACTATGTGGCCAAGCCCTTCCATATGGAAGAGGTGCTGGCACGGCTGCGAGCGCTGGTGCGCCGGGCGGCCGGGCTGGCCTCCAACGAAATCACCGCCGGCCCCGTGCGTCTCGATGTACGTTCAGGGCGGGTAACTGTGGATGGGCAGGCGGTCAAGCTCACCAGCCATGAATTGCGGCTGCTGAGCTATCTGATGCACCACAAAGGCAAGGTGATCTCGCGTACCGAATTGACCGAGCACCTCTATGATCAGGACTTCGACCGCGACAGCAACACCATCGAAGTGTTTGTGGGGCGGCTGCGCAAGAAGCTGCCGGAGGATTGCATCCAGACCGTGCGAGGACTGGGTTATCAGATCGCCGAGGACTAGTGGGTGAGCACGGCTGCGGCAACGCTGAAGCGCAAGGGCTCGATAACGGCGTCCTTGTTCTGGCTGTCGGCCGGCTGGCTGGTCGTGGCGCTGGTCGCGACGGGCTTTTTGCTGTCCGATCTGTATTCGCGCGCGCTCGACACTAGCCTATCGGACACGCTCGATTTCCATCTGGAAAGCCTGGCCGGCGCCTTGCTGGAATCAGGTGATCCGACCAGCAACGCCATTTCTTTGGCCGATCCCCGCTTTGATCGGCCCCGCTCGGGCTGGTACTGGGTAATTCGCGATGCCAACGGCACCCTGTACAATCTCTCGACCTCGGTCGTGGGTATTGATCTGCCCGTGATGATGGGCCCGCCCGATGCGCTGGGCCGCCGCACGGCAGTGATGGATGACGCCTTTGGCACCAATATGCGGGTGGTGGAGCGCACGATTACGCTTGCCCCGACCACTTACCAGGTGGTGGTGACCGGCAATCTCAGCGAAATCCTGCAGCTGGTGGATGAATTTCGCGGCCAGGCCTTTGTGGTGCTGGGGGCCGTTGGCGTAATGCTGGCGATCATGAGCGCCATTGTGGCGCGCATTGCCATGCGCCCGATTGCGCGCCTGAGCCAGTCGATCGAGGCCGTGCGCTCTGGAGAGAGCGGAGCGGTGACCGGCACCTATCCGGTGGAAATCGCGCCCCTGGCCGAAGAGGTCAACGAATTGCTGCGCTCCAATACGCAGATTATCGAGCGCGCCCGCAATCAGGTGGGCAACCTAGCGCACGGGCTCAAGACCCCTATCGCCGTGTTGCGCAACGAGGCCGAAACTCGCCAAGGCACGCTGGCCGACGTGGTGCTCGCCCAAACCGACAAGATGAGCGGCCTCGTGGCCACTTATCTCGACCGGGCGCGACTGGCGGCGCGCACCTCGGTGGTTGGCAAGCGGGCCGACCCGGCGGCCGTCCTGTTGCGGTTGACGCGGGTGATGGGCAAGATCCACCCCAATATCGATGTACGCTACGATCCGCCCGGTGGGGCAGTCCCGTGGTTCCGCGGCGACGAAGCCGATCTCGAGGAGATCACGGGCAATCTGCTGGATAATGCCTGCAAGTGGTCAAAGGGGCAGGTGCGGGTTCGGCTGGCCAGCGAGCAGGGTGACACCGCTACAAGCCTGTTGATCCGCATCGAGGACAACGGCCCCGGCCTGTCCGAGGAGGATGCTCAGAAAGTGTTGCGCCGCGGCGTCAGATTGGACGAGAAGACGCCGGGAAGCGGGCTAGGGCTGGATATCGTCAAGGAACTGGTTGATGTGTATGGCGGCAGCCTGCAGCTCAAGCGTTCGGCGCTGGGCGGGTTGCTGGCAGAACTGCGCTTGCCGACGGTGCGCTCCTCGAGTGCCGCCAAAGGCTGACGCATTTCCGCCACATTGCGTCCCAACAAGCACTTACACCCTTCGCGAGAGCCCGCAGATGAACCGTTTAGCATTCCTGGCACTGCCGTTATTGCTGTCGAGCCTTGCCGCTTGTTCAAGCACCGGAACCACGACCCAGGCGGTGCAAACAGCCCCCGTTGTCCAAGCGCCAGTAATCGCCGCGCCAACCACGCCAAGCCCGGCGCAGACTACCCAGCAGGCGATGCTAACCACCAGCATTGCCAATGGCTTTGTGGATCCGGCAGCGCTGGCCCTGATGTCTTCAAAGGATTCGGCAGAAGCCAACAGCGCCCAGTTCTATGCGCTACAGTTCGGGCGCCCCGGCGCACCGCGCCAGTGGGCAGGCGACAAGGGTGCAACCGGTGCGGTGAGCGTAGGCCCCTATGTGCGGGTCAACAACCTCGATTGCCGCGACTTCACTCACTCCGTCAAGATCGGCGGGCAGGACTATACCCGCAAGGGCACAGCCTGCCGCGAGCAGAACGGTAACTGGGTCGTCGAGCGCGGCGCGGCCTGATCGCGTCGGTGCAACAGGGATTGTTTACCGAACGGGGTTAGCATTGGAGGGTCATTCCTCCAATGCACGCCCGTTTCATGGCCCAAGCTGCTTTGCGCACCGACCCCACGGCCCCGCCATCGCGATTGGGCGGCGACGCGGTCATGCCGGCGCCCGTTTTTGGCGGCCTGCTCGATCCGGTACTGGTTGAGCATCGGCTGGCCTTTGCCTCATCAAGTTGCATTGCGCGGCAAGACGCCAGCACGATATGGCGCTTTGTTGTTCGCGACATTTGTCCCGACCTGATCCCGCTCGCTGCGCTTGATGGACAGCCCTACGGAGCTGACGAGTTCCAGGCGGTAGTGGCTGTGGTAGCTGACCGCATCCGCGCTGCGATGACGGCAGCGGCGCGCGACCCCGAAGCGGCCCGGCGCCTTGGAGCGCGGTTGGGCGGCGAGGCTGGTTTGGCGGCGCTGCCCCTGGTGCTGACAGGCTTGCGGGGCTGGCCGCTGCTCGGCAAGGCGCACGCGCTAGGTCAGGCGATCAACGCCATCAGCGATGATGGGGCGATGGGGAGGGCCCTTGGGGCGCTGCCGCTCGCCGATCCGCCGCTTGCGGCGCTGCTGTTTCACGCCATCCTAACCGGGGTCAGCAATCCAGCGCGAATGGTGTTGGCGGCGATCAAGGCCGCGGGCGGGGCAGGAGAGGCGCGTCTCAGCCAGGCGGGGTTTGCCCCGCTGGTGGAAGCCTCGCTCGCCCATGCCCAGCAGCAGGCGCTGGGCCTGCAGCCGCAAAGCGGGTTCGCCGACATGGATCTGGCGTGTCAGCGTCTTGAGCGCTACCACCGCTTGCTCCGGGCCTTAACAGCCAATATCGAATTTGCCCGGGCCAGTCGCTGGAGCGGGATGCTGAACGGCATTGTCAAGCTGGCATCCGAGCGGGTCGAAGACCGGCTGCGCGACGTGGTGCCGGACCTGAATTCCGCCCTGCGACGCGCCCGGTCGGGGGCGGATCGTCTGGACGCCGATCGCATGCTGGCGGCGATCAACGGGATCTATCTCGTCGCCGCAATCCGCGCCTGTCGGGAGTCGCTGGCGGTCAACGCGCTTTTCGATCAGGTTTGGGCGCAATCGGGCGAAGCGCTTGAGCTGCACTGCAAGCACAATCTTGAACTGCTGCAGACAGATCCGCATAACCCCATCATTGCCGCGCGGCTGGATGGCGCCATCACCATGGCGCAGGTGCGTTTCAATCCTGCCTATGCCGAAACGCTACGCCGCGCCCGTGCCACGGCCGAGCGCCGCAGCTAGATCCATGTCGTCGCGATAGGGCGCGACAAGGCGGATGGGGATGGCCCCGCCATGATCGCGCAGGCTGGCCCACTCACCGACTTGCGCCCCCGGCTTGCCGATCAGGGCGATGGCGCCACCATCGAGTGCGGCCACGACAACGCCGATGGCGTTCCGCGGATCGCTCCGGTCCGAGGCGAGATGGATCAAGGCGCCCCGATCCAGCGCCCGAGCTTCGCCCGGCGCCACTAGCCAGAGCTTGGGGTCGTTGCCAAAGCGCCCGGCAAGGAATGGTGGTACAAGTCCAGCCTGGCTCTGCCGACCAGGTGGCACTGCTGGTGTGGCGTCCCCCAAAAGAATCACCGCCGCGCGCTCTTGGGCGACGTGGCCGGCGCTTTCGGCTGGAATTGTTCCGAGCTGAACCGCGGCCGCGACTTCCGCCACGCCAAGAGACTGGGCATCGGCCAAGCTCCCCTTAGAGCGGGGACGATGCAGGAGCCAGCCTCGCAAATTTTCGGTAGCGGAGTCAGCGGCAGGCGCAACCACATGCAGCCCACTTTCGCTCAAGAAAGCCTTGTCCGGCAGGGCTGCGGCTTGCAGCGAGATAGGCGTTGGCGCATCGGGGGTTTCATACAAGGGGTCGATCAGGCGCTCTTCCACCTTGGGGCGCTGCTGCCCGGTCAGCGCATAAACAGCATCGGCGCCACTCATCATGCAAGCCTGCCGGCTGAGATATGCGCCTGCCGCACCTGCAAGCGCGATGCCGGGCAAGGTGCCCTTGGGCACGAGGCGCGCGCTGGTTCCATCCCAGGTGCTGGCCCCGCCCGCCATGTGCCAAAGGCCCAGATCTGGTTGGAAGCCGCCACAGACCAGTACGCGGTCAACGACAAAAGGAGCCTCTTGCCGGCCCAAGTCGCCAAGGGCGAGTTGGGGCACCGCGCGCAAACCGCGCTCGCGTTCGCCCGGCTCAATGCTCCCGAGCAGGGTGCCCGGCGCCATGGTGATGCCATAGGCCTTGCAGAATTCGATGAAGCGCGATTGCGGCTGCGGGCGCGCGTCAAGCGTGCGGCGCACTGTTATACCGGCATCGCTGGCCAGCATGGCCAAGCGATAAGCTGCATTGCTGACGGTTGCCACCAGGGCCGACTGGCCCGGCCAAACCCCGTAGCGGTGCGCAAGTTCAAACGCGTCAAGCGTTGTCATGACGCCAGGCAGCCGGTTGCCCGGAAAGATCGGCAGGCGTTCTATCGTTCCGGTGGCCAGCACGATGTGCGGAGCCGCAAAATCCAGCACATGGCTGGTCCAACTTCCCCCATCCTCCACCACCACATGCGCCCGTACCAGGCCCGGTGCTGCGGCAAAGGCTTGGGCGCGGGTGACAATGCGGATTTTGCCGGTTTGCTGAATGGCCGCGACAAGCCGGGAAATGCTCTCGTCGGGAGTTTCCTCGCCCTCTTGCGTGCCAAACAGGCGCGCCGAACCGCCAAGACAAGGCGATGATTCCAACAACGTGACGCCAAGGCCCAGAACCAGGCCCGTCAGTGCCGCCGTCATCCCCGCGACCCCACCGCCCACCACAAGGAGATCAGACGGGGCAGCAGGCGTGGGACCCTGATTGCGCCAAGGTTCGGGCAAGGCGTCCAGGCGATCCAGCTGCAGGTCCAGCGAGCGGGAAGGGCCGAGCAGGCGACGAACCCTGCCGAGCGGTGACGTGCCTGAGGGCCCTGCGGGATCGGTGACCATCTCGGCACCACTGACCGCAGGCGCCTGCTGCATCGGCACGGCCGGCCCGCGCGAGCCCGTGGAACTGATAACCGAAACGGCAGGAGCAAAGCGCGGGCCAAGCCCCAAAGGGCGTCCGCCAAAGCGGCCTAGCCCCTCAATGCCACTCGCGAGGGCCGCGCTGAGCACGGTGTCGCCTTCAAAGCCCTCCACCTCATATCCGTTGAGCTGGAACTGCACAGGGCGGCTTCGATCGATCTGGGTGCCGGCAAAACTGTGGCCGCCTGCAGGGTCGAGCCTGTTGGGATGTTGGCTCAAGACGTCGCCTCCAATGCAGCAACACCAAACTCCGTCACCACCGAGCTTTGCGTCGAGCGCGCCGGGGTGCGGGCCTCGATCCAGCTTGCTTCCTGGGGCCTCGCCACGCCAGCTAGCCAGCGCGCGAACGCCGGAGCGAGGAACGCACCCGCCGTGCCAAGCCCTGCCAGGATGGTGGGTCCGGTTTGGCTGATGCGACCGAGCAGCGGAGCACTATCGGGGCCAGCGACAGCATGGTAGCGGGCCTGGCCTACCTGTACCCAGCCCGATTGTGGGCCGGTGACCTGGCGCAGGGACGGGGCAAGCTCATCAACCCCGCCGTCGCCTACTCCCGAAACGCCCCCACCGGCTGTTTGCACCACAACCATGTCTCGATCCAGTTGAAGCACCAGCGGCGCCGCAAGTTGCGGCAGCGCCCGGAGCAGCAGGGTAGCGCGCGGACGCAAAGCCGCGAAGGTCGCAAGCTCGGCAGGCGGCACATTGCCCAAAATGGCTTCATCATCGGCAAGGACAAGATGATTCGCCCGCGCCTGCCACTCCTCGCTCCACAGGGTGCCTCCGCCATCCCCGTCAACGGAGATATGGGCGAGCGATGCCTCAAGATAAGTCACCCCTTGCGCTGCCCCCCAACTCGCAAGGCCCGGCTGCAACGCCGGCCGGTGCAGCAGGGCGACGTCGCGCAAGATCCAGCCTTGCTGGCTGCCACGCAAGCTCGAAAGGGGCACCGGCTCGACCTCGTGGCCAAAACCCTGCGCTATGTGCCGGATGTGGTCGAGCGCCGCTACTCCTTCGGGCTCCTCGCTGATGAACAGAGGATTGGCGCGCGACCAGCTTTCGCGCCCGGCTGCCTTGCTGATCGTCCGAAGGGTTTCAGGCGCGGTTTGGTCGAGCAGCGCCCATGTTTCTGGCCGGGTCAGAGCACCCGCCGAAAGGTCAAAGCCCCGCGGCAGGCGCAGGCCGGACTGTCGTTCGCCGACCTGGATCACGCGGCGCCCATGTTGACCCGCCAGCAGGCCGGCCAACAGCATGGCCAAAGGGGTCGAGCCCACGATGGCAATGTCGAATTGTGTAGCGATCATTGGCGGTCACCGACCAGGGCCTGTGGCAAACCGTCCCCCTCAAGCCTGCGTGTTTTGGTGGTTTTTCCCCACAGTGCGCTTATAGATGACTCTCCCGTGCCGCGTGCCGGCGCCAAGCATCCAGGGCCCATGCTTTTCTGGTTCATCGCCACTGCCGTTACTGCCATTGCCTGCGCTGCGCTGTTTTACGCAGGGGCAGGTTACAGGGTCAACGCGACGCGGCCCCAATTCGCCGCAGCCGATTCACACTTTGCTACAGTTCTGGCGCGCATCGAGGCCGATGAGGCTTCCGGTCTGCTCGGCGCTGCCGAAGCGGCAGGCGCCAGGGCGGAACTGGCGCGAGAAGTGCTGCGTGCAGAGAACGAGGCGCGCCGCCCTGCAGCTGGCAGGGGCGAGCTGACCCGCACTCCCTTGTTGCTCGGGCTCGGGGCAATCGCTGCAATTTCGCTGGGGACCTATGGATTTCTAGGGAGCCCCAACCTGCCGAGCCAGCCACTGGCTGGGCGCGCTGCGCCGGTGGCGGAGCCAGTCGATATCAACGCTGCAGTCGCGCGCATTGAAGCACAACTCGCCCAGCGGCCCGACGATCTGCGGGGCTGGACCGTGATTGCGCCTGCCTATGTTGATCTTGGCCGGTTGGAGGATGCGGAGCGGGCCTATCGGCGCGTTCTTGAGTTAGGCGGAGCAACGCCCGATGTGCAAACCAAGCTAGCCGAGGTGCTGATCCTGCAGGCTGACGGCGCGGGGTCGGCAGAATCGATGCAACTGCTGCGAGCGGCCGCGGCGAGCGATCCCAACCATGTGCTTTCGCGCCTTTATCTTGCGGCCGAACTCACCCGCACGGCCAAGTACGAGGAAGCTGTCGCGGCTTGGCGCGAAGCGCTTGCATTGTCCCAAGGCGGCGAAGGGTGGCTGCCGGCGGCCCAGCAGGGGCTGGCAGTAGCGTTGAACGGCGGACAAGCTCCGGCCGAGGCCGCTCAATCGGAGATGATCGGGCAAATGGTTTCCGGCCTGGCCGCGCGACTGAACGCCGATGGCGGTTCGCCCGAAGAGTGGACGCAGTTGGTGCGCGCCTATCTGGTGCTGGAGGACCGCGAGGCGGCTCAGAGCGCCTATGACGCGGCCGTAGCGGCTTATCCGCAAGCCTTTGATCGTGGCGAACTCGATACCATTGCCCTGGATGCCGGGCTGACAACACCGGGAGCCACGCGATGACAGTGTCCGCAACCCTGCGCAAAAAAGGCTGGAGTCGCAAGCAGAAGCGCCTCGCGGTGATTGGGGGGCTGGCTGTTGTGGTCGCGCTCGCAACCACCTTGGTGCTGGTCGCATTGCGCGACCAGATCGTCTTTTTTTATGCGCCGTCCGATATTGTTGCCCGGCAGGTGCAGCCCGGCCAGGCGATCCGCGTGGGTGGTCTAGTCAAGGAAGGCAGTTGGGTGCGGGACGGACAGAACAATAGCTTTGTGGTAACCGATAACCAGAACGAGATTGCCGCCAACTATACTGGCATCTTGCCCGATCTGTTCCGGGAAGGGCAGGGAGTGGTCGCCGAGGGCAGCCTTGGACCCGACGGCACCTTCAAGGCCAGCAATGTTCTAGCCAAGCACGACGAGAATTATGTTCCCAAGGAAGTGGTCGAAGCGCTCAAAAAACGGGGCGAGTGGCGGCCCGAACCAGCGGTCGCAAACTGATGGCGATTGAACTCGGACATTTCGCGCTAATACTTGCCTTTGCCATCGCCACCGTTTCGGCGGTGGGGGGCTTTGCGTTGCGTCCGGGCGGAGAGCGGCTGGCGCTGGTGTTGAGCCAGGGGGCAGTGCTGCAGTTCGTGCTGGTGGCAGTGGCCTTCGCAGCCCTGATCCAAGCCTTCGTCAGCTCCGATTTCTCGCTGGCACTGGCGGTCAACAACTCCCATTCGCTCAAGCCGCTCTTGTTCAAGATTTCAGGGGTATGGGGCAATCATGAAGGCTCCATGGTCCTCTGGATCCTGATCCTTGTGCTGTTTGGCGCTCTCGTCGCTGCCTTCGGCCGGGGGTTGCCGCCCGACCTACTGGCGCTGGTGCTGGCTACGCAAAGTCTGTTGGCCGCCGCCTTCGGGGGCTTTACGCTCTTTACCTCCAACCCCTTCGCGCGGATGGTGTCGGCGCCGTTGCAGGGCCGCGACCTCAACCCGGTGCTGCAGGATATCGGGCTCGCCATTCATCCGCCGCTGCTCTACGCTGGCTATGTCGGCTTTTCGATCTGCTTTTCCTTTGCGGTTGCGGCGTTGATTTCGGGCCGCATTGACCAGGCCTGGGCCCGCTGGGTGCGGCCCTGGACCATGCTCAGCTGGACCTTTTTGACCTTGGGCATCGCCATGGGCTCCTACTGGGCCTATTACGAGCTGGGTTGGGGTGGCTGGTGGTTTTGGGACCCGGTGGAAAATGCCAGCTTCATGCCCTGGCTCGCTGGCACCGCGCTGCTGCATTCCGCGCTGGTGATGGAGAAGCGCAACGCGCTCAAAATATGGACGATCTTTTTGTCCATCATCACCTTTTCCCTGTCACTGCTTGGCACCTTCCTGGTGCGCTCGGGCATTCTGACATCGGTGCATACCTTTGCCAGCGATCCCACCCGGGGGCTGGTGATCCTGACGCTGCTGGCTCTTGTGATCGGTGCCGCATTCACGCTCTTTGCGCTGCGCGCTTCGACGCTGCGCCAAGGTGGGCTGTTTGCGCCGGTCAGTCGCGAAGGCGCGCTGATCCTCAACAATCTGTTCCTTGCCACGGCAGTGGGTGCCATTCTCGTCGGCACGCTTTATCCATTGGTGCTTGATGCGCTTGGCGGCACAACCATTTCCGTGGGTGCCCCCTTCTTCAACCTGACCTTTGGTGCATTGATGTCGCCGCTCCTGCTGATCCTGCCTTTCGGGCCGCTGCTGGCCTGGAAACGGGCCGATGTGGTGAACGCCGCACAGCGCTTGCTGGGCGCCGGGGCACTAGCGATTTTCGTCACCATCCTGGTTGCTTCCCTGAGCGGCCGCTCCATCTCGCTAGCCCCGCTTGGGCTGCTGCTTGGCTTCTGGGTGGCTTTCGGGGCCGTCGCCGAGCTGGTCGACCGCGGGCGGATCGGACGCATCCCGCTGCGCGAAAGCGTGCGGCGACTGGTAGGACTGCCGCGTTCTGCCTGGTCAACAGCCATCGCGCATTTCGGGGTTGGCGTGACCGTGCTGGGTATCGTGGCGACATCCGCTTGGCAGACGGAACTCGTCACCACCCTTGACCCGGGCGAAACCGCCGAACTGTCCGGCTATAAGGTCGGGTTCGACGAGTTCGCCGAGCTAGCGGGTCCAAACTACCGCGCCGAGCAGGGGCATTTCACCATCACGGCACCCAATGGTGGCACCCGTCCGCTGGTGGCCGAACGGCGCATCTACAGCGCCAGTGGTATGACCACCACGGAAGCGGCGATCGGCACTTATGGGTTCTCCCAGCTCTATCTGCAGCTGGGTGAGCCGCTGGACAACACGCATGTGGTTCGGATCTGGCACAAGCCTTATATCACCCTGATCTGGCTGGGGGCCGTGCTGATGGCTGGGGCAGGGGTCTTGTCCTTGTCCGATCGCCGCCAGCGCATCGGGGCTCCACGCCGTACTGCCAAGGCAGTGCCGGAGCCAGCCGAATGAGTTGGGTGCGTGTGCTCATGGTGCTGTGTGGATTGCTGCTGGCACTGCCCGCAGCTGCGGTAGGGCCGGATGAGATTCTACCCGACCAGGCGTTGGAGAGCCGGGCCCGCGACATCTCGGCGGGCCTGCGGTGCCTCGTATGCCAGAACCAATCCATTGACGACAGCGACGCCGACCTCGCCCGGGACCTGCGGCTTCTCGTGCGTGAGCGGCTGGTGGCGGGGGACAGCGACGAGGCGGTGCGGCAGTTCGTTGTCGATCGCTATGGTGAATATGTGCTACTGGCCCCGCGCTTTGGCGCCCATACGCTGCTGTTGTGGGCAGCCGGGCCGCTGTTGCTGCTGGTGGGCACGGCCGGAGTCTGGCTTGCCGCTCGCGGACACCGGGGTGCAGGGCAGGGCGGCGATCTTAGTGATGACGAAGTGGCAGCACTGGAGCGGCTGCGGCAGTCCAAAGCTGAGCGTTAGCGAGCTCTCACCTTACGAAAGTTTAATCCGAGCGCAACGTCGCCGAAAGGCGGTGCATTCCATATGTATCGCACGGGCTTATGAAACGGCCTTTCCAAGGAGACGAATCCCAATGCGCTCAACTATTCTTACTCGGACGCGGCGTTGGCTCGGGGCCTCGGCCCTGGCACTGACGGTAGCTGTCGGCGGCGTATCCACCGCTTTCGTGATGACCGGCCAGGCAGCTAATGCCCAGGTTCAGAACAGTGCACAAATCATCGTACCACCCGTGGAGCAGCCGCAGCAGGGCTTTGCCGACCTGGTGGAAGCGGTCAAGCCAGCGGTGGTTTCGATTCTGGTTGAGGCCGAAGCGGCTGGCCAGGCAGCTCAGCGGGGCGGTCAGTTCAATTTCAACATGCCGGACCTGCCAGAAGGGCATCCATTCCGTGACTTCTTCGACCAGTTCAGCGACCGCTTCGGGTCTGATGGTCGAGGGCAGGGCTCCGAAAACATGCCGAGGCCGCGGCCCTATATGGCGGCGGGTTCTGGCTTTGTGATCTCGGGTGACGGCTATGTCGTTACCAACAATCACGTGGTCGAAAATGCCACCAAGGTGACCGTCGTTTTCGATGACGGCACCGAGCAAACGGCCGAGATCGTCGGCACCGATGAGCGCACCGACCTTGCCGTGCTCAAGATCGAGGGTACGGACCTGCCCTTCGTGAACTTCGAAGGCGAGCCGAGCCGCGTTGGCGACTGGGTGGTTGCTGTCGGCAATCCCTTTGGTCTGGGCGGCACCGTGACCGTTGGCGTGATCTCCGGTTCGGGCCGCAATATCGGCGGCTCCGGTTATGGCGATTTCCTGCAGATCGACGCGGCCGTCAACACCGGCAACTCGGGCGGACCTGCCTTTAACACCAGGGGCGAAGTGGTGGGCGTCAACACCGCCATCTACTCGCCCAATGGCGGCAATGTCGGCATCGCCTTTGCCATTCCCGCAGCCACGGTCAAGACCATTGTCGGCCAACTGATCGAGGACGGTTCGGTGACCCGCGGTTATCTGGGCGTGTCCATTCAGGACGTGACCAAGGATATCGCCGACAGCGTGGGCCTGCCCAATGCTGCCGGGGCGATCGTGCGTGATGCCGCTCCCGATGGTCCAGCCGCCCCGGCAGGCGTTCGCTCGGGCGACATCATCATCCAGGTGGATGGTGAGCCCATCGACGACGCACTGGACCTGAGCCGCACGATTGCGGGCAAGGCTCCGGACTCCACGGTTGAGCTGACGATTTGGCGCGATGGCGCTGAAACCAAGCTTTCCGTCCAGCTCGAGACCTTGACCGAGGAAACGGCCCAGAACGACACCGAACAGGCGCCAACCACTCCTGAGCAACAGCCAGCGCAATCGAGCGAGGGCCTGACCCTGGTGCCCAATGGTGACGGCTCGGGCGGTCTGCTGATCCAGGAGGTTGATCCCGAAAGCCCTGCGGCGGAACGTGGTTTTGCAGTTGGCGATGCAATCCTCGAAGTCGACAACAAGCCTGTCGAAACCGTTGAGGATTTCCAAGCCGCCATTTCCGGCGTCAAGGATCGCGGGCTCAATACTGCCCTGGTCAAGGCCAGCCGCGATGGTGAAGCCCGCTTCATCGGTCTGCCACTAAGCGAATAAACCCGCTACGGTCCCGGGGCAGCCGCTCCGGGACCCTTTTCTCAGCGCTGCGCCGGGAGCGTCACGGTGAAGATTTTGCTGATTGAAGACGATCGTGAGGCAGCAAGTTACCTGATCCAGGCGCTTGATGAATCCGGTCACGTGACCCACCACGCCACCGATGGGGAAACCGGCCACGCCATGGCGTCGGATATGGAATACGACGTACTGATCGTTGATCGCATGCTGCCTCGCCGGGACGGTCTTTCCATTGTCGAGTCGCTAAGGGCCAAGGGTGACAATACGCCCG
The DNA here is from genome assembly GCF_058133495.1 of Devosia sp. Z6_126. Lineage (NCBI taxonomy): Bacteria > Pseudomonadati > Pseudomonadota > Alphaproteobacteria > Hyphomicrobiales > Devosiaceae > Devosia > Devosia sp. Z6_126. Next base: position 895,181 of record NZ_JBYUNO010000002.1, on the reverse strand, counting down.
TATTGATCTTGTCGGCACTCGGCGAGGTCGATGATCGTGTCACCGGGCTGCGCGCGGGCGGCGACGATTACCTGACCAAGCCTTATGCCTTCACCGAATTGCTGGCCCGGGTTGAAGTGCTGGCCCGCCGCTCCAGCCCCTCTGAAGCCGCCACGACCTATGAGGTTAGCGGCCTGACGCTGGACCGCCTGTCACGCAAGGTGGAACGGGATGGCGAATCTATCCTGCTCCAGCCGCGGGAATTCAGACTACTGGAATACCTGATGAGAAATGCCGGTAAGGTGGTGACCCGCACCATGCTGCTGGAAAATGTCTGGGATTATCATTTCGACCCCCAGACCAATGTCATCGATGTGCATATGTCGCGCCTGCGGGCCAAGATCGACAAAGGCTATGCCAATCCACTGCTCCACACGGTGCGGGGCGCCGGTTACATGATCCGCGAGTAGCGCGTGCACCGTCTTGCCCAACTCTGGCGCACCTCCACGGTCCGGTTGACCGCCGCGTTTATCCTGATCTTCATCCTGTTTGCCGTGCTGCTGCTGGGCTTTATTACTTGGCAGTCCAGCGTGCAGATCCAGCGCCAGCAGGCAGATGATATCGATCGCGAAGTGCGCTTGTTCCAGCGGATCGATGCGAACCAGGGGCTTCGTGGCCTCGCCATAGCCGTGGACCGGCTGTCGCGCCAGCCGGGCCCGGGCGTATACTTCCTGGGCGACGCATCCGGCCAGTACCTCTTGGGCAATGTCGTGCAAATTCCCGCGGGAGTGCTAGTGGAGCCGGGCGTTTACAGCTTCGACTATGAACGGGCCAGCCCCTTGGGGGACGACGGCCAGTCCGATGCGGGTCCCCGCCGGGGCGTTGCTGTGGTGCGTTCGCTTGAACTCAGCAACGGGCTGCGGCTGGTGGTTGGCCGTGACGTGCTGGAACGGCGGGGCTACTCGGCCATCATTGTGCGAAGTTTCCTCGTGGGGGTCGCCGGAATCATCTTCTTTTCCATGGTGGCGGGGGGCCTCACCGCCAGAAGAGTGCTGCGGCGTATCGATTCCATCCGCGATACCTCAACCAAGATCATGTCGGGCAATCTCTCCGAGCGCGTGCCGATCACCCGGCGCAATGACGAATTCGACGGACTGGCCACCAACCTCAATGCCATGCTCGACCGCATCGAGCAGTTGCTGCAGGGCCTCAAGGAAGTCACCGACAACGTCGCGCACGACCTCAAGACGCCGCTGACTCGCCTGCGCAATCAGGCGGAGGCGGCACTGCGCCCCGGGGCAAGCGACATGACCCGCGAGCAGGCACTCGAAACCACCATTGCTGAAAGCGACCGCCTGATCCGCACCTTCAACGCTCTTCTGATGATCGCCAGAGCGGAGGCGGGTGCCCCATCGGGCGCATTCGCCGAGGTCGATGTCAGCGCCGTTGTAACCGATCTAGCCGAGCTCTATGGCCCCGTGGCCGAGGACGAGGGAATTGCCGTTGAAACCGCGATTGCCCCATCCGTTCGCCTGAAGGGTAATCGCGAACTGATTGGGCAAGCCATGGTCAACCTGCTCGAGAACGCTTTGAAATATGCCAAGCCCGAGCAGGGCGGGCAGGGGCGGATCACCATCAGTTTGCGCGAAGAACGCGGGCGGGTCCTGATCGAGGTTGCCGATAATGGTCCCGGCATTGCAGAGGAAGATAGGCTGCGCGTTGTAGAGCGCTTTGTGCGACTGGAAAAAAGCCGGTCTGAACCGGGATCAGGGCTTGGGCTTTCGCTGGTGGACGCGGTGGCGCGCCTGCATGGCGGCAGCTTCCGGCTCGCCGACAATGCTCCTGGGGCGCGGGCGATCATCGACCTGCCTGCAGGGTGACGGGGACCGGCTTGCCGCGGCTAAAGGTCCCATATATCACATAGGTTTATGGCTACTGCCCTCCAACAACTGCCCCCGACGCCAACGCCGCGCTTCGATGAATGGCTCGGCAGCCTTCCCGAGGCCGAGCGCGTTCCGCTGGCAGTAGCTGCCAGTGCCCTCGGCCCTTTGCTGGAAACAGCGCCATATCTCTTGGGCCTAGCTCAAGCCAATGCGGGATGGTTGGCTCAGGCGCTGGGGCAAGTGCCAAACTCAGTGTTTCATGCCATCCTCGATGATGTCGCTGAGGCCGGGCGAACCGCGGCCGACGAAGCGGCGCTGGCGCCCATACTGCGTCGCGCCAAGGCGCGCACCGCCTTGTGGGCGGCGGTCACCGAAACGGGGCGAGCTCTAAGCACCGCACAGACCACTGCTGCCCTGTCCGACCTTGCCGATGCTGCCCTTGAAGCCGCACTGGACCTCTTGATGCGCCAGGCTGCCGGCCGGGGCTTGCTGGCCATTCCAGTCGAGGAAGCGACGGCGGCCAATTCGGGCCTTGCCCTTTTCGCGCTGGGCAAGCATGGCGGACAGGAACTGAACTACTCTTCCGACATCGACATTGTCGCGTTTTTTGATCCGGAGAAAGGCGTTCTAGCTGAGCCGGCCGAAGCGACGAGGTTCTATTCACGCGTTGTGCAGCGGCTGATGGGACTGATCGAAGATCGCACGCCCGATGGTTATGTGTTCCGCACTGACCTGCGGCTGCGGCCCGATCCGGGTTCGACCCCGGTCGCGATCTCGGTTGATGCGGCCCTTGCCTATTACGAAAGCCGCGGCCAGAACTGGGAGCGGGCCGCCTGGATCAAGGCGCGAACTTGCGCCGGCGATGGGGAAGTTGGCGCCAGTTTCCTCAAGGAACTGGCGCCCTATATCTGGCGCAAGCATCTCGATTTCGCGACCATTGCCGATATCCAAGCTATGAAACGCCAGATCAACATTGCCAAGAACGTTGGCGAGATCCGCGTGGAAGGTCACAACGTCAAACTCGGGCGCGGCGGAATCCGCGAGATCGAGTTCTTCACCCAAACCCAACAACTGATTGCCGGCGGGCGCGACAAGAGCCTGCGCGCCAAACCTACGGTCCTCGCACTCGCGGCGCTGGCCGATGCCAATTGGATCACGCTCACGGCCGCTTCAGAGTTGAGCCACACCTATTGGTTCTTGCGCGCCGTGGAGAACCGGCTGCAGATGCTGCGGGATGAACAAACCCATACCATGCCGACCAATGCTGACGATCTGGCCAGCATTGCCCGGCTCATGGGGGAGGACAGCCTGCTGCGGTTTCAGGCCGAGTATCGTGCCGCACTCGAGCTGGTATCTTCCTACTATGGCGAGCTATTCACCGAAGGGGAGAGCCTGGGTAGTGCTGAAGGCAACCTAGTGTTTACCGGCAGCGATGATGACCCGGGCACGCTGGAAACCCTATCGCAGCTCGGCTTCACTGACCCTCATCTCGCGATCGCAACTATTCGCAAGTGGCATTACGGCAGCTACCCTGCGACGCGTGCAGCGGCTGCCCGCGCCCATTTGACCGAGCTGCTCCCAGCGCTGTTGTCGACGCTTGGCGCTGCCGGCAATGCTGATCTGGCGCTGGCGCGGTTCGACAACTTCCTGTCCCGCCTACCCACGGGCGTGCAGCTCTTTGCCTTGCTGCGCACTCATGCCGATCTGCGCACCTTGCTGGTGCAAATGATGGCCTCGGCCCCCCGCATGGCCGAAGCGGTGATCCACCGCACCCATGTCATGGATGCCTTGATCGACCCCGCATTTGCCAGCGAAGTCACACATCGCGACGTGCTGATTTCCAAGGTCGATGCCTTCATGGCTGAAGCTCGCTCCTATGAGGAGAGCATCGATCGCGCCAGGATCATCGGACAGGAGCAGCGATTCCTGATTGCCGCGGGCTTGCTCTCGGGCACAGTGAGCGCGAAGGGTGCAGGTGAGCAGTTCACGGCCTTGGCCGAAACCCTGCTGAACCGCCTTTTCGCGACGGTTAAGGTCGAGTTCGAGCGCCGCCACGGCCGCATCAGGGACGGCCGGGTGGCGCTGCTAGCCTTCGGCAAAATGGCTAGCCGCGAGATGACAGCCACCTCCGACCTCGATTTCATCATGCTTTATGATGCTCCCGACGTGGAATCGGACGGCGACAAACCCCTCAGTGCCAGCCATTACTACACCCGGCTGACCCAGCGGCTGGTGGCCGCCATCAGCGCTCCGACAGCAGAGGGCGTGCTGTACCAGGCCGATATGCGCCTGCGCCCTTCCGGCAATGCCGGCCCGCTCGCCACCAGCTTGCACGGCTTTGTGGATTACCAGCTCGAACATGCCTGGACTTGGGAGCATCTCGCGCTCAGCCGCGCGCGCATAGTCTTTGCCGACGGCACCTTCGGCGAACAGATGAACGACGCCGTGGCCCGGGTGCTGGCAACGCGGCGCGACACCGCCAAGGTCATCGAGGATGTTCGTTCGATGCGGGCGTTGCTGGCCAAGGAACGGCCACCCCGCCACCCATTTGACCTTAAGCTCGCGGCGGGCGGACTGGTGGACCTGGAGTTCATCGCCCAGTCAGGGTTCCTGTCGGTCGGCTCCCAACTGGGCTTGCCGCAGGCGCTCACGGCGGAGGTGCTGACCCGGCTCGACGAGCTTGGCTTGCTGCCCAGCGGCACACGGCTCGCCCAGATCCATGGGCTTTATTCGGAAGTGATCCAGGTGATGAGCTCTGCCTTGCTCGACCCGTTCAAGGAGGAAGGCTGGAATGGGGCCTTCCGGGAATTGCTAGCGCAACTGACCCACTACCCCGATTTCAGCCGGCTTGAGCTGGATCTTGCTGAAATGCGCGCCGAGGTCTCGGCCGCAGCGCAGGCCTGGTACGAGCGAGCCGCAGCCCTATAGATGCCTATTCGGCCGCCCGAATGCCTTCTTCGCTGCGCAACGGCAGGGATATGGCCACCGTCGTGCCCAGGGAAGGGCTGGAGTCAATGGCCATGTGCCCGCCGCTGAGCTCGGCAATGGCGCGCGAAATCGAAATGCCAAGGCCGTGACCAACCCCTTCGCGAGTGAAGGTCGCGTCACCAAGGGCGAAAGGCTGGGAAAGACTGGCCAGCCGCTCCTCGTTCATGCCGAGCCCGGTATCGGTGATTTCAATAACAACGCCATCATGGGCAGCAAAGGCTGCCAGCGTGACTCGGCCCCCGCTCGGCGTGAAGCGGATCGCGTTCTCGACGATATTGCCGATCATGCGCAACAGCCCTAGGCGGTCGCCATGCACAACCGCGCCGCTACCTTCGCCGCGCACAAAGCTCAGCCCGGCTCGCGCAGTTTGTCCACGGAAGCGCTGCCCGACCTCGTCGAGGAGCTCGTCCACGCTGAGTGGATCGGAGCGCAGCATCTTCTGCCCGCCTTCAAGCTCCGCGAGATCAAGAATGGTCGCAAAGGAATCCAGCAGGTGTTCGCCAGAGGACTTGATCGACTGCACGTAATCCTTGTAGCGGCGATCGCCGAGCGGGCCATAAGCCTCATGCCGCATCAGTTCGGCAAAGCCGATGATGTGGTTGAGCGGCGTGCGTACGTCATGGCTGAGATGAGCCAGGAAATTGGTCTTGGAGCGGCTGGCGGCCTCGGCCTTGAGCTTTTCCTCATGATAGCGGCGGGCGAGCAGCCGCTGCTCCTCCCGGATGGAGTTCAGCAGTGAATCGGCTTTCTTGCGCTCGGTGACATCGGTCACGAGCGTAAGGAAATTGCCGTCGCCCAAGGGACGTTCCTCGATCAGCATGCAGCTGCCGTCTTCGCGATGCAGCTCCATCAAGCGGGTGTTGTCCGCGTCATTGACCAGCTTCATGTATCCGCCGGCAATCAGTCGCTTGACCATTTGGGGGTAGGTCACGCTTGTACCCTCCAGGTCCAGGCGCTCGCGGTACTGTTGATTGCAGACCACCAGCTGGCCCGATTTGGTCCAGCACGCCATCCCCATCGGCACAGCCGAAGCAAGGGTCTGGTAGACAAAACGCTGCATGCGATCGGGCATTTCGTTGAAGTGGCTGCGGCGCCAGGAGAGGCCTGTCATCAGCGCAGCCACGGCAAGGGCGGCCAGGGCCCGGACCAGCAGGCCGGGCCATATCAGGTCCTCATTGGCTTCAAGCAACAAGATACCGTGCTGACCAACGGGGAACTGCTCGCTGACGAGCGTTCTCTGGGGAGCAGTGGAAGGATCGGCGTGTAGCCGCGCATGAACGACACCGCCCGACAGCCTTACCGCTTGTTGCAGCTGCGGCAACGGAGCGGTGGTTGCGGCAATCTCGTCTGCCATCAATGCGCCGATGGCGGTCAGGTCGCGACGGGCCTCATCAAGGGTCCTTGCCGTGTCATAGATAATGAAAAGCGTCGCGGCCAGGATGGCGGTGAGTGCGACGGTCCTCGTCACGGGCGAAACCTTGCGGAAAAGTGACCCTGTATGGGTGTTCTCGCCTTCTGGCCGATGAGCTGAATTCTGACCTTTGCCCACGCTGAATCCATCAGCGCCGACGCCGGATTGCTCCGCCGACCGCATGAATAACTCCGTAATGTGAGGCTAATTGCCCCGACCGATACCCTTAACGAACAATGAATCAGGCGGTGGCAGCTTGTCCATACCTCTCCGGCCAGCGCTAAAGCGAGAGCCGCCAAAAGGCGAGTCTCTTGAATCACTTAGCGGCGGAGAAATATTCTTCCACAGGAACGTGCATTTAGCTTCCCAACATGCGGGAAAGTATGTCAGCCGTGTTGCGGCTCAGCTCGGTCGAGGCCTGCAACTGCCGGAGCGCCGCGTGCGCTGCCTCGCGCCGGTTTGGCTCCAGATTCTGCCAGATTCTGAAGCCTGTCAGCACCCGCGCAGCCACCTGCGGGTTGACCGAATCCACCTCCGCCACGAAGTCCGTCACGAAGCGGAAACCGGCGCCGTCGGCACGGGAAAACTGAGTCGGGTTGCCCATCGCAAATGTCCCCACAAGCGAGCGCAAGCGATTCGGATTGGTCTTGGGGAAGCCGGGATCGGCAAGGATGGTACGCATGCGCTCGATCACCCCATCATCGGTGGCGCTGGCCGAAACACTGAGCCATTTGTCGAACACCAAAAGGTCCCCGGCAAAGCGCAGGCGGAAGTCAGCTAGAAGGGCAGGGGCGTCGGGGGTCCACTGCGAACCGCTGACCGCGAGCGCCGCCAGGCGATCGGTCATGTTGGTGGCTTCATGGTACTGCCGGGCTGCGAGCGCGGCCCCATCGGGGCTCGCTTGGACCAGGAGGGACAGCAGGCGATTGCGCAAGGAGCGTTGGCCGGACTGCGCCGTGGTGGGGGCATAAGCCTCCGTGATGGCGAGGCCCTCGTAGGCGGCCTGCAGCATTGCAGCAACCGGTCCGAAGACTGCGCCGATCAAAGCCTGGCGCACCTGATGGACGCGATCCGGATCTACATCCCGGCCGATGGCTCGGGCAACAACCGACTCGTCGGGCAGACCAAGTGCCTGCGCCTTGAAGGCGTGGTCGAGCCCGGGGTCACCCAGCGTCTCCATCATGGCTTCGCGCAGTGCGGCGATCGCTTCATCGCGCCAAGTCTTGCCTTGGGCAGCTGCCACCATCAGCTCGGTGCTGACCGATTGCAGCGCTTCCCAGCGGTTAAACGGATCGCTGTCATGCCGGGCCAAGAACAGATTGTCCGCCGCGGACCGGTCGGCATGGACCTGCACCGGCGCGGAAAAACCACGGAACAAGGAAGGAATGGGCTGGTTGGCGACCCCCCTGAACTCGATCACGGCTGTTTCGGTGTCGAGGATGATGAGGTCGTCGCTTACCGTTCCGCCAGATACGCCCGTCCAGCTTAGTTCGCTTCCGTTGGGTCCGAGCAGGCCGAACTTGACAGGGATGACCAGCGGCGACTTCTCCGGTTGCCCGGGAGTTGGTGCGGTGTGTTGCTTGAGGGTCAGCCGATAGGTGCGACTGATGGGATCATAGCTGTCTGAAACCGTGACCTGAGGGGTGCCAGCCTGCAGATACCAGATCTTGAATTGCTCCAGATCGATATCGTTGGCTTCCGAGAAGACCGCGAGGAAAGCCTCGATAGTCGTGGCTTCACCATCGTGCCGCTGGAAATAAAGGTCCATGCCCTTGCGGAACCCGGCTTCGCCCAAGAGGGTCGCCAGCATCCGCACGATTTCGGCACCCTTCTCGTAGACGGTGGTCGTGTAGAAGTTGTTGATTTCGCGATATTGGTCGGGGCGGGGTGGATGGGCCAGCGGCCCACCATCTTCGGGAAACTGCGACACGCGCAAATTCTGCACGTCATGGATCCGCTGCACCGGACGGCTGCGCTCGTCCGAGGAAAACTCCTGGTCCCGGTAAACCGTTAACCCTTCCTTGAGGCAAAGCTGGAACCAGTCGCGACAGGTAATGCGATTGCCCGTCCAGTTGTGGAAGTATTCGTGAGCGATGACGCGCTCGATCGAAGCGTAATTGGCGTCGCTGGCCGTGTCCGGCCGGGCAAACACCAGCCGATCGTTGAAGATGTTGAGGCCCTTGTTTTCCATGGCGCCGAAGTTGAAATCCGACACCGCGACGATGTTGAAGATGTCGAGGTCGTATTCGCGCCCAAACCGCTTCTCGTCCCAGGCCATCGAGCGCTTGAGGCTGTCCATGGCCCAGCCGCACTGGTCTTCCTTGCCTGGCTCGCAATAGATCGCCAGTTCCACCTTGCGGCCGGACATGGTGGTGAAGCTGTCGCTGATCGAGCCGAGCTTGCCGGCAACAAGGGCAAAGAGGTAGGCCGGCTTGGGGAAGGGGTCCTCCCAAACCGCATAATGCAGGCCGTCGCCAGCGTCACCGCGCTCCATCAGATTGCCGTTGGAGAGCAGCACCGGTGCCACGGCCTCCGGCGCCGTTATGCGCACCTTGAATGTGGCGAGGTTGTCGGGGCGATCGAGGTAATAGGTGATGCGCCGAAAGCCCTCGGGCTCACACTGCGTGCACCAGGTCCCGTTGGAGCGATAAAGCCCCATTAACTTGGTGTTGTTTTCCGGCCGCAGGGTGACCTCGGTTTCCAGCACGAACCGACGCAGTGGCGGCTCGACGAGAGTCATCCCGTTGGCATCGGCTGCATAGGCAGCCTCCACCAGCGGCAAGCCGTCGAGGGCCACCGATTGCAGCCGCAAACCGTCGCCATCCAGCACCAGCGGCGTGCCTGCAGCCGTGTCCGGGCGTGGCTCGATCGTCAGCAGCGAGCGAACGCGCGTCCCCTCTTCGAGGATGCGAAAATCCAGGTCTACCGCCGTGATGCGATAAGGACTGGGCGCGTAATCTTTGAGATAGATAGTGTGCTCGGTTTCAGTACGCATGATTTCGGTCCAGGTGTGAACCTTAGTCTTCAATCGATTGTGGCCGTGCCGCAACAGCAGACTTCGGTTAGATATGCGATCAGTGCGGCTCGTGGCCGCCTCCCTCCTTCTACGTCAAATTGGACGTCAATGGGGAGGGAAACCAGTTATGTGGCTGGCGTCCCGCGCAAGATTTCCCCCGGTTGACGTTCCAGCGTCTTCTATTTTTGGGAGTCAGCGTCGTGACAGGGCGCTCTTGAACGTCTGTTTGCTTGAAAAAGGGTGGCCGCATGTTGCGCTGGTTTGAACAACGTCTGAACCCGTATCCTGTCGAAGAGCCCAGTGAACCGCCCCGTGGCTTGCTCGCGTTTTGCCTTTACTACAGCCGGGGCGCCAAGAAGTGGCTCGGCTTGATGGCTGTAACCGCGGCGCTGATCGCGGCGGGCGAAATCCTGCTATTCGGCTTTATCGGCGATGTGGTGAACTGGCTGGCCGATGCGGACCCCCAGACTTTCCTGGCCACGGATGGCTGGAAGCTGGCCATCATGGGCGCGATCGTCGTTATCGTGCTGCCGGGGCTGGTGCTGCTTTCAACGCTCACCATGCACCAGACTCTTCTTGGTAATTTCCCGCAGCGTATTCGCTGGATGAGCCATCGCTATCTCATCCGCCAGTCGATGAGCTACTTCCAGGACGAGTTTGCCGGGCGCATCGGCGCCAAGCTGATGCAGACCTCGCTCGCCGTGCGCGAAGTGGTCATGAAGCTGCTCGACATGCTGGTCTATGTGAGCGTTTACTTCACCGGCGCGGTTGTGCTTGCCGCCGCGACCGACTGGCGGCTGGCACTGCCATTTCTGGCCTGGGTGGTCTGCTACATCCTGTTGATGTGGTACTTCATTCCGCGGCTCGGCAAGATCTCCGAGCAACAGGCCGATGCCCGCTCGACCATGACGGGCCGCATCGTCGATAGCTATACCAATATCGCGACGGTTAAGCTCTTCTCCCATTCCAATCGGGAGGAGCGTTATGCCCGCGAAGCCATGGATGGCTTTCTCGACACCGTTTATCGGCAGATGCGCATGTTCACCGTGCTCAACGTGGCCGTGAATTTCTCCAATGCGCTGCTGCTGTTTTTCGTTGGTGCCACGGGCATCTGGCTTTGGTTACAGGGGACGATGTCCCCAGGCGCCTTGGCGGTGTCGCTGGGGCTGGTGATGCGGTTCCAGGGCATGAGCCAGTGGGTCATGTGGGAAATGTCGGCGCTGTTCGAAAACATCGGCACGGTGCGCGACGGCATCGCCTCGATTTCGCTTCCGCGCGTTGTGTCCGATGCCGAGGGGGCGCAGCCAATCGGCAAGGTCACTGGCGACATCCGCTTTGAAAATGTCAGCTTCCATTATGGCAAGAACAGCGGTGTCATCGAGGGGCTCAACCTGCATATCCGTCCGGGCGAGAAGATTGGCCTGATCGGCCGGTCAGGCGCGGGCAAGTCCACCATCGTCAACCTGCTGCTCCGCTTCTATGATCGTCAGGGCGGCAGCATCCTGATCGATGGCAAGGATATCGCGACAGTTACCCAAGACTCCCTGCGCGCCAATATCGGCGTAGTGACCCAGGACACGTCCTTGCTGCACCGCTCCGTGCGCGACAACATCGCCTATGGCCGCCCCGATGCCACGGAAGCGGAGATCCGCCAGGCGGCCGAACTCGCAGAAGCCGCCGATTTCATCGAGACCCTGAGCGACGCCCAGGGCCGCAAGGGTTACGACGCCCATGTCGGGGAGCGTGGGGTAAAGCTCTCCGGCGGGCAGCGGCAGCGCATCGCCATCGCCAGGGTGCTGCTCAAAAACGCACCAATCCTGGTGCTCGATGAGGCCACCTCGGCGCTCGACAGTGAAGTGGAAGCGGCCATCCAGAGCCAGCTGCAACTGCTGATGCGCGGCAAGACCGTGATTGCCATTGCTCACCGGCTTTCGACCATCGCTGCCATGGATCGGCTGGTGGTGCTCGATCGCGGACGGGTGGTCGAGCAAGGCACCCATGCCGAGCTCCTCGCGCAGGGCGGGCTTTACGCTCAACTCTGGCAGCGGCAATCCGGCGGCTTCATCGAAGCCGACCAAAGCGAAGAGGCCGCTCAGTAGAGCGGCCTCTGTGCCGTCGTGCCCGTGCCGGCGCTCCTAGGATTATTCTGCGCCTCGAAGCAAAAAGTCTTGCACAGCCAGACCACCCCCATTGGAGCTATCCGGCAGACTCTGTAGAAGGCTGAAATCGATTGCAGCGGCGCTTTCGCTGCTTTGAACGACGTCTACTGGGAGGAAACGGATGTCCACTGCCGCCGCTTATTCTGTGCTTGAACTGGGAGGGACATTCCGCCTTTCCTCGCCAACCTATCACACCTCGGCTCCCATCACCTTGCCTGGCGACGTACATGGCGCCCTGCTGGCGAATGGGGAGATCCCCGATCCGTACTTCGGGGAGAACGAGAAGGAGGTCATGTGGGTCAACCGCACCGAATGGTCGGTCGAGCGCAGCTTTGAAGCAAGTGCAGCCGATATCGATGGCTATTTGACCCTGACCCTGGCCGAGGTGGACTGCATCGCCACCATTTTCCTCAACGGCGAAGCGATCGCCCGCACCGATAATTCCTTTGTTCGCCATGACATCGATGTGACCGGTAAGGTACGGAAAGGCAGCAACACGCTGCGCATCCAATTTGCCGTCACGCGCGATGTCGCCAAGGCGCGCGCCGAAGCGCATCCATTCCCGCTGCCTTTTACCAAGAACTACCAGACCAATGGTCTGGAGGGCATTCACCTCAATTTTGTGCGCAAGGCCCAATGCCATGCCGGCTGGGATTGGGGCATATGCCTGATGCCGATCGGCGTTTATGGCACGATGCAGCTGCGCCGCTCGCGCCTCGCGCGGCAGGAAAGCGTACAGGTCGATCAGCTGCATCGCGACGGCGCTGTCGAGCTGACCATCCGCACCCGCATCTTCGCCTTCGCCGCCGGCGAGGTGTCGATCAGCCACGCAATCGATGGGCAGAGCATTCGCGAAACCGTGCCCGTCCACCGCGGCGAAAACCTGCTCATCCATGGTGTTCGCATTGAAAACCCGCGCCTGTGGTGGCCGGCTGGGCAGGGCGAGCAGCCCCTTTATGAGCTGGAAACCGAACTAGATGGTGAGCGCACTACCCGCAAGCTTGGCTTGCGGCAGCTCGAATGGGTAGTCGAGCCCGACGAGATCGATCACACCTTCAAGTGTCGCATCAATGGGCGCGACATCACCATGATGGGCGCCAACTGGATCCCGGCGGATGCCATTCCGAGCCGCATTACGCCTGAGGTTATTCGCGATCTGTTGGGCAGCGCCAAGGCCGCGAATATGAATATGCTGCGGATCTGGGGCGGTGGGCAGTATGAGCCCGATTGCTTCTATGATCTGTGCGATGAGCTTGGGATCCTCATCTGGCACGACTTCATGTTTGCCTGCATGAGCTATCCGTCCGATCGGGCGTTCCTGGCCAGCGTGCGCGAGGAGGTCACCCAGCAGGTGCGGCGACTGTCCCATCACGCCTGTATTGCCCTGTGGTGCGGGGACAATGAGGTGATCGGCTCGCTGGGCTGGTACCCGGAAACGCGGGCTGCGCCAGAGCGTTACGTGGCGAACTATGACCGGCTCAACCACATGCTCGGCACCATTGTCGAGGATGAGGATCCGGCGCGGCGGTTCTGGCCGTCATCGCCCTCGATGGGCTATCTCGATTTCTCGGATGGCTGGCATGCCGATACCCGCGGCGACACGCATTACTGGGATGTCTGGCATTCGGCCAAGGCTTTCGAGGCCTATCGGACGGTCAATCCGCGGTTTGCTTCCGAGTTCGGCTTCCAGTCGTTCACCTCGATGAACGTAATCCAAACGTTCTCTGAACAGAAAGACAGGAATCCCTCTTCGCCCGTGATGGAGAACCATCAGCGCAATGACGGGGGCAATGCGCGCATCCTTGAAACCATGACGCGCTACTTCCGCTTCCCGCGCGATTTCGACCAGATGGTGTTCCTGTCCCAGATCCAGCAGGGCCTGGCGATGAAGACCGCCATCGAATACTGGCGCTCGACCAAGCCGCGCTGCATGGGCACGCTTTATTGGCAGATCAACGATATCTGGCCGGTCGCGAGCTGGGCGAGCCTTGATTACGGCGGGCAGTGGAAGCTGCTGCAGTATATGGCGAAGCGCTTCTTCTTGCCGGTGAACGTCGTCGCGGTACCCCGGCATGCAGAACTCAAGACCAATTCGCGCGGGCTGCCGGTCGAGGGTGCGGCGCCAACGCAGATCGTGCTCAAGGCCGTCAACGATACCGCGGCCGAGGTGACGATCAGCCTCGAAGTCCGGGCGGTCAAGGTCGGCGGGGGCGATCGAGTGGTGTTCTCCGGCAGCAGCGCCGTTGGCCCGGATGCTGCAATGGCTGTGGCGACGCTCGACGTTGCCGATCTCGCCGCCGACGAGTTCCTGTTGTTCACCTGGCGCGATGCGGCCGGCAAGGTGCTGGGCGAGAATGATTACTTCCCCAAGCCCTACAAGGCCTATGAGCTGCCGCCCGTAGCGGTGTCGGCCAGCTGGGCCGAGGGCCCCGCCGGCCCGGTGCTGACCCTTGAGGCCGATAAGCCCGGCCTGTTCACCACCGTGACGGTCGATCAGCCCGGCTATTTCTCCGACAACGCCATCACCCTGCTGCCGGGTCGGCCCACAGTGCTGGGCTTTACGCCTCGCCATGGCGGCAAGTTCAGCGCCAAGGAGCTTGCGGCCACGCTCAGCATCCGCACGCTGGCAGATACCTTCTAGCTCCGGCCAGCCCCTTGTCTCGTGGCAAGGGGCTGACTCTTCAGCCCTGTTCGCGCCCGGATCAATGGTTGACAGGGCGCGGTGGGTGCGGCCAACCTGCCGATGCCGCGTTCTCCTGCGGCGCTCCGGATCCGCTCCATGTCGACGACTATTGCTCCCCTCGAGGAGCGCCGCCTGTTTGGCATCGGCCTCGTGCTGTGCGCCAATCTGCTGTTTACCTGCCTTGATGGCTCAGCCAAATGGCTCGGCCTGGTTGGCTTGCCAGCGATGCAGATCATCTTTGCCCGCTATTTCGTGCACCTCGTGATTGTTTCAGCGGTCAACCTGCCCAATGGTGGTCGCGATCTGGTGCGCACCGCCAATCTCCGGATCCAGATCGTGCGGGCACTCGCGCTGCTCGGATCGAGCCTGTGTAACTTCACGGCGGTGCGCTATCTGCCACTGACGGTCACCGGCGCTATCGGCTTTACAACACCGCTGATCATCTGCCTGCTCTCAGTCGTGTTTCTGCACGAGCAGGTGGGCTGGCGACGCTGGACCGCCATTGGCGTGGGGTTCATCGGCATCCTGATCATCGTCCATCCCGGCAGCGAAGCCTTCCAGCCGGCCACGCTGTTGTCGCTCGCCGGGGCAGGGTTCTACGGGGCTTATGTGCTGCTGACCCGGCGCCTGGCCGGTGTCGATTCGGCCGCAACCCAGCAGTTCTATACCGGCGCCGTGGCAGTGGTTTTGCTGTTGCCCTTCGCCTTCGCCGATTGGATCTGGCCAACGACAACGCTCGATTGGGTGGTTTTTGCCGCTGTCGGCGTGATTGGTTTCCTGGGGCACCAGTTCGTGACGGTGGCGCATCGTTTTGCGCCGGCCTCGACCCTCGCACCGTTCTCTTATGTGCAGATCATCTTCATCGCCGCGCTGAGCTGGATCGTCTTTAACCAGCCGCCTGATATCTGGTTCTTGCTTGGCGCGCCCATTGTTGTCGGCAGCGGCTTTTACATCTGGCTGCGCGAGCGGGCCTTGTCCAAGCCCGTGGGTCCCGTCACCGAGCAACGCTGACGGGGCGGGCCGCCATGGCTCGCTCGCGCCAGGTGGCGGCATAGGCGTCCAATAGGGGCAGGGCCAAGGGGGCGATGGGCTTTCCGCGGCTCGAGCCCGGCTTAGCGCCGCCAAACAACATGCTGGCTCCAAGACTGGTGCCAGTGCTGTCGGCCGAAGCACTGACCGGCACGCCGGTGAGCTGGGCGAGCGCCGCCGCGAACAGCCCATTGCGCGCAAAGGGGCCCTCGATGATGATCTCCTCGCCCAGCCCGCAGAGTTCAAGGCAGGTCTGCGTCACCAAGGCGAGATAGAGCGCGGTGGCAGCCGATCGCTCGCCCGGCGACAAGCCGTCGGGATCGGTTGTCCAGCGCCCCGTAGCCGCCGGGAACGGGCCAACCCCTGGGGCAAAGCTGGGCAGGGCCTGGATGTCGCCGGCGATCACCGCATGGAGCTCGGCGCTTGTGGGTTCGACATAGGTACCGACGAGAGCGTCAAATTCCCGGCCGCCCATAAAGCGGGCGGTGGGTACGGGCCGGCCGAACGCGTCCACATTAGCGAGGCTGTCGCGCCGCTCGTCTAACCCTTCGGTCTTGCCTCCGATGGTCATGGCGATGGTCCAGGTGCCGGTGGAAAGGATCGTGACCGGCGCCTGCTTCCGACCGAGATGCGGCAGCAGCGAAGCGTTCGAATCGTGAATGCCTGAGGTGACCGGCGTGTCTACGGCCAGGCCGGTTTGGGCGCTGATCTCTGCCTTGATCGTACCGATAATGCTGGCAGCGGGGTGGATGGGGGCGAAAAGTTTTTTCCAACCCTGGCTGGTCACCAGCGATGAGAACTTGCCCTGCGCCGGCGCCCACAGATCGGTGTGGCAGCCAAGCGAGGTGACCTCGCTGGCGAGAACCCCGGTGAGCCGCCACGCCCAGTATTGCGGATAGGGCAGGATATGGGTCACGCCGGCAAACGCGTCGGGGAAGTTGCGGGCTTGCCAGAAGAGCTGCGCCCCCAGGTTCAGTCCGCCGGGCAGGCTGGGCGACAATGTCTCGGCAAAGCCGGGGCGTATAGCCCGGTACTGGGTGTCGAGGGCATCGGGCCCGGCATATTCATAATCCAGTACGGGGAGGGCCAGCTCGCTCCCGGACAGCAGGGCCGCCGTCGCGCCATGCGTGGTGATCGAAATGCCCTCGATGCCGTGCTCGGCATGCAATGCTCGAAGGCTCGCGAGGATAAAGGACCAAAGCCGCTCCAGATCGGCATGGGGGTAGGGCCCGTCGCGGACCACGCTGTTGGGCGTGCTGCGGCTCGCCACTTGTGCAGCGTTCACCGTGTCGATCAGCACCAATTTGGCGTTGGTCTTGCCAATATCGATGACGGCTACCAGTCGAGGATCGGGCATTGCAGCAGTTCCAAGCAGACCCTTCTGCAGTACTGCAGAAGATAGAAGCGCGCTAGTTGGTGCGATCGGCAACGCAGTTTTGAGGGCCCGGTGTGCCCTTGGCGGTTGAAGAACGCGGGCAAGCGCGTAAATAGGGCCCATGAACACTGCCCTTTCGCCAGCACAAGTCCCCACCGAACCCGTCTCGCTGCGCGAAGCTCGCCGCTTTTCCGTGGCACCGATGATGGAATGGACTGACCCCAGGTGTCGCTATTTTCACCGGCTGCTGACGAAGCGCGCGTTGCTGTTCACCGAGATGGTGACGAGCGCGGCGCTGGTGCATGGTGATGCGAGCCGGCACTTGCGGCTCGATCCGGTTGAGCAGCCGGTGGCCGTGCAACTGGGTGGGTCGGACCCGCACGAGCTTGCGGCCGCGACGCGCCTTGCGGATGCGGCAGGTTTTGCCGAGATCAATCTCAATGTGGGATGCCCCTCTGACCGGGTGCAATCGGGCAGGTTCGGCGCCTGCCTGATGGCCGAGCCGGAACTGGTGGCGCAATGCGTGCGGGCCATGCGCGATGCCACCGATCGGCCCGTGACGGTCAAGTGCCGCATCGGTATCGACGATCAGGACACGGAAACCGGCTTGGATCGCTTCGCCGACGCCATGGTGGAAGCAGGAGTTGACGCCCTTTACGTGCATGCCCGCAAGGCGTGGCTGAAGGGGCTGTCACCCAAGGAAAACCGCACAATTCCACCGCTGGACTATGACCGGGTGTATCGGCTGCGGGCGCGGTTGTCGCCGCTGCCGGTGATGATCAATGGTGGCATCGAGACCCTGGAACAGGCGGAAGAGCATCTGGCCCATACCGACGGGGTGATGCTGGGGCGGGCCGCCTATCATACGCCCATGCTGCTGGCCGAGGTGGATCAACGCTTCTTTGGCGCCAGCGAGCCGACGCCCGGGCTTGCCGAAGTAATGCAGGCAATGGCGGACTATGCCGCCCGCGAGCGCGCCACCGGGATGCGGGTCAATGCGGTGACCCGCCATATGCTGGGCCTGGCCAATGGACTGCCGGGGGCGCGGCAGTTCCGGCAGATCCTGAGTGTGGATGCCTGTCGGGCAGGGGCGGACGAAGGCGTCATCCTGCGCGCGCTCGATGCCCTCGAAGCTTCGGCCCTGCGGATGGCTGGCTAGTCGACCAGTTCCAGCGAATTCTGAGATACGCTGTAGCGGCTCAGGGTTTCGAGGTAAGTCATGCCCAGGAGACTGGTCTCAAGCGCATTGCGCTCGGCCACAAAGGCCGTGACCCCCTCGCGCGCAATGCCGCCCACTTCGATCTGATCGAGCCGCACCCGCGCTGCCTGACCAGTGCCGTTCGCGGTGGCGACGGGAATGGAATAGCGCAGCCGGCTGGTGTCGATACCGGCGGCTTCCGCATCGGCTTCGGTCAAGACCACCGCGCTGGCGCCCGTATCGAAGATCATCGGGGTGGTGTGACCGTTGATCGTGGCGGCGATTTCGAAATGTCCGCCCATTCCGCGCCGGAAGGTGGCGGTACCACGCTCGGCATCCACGACGGCAACCCCCGGGCGCAACTCGCCGGCGACCCGCCCGGCAATGCCCACCAGCTCATCGCGATAGCTATAGGAGACTGCCGCTATTGCGAAGATCGCGACCCATAGACCAATGGCGCCAAAGAGTTCGGACGCGCGCCGGCGCCTGCCAAAGGCGCCGCCGGCAAAAACAACGAGCAGGATCAGGAGGGGCAGGAGTTGAGCTGTTTGCGCCTGGGTGAGGCCCAGAAGGGCACCCGCATCACTACTCACGAGAGCGGCCAAGCCAACAGCAACCAGAAGGGCGATGCCGATAAAGATCATGCCTGCGCCCTGTTCCTAGCTGTGCAAATCATCTCACAGCATAAAGGAAAACTCGGGGGCGATTTCAAGGCCCGGCGGCAAAGCACACGAGAACCGCGAGCACCACAATCTCGAGGAGCGCGACGAGGCCACCCACGACGTCGCCGGTTTGACCGCCCAGCAAACGCCGGCAAAGCCCCGCCCAGGCAACGGTGGCGACGCCAGCAAGCAGCGCGGCGAGGAGGGGAGGGAGCCAGCTGCCCAAGGGCCAGGTGCTGAGGGTGAACAGCACCAGGGCGAGGGCCAGCCCTATGGCAAACGCAGGACCGCTGAGACTCCCGGCCGTGGCCGAGGCACCGTCGCGCCGGGCGGGTGGCAGGGCCACGGCGAGCCACAATGCTCCCGAGCGGGCTAGCACTTGCGCCTCTAGCCAGAGGGTGGCGGCTCCAAGCGGATCGACAGCGGCAAGGCTCGCCAGCGCCGCGACCCGCATCAGGAGCAAAAGGCAAAGGGCAGCGACGCCATAGGTGCCGTGCCGGCTATCCTTCATGATCTCGAGCCGGCGCTCGACAGTTTGGCCGCCGAACAGCCCGTCGGCACTGTCAGCCAGCGCATCCTCGGCCATGGCGCCGCCGGCAACCACCAGCACGGCAACGGCAAGAGCGGCGGCAAGCAAGGGCGGCATGCCCAAATGCGGGGCGACAAAGAGCGTGAAAGCCGGTGCAAGCCCGATCAGGATGCTGGCGAGCGGCAGGACCGGGGCCATGCGATCGAGCTGTGGCAGCTCATGGGGTGCAGATCCGGTGGGCAGGCGCGAAAAGAAGCGGATGGCCATCAGCAGATCGGCCGGCACGGCGTGCCAGCGGCGCGGTCGCGCTCCGTTCAATTGCATTTCGCTCCCATCTGCGCCAGAAGTCCGGCCTTCCCTACCACTCGTTGTCCGGTTTCTCCATGCCCCTACACCCAGCCTATGCCGATGTGCTCGAACTGCTGACGATCCTGCCGGAAGGCGACGAGCAGGCAGTGAGCGCGGTGCGCGAGCGCGAGCGACACCTGACCAAGCCCGCGGGCTCGATGGGCAAGCTCGAGGAGCTGGTGGAGTTCCTGGCGCGCTGGCAGGGGCGGGCCAAGCCGCGGCTCGACAACCCCATGGTCACGATCTTTGCCGGCAATCATGGGGTGACCGACCAGGGCGTATCGGCGTTTCCGCGCGAAGTGACAGCGCAGATGGTGGCGAATTTCACCGAAGGGGGCGCCGCGATCTCCCAGATTTGCGCCCTGCACGAGATCAATCTGCGCGTGTTCGAACTGGCGCTGGAACTGCCCACGGGCGACATCACGCAGACCGCGGCGCTCGACGACAAGATGTGCGCGGCAACCATCGCCTATGGAATGGAAGCGATCGCTGGCAAGCCCGACCTGATCTGCATCGGGGAAATGGGCATCGGCAACACCACCGTGGCGGCTGCGATCTATGCGGCCCTATACGGCGGCAGCGGGCGCGACTGGGTGGGGCGCGGCACCGGGGTGGACGATGCCGGCTTGGCGCGCAAGGCCGATGCCGTGGACCGCGCGCTGGCTTTGCACAAGAGCGACCTGGATCATCCGCTGGCGATCCTCGCTCGGCTTGGCGGCCGCGAGATCGCGGCCATGCTGGGGGCGATCATTGCCGCGCGCCATCAAAAGGTGCCGGTGATCGTGGACGGCTTTGTGGCAACGTCAGCGGCGGCGATCGCCCATGCCGTGCATCCCAATGCGATCGATCATTGCCTCTTTGCCCATGTTTCGGCCGAGCCGGGGCACCGCCGGGCACTTGAAGCCATGGGGCAAACCGGGCTGCTCGATCTTGGGATGCGGCTGGGGGAGGGGAGTGGCGCCGCCCTAGCCGCAGTGCTGGCCAAGACCGCGCTGCACCTGCACAACAACATGGCGACGTTCGAGAGCGCGGCGGTCACGGACCGCGCCTGAGGGCCAAGGGCGCCGAAGCGGGTCAGCCCGCTTCGGAATAAATCTGCAGCCGGTCTTTTTTCTGCACCACTGGCGCTAGGGCGTCCATGACCCGGGCGCGGGGGAAGGTCGCGATCACTTCGGTGCCGAAGCGCACTTTGGAGAAGAGATCAAAGCGCCCCTGGTGCAGTTCCATGATCTTCTGGACGATCGGCAGCCCAAGCCCCGCCCCTTGTTCGGCAGTCTTTTGCGCCAGCGAGCCCTGCCCGAAGGAGGAGAGGACGGTGGCAATCTCATCCTCGGGAATGCCGGGGCCGTTGTCCTTGACCGAGATCAGCTGCCCGCCATCGCCGCTGCGCGTCACGACGAGGGTGATCTTGCCGTTCTGAGGCGTGAACTTGATGGCATTGCTGAGCAGGTTCAGGATCACCTGGCGGATGGCGCGCTCATCGCCCCACAGCCGGGGCAGGTTGTTGCCGACATTGAACACCAGCTCGATGCCTTTGGCCTTGGCGCGCAGTTCCATCATGCGGCGGCAATCGGCAGCGATATCGACCAGCGAGACGATTTCCTCGTTGAGCTCGTATTTGCCCGCCTCGATGCGGCTGAGATCGAGCAGCTCGTTGATGAGATTGAGCAGGTGCTGGCCGCTGGCGTGAATGTCGCCGGCATATTCCTTGTATTGCGGCACCTGATGGGGGCCCAGCAATTCGGACTGCAGCACTTCGGAAAAGCCGATAATGGCGTTGAGCGGCGTGCGCAGCTCGTGACTCATCGTGGCAAGAAACTGCGACTTGGCGATATTGGCCTGCTCGGCATGGCGCCGTGCTTCATCGGACATGTGCCGGGCTTCTTCGAGTTCGCCGATCAGCGTGTCTTTTTCCGCCTGGTGGGTGACGGTCTCGAGTTCGGACGCGTGCAGCTGGCGCGCGAGATAAACAAAGAAAACCTCGCCACACACCGCAACGGCCGCGAGCATGAAGTTGAGCGTGCCGCCGAGGGCAATGAGGTTGATCGAAACGGTGAGCGTGACCGGCAGCGTGCTCATCAAGGTGGCGGGCGGCAGGGTGTGGGTGGCCACGGCATTGGCCGCGACGCTCACCAGCACCATGGCAAACATCACCGGCGTCAGGCTCTCGGGGCTGGCAACCAGGGTGAACAGGGCGAGCAGCGACCAGGCCAAACCATAAACGGTTTCGCAGGCGACAAAGCTTGCCGTCCACTGACCGGCATTGAACTTGGCGGGATCGCTCGCCTTGAAGCGCCGCGCGACCAGCACGATCACGAGAAGGCTGATCAGCACCGTCCCTGCCCAGAGGGTGGCAAAGAGCGGCGGAACCCAGAAACTGGAGACAAAGGACAGGATGACCACGATGGCGGCCATTGGCAATGCCGCAGCAAGCCGGGCGCTGGCATAGTCATGCAGCAGCTCGAAGTCGAACGCTGCGCGAGTGCCCGAACTGGACGTCAGGCGTTGGCGCGCATCCAGCACGGTTTTTTGTGCGTTGCGCTTGGTGTCACGCCCCATAAGCGAGCGGACGTCAGCGTCGATCGTGGCCCAGGACGGCATTGAACTCTTACTCGGTACTAAGTGATGCGAACCAGAAACGCATTCGCTACGCTCACAGCTGAACAGTAGCGATGGCGTAGTTAACGGGCGGTGAAATCCTGAATCGATATCTAAGGCGAAGGCGAGTGTTCGCCGGACGACGCGGCTCGCTCCTCGCTGTGGTGATTTTGGCCCTAGTGGCCGTGCTGGCGGCATGGCTGGAGCCGGAACTCCCACCTGTCAGCGGGGCAGGGCGCGCCAGCGATGGCGACAGCTTCCGCCTGGGTGATCAACGCGTGCGCCTTCTCGGCGTTGATGCCCCGGAACTGAGCCAGACCTGCCTTCGCGCGGGGGAGAACTGGCCTTGCGGGCAGGCGGCACGCGATCGCATGGCCGAACTGCTACGCTCCGGTGAGCTCGACTGCCGCCCCGAGGGGCGCGACAAGTATGATCGATTGTTGGCGCGATGCGCCATTGGTGATGAGGATCTGGGCGCCACCCTCGTCGCTGAAGGTTGGGCCCTGTCTTCTGGTGATTACGACCGCCAGCAAAGCGCGGCTCGATCGGCGAGCCGAGGAATTTGGGCGGGGTCATTTGTGCCGCCGCGCGAATGGCGCGACCAGCAGGATCGCCCTGAAGCCGTCTGGGACTGGCTCCCCTTCTTCTAGAAGGGCAGCAGGCCCACTGGTACGCAAGATTATTGCGAGGGCCGCCGGGATGTGGCAGTTAATAACCTAAATTGGGTCGGCAAAGCGGCCCATGCTGGAATAGGTTTTCGCGGGGGCGACATGGCACTGGACAAGATCGATCGTAAAATACTGACCTTGCTGCAGAAAGACGCGACCATGCCCGTCGCCGAGATCGGCCGCAAAGTAGGGCTGTCCACCACCCCATGCTGGCGCCGCATCCAGAAAATGGAAGAGGAAGGTGTGATTAAGCGGCGCGTCGCCGTACTTGATCCCGCAAAGGTCAATGCCGGTGTCACAGTGTTCGTGTCGGTAAAGACCAATGAGCACAGCGAGGGCTGGCTGCGCAAATTCGCAGCGGTGGTGGAAGACTTTGCCGAAGTGGTCGAGTTCTATCGCATGAGCGGGGACATCGATTATCTCCTGCGCATCGTGGTTCCCGATATTGCCGCCTACGACACCTTCTACAAAAAGCTTATCACCAAGATCGCCTTGACCGATGTGAGCTCGAGCTTTGCCATGGAGCAGATCAAGTACACGACGGCCTTGCCGCTGGACTTTGCCCTTGTTGTCGACGATGACAAATAGCCATGCTTGAGGGGTTTGAACATATCGGCATGACGTCGGGCGATCTTGATCGCACCGTCTGGTTCTATTGCGATCTGCTGGGATTGCGCGTGCATCTGCGCAAGTCGGCGTCCTCAGGCGAAGTAGCGTTCCTCGATGCCGGCGGCGGCATGCTTGAAATCTTCGCGCCGGCCGAGCCGGTGACCCGAGCCCGAGATGTGCCGCCGCAAACGGCTGGTATGCGCCACATGACCTTTGCCTTTTCCGACATCGATCCGGTGGTGCAACGGCTCGAACAGGAGGGGATCGAGATCATCGAGCGCCCGCGGCTCGCGCATAATCAGGACGTGTTCAAGCGGGTGGCGTTCTGCCGTGATCCCGATGGGATCATCGTCGAACTCGCGGAACGGGCGGCTAGCCGCCCGTAACCGACATGTGCCGCCCCAGCGCCGGTTCGGGCCGGGCCCGGTCAATGACGAAGTCATGGCCCTTGGGCTTGATCAGCATGGCATGGTCCAGTGCGGCATCGAGCGCTTCAGCACCGCCCTCGCGCAGCGCTTCGCGCAGATTAACCTGATCTTCCTGTCCCAGGCACAAGAACAGCTGGCCCGTCGCGGTCAGGCGCACGCGGTTGCAGCTTTCGCAGAAATTGTGGCTCATCGGGGTGATGAAGCCCAGAACGCCCCCAGTTTCAGCGACATGCAGATAGCGGGCGGGGCCACCGGTACGCTGGTCGAGCTTGCTCAAGGTCCAGCGGCGAGCCAGCCGGTCGCGTAGCTCACGCAGGGGCAGATAGCTGTCGACCCTGTCGAGCCCAACTTCCCCCAATGGCATGCCTTCGATCAGTGTCAGGCCCATGCCCCGGCCATGCGCCCACTCCATCATGGGCTCGATCTCGTCTTCGTTGACGCCGCGCATCGCCACCATGTTGATCTTGATCTGCAGGCCCGCCGCTTGCGCGGCGTCAATGCCGGCCATCACATCGGCCATCCGGCCGCGGCGAGTGATTTGCGCAAAGCGGTCCGGATCAAGGGTATCGAGGGACACATTGATCCGCCGCATGCCCGCCTTGAAGAGGTCGCCGGCAAAACGGCTGAGCTGACTGCCATTGGTGGTCATGGTCAGCTCTTCAAGGCCATGCTCGAGATGTCGGGCCAGGCTGCGCACCAGATCAAGAATGTCGCGCCGCACCAGGGGTTCGCCGCCCGTCAGGCGCAGCTTGGTGACGCCGCGTTGCACGAAAGCGGCGGCAATGGTCTCGATTTCCTCAAAGCTCAGCACTTCCCGCTTGGGCAGGAAGGTCATGTTTTCCGCCATGCAATAAACGCAGCGGAAATCGCACCGGTCCGTGACCGAGATGCGCAAATAGGAAATATGGCGGCCGAAGCGATCAACAAGCGGTCGCGCAACGGAGACGGGGCTGGTCATGGCGCCAACCTAATCGTCTTCGCGCTCATTTCAAAGCGTGCTCGCCCGGAATTGCTTGGGCCGCAGCATTGATCCCTCTGGCGACCTGCTTTGGTCTGGGTTGACACGGGGCAGTATTGCCCGGCATCACCGCCGCAAAAGCAGGGGATGTGCCGGTGAGCGATGATCTGAAACGAGAAGCGGCTCGCATGGCCTTGTCGCAGGTTCAACCCGGCATGCGGCTCGGCCTGGGCACCGGTTCGACCGCTTGGCACTTTGTTGATCTGCTCGGCGAGAAAGTGGCCCAGGGTTTCGAGTGCATCTGCGTGCCCACTTCGGAGCGCACCGCCGAGCAGGCGATGGGCCTCGGCATCGCGCTCAGCGACCTTGATCATCTCGATCGCCTTGACCTCACCGTCGACGGTGCCGACGAGATCGACCCCCACCTCAATTTGATCAAGGGCGCCGGCGGGGCGTTGCTGCGCGAAAAGATCGTAGCGGCGGCCTCGGATGCAATGATCGTGATTGCCGATGGCTCCAAGGTCGTGGAGCAATTGGGCAGGTTTGCACTTCCGGTGGAGGTCAACGCCTTTGGTTTTGGCGCCACCATGCGAGCCCTCGACGCCGTAATGACTGCCCATGGCGCCGAGGTCCAAGCCAAGCTGCGCCGTACTGCCGACGGTCAGGCCTACCATACGGATGGCGGTCACCTGATCGTTGATGCTTGTTTTGGCCGCATTTCGACGCCAGAAGCGCTGTCGCGCGATCTCCTTGACATACCAGGGGTGGTGCAGCATGGGCTTTTTCTTAACATGTGCAAAACCGCTTATGTGGCGACGCCGGATGGCGTAAGAACCATGCAGCGCGGGGACTGACCAACAGCGAGGTTCGATCAGGATGGCATTTTCGACGAAACGGGGTTTGACTGGGCGCGCTAAAGCGCTGCTCGCGGTGACACTCAGCGCCGGGCTGTTTGCTCTGGCCGCTCCCGCCATGGCCCAGGAAGTGCCGCCTGAGCAACTGGCGCTGGCGCGCAAATATGTGGAACTGACGGACCGCTCCGCTATCTATGAAGTGACCCTGGTCGAAACTGGCGTGCAGACCATGCGCCAGATCATCCAGCAGAACCCAGAACTGGTCGACGCCACCGACAAGGCCATTTCGAAGGTGTTGGAGGAGTACAAGGGCCGCAAGGGCGAACTGATGGACCAGTTTGCCCGCGTTTATGCGGTGCGCTTCACCAACGAAGACTTGCAGCAGATCGTCGCCTTCTACGAATCGCCAGTCGGCCAGAAGCTGGCGCAAGCCAATTCAGAACTGAATACCGACCTGCAACGGGTCTTGATGGTGTTCACCAACAATGTGCAGCGTGAGTTCTTCGCCAAGGTGCGAAGCGAGCTTCGCGCCAATGGCGTCGAGATCTGATCCAGACGCATATGACCCCGCCTTGTGCGGGGTCTTTTTGTATGCAATGCGCCGCTCCATATTTAGGGGCGGTACTTGTGGGGCGTTGCAATGAGCGAAGCATATGATCTGGTCGTGATCGGCGGGGGCTCCGGCGGCGTCCGCGCCGCACGGATGGCCGCCAGCTATGGCGCGCGAACCGCTATCATCGAAGAATTCCGCGTTGGCGGGACCTGCGTGATCCGGGGCTGCGTACCCAAAAAGCTCTATGTCTATGCCAGCCGCTTCAACGAGCTGTTCGACATCGCCTCCAGCTTTGGCTGGCAGGTGGATGCTTCCTTTGATTGGCCCACGCTTGTGGCTGCCAAGGAAAAGGAAATCAGCCGCCTCGAGCACGCCTACACCACCAATCTGGAAAACCCCGGCGTCGAGGTGATCAAGGATCGGGCGGTGGTGACCGGGCCCAGTGGCGTGCATCTGCTGAGGTCCAATCGCGATCTGCAGGCGCGCCATATCCTTGTTGCCACCGGCGGGCAGCCCATTGTTCCCGATATTCCAGGCGCCGAGCTCGCCATCACCTCCAACGAAGTCTTCGACCTGCCGCGCTTGCCCCATTCGATCCTGATCGCAGGCGGCGGCTATATCGCCGTGGAATTTGCCACCATCTTTGCCGGACTTGGCGTCAACACCAGCATTGTTTATCGCGGCGATTGCGTGATGCGCGGCTTTGACGACGACCTGCGGCGCGGGTTGGAGGCCGGACTGCAGGAGCGCGGCATCCGGCTGATTTACCAGACCACGATCAAATCGCTGGTGCAGCAGGGGGACAATATTGCGGCGACCTTCAGCGACGGGGTGACGGCGCCCTATGGCGCGGTGATGTTTGCTGTGGGTCGGCGGCCCAATGTCGAGGGGCTGGGTCTCGAAACGACCGGTGTCGAGCTGACCGCTGGCGGCGCCATTGCGGTGGACGAATATTCGCGCTCGTCCTGCCCATCCATCTATGCTGTGGGCGACGTGACCGGGCGGGCGGCGCTGACGCCGGTTGCGATCCGCGAAGGCTGGTATTTTGCCGAGACCGTGTTCAACAACAATCCCATGGCCGTGGATCATTCCCTGATTCCGACGGCGGTTTTCAGCGAGCCGGAACTCGGCGCCATTGGCCTGACCGAGGCTGAAGCGGCGACCCATGGCGATATCGACGTTTATATCGCGCGCTTCCGCCCGATGATGAACAGTCTCTCGACGCGGACCGAGCGCATGATCCTCAAGCTCATCACCGAGGCCGATGGTGGCAAGGTGCTGGGCTGCCACATTCTGGGGCCGGGGGCAGGGGAGATGATTCAGCTTGTGGCCATTCCGATGAGCATGGGCGCCAGCAAGGCCGACTTCGACGGGGCCATTGCCGTTCATCCCACCGCGGCCGAAGAATTGGTGACCTTCAAGGGCCCGACCTATGTTTACCGGGACGGCGCCAAGGTCTGAGCCGATAAGGCTTGGCAGGCCGGCGTGGCCTTGGTAGACCGCCCCTATCGGGATAGCGGGAAAGCGAGACAACCCATGACCACTTGGACCCCCAGCAGCTGGCGCGACAAGCCCATCCTGCAGGTGCCCGCCTATCCCGATCCGGTTGCCCTGGCCGAAGCCGAGCGCCAGTTGGCGACCTTTCCGCCGCTGGTATTTGCCGGCGAGGCACGGGACCTCAAGACCAAGCTCGCGGCAGTCGCGCGCGGCGAAGCTTTCCTGCTCCAAGGCGGGGACTGTGCCGAAAGCTTTGCCGAGCACGGCGCCGACCATATCCGCGATTTCTTCCGCGTGTTTCTCCAGATGGCCGTGGTGCTCACCCATGGCGCCTCCAAACCCGTGGTCAAGGTCGGGCGCGTTGCCGGCCAGTTCGCCAAGCCCCGGTCTGCCGATACTGAAGTGATCGATGAGGTGGAACTGCCCTCTTATCGCGGCGATATCATCAACGCCATCGAGTTCACCGAAGGGGCCCGCCTACCCGACCCCGATCGCATGCTGCAGGCTTATCGGCAATCGGCGGCAACGCTGAACCTGCTGCGTGCCTTTGCCTCGGGCGGCTATGCCGAACTGACCCGCATCCATGAATGGACCGTCGGGTTCATGAAGGGCTCGAACTGGTATCCGCGCTACGAGGAAGTAGCGCGCAAGATCGACGACGCCATCACCTTCATGGCCGCGCTCGGCCTTAACCCGGACAATACCCCGGCCTTGCGTCAGACCAGTTTCTTCACCAGCCATGAAGCGCTTCTCCTTGGTTATGAAGAAGCGCTGACCCGCCGCGATTCCATTACCAATGACTGGTACGCCACGTCGGGTCACATGCTCTGGATCGGCGATCGCACCCGGCAGCCCGATGGCGCCCATGTGGAATATTTCGCCGGCATCCACAACCCGATCGGCATCAAGTGCGGCCCATCGCTCTCGAGCGAAGACCTGCTGCGGCTGCTCGATCGCTTGAACCCGACCGATGAGGCTGGCCGCATCACGCTGATCTGCCGTTTTGGCGCCGAGAAGGTGCATGAGCATCTGCCGCGGCTGATCGAAACCGTGCAGCGCGCCGGGCGTACCGTTGTTTGGTGTTGTGACCCGATGCACGGCAACACCATCAAGGCCTCAACCGGTTATAAGACCCGGCCGTTCGACCGTGTCCTTTCGGAAGTTCGCTCCTTCTTCGAAGTGCATCGCGAGATGGGCACCTATGCCGGCGGCGTCCACATCGAAATGACGGGAGATGATGTGACCGAATGTGTGGGCGGTGTTTCTGCCGTCACCGAAGCCTCGCTCTCGGACCGCTACCACACCTATTGCGACCCTCGCCTCAATGCCAGCCAAGCGCTTGAACTGGCGTTCCTGGTCGCTGAAGAAGTGCACGCGCAAAAGCCGCCGCGCCAGCACGCACTCGCGGGCGAGTAACAGCCGCGTGATCACCCGACGATCGTCACCGAGCAGGTGTTGATCGGCGGGCAGGCTTGCTGTCCTATGCCAGCGCTTCGCTGACCCTGCTGAAAGTCGTTCATGCCAAGATCCCTGTTCCCTGCGGCAACGCCAGAGGTGCGCGCCCGCCTCGAACTGGACCCGACGATCAAACTGATCAATCATTATGATTGGGCTTCCAACCCGCTGGGTCCAATTCCAGCTTGGCCGGAAAGCCTAAAGGGGGCAGTCCGGGTCATGCTCGCGACCTCCACCCCAATGGCCATGCTGATCGGCTCTCAGGGCATCCTGATCTACAACAACGCCTATGCGGTGTTCGCCGGCGAACGGCACCCACACATCTTCGGACTTCCCGCCGAACAAGCCTGGCCTGAAATTGCCGAGTTCAACCGCCACAAGATTGACTTGGGACTGCGCGGGGAAACCCTGCATCTCGAGGAGCAGGAACTTCTCCTCAATCGCAACGGCACGCCTGAAGCGGTGTGGCTGGACCTTCATTATAGCCCTGTGCTGGCGGAAGACGGCACCCCTTTGGCGGTGCTTTGCATTGTTCAGGAAACGACCACCCGAGTGCTGGCGGAGCGTGCCGTGGCTCGCAGCGAGGAGCGACTGTCGCTTGCCTTGAACAGCTCAACCCTGGTGGGAACCTGGGATTGGGACATTGTGGCCAACAGCGTCACCGCCGACGAAAAATTCGCCACCATGTATAATCTCGATGCGGCCACGGCCAAGACCGGGATCGCGCTTGAAGGCTTCATGCAGGCCATTCACCCCGAGGACGTGGAACGGGTCGGCGTCGAGATCAGGGCGGCCTTGGCAGACGGCTCACCCTTCCGCTCGCAATATCGCCTGCTTGGACCTGATGGGACGATAAGGTGGGTTATCGCCTCGGGGCGTACGCGTTTGGGCGACGATGGCAATGCCATCCGCTTCCCCGGGGTCGTGGTGGATGTCACCGAGCAGCGCCGTGCGTCGGACGCGCTGGCGGAAAGCGAGCTGCGCTTCCGCACCCTGACCAATGCCATGCCACAGATGGTGTGGTCGACCCTGCCTGACGGCTTTCACGACTATTACAATGACCGCTGGTACCAGTTCACTGGAGTGCCGCAAGGGTCCACTGATGGGGAAGGTTGGAACAACCTGTTTCACCCCGATGATCAGCAGAGAGCCTGGGCGATCTGGCGCAACTCCCTGGAAACGGGCGAGCCATACCAGATCGAGTACCGACTGCGGCATCATACCGGCGAGTACCGCTGGACCTTGGGTTTGGCGCTGCCGATCCGTGATAGCCAGGACCGTATCATACGCTGGTTCGGCACCCTCACCGATATCCATGAGACCAAGCTTGCAGCGACCGAGCGGGACCTGGTGGCGCAGGAGCTGAGCCATCGAATCAAGAACATCTTTGCGGTATTGACCGGCATCATCAGCCTGTCGGCGCGCAGCCAGCCGGAGATCAAGCCCTTTGCCGATCAGCTGCGCCAGCGCATCTTCGCTCTGAGCGAGGCGCATGATTTTGTCCGGCCCCATGCTGCCCGCTTACAGGACACCGAACACCAGGGCTCACTCTGGGCCTTGATCGAGCGCCTCCTGAAAGCCTACCACCGGGAGGGTACCGCGCGGGTCAGCTTCCGCGGTGAGGACGCTCCGATCGATGATGGCGCGGCTACTCCACTTGCACTCCTGTTCCATGAGCTGGGCACCAATGCCGCCAAATACGGCGCGCTGAGCGTTGCCGATGGGGAGGTGGTGCTGGAAGGCCGGGTAAGCGAGGATGGCTACCATCTCTCCTGGAAGGAGCGGGGCGGTCCGGTTCTTGATGGCGCGAGGCGACTGGAAGGTTTCGGCTCACGCCTCGTGAGCCTGAGCGTGGAAGGCCAGATGCGTGGCAAGGTCGAGCGGATCTGGGAAGCGGACGGGCTGAGGGTCGAGGTCGACCTTCCTGCTACGGCTCTGCGCCGCTCCGGGCGGTTGCAGAGCTAGAGCAACGGCTTGGTCAGCACTTCGTAGGCTCGGGCGTTGGGTCGAGCCAATCAAACAGCTGTAAACGACGGGGCGGGGCAGCTTCCTGCGCCTGGCGCCGAGCCACGGCATACCCGACAGCGTCCCGTAGTTCCTTATCCGTGACCGGCTTGGGCAATACGCCCAGAGTGCCGGGAATGCCGGTGCCAAGCTGCGAAGGGTTGGCCGTCATGAACAGTACGGTGACGCCATGAGTTTGGCTGAGAGCCCGGCCAATGGCCGCCCCGGTAGGACCATCCTCAAGATTGAGGTCCACGAGGGCAACGTCAGTCGTTGCCGCGAGGCTAAGGGCCGTACGCTGGTCGGCAGCAATGCCCACCGGCTGGTGCCCCATTTCCGCGATGACATGCTCGATTTCGGTGGCAACGAAGATCTCGTCTTCAACTACCAGTATTCTGCAACTCATCACGCAAACTCTCGTCGGGTACTGGAGGGCAACTCGCTCGACCGGCTTCGGTTGCGCCGTGATTGGTCGCCGCCAGCCCTATACCCGATTACACCTTAAGATAGTTAGCGAAAAGTCTCTGTCTTCACTTAGCGGACTGTTAACCCTAATGAGGCATCAATGTGGCGTTGGGCTGAACGGCCCGGGTCTCAGAGGTTCCGATGAAGCGCACCCTCACCATTGCCTCCCTGCTTGCCGGAAGCGTTGCCTTGCCGGCAACTGCGGCTGACTACGGCTATGGGGGAATGCGGACCGCCTATCCCACCAACTGGCAGATTGGCGAAGACAATCCGCTGCGTTTCGAAGCGGGCGTGCGCTACTGGTATTCGCTCGGCGAGCAATCCTTGTCCCTTCAGGGCTACGAGCAGGACATCAAAAGCACCTCCCATTCGGGGGAGGCCTTTGTCCGCATCGATGACGACAGCACGCGCTCCTTCTTGGAGGCCAATGTCGGTTACGCCTTTGCTACGAGCGGGGACTACTCCACGGATGGCATCGGGGGGACCTTCGATCTCCCTGGCGCGCGGTTGGGCTATGTCGGTGCTGACTTCGGCATGATGCCGTTCGGCAATGAGAGCTTTGGCGTCGGGGCTGTGATCGGCTACCAATACTTCAATGAATCGCCCGATACCGGCCGCGCTTCGTTCACTACGGCTCGTTCAGCCAGCGACATCGCCTGGTCCAGTTCCACTGGAGACTGGTCCATAGGGTTCGACAGCGAGCCCAACAACTTCGACATCCACGCGGCCAAGATCGGCCTAGTTAGCCGCTTCGAAGTGGCGGATGCTTTCGACATCACTGCAGAAGCTGCAGCATTGCCCTATGCATGGGTGGACGGTACTCTCGGGACTCTGGACCTGGTGCCCGAAGATTTCGGCGGCAACACTTTCCTCGCCTCGGCGGCCAGCGTCGGTGGCTACGCCTATGGCGCTGCGGGCAAGTTAATGGTTGGCTTTCACCCAACCGAGAACCTGACGGTTCGGATCGGCGGCCGGGCTTCCTATCTCCAAGGTGAGTACGACGCGACCTTCGACACTGCAACGGTGACGCCGCCGCAGCCGTCCTTCGAACCCGATGGCACGCCAGCGGACCCGGCATACACGGCGCCCAATCTTTCGCGGCAGTCCTATATCTCGACCAACAATCCCTTTTCATTCTTCCGCTACGGCGCCCTGTTTGAGCTGGCCGGCCGCTTCTGAACCATCGGCCGTGATCAGCCGTTACCGGCTTGTTCTGCCGGGGGCGAGTGGGTAAGGCTTGCGCGCGCTTCGTTCGCCCTGGAGGGAGCGTATCCGCGTCAGCTATAGGCCTATATCGTGACCGACCACCTGCGTATCGCGCTTGCTCAGCTCAATCCCAAAGTGGGCGATCTGGATGGAAACCTGGTGCTGGCGCGTGGCGCGCTGGCGCAGGCGGTGGCCGCAAAAGCCGATATCCTGCTGCTCTCCGAACTCTTCCTGACCGGCTATATTGCGGACGATCTTCTGTTCAAGCCGCAATTCGTGGCCGATGCTATCAAGGCGGCGCAGGATCTGGCAGCCGACACGGCCGGCACCGATGTGGCGCTGATCATTCCCACCATTTGGCAGGCGGAAACCGGCTTCCACAACGCGCTTTTCGTCGCCGAAAAGGGCGAGATCACTGCCATCCGCTTCAAGCGCGAACTGCCGCGCAACGACGTTTTTTACGAGGAGCGCTATTTCACATCCGGACCGCTCCCGCTGCCAGTGACGATCAAGGGCGTGCCGATGGGGTTGCCAATCTGCGAAGACATCTGGCACCCCTGGGTGTGCCAGCATCTGATCCAGGCTGGGGCCGAAATGCTGCTTTGCCCCAATGGCTCCCCCTATTGGATGCAAAAGCACGAAGTCAGGGACCGGCTGGTGCGCGCCCGCACCTCCGAAGACGATGTGCCCATGCTTTATCTCAACCAGATCGGCGGGCAGGACGAACTGGTCTATGATGGCGCCTCCTTTGGCATGGAGCCCGGGGACAAGCTGGTGTTCCGCGGCGAGACCTTCGCACCCGATTTCATCCTCTCCGATTGGGAGCGCCGGGACGGGCGCTGGACCTGCGTGGAGGGTCAGATCAAGCCGCAGCTTTCCGCCGAGGAAGCGCCTTGGCGTGCTTGCGTGCTGGCACTGCGCGACTATGTCCGCAAGAACGGCTTCAAGCAGGTGGTGCTGGGGCTGTCCGGCGGCATCGACAGCGCGGTGGTGGCGGCGATGGCGGTGGATGCGCTTGGCGCCGAGAATGTCCACTGCATCATGCTGCCCTATCACTACACTTCCGAGGCAAGCCTTGTGGACGCCAAGCAATGCGCCGAACTGCTGGGCGTGCGCTATGACGTCGTTGCTATCGGTGGGCCGGTGGATCAGGCGCTCAAGGAACTCGACCCGATTTTCGCCGGCCGCCCCGCTGATCTTGCCGAAGAAAATATCCAGTCGCGCATGCGCGGCGTGATCCTGATGGCGGTGTCCAACAAGCTGGGCTCGATGCTCCTGAGCACGGGCAACAAGTCGGAAATGGCCGTGGGTTACGCCACCATCTATGGCGACATGAACGGGGGCTTCAACCCGCTCAAGGATATGCTCAAGATGCAGGTCTATAAGCTTGCGGATTGGCGCAACAAGCACCTGCCGGGTGATTGCCTGGGACCGGCGGGCCCGGTTATCCCCCAGAACATCATCGACAAGGCTCCCAGCGCCGAACTGCGTCCCGACCAGACGGACCAGGACAGCCTGCCGCCCTATCCGGTGCTCGATGCCATCATCGAGGGTCTGGTCGAGGACGAGCTGTCGATCGCCGAAGTCGCAGCAAAGGGGCATGATCTGGCGCTGGTGCAGCGCATCGACCGGCTCATCACCATTGCCGAATACAAGCGCAGGCAATCGCCGCCCGGACCCAAACTGACCTGGCGTGCCTTTGGCATGGGGCGCCGCTACCCCATCACCAACGGCTATCGCGATCGGACCGGCGCATGAGCGCACCTGTTGTACGCTGGGCCCCCTCACCCACGGGGCGCATTCACCTGGGCAATGCGCGGCCGGCGCTGCTGAACTGGTTCTTTGCTCGCCAGCATGGCGGTCGCTATGTGCTGCGCATGGACGACACCGATGCGGCGCGCTCCACCCGTGAGTTCGCCGACGGCATTGAGGTGGATCTGGCGTGGTTCGGCGTGAAGCCCGATCTGCTGGTGCGCCAATCGGAGCGGGCGGCGCTTTACGAGGCGGCGCGCGAGCAGTTGATCGCCGCGGGTAGGTTGTATCCCTGCTACGAAACCGAGGACGAGCTGGATCGGCGGCGCAAGCGGGCTCGGGCCATGGGCAAGCCTCCCATCTATGATCGGGCGGCGCTAAAACTCACGGCCGAAGATCGCGCGCGGCTCGAGGCCGAAGGACGGCGCCCGCATTGGCGCTTCAAGCTCGATGGCAAGCCGGTGCAGTTCGATGACCTGATCAAGGGGCCGCAGACCGTCAACACCGCCTCCATGTCCGATCCGGTGCTGGTGCGCGAGGATGGCTCCTACCTTTATACCCTGCCTTCAGTGGTGGATGACATCGACTTGGGCATCACCCATGTGATTCGCGGCGAGGATCATGTGTCCAATACGGGCACCCAGATCGAGATCTTCGAAGCCTTGGGCGGGGCCGTGCCGCAGTTCGGGCACCACAATCTGCTGACCGATGCCGAAGGACAGGGCTTTTCCAAGCGGCTTGGCTCCCAGTCGATCGCGGACTTCCGGCAGGAAGGCTATGAGCCGCTGGCGGTGGCCATCATGGCGACGCTGACCGGCACGAGCATTCCTGTGGAACCCTATGCCTCATTGGACGCCGTCGCTAAATTACTGGATTTTGCGGCCATCTCGCATGGACCGGCCCGGTTCGATCCGGCTGAACTGGACACGCTCAACGCGCGTATCCTGCACGCCATGCCTTATGCCGAAGCGCAGCCGCGCCTGGCGCAATTGGGTCTCGATAGCGAGCCGCTCTGGCTGGTGCTGCGCGAGAACCTGGCCAAGTTCGGTGATGTGGTGGAATGGGCCAAGCTGATCCGCGGCCCGGTGCAGCCGGTGATCGCGCAGGAAGACCGCGACTTCCTCGTGGCCGCGCGCGAGTTGCTGCCAGCTGAGCCCTGGTCAATCGAGACCTGGGGCGAGTGGACGGGGGCCGTAAAGGCCCAGACCGGCCGCAAGGGCAAGGGCTTGTTCCTGCCCCTCCGCCTTGCACTGACCGGTCGCCACGATGGGCCCGAGCTTAAGAGCCTGCTGCCGCTGCTTGGGCGTAAGGCGTGTCTGGACCGACTACCCTGACCACCTTGTCGCCGAACTGAACCAGCCGCAGGCTTTTGTCTTCGGCGGTTTGCGGCGCAGGCCGGGTGACCGGGGTCTCGCCGGGGCCGGCAGGACGCGGCCGCGGCAGAGGAACATCGATCAGCGTGGCCGTTTGCAATGGCGCCTCGACCGGCGCGACGGCTGCTGGCATCTGCCGGCGCGGATCGCGCGGGGGCAGGGGGAAGCTCACGCCTGATACTTCAGCGATGGTCCGGTTCTGGCCGTCAGCTGATACGGCGTTCCGGATCGTGCCCCCGCCAGCCGGGGTAGCACGGCAGCTGCTTTGCATATCCACCGCCTCGCGATATTTAAACGCGGTGGGCAAGGCGGAATAAGGCTGGCCGCTGACGTTGCGCATCTGCTCAACTTCCTGACCCGGATTGTCGTAGAAATAGAGTTCCACCGGTGTGTTGGGACACATCGCCTGGCATTGCTGGGCGTCATTGCCGACATAATCAGTCAAAGTGGCGTAGCTGATGGGCCAGAAGTAACCATCGCTCAACCGCACGCAGAGGGTTCGCACAGTGTTGGAGCCCTGGCTGCCCCAATAAGCGCCATCGTCGACCAGGTCGCCATCGGTGAAATCGCCCTGGGTGGTAGTGCCGAACACGCGATCAAAGATCGACTGCCGCTCGCGCGAGAAGTCGGCGCTCGAGCCGCGCCCGGCGCCGCAACCAAAGCGGGCCAGTTCCTGCAGGATGGCTTCGCGCTGCTGGGCCACGGCACCGGCGCTATTCACCGACTGCGAGACCTGGGCATATTGTTCGCGTAAGTCCAGCACATCGCGTCCAATGCTCTGGCAGCGCGGTGACAGAGTGCGGCCAGCCCGCGCGTCATCATTGCAGCCTTCGCGGATGTAACGGCTTTCCGCGCTCTGCACCTGATCAGCGAGGCGACGGGCCGAGCGCGAATTGCCCTGCCGTTGCTGAAAGTCCGCGTTCCGATCGAATTGCCGCAGCGAATCTTCCAGCCGGGCGCAAGCGGCGGCCTGCGCATGCGCCGTGCCAACATCGAGCAGCAGGCAGACAGCTGCCACGAGCAAAAGGAGAAACGGGCGCAGGGTTGTTCTGCTCAAAGTCAATGCGTGGTCCTTGCTTGCGGCTGGAAGCGGCGGCGTTGCAAAAGCCGCATAGGCCAGCGCCGATCTGGTGGCAACACTATAGTCCCCGGCTAGATGGCGTGATAGCGCTGGCGCAACACTCGAGCGGGAGATTGCGCCACGATGAAGCTTGCTACCCTTAGAAATGGTCGCCCCGATGGCCAGCTGGTGGTGGTTTCCGCAGATGGGCAGCGCTGTGTTGCCGCAGGCCGCATTGCGCCCCATCTGCAGGCGGCGCTCGATGACTGGGACAACGCGGCTCCTCAGCTGGCGGCACTCGCGTCCGAGTTGAACGCGGGTGCGATTGCCGGTCAGGTGTTCGAGGCCAGCCAAGCGCTCGCGCCGCTCCCACGCGCCTATCAGTGGATCGATGGCTCGGGCTATATGAGCCATCTCGAACGCGTCCGCACACTGCGAGGCAGCAAGGACGCCGAACTGCAATCCACCCGACCCCTGCTGTATCAGGGGGGTTCGGATACGCTGCTGGCGCCGACCGCGGCGATCGTCGTGCCGGAAAACGATCTGGCGCTCGACTTTGAGGCGGAGATCGCCGTGATCATCGGCCCCGTGCCGATGCAGCCATCCCGCGAGCAAGCGGCCGCTGCCATTCGGCTGGTCACTATCTGCAACGACGTATCCTTGCGCAGGCTGGTGGCCGAGGACCTGCAGGGCGGGTTCGGCTTTTTCCACGCGAAGCCCTCAACCAGCTTCGGCCCCGTCGCCTTGACACCCGACGCCCTGGGCGACGCCTGGCGGGACAACCGTCTGCACCTGCCGCTTCGGGTGGAGGTCAATGGCAATCTGATCGGACAGCCCAATGCCGGACGGGACGTGCAGTTCGATTTCGCCGACCTGATCATGGAGGCCGCTCGCACGCGCAGCCTTGCCGGCGGCACCATTGTCGGCTCGGGCACCGTGTCTAACCGGCATGACGAGAGCCTGCCTACCAAGCGCGATGGCATCGGCTTTGCCTGTCTTGCCGAACTGCGCACCGTCGAAAAGACTAAGTTCGGGCGGGCGCGCACGCCGTTTCTGCAGCCGGGCGACAGCCTGCGGATTGCGGCAATCGATGGGGCGGGCCGGGCACCATTTGGCGAAATCAATCAGCAGGTGACCCTGCTCGAGCGGCCGGCTTGATCGAATTTTCACGAAGGGCTTGATTTGGCGGCGGCTTGGGCCGAAGGTGGCGCCATGAAGATCAACGTTAATCCGATTAACGGCTGCGTTATTACCTGCTAACCACGATTTGGCAGCGCGGTCTTCTTTATCCAAAAAACCCGATACTCGAAGCGCCCGCAGCCAGTGCCCATCCGCATGGCCAGGACGTCAACATGAACTCGGGACTGCCGCCGCTTTCGCTCTACAACACACTGACGCGCCGGGAGGAGCTCTTCGAGCCTCTCGATGCCAGCAATGTGCGGCTCTATGTCTGCGGCCCCACCGTCTACGACTTCGCCCATATCGGCAATGCTCGGCCGGTGATCGTCTTTGATCTGCTGTTCCGCCTGCTGCGCCACATCTATGGCGCCGAGCACGTCACCTATGTCCGCAACATCACGGATGTCGACGACAAGATCAATGCGAGGGCGGCACGCGATTATCCCGACCTGCCGCTCAACGAGGCCATCCGGCAGGTGACGGAAAAAACCGCCGCGCAGTTCGCGGCCGATGTCGAGGAATTGGGCACGCTGGAGCCAACCTACCAGCCCCGGGCGACCGATTTTGTGCTGCCGCGCCCCGATGGCAAGCCCGATATGGTCAGCCTGATCGAAAAGCTCATTGCCAAGGGCCATGCCTACGAGGCGGCCGGGGAGGTGCTGTTCGATACCACCTCCATGCCCGATTATGGCCGCCTCTCCGGGCGCAATCTGGAGGACAACCTCGCTGGCGCGCGCGTCGCCGTCGACACGCACAAGAAGAACCCGGCCGATTTCGTCCTTTGGAAGCAGTCGAGCGCCGATGAGCCGGGCTGGGACAGCCCATGGGGGCGTGGGCGCCCGGGTTGGCACATCGAATGCTCCGCCATGAGCGCTGCCTATCTCGGGGAAGTCTTCGACATTCATGGCGGCGGACTAGACCTGATCTTCCCGCACCACGAAAACGAGATCGCCCAGTCGCGGTGTGCTCACGGCACCTATGAAATGGCGCG
The DNA here is from genome assembly GCF_058133495.1 of Devosia sp. Z6_126. Lineage (NCBI taxonomy): Bacteria > Pseudomonadati > Pseudomonadota > Alphaproteobacteria > Hyphomicrobiales > Devosiaceae > Devosia > Devosia sp. Z6_126. The sequence goes on along the minus strand of NZ_JBYUNO010000002.1, from coordinate 856,271 downwards.
GCTTTGGATGCACAACGGGTTCCTCCAGGTTGAAGGGCAGAAAATGTCCAAGAGCCTGGGCAATTTCGTCACCATCAACGAGCTGCTCGCCACCGACAAATTCGGCGGCCGGCGCTGGCCTGGTGAGGTGCTGCGCCTCGCCATGCTGATGACCCATTATCGCGAGCCGATCGATTTCAGCGTGCGGCGGCTGGAAGAAGCCGAAACCAAGCTGCGCGACTGGCAGCGCGCCACTGGGGGCGTGGCGGTGGAGGATGGCGCCGCGCCTGACGCGAGCGTTGTCGGCGAACTGGCCAAGGACCTCAACTTCCATCGCGCCTCGGTGGCGCTGGACTTCATCGCCAAGCGGGCGAACCGCGGGGAGGGCGATGCCCGGCATTGCCTTGCGGCAACGCTGCGCTTCCTCGGCTTCAGCCTTGATGGGTTGCTGGCCGCGAGTAGCGAAGAAGAGCCGGCGCATATTGCGGCTGCCGTTGCTGCGCGCTTGGCCGCCCTCAACAGCAAGGACTTTGCCGAGGCCGACCGCATCCGCAGCGAATTGGCCGAGCAGGGCATTGCGCTGATGGACTACAAGGACCCACAAAGCCGCGAGCGTCGCACCAAATGGGAGCTCAAGCGATGATCAGCTCGGAAGGCAATATCGAGGCGCATGCCGGAGGTTGCCAGTGTGGCGCGGTGCGGTTCCGCGTCAAGCTGCTGGGGCGCCCCTCCATCTGCCACTGCCGCATGTGCCAGAAGGCGTTTGGCGGCTTTTTCGGGCCGCTGGTCACCGCGCATGATGCGGTTTGGAGCCGGGGCGAGCCGAAATGGTACCAGAGCTCCAACGCGGCGCGTCGCGCCTTTTGCGGCGATTGCGGCACTCCGCTCGCTTATGAAACCCGGTTTGGCCTTGAATTGGCGATCGGTGCTTTCGATGACCCGACGGTTGCTACCCCGGCGTTGCAGGTCAACCTGCACGACAAGCTGCCCTTCTTTGATGATCTGACCGGCTTGCCAGTGCGCACTGAGAACAGCGACGAGTGGCGCGACTTCCTGGCCGGCATCCACTCCAACCAGCATCCGGACCACGATACTTCGGATTGGCCACCGCGGGAGAGTTCACATGAGTGAAAGCTGGAGCGGCGGCTGCCAATGTGGGGCGGTGCGTTATCGGTTCACCGAGAGCCCGAGCAACGCCCATATCTGCCATTGCCGCATGTGCCAGAAGGCCTTCGGCGCTTTCTATGCGCCACTCGTGGGCGGCGCCCGCTCAACCTGGGAGCTGACGCGGGGAGCACTCGCCACCTTCATGTCGTCCGATCACGCCGAGCGTGGATTTTGTGCCCGTTGCGGCACGCCGCTGACCTTCCGCTACACCGAGGGCGACCGGATCGCCGTGTCGATCGGCTCGCTGGACCATCCCGAAGCCTTCCCGCCCCTCGACCAGCACGGCACTGAAAGCCGCATCAGCTGGGTGCCTGCGCTGGGCGGCCTGCCTGATTGCCCGCCTAGCGAAGCGGAAGACGCTGAAGGCGCTGCAAGGATTGCCGCCAGCAATCACCAGCACCCCGATCACGACACCGCCACCTGGCCCGAACAGCACTAGAGTTCCATGTCCAAAGACCGCCTTTATCTCTACGACACCACCCTGCGGGATGGCGCCCAGACCGCCGGCATCGAGTTCTCGCTGGAGGACAAGATTTCCATTGCGGCTCTGCTCGAGGAGCTTGGCGTCGATTACATCGAGGGCGGCTATCCCGGCGCGAACCCGGTGGACACAGAGTTCTTTGGCGAACAGCGCACCAACAAGGCCCGGTTCACCGCCTTTGGCATGACCAAGCGGGCCGGGCGCTCCGTTGCCAACGATCCAGGGGTACAGGGTTTGCTGCAGTCGCGCGCCGAAGCTGCGTGCTTTGTCGCCAAGGCCTGGGACCGGCAGGTGGAAACGGCGCTGGAAATCACGTTGGAGGAAAACCTCGCCAATCTGAGCGAAACCGTGGTGGCAACTGTTGCGGCCGGCAAGGAAGCTCTGGTTGACTGCGAGCACTTCTTTGATGGCTTTAAGTCCAACCCGGACTATGCGCTGTCTTGCGTGCGCACCGCGCTCGAGGCTGGCGCGCAGTGGGTGGTGCTGTGCGACACTAATGGCGGCACCATGCCCGCCGAAATCCGCGAGATCGTTACAGCGGTTCTTGGGGTGGCCCCAGGCGACAAGCTCGGCATCCACGCCCATGACGATACCGGCCAGGCCGTGGCGAACACGCTAGCCGCCGTGGAAGCAGGTGTTCGCCAAATCCAGGGCACGCTCAACGGCATCGGGGAGCGCTGTGGCAACGCCAATCTCGTCACCATCATCCCTACGCTCTTACTGAAGTCCCATTACGCGGATCGGTTCGCAACGGGCATCGATGCGGGCCGCCTTGAGCGCCTGACTCAGCTTTCCCGAGCGTTCGATGATCGGCTCAACCGCGCACCGGCCCGGCAAGCGCCCTATGTCGGCGCCTCCGCCTTTGCAACCAAGGCGGGCATTCATGCCTCGGCCCTGGCAAAGGATTTTTCCAGCTACGAGCACATTCCGCCCGAAAGCGTGGGCAATGAGCGCTCGATCATGGTGAGCCAGCAGGCGGGCCGCTCCAATCTGCTGACGGCGCTTGCCCGTCACGGAATCGCCATCTCCAAGGATGACCCGCGCCTCGAGCGGCTATTGGCCACCGTCAAGGAACGCGAGGCGCGTGGTTATTCCTATGACGGGGCCGATGCATCCTTTGCCGTGCTGGCGCGAGAAGTATTGGGCACCTTGCCCAACTTCTTTGCTGTCGAAAACTATCGCGCCAGTGTCGAGCGGCGCCATAATGCTCAGGGCGAAGAGGTCACGGTCACCGAGGCGGTGGTCAAGATCCGGGTCGATGGCGAATTGTTGATGTCGGTGGCCGAGGGCAATGGCCCCGTCAACGCGCTTGACCTCGCCCTACGCAAGGATCTTGGCAAATTCTCCAGCCGGATCGAGGACTTGGTGCTGGTGGACTTCAAGGTTCGTATTCTGGACGGGGGCACGGGCGCGGTCACCCGTGTGCTGGTGGAAAGCCGCGATGGCACGGGCGAACGGTGGCACACGATTGGCGTGTCGCCCAATATCATTGATGCTTCTTTTGAAGCGTTGTATGAATCTATTACCTATAAGCTCTTGAAAACTGAGGCCACAGCCGCCAAGGCCGTCAAGACTGCCTAACCGGGCTGCCCATAGAGCGGCGCAGTTCCAATCGTCCTGGAGGACAAACTGGCCGACCCCGTCCCGAACAAGGCACTCGCGCTCACCATTGGCGCCGCTGCGCTCACGCTCGTAGTTGTTGTCGGTGTCCTTTCGGGGCCCTCGCTGGTTGCTTGTTTCAACAGCAGCGATGGAATGGGCCATTGTCTTCGCGGCAAGATGAGCGATGCCGGCATTCTGCCAGCCCCAGCCGTGGCCACGACCGATGTTTCCGCCCCCACGCCTGCCACGGAGGCGGTCGCGCTCGCTCCGACTCAGCCCACTCCGGCAATAGAGACGCCAGCGGAACCTAATGCGTCTAGCCAAACGCCCCCGGCCCCCGCCGACAGCGTGGTTGCCGCGAACTTTGGTTTGCTTCGCGCGGAGCCCGATGGTTCGGTGGTGATCGCTGGCAGTGGCAAGCCTGGTAGCGAAGTTGAAGTGTTTTCCGATGGCGCGTCGATTGGCCGGACCAACGTTGAGGCAAGCGGCGATTGGGTGCTGGTGCCTGAATCGCCGCTCCCTCCGGGCGGAACTGAACTCACCCTCGCCGAAGTTGGCGAGAAGGGGCAGTCGGGCCAGTCCTTTGTGGTTGTCATTGACGAGGCCCGCACGGCTGAGCCCTTGGTCGTAGCCAGTACACCAGGTCAAGCTAGCGAAGTGTTGCAGGGCCTTGAACGCCCCATTGCGGGCGCCGAGACTACAAGCGCTGTGGCCCAGTCCGTGAAAGAGCCGGCGGCCGCGACTCCGGAAACGCCTGCCGCGGCGACGTCACCCAGTCCATCTGCCGCCGCATCTCGGGCAGAACCTCCAGCTGCGCCGGCCGATGCTCAGCCGGAAGCTCAAGCCGCGACCGTCGCCACGCCCGGCACCTTGCCCATTGGTGCGAGCACGACGGCACCGCCTGTCGAGATCGCTGCCGCTCCAGAACAAGAACCCACCGCCCAACTGCCGGGTCAGCCCGAGCCCGTGATGGCTCCGGCGCAAAACTCAGACCGACTTGCTGGAGCCCCGCCATTGCCGAGTGGCAGCACGGTTCCCGGTTCGCCGGGAGCAACGGTTCCAACGGCGGTACCCTTCGCTGCGCAGGCGCCAGCTAACCCACAAGTCGCCGCCGTCCTCCAGTCGACAGCACCATCTGGGGCCGCTGCACCAGAGCCATTTGTGGCGGCAACGCCCTCCGTTCCATCTGTTCAGCCGGGCGAGGAACCGTCACCCCTTTCTGCACCAACGCAGCCAAGCATTGATGCCATTGAAGTCGAAGGGGAGCGGGCATTTTTCGCCGGCGCTGGCCCGGAGGGTGGCACGGTGCGGCTTTATGTTGATGACGTCTTCATTGCCGACGCCATAGTTTCGGACGGTCGCTGGTTGGTGGAGGGCGGTAATGTACTGACCAAGGCCAATCAACGCATTCGCGTTGATCTCCTCGACCCCGCCGATGCGAGTGTTTCGGCGCGAGCAGAAGTGAATTTCGTTCTCGAGGTCCCCACTGCGGCCGCGCCGACGGCAGTAGCCCAGGCGCCTCGTCCGACGTCAGCAAGCCCGACCGCAGCGCCAACACCTTCAGCGGGCGCAACAGTACAACAGGCACCGGTCAATACGCAGCAGCCTGGGCCGGTAGCAGAAGCAGGCTCCTCGGCCCCGCAGGTCGCCAACCCTCCTGCCAGTGAGCGGCCCCCCACAACCGCTTCATCAAGTGCTGCCGCTGTAAACCCTCAACCGGCGGCGGCTGAGGCTCCGGCCGCGGCTGCCTCCGTTGCCTCAGCAAGAAGCGCGGCGGAATCAGGTCCCGCCGATGCGGCGGTACGCCCCGATACCACTCTGGCGACAAAGCCAATGGCTGACCAGGTGTCGGCGGCCAACCCTGCGGCGCCTTCTGCTGCGTCCCCAACGGTGGAGACGCCCGCATCCGCTCCGGCCGTCGCTGCCTCTCCCCGGCCTTCGACGGTGGCGCCCGGCCCGGCCGCACCAGACGAGGTGCCAACTATGGTTGGGGTCCAGGTAGGCAATGCCGAAGAGCAGCGTTTTGCCTCTGGCAAGGCCATCATACGGCGCGGTGATAACCTTTGGACGATTGCGCGGCGCGTCTACGGTGCCGGGATCAAGTACACGACGATCTACCAGGCCAATAATGGTCAGATTCGCGATCCCAACCGGATCTATCCAGGCCAGGTGTTTGATCTGCCCGCCGGGGAGCAGTAGCGGACAGGGCCGCTTCTGCTCGGTAAGCCGCAGGCAATTGCCCTTGCGCCGTAGCACACCATCTTCTATCGCTTGTTGACGATCAAAGAAGTGGCCTTCATGCAAGACGACGATTTCGCGACCATCATGCGGGCGCTCGGCCATCCGGTCCGCCTCAGCATATTGCGTATCCTGGCACGGGAGCAGCAGCGGGAATGCTGCTGCGCCGATGTCACAGAATCCTTGCCGCTGGCACAGTCCACCGTCTCCCAGCACATCAAGGTGTTGCTTGATGCCGGGCTGATCGAACGCAAGCCACGTGGCACCCGGAACTGCTATGTGGTGCAGCATGATCGCCTGCAGGCGCTTGGAAGTGCTTATGCAAGCATGCTGGAGGGTCTTGCGCCCGTGGTCCCAGCTATCCGGGAAACGGAACCAGTCTGATGTCAGTTGATCAAAGCCGGAAGGCAAAATCGTCCGTAAACGCGGACGAGGGTTCTGTGTTCGCCACAGTGCGCAATCTGTGGACCTATATGTGGCCAGCGGATCGGCCTGATTTGCGGCTGCGGGTGGTGCTGGCGATTGCGGCTTTGCTGCTGTCCAAGGTCGCAACGACGCTTATTCCCTTCGCCTATAAAGGTATCGTCGACAGCCTCGACGGCTCCCAGCCGAACAACACCTTGGTCATGGGCCTGGCTGTCCCAATTGTGCTGGTGATCGCCTATGGTCTCGGCAACATCATCGATGCTGGCTTCCAGCAATTGCGCGACGTGTTGTTCGCCAGCGTTGGCCAGAATGCCGTGCGTAAACTGGCCTACCGCACCTTCAATCACGTGCACCAACTCTCGCTCCGTTTCCACCTGGCGCGCCGCACGGGCGGTCTGAGCCGGGTGATCGAGCGCGGCACCAAGGGCATCGAAGCCATCGTACGCTTCACCATGCTCAATATCGTGCCGACCCTGGTGGAGTTCGTGATCACCGCGGTGATCTTTGTCTACATGTTCGGCGTCAGCTATCTCGGCATCCTCGTGGTGACCATCTGGGGCTATCTCTACTTCACCATCAAGGCGTCCAACTGGCGTATCGCTATTCGCCGGGACATGAACAACAGCGACACCGATGCCAATTCCAAGGCCATCGACAGCATGCTGAACTTCGAAACAGTGAAGTATTTCGGCAATGAGAAGATGGAGGCCGAACGCTACGACCGCGCCATGGCCGGTTACGAGCGCTCAGCGATCCGGATTTGGACCTCGCTTGGCGTGCTCAACTTCGGCCAGGCGGTGATCTTTTATGCCGGCTTCATCATCATCAGCGTCATGGCGGTGAAAGGGGTGATGAACGGCACCCTGACTTTGGGTGACTTTGTCCTGCTCAACACTTTCCTGATGCAGATCTATCGGCCGCTGAATTTCATCGGCTTTGTGTATCGCGAGCTGCGGCAGGGCCTGACCGATATCGAGGAGATGTTCAAACTTCTCGAGCAGCCCGCCGAAATCGTCGACAAGCCAAATGCCAAGCCGCTGGTGGTGACGGGCCCGGTCATTCGCTTCGATCACGTCAGCTTTCATTATGATCCCGACCGGCCGATCCTCAAGGATGTGAGCTTTGAGGTTCCGGCGGGCAAGACCGTCGCCATCGTTGGACCGACAGGTGCTGGCAAGTCGACCATTTCACGGCTGCTGTATCGCTTCTATGACGTGACGGGCGGCGCCATCACCATCGATGGGCAGGACCTACGCGACATCACGCAGGATAGTCTCCGAGCGGCCATCGGCATGGTGCCGCAGGATACGGTGCTGTTCAACGACACCATTGGCTACAACATCGAGTATGGCCGCCCCGGCGCCAGCCATGAAGAGGTCCGCAAGGCCGCCGCAATGGCCCAGGTCGGGCCATTCATCGAAACGCTCCCGAAAGGCTATGACACGCCCGTTGGCGAGCGTGGCCTCAAGCTGTCGGGCGGCGAGAAGCAGCGCGTAGCTATTGCCCGCACCATTCTCAAGGCGCCCCCGATCCTGATCCTCGATGAAGCGACCTCGGCCCTCGACACCAAGACCGAGCGCGACATCCAGTCGGCACTGGACATCGTTTCGGCCAATCGCACCACGGTCGTGATCGCCCACCGGCTTTCCACCGTTATCAATGCGGACGAAATCCTCGTGCTGCGCAGTGGCACCGTCGCCGAGCGCGGCAATCATCGCGATCTGCTGGCGCAAGGTGGCCTTTACGCGCAGATGTGGAACCGCCAGCGCGAAGCCACCGAGGCCGAAGAAAAGCTGCGGCAGACCGCCAACGACCCCGATGGTTTTGTCAAGACTGTGGCGCCGGCGGCGGAATAGGGCAGGGTCGTCCCAGCTTCGGCACCAAGCTTTTCGTCCTAACAAAGAAAAGGCCCGCATCGCTGCGGGCCTTTTTGTGTTTCTCAGAGCCGAGGCTATTCGGCTGCGTCCCGTCGGTCGACGCGCGGGCCGTTGGCGCCATCTTCCTTGAGGCCAGCGTCCTTGGAGACGATGTAGCGGCGGGCGCCATCGGCTTCCTCTGGGACTTCCACGGCCATGCCGTCGAACCCTGCTGGCACCGCCACGGCGGTCTTGCGGCGGCCGAACCGGGAGAAGATCGAGCCCATCTGCTGCTTGATCACGCTGGGGGCGGTGATCATCACCGGCACCATGATCAGGGTCAGCAGGGTCGAGAAGAACAGGCCCGACACCAGGGCCGCGGATAGGTGGATGAACCACGAGCCGGCAAGGCCCCCGATCACGATCTCACGGCGGATGAAGTCGAACTCCACATTCGCCCACATCGGGATCACGCCCAAGGCTGTGAGGAACGCGGTGAGCAGCACCGGGCGAACACGCTGGCCGACAGTCAGCAACATAGCCCTGACCGCCTCGACACCTTGATGCCGGTGGTAGTCATTATAGGTGTCGATCAACACGATGCCGTTCTTCACCACAATGCCTGCCAGGGCCACAATCCCCAGGCCGGTCATGATTGCAGAGAAGGTCATCCCCGTCGCCAGCATGCCCAAAAGCACACCCGCGACCGACATGGCGACTGTCGAGAGGGTCACCAACACCTGGTAGAAGCTGTTATACTCGAGCAGCAGCACGAAGAAGATGATGGCCATGGCCATGCCCATCGCCTGCACGATGAAGGCGTTTGCGTCGCCCATCTGCTCTTCAGCCCCGCCAAATGCGACATTGACGGTTTCGGGGAAGTTCTGCTCGCCGATCCAGGCTTGCAGCTCAGCCACCTTGTCAGCCGGAAAAACGCCTTCGGGAAGGTTGTTAAGACCTGCGGCCACGTTCATCACGTAGACTTGGTTGCGCCGCTCGATATTGGCGACCTTAGGCACCGGCTGACGGTCGATGAAGTTCGACACCGGGATCAGGCCTTGGGCTGTAGCAATACGCATGCTTTCCAAGGCATCGAAGGTGCGCTCGTCCTCGGGCAGGCGAACGCGGATGTCGAGCTCGTCGCCGGTTTCCGCGTCACGATAGGTGCCGAGCTTTACGCCGGAGGTGATCAGCTGAACATAGGGGGACAGCTCGCGCACGCCGATCCCGTAACGCCCCGCTTCCACGCGGTCGATGGTGATCTGCCAGTCGATACCGCGCGAAGGCCGACCGTCCTCCAGGTCAACGGTTTCGGGCCAGCTGGCCAGCTCGTTGCTAATGGCAGTGACCACGGGTAGCAGGTCATCATAGTTGGTGCTTTCCACCCGCATATTGATGTCCTTGCCCGCCGGCGGGCCGTTCTCGAGCGGCAGCACCTGCACGTCGAGCCCGGCTATGGAGCTCACGCGCTGGCGAATATCGCCGAAGATCTGCTCGGCAGGGACCCGCTCGCTCCAATCGGTCAGCTGCAGCTGGAAGTTGCCCAGGGTATTGGGCGGCATCGTGCCTGCGGCGCCGGTATCGCCGAACTGCATGATGACGTCCTGAATGCCTTGAACATGCAGGATTTCGTCCTGCACCTCGACCAGCATGTCTCGTACTTCTTCAGGGCTGTAGTTGCCCTGGCCGACCACCGCCACAGTGGCATACTCAGGCTCGGAGGCAGGGAAAGCCTCAGTTCCCGTGGGGTTGTTGCTGTACAGGATAAAGATGCCGACGATGATGCCGAACCCGACAGCCAAGGTCGGGATCGGCCAGTGCATCAGCTTTTCCATCAGCCGCACATAAACGCCCGTAACGCCGCTTACCTTTTTGGCGTCGAACTTCTCGGGATACATCACCAGGTCGGCCTTGGCCTTTTCCTTCTCGTCCACATGGGTCGAGGCGATCACCGAGCCAATCACCGGCATGAAGATCAGCGCCGAGATGAAGGACGCGACCATCACGATGATCACGATCGTGGGCAGGTAACTCATGAACTTGCCGATAATGCCCGGCCAGAACAGGAGCGGGATAAAGGCGCCCAGGGTCGTGGCGGTAGCGCCTACCACCGGCACGAACATCTTGCGCATCGCCATGATGAAGGCTTCCTTCTTGGGAACGCCCTCCATCAGTTTTCGCTCGGCATATTCAACGACCACCACGGGGTCGTCCACCAGAACGCCCACCGCGATCACGAGACCGAACATCACCATCATGTTGATGGTCATGCCCAGCATTTCGGCCACGAGGAACGCCATCATGAACGAGAGCGGAATCGACAACCCGATCATGAGGGCAGGGCGCAGGCCCAGCGTCGCGATACAGGTGATCAGCACCAGCGCCACGGCCGTGAGCACGGCCGCTTCCAGGGAGCGGAATAGGTTGGTGGTGGTTTCCGCCTGATCGAGGAAGAAGCTATAGCCAACACCGCCCGACCAGTTGGCCGCAACATTCTTGGTTGTTTCGCGCACCTGATTGGATACGTCGATGATGTTAGTGCCGGTCTTTTTGGCGACACTCAGGATCAGGGCTGGAGAGCCGTTCACCTGGGTATATTCGGTGGCGTCAGCCAGCGACCGGGTGATGGTCGCCACATCGCCGAAGGTGACCACGGTATTGCCGTCGGTCTTGAGCGGCAGGTCATAAACGTCCTGTGCCGTGGTGATCAGCCCAGGCACTTCGATGTTGAAGGCGCCTTGGCCGGAATTATAGGTACCGCCAGGCACCACCATGTTGTTGCGCGCCAGCGAATCCAGCAATTGGCCAGCGGTGAGGCCATAGGCTTCAAGCCGGGTCTGGTCGATGCGGATTTCGAGCTGCTCGTCGCGAGCGCCTGACAGGGTCACTTCGCGCACGTCGCCAAGGGCCTCGAGCGCGTCTTGCAGTTCCTCGGCGCGGCGGATCATCTCCTTGTCGGGGGCGCTGCCATATATAGCCACCGACATGATGGGGCCGATGAAATCGATCTCGGTGACGGTCGGATCGTCGGCTTCGCTTGGCAGCTTGGCCCGCACGGCATCCATCCGGGCGCGCGTATCGGCAAGGGCCTGGTCCTTGTCCGTGTTGATGTCGAACTCGAGCAGCACTGAGGCGTGCCCGGTTGTCGAGGTTGTGGTGATGTTCTCCAGTCCCGTTAGGGTCGCCAGTTCTTCTTCGGCCGGCTTGGCCAGAAGATTTTCGGCGTCAGCCGGCGACACACCAGTCTGCGTGATCGACACATACAGATAGGGAATCTCGATAGCCGGGAAGCTTTCCTTGGGCATGGAGACATAGGCCACCGAACCCGCGCCGAGCACGAGCACCATGATCGTAAGGACGACGCGGGGCATCCGCAGAATGCGTTCGATGAAGTCGAGCATGGATGCGCTCCTTAACTGGCGGTCGCTTCAGCGCTTGCAGTGTCGGCGGGAGTCGCCTGCACCTGGTCGCCGGTGGTTACGCTTTCCTGGCCTACAGTGATCACCTCTGCCGTTTCCGGCAGGCCGCTCACCCAGGCACCGTCGCGGGTGTCGCTGACCACAGTGACGGGATAAAAGGCCACCTTGCCGTCCTCCACTGTGCGCACGCCCAATACGCCATCATCATCCAGCGTCAGGACAGATTGTGGCAGCAGGTGCCCCGGAACCGTTCCGACGTTGACGATTGCGCGTGCGGTGATGCCGTCGCGAATGGCGAAGTCTTCGTTGGGGATCTCGATCTCGGCTTGGAACGAGCGGGTGGCGTCGTCAGCCACCGAAGAGATGTAACTGACCTTGCCTTCCACCGTCTCACCGGTGACGGTCGTCACCGTTGCATCGAGACCGGTCTTAGCCCTGGCAATGTCGCCTTCCGCCACCGAGCCGCTGAACACGATAGGGTTGAGCTGCACGATGGTTGCGCAAGGCGTGCCGGCACTCAGCATGGAACCGGCAACAGCGACGGGGTCCTGAACCAAGCCGGCAACCTTGGCCTTGATCTCGGTCCGGGACAGTTCTTCGCGGGCATTGTCAATGCCCGCCTGAGCCTGGGACACTCCCGCACGAGCCTGGGCCAAGGCCACTTCGGCTTCATTGGCCGTGTTTGTGGCGGCAAGGCCGCGCTTACGCAGGTCGGCATTGGTCGCATAATTGAGTTCGGCTTGCGCCAGTGCTGCCTCGGCTTGCGCCAAGCTGGCTTCGGCCTGAGCGACGGCCGCGGCGCGCGTGCCCTGATCGAGCGTGCACAGCAGCTCGCCAGCTTCGACGCGCTCGCCCTTGGTTACATGCACCACGTCCACTGTGCCGGTTGTTTCCGCGACGGCAGCAACCGTGGACTTGGCCTGCGTGCGCCCGCGCACCGGCACTTGGATGGTCATCGGTTGTGCCGTGAAGGTCTGCGTACGTACGGATTGAACCGGCGCGTTGGCGCCAGTTACCGCCTCGGTACGTTGTGCAATGGTGAGTTTGGGATCGACCTCGGCCTCGTGATGCTCGGCCAAGACGCCAGCCTCGGCCAAAGCAGTGTGGATCGGACCGTGGTCTTCGCCCTCGATGACGGCAACGATTGGCTGCACGCCATTGCCAGGGCCTTGCCCGCCCTGCACCAGAGTACCGGTCGCCAGCCAGCCACCGGCCAGCAGCAGAATGGCGAAGGCCAACCCAAAGGAAAAGAATGCACGCATCGTACTTAGCCCCTTACTCAGCCGCGTCTTTGTTTCGCTCGGTCTTCGCCAAGCCGATCAGCTCGTGCATATGCGCACGCAAATACTTTTCCGAAGCTTCCATGATGGCCCGGCCAAAGCCGACCACCCAGCAATCGGCTGCGCTCATCTCGCGCTCGGTAGCAGCAGTTTCCATGCCGCTTCGGCAGTCCAGGGTGCGCTGCAGATACTCAGAGCCGCGCTGCTCCACAAGGTCTGCCGGCATCAGATGGGCGTAGCGGGCAAACAGCAGAAAAGGGCTGCGCAGCACATCTTCGCCGAGAGGTTCTGCCAACTCCTTGGCAAATGCATGGCGGCCTTCGATTGTGATGGCATAGACCTTCTTGGCCGGCTTGCCTTCTTGCTGCTCGGTGCGGCTGGTGACGAGCCCTTCTTCTTCAAGCTTGGCCAGCGCGGGATAGATCGAGCCGAAGCTGGCTTCGATAAAATAGGAACATTCACCCTCCACACATCGGCGGCGGATCTCGTATCCGGTCGCTTCGCCCTCATAGAGGATCGAAAGGCACAAGGTTCTGACGTTCATGGAAGGCTCCAGCAGACCTATTCAGGTCCGATATATGCTGGAGCTATATAGGGGGGAGGAGAAGCAAAGCAAGTGTGATTGCGACAGAAGGACGCAAACCAGTTAAGAAGGCCTCGCATGGCTGTTAGCCGTCCGGCTAAGCAGCACCTGTATAGTGCGCAAGGGCGTTATGGCGCCAGTGGCAATGTAATAGGGGCAAGATCAAAGATCACGCCCTTTAATTACTACGATTTAGCTCGAATTATCGGATCAGACTTTGCGCCCCGTCAATCCAGAGCGGCGTGCCGGTGATATGGCGCGACTGCTCGGATGCAAAGAACAGAATGGCGTTAGCCACGTCCTCTGCTTCGCCGGGTTCACCGCCGGTCAGGGGGATGTCGCCCTCAGGAAACTCAGCCGGTACTTCGGCCGCTTCGCTGTTGCGTTTTTCGGTGTTGTCCGAAATTTCGGATTCTATGGCACCCGGGCAGATCGCGTTGATGCGGATGCGATGCTGCCCGAGTTCTACAGCCAGTTGCTGCACCATGGCGACTTGCCCTGCCTTAGTCACGGAATAAGCGGTGGCGCCAGGATTGGTGAAGGTGCGCGTGCCATTGATCGAGGAGATCACGACGATCGATCCGCCGCCCGCCTTGATCAGGTGCGGCACCGCATAATGGATGGTCAGGTAAGTGCCGCGCAGATTGATGGCGATGGTCTTGTCCCATTCCTCGGGCTTCAGCTCGGCAATGGGGGCCCAAACCCCGTTCACGCCTGCATTGGCTACGACGATGTCAAGGCGCCCATGTTCCTGCACCAACTGGCTGAACAGCTCTGCCATCGCCACATCGTCAGAGGTGTCGGCGGTCATCGCCGTGGCTGTGCCGCCGGCCTGCTTGATCTCCTCGGCGGTTTTTTCAACCTCCTTGGCCGTGCGGCTCATCACCACCACGCTGGCGCCCGCTTGGGCGAGCGTCAGCGCTGCGGCCTTGCCAATACCTGAACCGGCACCAGTCACCAGCGCCACCTTGCCCGAAAGATCCTGCGTCATGTGCTTTCTCCGTTTTGCCCTTAACGCTTGAAGCGGGCAAAACGTGGCAGGGCAGGTCCCGATTACCTAGGTCAAGGCGGCGGTATCGTCGGTCTGGATGATCGCATGCGAGAGCGAACCGATCGCTGGATAAAGCGGAATAAGGCAGGCTTGCAGGGCATGGTAGATATCAGGCTTACCCACGAACAGGCGCGTTGTGGGCTGCAAGTCCTCCGTCAGTTCCGAATGCCAGCCGCCACGCTCATGGTCGATCATGTGATTGGCCGCAAAGTCCCAGAACCGGCGATACCAGTGCTGGAAATAGAGGTCCCGATCGTAATGAGAGAGGAACGCCGCCGCACCGATCGCCTCGCTTACCGGCCACCAGAGCTTCTCGCGCATCGCTGGCTGGTTGTTCCAGTCCAGCGTGTAATAGAAACCGCCATGCTGCTTGTCCCAGCCCAGCTCGATGGCCTGGCGGAAGAGACTGCGCGCCGCTTCGGTCATCCAGGAGTTGCGCTTGTCGCTTAGCACCCAAAGCTGGAGCAGCAGCCGCGACCACTCCATCCAATGTCCGGGCGTGGTGCCGGAGGGCCGGAACATCTCCGAGCCGAGGTAATCCCTGTCTAACACCCAGTCCTGCGTGAAGTGCTCTGCCACCCGGTAATCGAGTGCGCTGGCATGCTTGCCGATGATGAGTTCGGCAATCCGTTCGGCTTTGTTCAGGTAAGCGCGGTCGCCAGTGGCCTCAAAGGCGGCCATCAGCGCTTCGGTCATGTGCATGTTGGAGTTCTGGCCGCGATAGGTGCTGATCGCGGACCAGTCGGCGCCGAACTCATCTCGCACCGCCCCGACCTCAGCGTCCCAGAATTGGCGGTTGATGATTTCGGTGACGTCAGCCAGCATGAGGTCGGCAAGGGGGTGGCCGGCGAGCTTGGCGCTCGATGCGGCCAGCAGCACAAAGGCGTGGCCATAGGCCTGCTTGCTGCTGTCCTTGAGCCCGTCATTGTCGAGCGACCAGCTATAGCCGCCATGCGTGCTGTCGCGGTGCCGCTCCCAAAGATAGCGCATTCCGTGGTCAACGATCTCGTCCGACCCCGGCCGGCCCAGCAAGCTCCCAAGCGCAAAGCAGTGCACCATGCGGGCGGTGGTGTGGATTGCCCGCACCGGGTTGTCGGCATTGAGCGGGTGACCATTGTCATCTAGTTCAAAGAACCCGCCCGCGGCGTTGATCGAGGCACCTTCAAAAAAGTCGAAAAGGTCATTGGCCTGCCGCATCAACCACTGCCGATGGAATGGGCGGTTGCTCCAAAGGCTTCTGTTGCTCGGTGGCAAAATCGGATGCGTCTCGCTCATTTGGCTCCCCCAGCCGACGCACAGAGGCCGGCTCCTCTGGGGAATGTATAAGGAGCCGCACCCGCGCTCGTAAACCCAGTTCTATAGCCTTTGGTAATGCGCCTCAACGCGCGCCACTTCCTCGGCCGACCCCAGGATCACTGGTACGCGCTGATGGATGGAGGTGGGCTGGACCTCAAGGATCCGCTGGGGTCCGGTGGTGGCGCGTCCCCCCGCAGCCTCGACAAGAAACGCCATGGGGTTGGCTTCATAGAGCAGGCGCAGGCGACCGCCCTTGCTCGCAGTTTCACTATCGAGCGGGTAGAGGAAAATGCCGCCGCGCATCAGGATGCGGTGGATGTCGGCGACCATGGAGCCGATCCAGCGCATGTTGTAGCGCTTGCCCGCGACACCCGTTTCGCCCGCGACGTTCTCGGCAACATAAGCGCTGGTGGCCTGGTCCCAGAAGCGGGCACGGGCCGTATTGATGGCGTATTCTGCTGACGCTGAGGGTACGGACACCCCGTCCTCAACCAGGGCAAACTGCCCGCTTGCGTCAATGGCGAAGGTCGCCACCTTATCTCCAAAGCTCAAGACGAGGCTGGTCGCCGGACCATAAGCGGCATAGCCCGCTGCAAGCTGACGCGTGCCGGGTTGCAGCAGGTCAGGAGCCTTGGGGTCAACGGCCAGGATGGAGAAAATGGTGCCCACGGTGACGTTCACATCCAGATTGGACGAGCCATCCAGTGGATCGCAGGCGACCATAAACCCGCCCTCATCGTTCAGGTGAAGCGCTTCATCCAACTCTTCGGACACTAGAATCGAAACAGCCGCATTTGCCCGCAAGTGCCTGACAAATATGTCGTTGGAGATTACGTCCAACTGCTTTTGCGCCTCGCCCTGGACATTGGTGGCCCCCGCAAGGCCCGTTTGTCCCGCGAGCGGCGCCAGGCGCAGCACTGCGGCGATCTCGGCACAAGCTCCAGCCACGGTATCGACAACCCATGCGAGTTCCGGGCTGGAGGTGGCAGTGGCAAGCCACTGCTTAAGCGTCTGGGTCATTGGCGCACTCGCGGTTGGTAGGGCTTGCTGCAAGTGTCGCAACCTCCGTGAGGCTGGCAAGGCAGACTTTCGCCTAAGGCGGAGATGTTAATGCAGTGTGGTGGGATAGAACGGCGTGCCGCCGGGGGCAAGGGGCGGTCCCGCCCAGAACACGACATAAAGCAACTCCGCGCCGGCGGCATCGGTGATCTCGATCGAGCCGCGCAACTCGGCGTCTTCATCCTCGGCGGCCAGCCGCTCGACAATGGCGCGGCCGATTTCGCCGGCCCGCAATTCGGCAGCATCAAGATCGGGGTGTTCGCTGCCATCAAGGTCACGGATCAACCGGTCATCGGTGCGGTAGTGAAAAAAGAAGCGGGGCAAGGGGGACCTCCCTGGGTGAAAGGGAAATGCAGGCGGCGCTTGGCAGTTGCCGAGCCATACCCTGCATGCAACGCTTATTGGTGTCTTGTTAACGAATGGTAGTGATGCCGCTGCCAAAGCAAAGGCGGGCGCGTGGTGGTCGTTTCCGCCTCAATGATCGCACCCGCAAACAGTACATGGGTACCCGTCTCAATGGCGCCGATCACTTCGCAGTCGATGGCAGTGACGGCGCCCAGCAGCATAGGGTTGCCCGAAGGCCAGCTTCCCCATTGTCCAGAGGCGAAGCGATCCAGCGGGTCCATCCGGCCCGCAAAAGCATTGCCGATCTCGCTTTGATCATCGGCCAGCATGGCAAGGGAGAACCCACCGGTCTTGGCGATCACATCGGCCAGCCGGCTCACCATGTCGATGGACACCAGGATCGAAGGCGGCGCCGCCGACAGTGACAGCATGGAGGTTGCCGTGCGTCCGACGCGTTCCTCGCCGCGCCGTGCCGTCACCACATGGACCGTGGATGCCATCGCGGCCATGGCGGCGCGAAATTCGGCATCGCCTACTGTGGGGCGACGGGGGGCGCGGAGACGCAAGGCGTCGGGATAGTCAAAGTCAGCCATCCAGCCGTCCACCATTTGCCGTCGTCCGTCCTACTGCAATCCTCGCGCACACGCGCCGGTTCCATCTGTTGGATCGGCGTGAGCCGCTTTGGCGGGCTGCCGATTCCGGAGCGAGCTTGATCTAAGCGCTGGTTCCGGGTATTTTCCAAGTAGATCCTTTGAAAACCCGCTCGCCCCCGATGTCAAGCCACGACATGCAAGACCACCAGTGGTCCCCTCGCAGCCCAGGGGATCGGCTGCTCATGGCTATAAAGATGCATGGCTCGCTGAGCACCGCAGCCTTGGGTGCGCTGCTCGGCACCAGTGCAGAAGCGGCTCGCCAACAATTGCTCAAGCTGGCAAACCAGGGTTTGGTCAGCGCTACCAGCGAGCCGAAGGGTGTGGGTCGGCCTGGTCAAAACTGGAGCCTCACTCCCCAAGCCATGGCGCGGTTTCCCGACACGCATGCGGCGCTGACAGTGCAATTGCTTGAATTGATCCGCAGCCAGTTGGGTGAGACGGCACTCGACACCGTGATCTCGGGCCGGGAGATGGCGACAACCGCAGCCTACCACGAGGCTATGCTTGACAAGGCAAACCTCAGCGAGAAAGTTGCCACCTTGGCCCGGCTCCGTTCGGATGAAGGTTACATGGCGGAGTGGCGCCAGGAGGAGGACGGCAGCCTGTTGCTGTTGGAAAACCATTGCCCGATTTGCGCCGCCGCCACGGCCTGCCAGGGTTTTTGCCGGGCCGAGCTCGATGTGTTCCGCCATGTGCTAGGGGAGGGTGCTCAAGTGGAGCGAACCGAGCACATCGTCTCGGGCGGCCGGCGCTGCTCCTATTCCATTCGCCCGGCGTTACGCGATGTCTGATACAGAGTTTCCCGCAAGCGCTAGGCTGTCCCGCATCGGCTGGGACATGCCGGTGGGTCTGGACGAGGCACTGATCCGACGCGTGGTGAACGCATTCTATGCCGATGCCCGGTCCGACCCGTTGATCGGGCCGGTCTTCAACCGCCTCATCCCCGAGGACCACTGGCCGCGGCACCTCGAACTCATCGCGGATTTCTGGTCGTCCATGCTGTTGGGCACGGGGCGCTATGGCGGACGGCCGCTGCCCAAGCACATCGCCATTCCCGAGCTTTCCGACGTGCACTTCCAGCGCTGGCTGCGGTTGTTTCGGCAAACGGTTGTGCGGATCTGCCCCGCTGAGATCGCTGCAGTCTTCATCGAACGCTCCGAGCGGGTCGGGAACAGCTTCCGCATGAACATCGCCATGCGGCGGGGTGAGGACATCACCACTATGGGTCCGCTGCAGCGCGAAGAAATTTAGTGCGGCCGTGCTGCCCGAGGAGGTCAAGGTCGCCGCGTGCTGCCGGGGCGGCCCCCGCGAGTATTATTTTTCCAGACGCTCCTGCAATGCGGCAGGTAAAGGCTTGTTAATCCCGACCGACCCGCTAGGTTTTCCGCGCAACGGCACGGGGGCGCGAGATGAGTATCGATTTTCCGATAAACGCCAGCGGTGTTAGCCAGCGTGATCCCGCTACCAGTGGCGGGGCTCCTTGTTGAGTACGCTGACGGCAACGACACCGGTGCGCGCCCGCTGGCGCTTCCGTCAGTCCAGCGTAATCCCCGGGTTTGGCCTGACCCTCGGTTTCACGCTGACCTATTTCTCCTTGATAATCCTCGTGCCGCTGGTCTTTCTCGTTTTGCGCTCCACCGGGCAGGGGCTCGGCGTGTTCTGGGCCGCAGCGGTTGATCCGCGGGTGGTGGGAGCACTGCGGGTCAGCTTTTTGACCGCGCTGTTTGCCGCGGTAGTGAATGTGATCTTCGGCACGCTGATTGCCTGGGTCCTGGTACGCTATCGCTTCCCGGGTCGGCGGCTCCTCGACGCAATGGTTGACCTGCCCTTTGCCCTCCCAACGGCGGTGGCTGGGGTGGCCCTGACGGCGATCTACGCGCCGAACGGCTTTGTTGGCGCCTTGCTCACGCCGCTGGGCATTCGGGTCGCCTATACGCCGACGGGCATCATCATTGCGATGATCTTCATCGGCTTGCCTTTCGTGGTGCGCACCATCCAGCCCATCCTTGAGGAGGTCAGCCGCGAAGTAGAAGAGGTGAGTGCCACCCTGGGGGCTAATCGCTTTCAGACCATCACGCGCGTCGTGCTGCCGAGCTTGACGCCAGCCATCCTCACCGGATTTGCGTTGGCATTCGCCCGGGCGGTAGGGGAATATGGCTCCGTGATCTTCATTGCCGGCAACATTCCCTTTGTCTCCGAAATTGCGCCGCTGCTGATCGTCATTCGGCTGGAAGAGTTCAACTATACCGGCGCCGCCGTGATCGCGACCGTGATGCTGCTGATCTCCTTTGCCCTCCTCTTTGCCATCAACCTGATCCAGGCCTGGAGCCGAGCGAGGTATGGCTATGGCAATTAGCCGACACTCCCCCATTTCAGAAAGCATCGGGGTCCGGCTCGCGCTGATCGTCATCAGCGTCCTGTTCATGGCGCTGTTTTTGCTGTTGCCGCTGGTGGCAGTGTTTTCGGAAGCGTTCCGGGCCGGGTTTGGCCCCTACCTCGCGGGGCTAAGCAGCCCGGACGCGCAGGCTGCGATCCGCTTGACCCTGCTGGTTGCGGCGATTGCAGTGCCGCTCAATGTCGTCTTTGGCATCTGCGCCTCCTGGGCTATCGCCAAGTTTGAGTTCAAGGGTAAGGCCTTCCTCATCACGCTGATCGACCTGCCATTCTCCGTGTCGCCCGTGATCTCGGGCCTCGTTTATGTGCTGCTGTTCGGTGGCGGCAGCCTGCTGGGCCCGTGGCTAAAGTCCCACGGCATCGAAGTGCTGTTTGCCGTGCCGGGCATTGTCCTCGCCACCATCTTCGTCACCTTCCCCTTTGTCGCCCGGGAATTGATCCCCTTAATGCAGGATCAAGGCACGGGGGATGAGGAAGCGGCGCTGTCGCTCGGTGCCGATGGGTGGCAGACCTTCTGGCGCGTCACCTTGCCCAACATCAAATGGGGACTGCTCTACGGCGTGCTGCTCTGCAACGCCCGCGCCATGGGCGAGTTCGGTGCCGTTGCGGTGGTGTCTGGTCGGATCCGCGGCCAAACCACGACCATCCCGCTGCAAGTCGAAATGTTCTACAACGAGTACAATGCCACGGCTGCTTTTGCGCTGGCGTCCCTCCTGGCCATGCTGGCCCTCGTGACGCTCGTGCTCAAGACCGCCCTGGAATGGCGCTTTGGCGATGAAATCGCCGCCAGCGGCCACTGATCGGAGATCGAGATTTAATGGAAGTTCGCGTTAGCAATGTTCGCAAGGAGTTCGATGGCTTTGCCGCGCTCAAGGACGTGTCGCTCGATATCCGTTCAGGCGAGTTGATCGCCTTGCTGGGGCCCTCCGGCTCCGGCAAGACCACGCTGTTGCGCTTGATCGCTGGGCTGGAAATGCCGAGCCAGGGCAAGATCTTCTTTGGCGACATGGACGCCTCGGAAAAGACGGTGCAGGAGCGCAATATCGGCTTTGTGTTCCAGCACTATGCGCTGTTCCGGCACATGACCATTCTCGAAAACATCTCCTTTGGCCTCAAGGTGCGCCCACGAGCCACGCGACCGCCAGCAGGGGAAATTCGACGTCGCGCCATGGAGCTGCTCGATCTCGTCCAGCTTTCCGGCCTCGAAAAGCGCTACCCCAATCAGCTTTCGGGCGGGCAGCGCCAGCGCGTGGCTCTCGCCCGCGCCCTGGCCATTGAGCCCGGCGTATTGCTGCTCGATGAACCTTTTGGCGCGCTCGACGCACAGGTCCGGCGCGAGCTGCGTCGGTGGCTGCGGGAAATGCATGACCGCACCGGTCATACCACTGTCTTTGTGACGCACGACCAGGAGGAAGCGCTGGAGCTGTCTGACCGCCTTTGCGTCATGAGCCAGGGGGCCATCGAACAGGTGGGCACCCCCGATGAGGTCTATGATCACCCCGCCTCGCCCTTTGTGTTCGGCTTTATCGGGGAGTCCAGCGAACTGCCGGTGACGGTGGACAAAGGGGAACTGCTGGTTGCCGGTCGCGCGATCGGCGTGCCTGCTCCTGGGGTGCAGCCCGGTCCGGCGCGCATGTTCTTCCGGCCGCACGACGTGGATCTGGTGGAAGGCGATGCGACGCTCGCTGGCACGGTGCACACCAGCCGCCGCGTCGGGGGAACACGACGGGTTGAAGTTGATCTCGGTCCGGCCAACCAGAAGGTGGAACTGGACCTTCCCTTTGATCATCCGGCTGGTGAACGCAGCCAGCTCACCTTCCGGCCGCGCCGCTGGCAGCTGTTCCCCGCCACCTGACGCTGCGATCGAAACAAGAGTTGGCATGGGGGGAACACGGTCACCTCACCCGCGTTGCCGGAGTCCAGTTGTTTCGAGTGACCTTCCCATGACCACCCCTGCTGCCGAGGCTATTCCCTCGCGCCGGCTCGCCCCTCGGGGCAATCCAGCATCTATTGAGCAAGCTCGATCGGGGCCTTCCCGGCAGCCGCCCGCCGCCGCAACCGCGTTCCGCCTGGCGGCCACGCTTGGTGCGAACAGCTCGGTCCTGCTGATTGTCTCGAGTGAGCGTCGAGCTGAGGAAACCGCTCGAGCACTGCGCAGTTTTGCCCCCGAGGCCCAGGTGCTGTTGCTGTCTCCCTGGGATTGCCTCCCCTATGACCGGTCTTCCCCCAGCCATGAGAGCATGGGCCAACGGATGTCCGCCCTTCGGCAGTGCCTGGGTGAACGGGCCGGGGCCCGCGTCCTGGTAACGTCGGTGGATGCCGCGTTGCAGCGGGTTCCGCCATCTGAAGCCGTCAGCGGCTGTGTGCTTGAACTGCGCCGCGGTGAAACGCTGGACCGGCAAGCGTTCGAAGCGTTTGCCGGGCGCGCTGGTTACGAAGTTGACGACCGGGTCGATGAGCCCGGCGAGATTGCGCTCAGGGGCGGCGCTATCGAGATTTTTCCAGCCGACGGGGAGGCCCCATTCCGCCTGATGCTCGACGAAGCCGATCGGATCGAGAGTATTTTTGCCTATGATCCGCGCAGCCAGCGGACCGAAGAGGAACAGGACAAGCTGCTTTTGGGGGCCGCCTCTGAATTGATCGGCGATGATGTCGAGCGGCTCGCCGGCGCCGAGCATCGGCTGCCGCAGCAATACGAGCGGCTGCAGACGGTCTTCGATTACCTTCCGGACGCCACCCTTTGGGTCAGCGAGATTGCGGCGGAGCGCGCGCCCACCTTGATCGAGCAGATCAGGGAAGCCCACCAAGCCGCAACTGACTTCGGCGCTGAATCAAGGCCGCTGCCTCCGGAGGCGCTTTACCTCTCCGCGAAGGAGTGGACCACAGCCCTCGCCAGCCGCCAATTACAGGAGCTCGACCTGGAAGGGCTCGAGCCAGCACCGCGTTTTACCTTGGAGCGGAATCCATCCCGCGCCTTTGCATGCTTCACGCGCGAGCAGCTGGAGGGTGGGCAACGGGTAGTGCTGACAGGCACCGACGGCGAACTGGAGCGGCTGCGAACAATGCTGCGCCGCTCCCGCGGGCCCTCGCCAAAGCTGCTGGCCACCTGGCACGATGTAGACGCGGAGCCAACGGACCAGCCTTTGGCACTGCCCTTCGACCTCGACGCTGGCTTTGTGGACCGGGCCAACAACCTTGTTCTCATCGCCGCCCCTGACGCCTTGGGCACCCGCCTTGCCGACGCGGAACAAACCGATGCTGCCGTGCTGCTGGGCCAAACCGAGCTGCGGGTCGGCGACGTGGTAGTGCACGAGGACTATGGCGTCGGCATTTTGCGTGACCTTGATCGTGTCGAGGTAGAAGGGGGCGGGCAAGACACCGTGCGCCTGGAATACCATGGCGGTGCGTCCGTGCTGGTGCCGGTGGAGGACTTCGGTCGGTTGTGGCGCTATGGCGCCGACGCCGAGGCTGTCACACTGGACCGGCTGCACACCGATGCCTGGAAGAATCGGCGGGCGGAAGTTAGCGCTCAGATTGATGCCGCCGCGGAGGGATTGGCGGCAGCGGCCAAGGCCCGGGCACAGGCCACGGCCGAGCCGATCGAACCCCCCGCGGCAGCTTTTGCGCGGCTTGCAGCCCGGTTCCCCTACCCAGAAACACCTGATCAGTCGGCCGCGATCCACGCAGTGCTAGAGGACCTGGCTTCCGGCCGGCCGATGAACCGTCTGGTCTGTGGCGATGTAGGGTTTGGCAAAACTGAAGTCGCATTGCGAGCAGCCGCGGCAGCGGCCTTGGCTGGCCGGCAAGTGGTTCTGGTCGCTCCCACAACGGTGCTAGTCCGCCAGCACCTGCAAAGCTTCGAGCGGCGCTTCGCGGGCACCGACATCAAGGTTGCCCAACTCTCGCGTTTGCTGACGCCGGCGCAGAGCAAGGCGGTTAGGGAAGAGCTTGCGAGCGGAGAGGTTCAGGTCCTGGTGGCAACCGAAGCCGTGGTGGGCAAGGACGTGGCGTTCAAGGACCTCGCCCTTGTGATCATCGATGAGGAGCAGCGGTTTGGTGCCAAGCTTAAGGCCCAGTTGCGCGCGCTCGCACTCGATCTGCACGTGCTGATGATGAGCGCGACGCCGATCCCGCGCACCCTCCAGGCGGCCCTGGTGGGTTTGCAGGATGTGAGCATTATAGCGACCCCTCCCGCTCGCCGCCGGCCCATCCGCACTTTCCTCGCGCCCTTTGATGCGGGCTCGTTGCGCACCGCTTTGTTGCGCGAGCGGCGACGCGGCGGGCAAAGCTTCATTGTCGTGCCGCGCATCGAAGATATTCCTCCATTCGCCGAGGAACTGGCCCGCATCGTCCCGGAATTCACGGTGGCGATCGCCCATGGCGATCTGCCCCCGGCCGAGATTGACCGGGTATTGGTGGATTTCGCCAATGGGGTGGGGGATATCTTGCTGGCCACCACCATTATTGAAAGTGGTCTCGATGTGCCGCGCGCCAACACCATGCTGGTCTGGCACGCCGACCGCTTCGGCCTATCGCAGCTGCACCAGTTGCGCGGTCGCGTGGGTCGGGCCCGGGCCCAGGGGATCGCCTATCTCCTCACCGATCCCAACGATGAGATCCCCGAAGCTACACGGGCCCGTCTCTCGACGCTTGAGGCCTTTGACCGCCTGGGCTCGGGATTTGAAATCAGTGCCCGTGATCTTGACCTGCGCGGCGGCGGCGATCTGCTTGGCGACGAGCAGGCCGGACATATGAAGTTGCTCGGGGCGGGGCTTTACCAAGATCTGCTGGAGCGCGCCGTCACCGCCGCCAAGGGGGAGGGCGGCAAACACAGCGGCCCCATTCATCTCAATCTGGGTGGCAGCGGCTCAATCCCGCCCGACTACGTTCCGGAAGCCGTGGTTCGCATCAATCTATACGCCCGGCTGCAGCGGCTGCGCACCACCGAAGCCGTGGATGCCTTTGCCGATGAACTGGCGGATCGTTTCGGCGAACTGCCTGAGGCGACCCGCACCCTCCTGGGTGCGGGTCGCATCGCCATTGCGGCGCCTGCCTTGGGCATCAGCAAGATCGAAGCCGGCCCCCTGGCGATCGCCTTGACCGCCCCGGAACGCAGCGCCCAGAGGCTCGCCAAAAAAAGCGGAGGCGTACTGGAGTTGAGCGATGGACGGCTCATCTCGCGCCAGGAAACGCAAACACCCGCCGAGCGGGTGCGCATCATTGGTGAACTGCTGGAAAGCCTGGCCGCCTAGGTGGCCAGGAACAATCGGATCACGAGGCCAAGAGCGGTCACAGCCGCAACCCCCGCGATCCACAGGCCAACGAACCACAACCATTGGCTGGCCCTTGAACGGGGGCCGGTCAATGGTAGCCCTCCTCCGGGTCGATCTTGCCGCGAAACACCCAATAGGCATAGGCGGTGTAGGCCAGGATAATTGGCACCAGAACAACAGCGCCAACCAGCAGGAAAAGCAAGGAGCTATCGGGCGCCGCGGCTTCCTCGATAGTAAAGCTGCCCGGCACGATATAGGGGTAAAAGCTGATGCCGACCCCGGCAAAGCTCAACACAAACAGCCCCAACGCGGCGAGAAAGGGCTGCAAGTGCTTGTCGGTTACGAGCCCCTGCCAAAGGGCAAAGGCGCAGGCGGCCAGCAGCAGGGGAACCACGCCCGAAAACAACATCGTGGGCCAGCCAAACCACCGCTCGAAGTAAACCTGGTTGATGAAGGGGCTCCACAGCGAGACCACGCCGATCAGCACGAGCAGGCCCGCGCCCGACCACATCGCCACTTTGCGCGCATGGGCCTGCAGTTCCCCCGAGGTCTTAAGGTTGAGCCAGGTTGCGCCCAGCAAGGCATAGCCAACCACAACAGCGACGCCGCACAGCACGGAAAAGGGCGACAGCCAGTCCCACCAGCCTCCAGCATAGGAGCGCCCCTCGACCCGGATACCTTGCACCAGTGCACCCAGCGCAATGCCCTGGGTAAACCCGGCCAAGGTGGAGCCGATCCAGAACCCCTTGTCCCACCAGGCAGAGCCGCGATGGGTGCGCCAGCGAAACTCGAAGGCAACGCCGCGAAAGATCAGGCCGAGCAGCATCAGAATGATCGGCATGTAGAGGGCCGGCAGCACGGTGGCATAAGCCACCGGGAACACCGCCATCAGCCCGCCGCCGCCCAGCACCAGCCAAGTTTCATTGCCGTCCCATACCGGGGCGACGGAATTGGTCATCACATCGCGGTCGTGCCGCTTGGGGAAGAAGGGAAACAGGATCCCGATCCCGAGATCAAAGCCGTCCAGCACCACATAGGCCAGCACCGCAAAGGCGATGATCCCGGCCCAGATTGTTGGCAGATCAAGGTCAATTGGCACCGGCGCCTCCTGATCGGATCGGGTCTTCCTGCGCGGGGCCGGGCATGATTCCGGAGGCGCGATGCGGGCCTTTGTCGAGCTCGTGATCTTCCTCTAGGATCGGCGGCCGGCGCATCAACCGGAACAGATAGAAGACGCCCGCGCCGAAAACGACGAAGTAAACGATGATGAACGCGGTCAAAGAGGCGCCTACTGCCGGTGCCGCTACGGGTGACAAGCTGTCGGCGGTGCGCATAACGCCGTAAACAGTGTAGGGCTGGCGGCCAACTTCTGTGGTGTACCAGCCCGCGAGCACGGCAACATAGCCGGACGGTCCCATTACCAGCGCTGCGCGATGCAGCCATGAATTGGTGAAAAGGGTCTTGTGCCAGCGCGCCCATAGTGACCACAGCCCGATGCCGAGCATCAGAAAGCCGATGCCGACCATGATCCGGAAGGTGAAGAACGGGATCAAGGCTGGCGGACGGTCTTCAGGTGCCCATTCCTTGAGGCCTTTGACCTCCCCGTCGAGCTTGTGGGTCAGGATCAGCGAGCCGAGCTTGGGAATCTCGATTGCGAAATGGGTCGTTTCAGCCTTGTCGTCCGGAATCCCGAACAGGATCAGCGGCGCGCCGTCGGTATGGGTCTCATAATGCCCTTCCATGGCGGCGATCTTCGCTGGCTGATACTCGAGCGTATTGAGCCCCTGCAGGTCGCCAGCAAAAATTTGCAATGGGGTGACCACGGCCGCCATCCACATGGCCATGGAGAACATGATCTGTGCCTGACGGTTCGATCTGTCCCGCAACATATGCCAGGCCCCCACGGCACCGACGGTGAATGCGGTGGTGAGATAGGCGGCGAGCACGGTATGAGTGAGACGATACGGGAACGAGGGGTTGAAGATGATCGCCCACCAATCCTCGGGGAGGAAGATGCCGTTCTCAGCGACGGAGTAGCCTGCCGGAGTATGCATCCAGCTGTTGGCTGAGGTGATCCAGGTAGCGGAGATCAGGGTGCCCAACGCCACGGCACACACTGCAACCATGTGGAGCGTATCGCCCACGCGTTGACGGCCAAACAGAGCAATGCCGAGGAAACCGGCTTCAAGGAAGAACGCCGTCAGCACTTCATAGCCCATCAAGGGGCCAATAACCGCGCCTGCGCGGTCGGAGAACACGGACCAGTTTGTGCCGAACTGGTAGCTCATCACGATGCCTGAAACCACGCCCATGCCGAAGGTTACGGCAAAGATGGTCTTCCAATATTCAAACAGGCGTAGATAGGCGTGGTCCCGTTTCCACAGCCAGAGACCATTGAGGACGGCAAGAAAGCTGGCCAGCCCGATGGAAAATGCGGGAAAGATGAAGTGGAATGATACCGTGAACGCGAATTGGATGCGCGCCAGGAGCTCTGCTGTAAGGCCATAGGTCATGACAACGCTCCGCCAAGACGCCGAACTACTCTATTTCAGCCCAGCTCCAACGCCCCCGTTTTCGGGAAAGAAGCTGGTGCCGGAGCGCGGTGCCTGATCGGTATGTAGGCACCAAGTGCGCAGCAGCACAATCCGCCGGGGCCGCGGCAAAACGGCCCGCATGTTCGCGTGTGGACCTCCAATATGGTCCAAAGACAGGAAAGCCGCCCGGGAGGAGGGGGCGGCTTTCGGGAAGGGGAGCGGACTGGTCCGCTCCCGATCTTGAAACGGGCTTACTGGCCCGCAACCACCGTACCAGGCGAGTAGATCACGGAGCGGCTGCCCAGATCCACGAAGTAGACGCGATCTTCGGTGTAGAAGTAACCGAGATTGTCGCGGCCCTCGACCGGAGCGATCACGACGGTTTCTGGAACCACATAACCAACGTCGACGTCGCCATCGATGACCACTGGCTCGGTTGGGTTGAGGCGGACATAATCAATGTCGCTGGCCTCGACGCCGGCTTCCGCACCGATTGTGGCGCCCGTAAAGCCGCCGATGATCGCTCCGATCGGCCCGAAGATCAGCCCACCGGCAACGGCGCCAGCAACACCGCCTGAGGTCGCTCCAACAGCTGCGCCAGCATCCGTGTTGTTCTTGAGGATCTGGGCAAATGCCGGGCTCACGCCCATTGCGATAACAGCCACCGAAGCCAAGAGAATCTTCTTCATTGTTATACTCCAAATTGTTCCGGTGCCCCATTCGTGCACCTTGGTTCGCGCCGTAAAAACTGCGCTCTTGCCCCGCGGCAGACAGAACGGCCCAGCCTGAACTCGGTTCCTTTGTCGCGCGATGCCTGGTGGGATGGTTATGCCTTCCTTCTTCCGAAGGGTGGCATTGTTGTCCGCCAAGATCCGGGCCAGACTGCATGCTGCGACGCTGCAACCACCAAGGACATCAAGAATGCTAAAAGGGATTGATCCACTGCTGAGCCCCGAGGCGCTACTGGCACTACGAGCGATGGGGCATGGCGACGACCTGATCATCGCCGATTCCAACTTCCCGGCCGATTCGGTGGCGCGCAATACGGTCTTCGGGCGGGCGATCCGCATGGACTGCGGCATTGTGCGGGCGGTGCAGGCGGTGCTTTCGGTGATGCCGATCGACACTTATGTCACCGATGCTGTCGCCCGGATGGAAGTGGTCGGCGCGCCCGACGAGATCGTGCCGGTGCAGGCGGAGGTCATGCAGTTGCTGGAAGGCACCGAGTTCCGCATGATCGGTATCGAACGCTATGCGTTTTACGAGCGGGCCAAGCAGGCTTACGCTGTGATCTGGACGCAGGAGCGCCGGCCCTATGCCGATTTTGCCATCCGCAAAGGTGTGCTTGGCCCTGACGAAGTCTTGCCCAACAGCTGAAAGTCTTAGCTGAGGGATAGTTTCTCACCCAAAGCCTTAAGGCTGGCGAGCGCGGCACTGGCATTGGGTGCTGTGCCGTCCAGCCGCTGCAGGAACGGGCAGGTGAGGGCGGCAATGGCAAAGCCGTCCGGCGACAGCACAGGCACGCTGATGTCTTCCACCCCCACCAGCTGCTGGCTTTGTCCGACGCGGAAGCCCTGCGCCTTGTACGCCGCGAGTACCTTTTCGCTGTCGAGTAGCCGCGCCGGCTTGTCAGTGCCTCCCCAGCGCACCAGCAGTTCCTCGCGCGTATGCGGGTCCTGAAACGCCAGCAGCAGCAGTCCTGACCCGGTGGACAGCAGGTCGAGATGGGTGCCTACCCGGATGCCAAATTCCCAATTGCCCGGACAACTGGCCTGCGCCACGACAATCCCGCTATCGGCGTCCGGCGCCACGAGGTGGCAGGATTGCCCGATCTCCCGGGCAAAGCCGTCCATCAGTGGCATGGCCCGAGCCACCAGCCGCCGCACGGGGGGATGGCGATGGGCAAGCACAAAGAGCTTCATCGTCAGCGCGTAGCGATCGCCCTCAGCCGAGCGGCTGACATAGTCGCGCACGACGAGCCGCTCGAGCATGCGATAGATTTCGCCCGGGCTGCGGCCCATCGCCTTGACGATCTCGCCGCGGGTCAAGCCGCCCGCCTGCTCCGAGAGCAGCTCCAGAATATCGAGGCCCTTGTCCAGCGCCGGGGCGCGATAACGGTCCTCGCGCTCATCCGCAAGCGCAGCAGCAGATTTGGTCATGGCGTGCTCCCCTCCCTTGTTTTCTATTGCAGGTTTGGTTCATTTGTGAACACATGATTTGTATATGAGACGCGTCGGCGTCCGAGATTGAACTGGAGGGGGCAATCAATATGCGGCTGCAAGGCAAGCGGATCTTCATTTCGGCGGCGGCTCAGGGCATGGGGCGCGCCAGTGCGCTGGCCTGCGCGGCGCAGGGCGCTGAAGTGATCGCCGTTGACATCAATGCCGAAGGGCTCGCGAGCCTCGAAGTCGAGAATGCGGCCATCACCACCCATGTGCTCGACATGCGTGATGGTGCGGCCATTAAGGCGCTGGCCGCTCAGCTGCCGCCGCTCGATGGCCTCTTCAACTGCGCCGGCTATGTTCACAACGGCACCGTGCTCGATTGCACCGACGAGGACTGGGAATTCAGCTTCTCGCTCAATGTGCAGAGCATGTTCCACACCATCCAGGCATTCCTGCCGGGCATGCTGGAGCGCGGCAAGCAGACCGGCGGTGGCGCCATCCTCAACATGGCCTCGATGGCCTCCTCGGTGAAGGGTTTCCCGAACCGCTTCCTTTACGGCACCACCAAGGCTGCAGTGATCGGCCTGACCAAGGGCATTGCCGCCGATTTCGTTAAGCAGAACCTGCGCTGCAATGCGCTGTGCCCCGCGACCGTGGATACGCCCTCGCTGCGCAGCCGCATCGCCAGCGCTGCCGACCCGGTGCAGGCCGAAAAGGACTTCATCGCCCGCCAGCCCATGGGGCGCTTGGCCACTGTTGATGACATTACCCCCATGGTGGTGTTCCTGTTGTCCGATGAATCGCGCTTCGTCACCGGTCAGGCGGTCGTCGTCGACGGCGGCGTAACGATCTAGGCCGCTCAGATCATGTCCGGGCGCATCGATTCCCACTGTCACTTCTGGCAATTGGGGCGGGGCGATTATGGCTGGCTGCAGCCAGACAGCGCCGCCCTAGCTCCCATTTATCGTGATTGGGGCCCGCAGGACCTCGACCCGCTCGCGCAAAAGGCGGGCATCGAGAGGCGCATCCTGGTTCAGGCGGCTCCTACGGTCGCTGAAACCCGCTTCCTGCTGGACGTCGCCGCTGCCGATCCAGGCGCCGGCGGAGTCGTTGGTTGGGTAGACCTGGCGGCGCAAGATGCTGCCGAAACGATCGCGCAACTGGCCACTTTCCCCCTGTTCAAGGGGGTCCGCCCCATGCTGCAGGATCTCGAGGAGGCCGACTGGATCGCGACGCGTCCGCGTCCAGACGCCATCGAGGCTCTGCTCGAGCATGGCCTGACCTTCGATGCCCTGGTCCTGCCGCGCAATCTCGCATCGCTGCGGCAATTCACTGCCCGCTACCCCGATCTGCCGGTGGTGATCGACCATGCCGCCAAGCCGCCGCTCGCGGCCCCTGCAGACGATCCTCGCCACGCGCTGTGGCGTAACGGCATGGCTGAACTCGCGCAGGACCCGCGTATCTGCTGCAAGCTCTCGGGGCTCCTCACCGAAACGGCGCCCGAGCAACGCAGCACCGTCGAGATGGCGGTGCAAACGCTCGAACCCGTGCTGGACCGCCTGCTGGACTGGTTCGGCCCTGACCGGCTGCTCTGGGGCTCGGATTGGCCAGTGCTGACGCTGGCGGCGCCTTTCGCGTTCTGGACCGAGGTGACCGACCATCTGCTTGCCGACCTTTCCCAAACGGAACAAGCGGCCGTTCTCGGCGGCAACGCCGCCCGGTTCTATAGCTTGCCAGAGGGAGCTAAGGCGTGAGCGTCCTTGTGGCCATGACCGGGATCGACAAGTCGTTCCCGGGCGTACGGGCGCTCAGGGGGGCCCAGTTCGAACTCCTATCGGGAGAAGTGCATGCGCTGATGGGAGAAAACGGCGCCGGCAAGTCGACGCTGATGAAAATCCTGTCCGGCGTTTACAGCGCCGATGCAGGGATAATCCTCGTCGATGGCCAGGCCGCCAGCATTGGCAGTCCGCGGGAAGCGCAGGCGCTGGGCATCAGCATCATCCATCAGGAACTGGCGCTGATGCGGGATCTCACAGCGGCGCAGAACATCTTTATTGGCCGCGAACCGCGCCGGGGGCTGCTGCTCGATGAAAGCGCCCTCAACCGGCAGGCCGAGGCCATTTTCCGCTCCATGAACCTGGCGCTCGATCCGCGCGTGCCGGTGGAAAGCCTCACCATCGCCAAGCAGCAGATGGTGGAAATCGCCAAGGCGCTGTCCTATCGCTCGCGCGTTCTCATCATGGACGAGCCGACCGCCGCCCTGAACGACGCCGAGATCAACGAGCTTTTCACCATCATCGGGCGGCTGAAGGCTGAAGGGGTGGGGATCGTTTACATCTCCCACAAGATGGACGAGCTCAAGCGCATTGCCGACCGCGTCACCGTGATGCGCGATGGCGAATATGTCGGCACGGTTCCAGCCGCCGAAACGCCGATCGAAACCATCATCCAGATGATGGTGGGCCGTACTCTCAGCAACGAAACCGCGGTGGTGCCCGATACGCAGGCAGCGCCGGTGGCGCTCGAAGTGCGCAATCTTACCCGTGGCCGCGAAATCCGGGATGTGAACTTTTCCGTGCGCAAGGGCGAGATCCTCGGCTTTGCCGGGCTGATGGGGGCCGGGCGCACCGAGGTGGCCCGCGCCATCTTCGGCGCCGACCCGATCGAGGCGGGCGAGATCCTTGTCGAAGGCAAGCCGGTCCGTATCCGCTCCCCCCAGGATGCGGTGCGCGCCGGCATTGGTTACCTGTCGGAAGACCGCAAGCATTTCGGCCTCGCTACGGGAATGGACGTGCGCAACAACATCGCGCTGGCGACCTTGAAGCGCTTCACGGGCGCTGCGGGCGTGCTTCGGGACGGCGCGATGCGCCAGACGGCGCAGGGTTTCATCAAGCAGCTCGCGATCAAGACGCCCTGCGACACGCAGGAAGCGCGGCTCTTGTCGGGTGGCAACCAGCAAAAGGTGGTCATTGCCAAATGGCTGCTGCGCGATTGCCCCATCCTGATCTTTGACGAGCCAACGCGCGGCATCGACATCGGGGCCAAGTCCGAGATCTACAAGCTGCTCAATGCCCTCGCGGCGCAAGGGCGTGCGATCATCGTCATCTCCTCGGAACTGCCCGAAGTGCTGCGCCTCAGCCACCGCATTGCGGTGATGTGCGAGGGGCGCCTGACCGGTTTTCTACCCCCGGGTGCCCCGCAGCAGGATATCATGCGTTTGGCAACGCTCCGGCCCAGTGCCGTAGGCGCAGATGAACTCGAGCGAAAGGCTGCATCATGAGCACAAGCGGCACTGCCGACCGGCCAGCCCTGCTTGCGGGCATCCGCTCATCGGGCGCCTACCACAAGCTGCTGGCTTTCTCCGGTCTGATCGCGCTTCTCGTCGTGTTCAGCCTTGCCTCACCCAATTTCCTCCAAACCGCCAATGTGCTGGCGATCCTGCAGGCGACTTCGGTCAATGGCGTGCTCGCCATTGCCGCCACCATCGTCATCATCACCGGCGGCATCGATCTGTCGGTGGGTACGCTGATGACTTTCTGCGCGGTGATCGCCGGTGTGCTCCTCACCAATCTTGGCCTGCCGCTGCCCATTGGGGTGGTCGGCGCCATTCTGGCGGGCACCGCGAGCGGGCTGATCTCGGGTACGATCATCGCCAAGCTCAAAGTGCCGCCCTTTATTGCGACCCTGGGCATGATGCTGATCCTCAAGGGTTTGTCGCTGGTGATCTCGGGCACCAAGCCGATCTATTTCAACAACACGCCCGGCTTCACCCAGATCGCTCAGGGCTCGCTGATCGGCTCGGTGATCCCGGCGCTGCCGGTGCCCAATGGCGTGCTGATCCTGTTCCTTGTCGCCATCGTCATCAGCTTTGTCCTCAGCAAGACCGCGCTCGGGCGCTATACCTTTGCGCTGGGCTCCAACGAGGAGGCGGTGCGCCTGTCGGGCGTCAATGTCGATCGCTGGAAAATTGGGGTTTATGCGCTGGCGGGCAGCGTTGTTGGTATTGCCGGCCTCCTGATCGCCTCTCGCCTCAACTCCGCCCAGCCCGCCCTTGGGCAGGGCTATGAGCTCGATGCCATTGCGGCCGTCGTGATTGGCGGCACTTCGCTCAGCGGCGGGCGGGGCACCGTGCTGGGCACCCTGATCGGCGCGCTGATCATCTCGGTGCTCGCCAACGGCCTCCGTATCCTTTCGGTCGCGCAGGAATGGCAGACCGTCGTCACCGGGCTCATCATCATTCTCGCCGTTTACGCCGATATCCTGCGGCGCCGCAAATTATAGGCGCCGAGCAAGCGATCGCGCCGCCGGCGCCAACACCAAGAAGGCGAGCAACGCCTCTTGCTACAGCAAATAACCAGATCCCTTCGGGAGGAAAACATGACGACCAGACGTACCCTGCTTGGGGCAATCAGCGCCCTTGCTCTCTTGGTTTCAGGCGGTGCCAGCTTTGCGCAGGAAACGCGCGAAATCGCGCTCATTTCGAAGGGGTTCCAGCACCAGTTTTGGCAGGCCGTGAAGGCCGGCGCCGACAAGGCCGGTGCAGAATTGGGCGTGACCGTGACCTTCGAAGGCCCGGACAATGAAACCCAGGTCGATCGTCAGATCGACATGCTGGCAGCCGCCCTGTCGCGCAATCCCGCTGCGATCGGCTTTGCGGCGCTCGACAGCCAGGCGGCAACGCCACTGCTGCAGCAGGCCAAGGATGCCGGCATCCCGGTGATCGCCTTTGACTCGGGTGTCGACAGCGACATCCCGCTGACCACCGCAACCACCGACAACGTCGCGGCCGCAGCTCTCGCAGCTGACAAGATGGCCGAACTGATCGGCGGTTCTGGCAAGATCGCCGTTGTCGCCCATGACCAGACCAGCCGCACCGGCATTGATCGGCGCGATGGCTTCGTCAACCGCATTGCCGAAGCCTACCCGGATATCGAGATCGTGTCGGTTCAGTATGGCGGCGGCGACCAGCTGCAATCGACCGAGATCACCAAGTCGATCCTCCTCGCCAATCCGGACCTCAAGGGCATCTTCGGCACCAATGAAGGCTCGGCGATCGGTGTTGCCAATGGCAAGCAGGAATTGGGCAGCCAGGTCGTGGTGATCGGCTTTGACTCAGGTGCGGCCCAGAAGGGGATGGTTGAAAGCGGGCTGATGGCCGGCGCCATCACCCAGAACCCGGTGGGCATCGGCTATGAAACCGTCAAGGCGGCGGTGACGGCGCTCGATGGCGGCGAACTGCCCGACGTGATCGACACCGGCTTCTTCTTCTATGACGCCAGCAACATGAACGATCCCGAGATCGCGGCGGTGCTCTACAACTAGGGGCCAAGACCCTGCACCTACCTGCCGGGGGCGCTTCGCCTCCGGCATGGATCTTCGGCCAAGCGCCTTCCTTCGGAGTTTTTCGTGACCAAGATAGTCAATCTGCAGGTGCTCGA
This sequence comes from Devosia sp. Z6_126, assembly GCF_058133495.1. Lineage (NCBI taxonomy): Bacteria > Pseudomonadati > Pseudomonadota > Alphaproteobacteria > Hyphomicrobiales > Devosiaceae > Devosia > Devosia sp. Z6_126. Next base: position 821,032 of record NZ_JBYUNO010000002.1, on the reverse strand, counting down.
CCTGCGCTTCCCAACCTCCGAGCAACTGGACGGCTCGGACGCGATGAACCCCGATCCCGATTACTCGGCCGCCTATGTGATCCTCGAAACCGACGCCCCAGAGCTGGCCGGCCATGGCCTGACCTTCACCATCGGGCGGGGCAATGAAGTTGTCTGCGCCGCCATCGAGGCCCTGCGTTCACGGATCATGGGGCTGGAGCTCGACTGGATCCGCGAAAATCCCGGCCGCTTCTGGCGGCATGTGACCGGCGACAGCCAATTGCGCTGGATCGGCCCCGATAAGGGCGCCATGCATCTGGCGACCGGCGCGGTGGTCAACGCCGTCTGGGACCTGCTCGCCAAGGAGGCCGGCAAACCGGTCTGGCAGCTGGTGGGGGAGATGAGCCCCGAAGAGCTCGTCTCGATCATCGACTTCCGGTATCTCACCGATGCCGTCACGCCCGAGGAGGCCCTCGCGATCTTCCGCAAGGCGGAAGCGGGCAAGGCCGAGCGCATGGCGACCCTGCGGGCCGAGGGCTATCAGTGCTACACCACCAGCGCCGGCTGGCTGGGTTATTCCAACGAAAAGCTGACGCGCCTCGCGACCGAAGCGGTGGAGCAAGGCTTCAACCACATCAAGATGAAGGTCGGGCGCGATCGTGACGACGATATCCGCCGCCTCGAAATCGTGCGCTCGATAATGGGACCTGACCGCTTCCTGATGATCGATGCCAACCAGGTGTGGGAAGTCGGCGAAGCCATCGAGTGGGTCAATGCCCTCTCACGCTTCAAGCCCTATTTCATTGAGGAGCCCACCAGCCCCGATGATGTTTCAGGGCACAAGGCGATTCGCGAGGGGGTCTTCCCGGTCAAGGTGGCGACCGGCGAGATGTGCCAGAACCGCATCATGTTCAAGCAGTTCATCAAGGACGGCGCCATCGACATCGTCCAGATCGATGCCTGCCGCATTGGCGGGCTCAATGAGGTTCTGGCCGTCCTGCTGATGGCAGCCAAATACGATCTGCCGGTGTGGCCGCATGCCGGGGGTGTGGGCCTTTGCGAATATGTGCAGCACCTGTCCATGATCGATTATCTCGTCGTGTCGGGCACCAAGGAGGGGCGGGTGATCGAATATGTCGATCATCTGCATGAGCATTTCCTCGATCCCTGCGTGATCGAGAACGCCGCCTATATGCCGCCCACGGCACCGGGTTTTTCCATCGAGATGAAGCCCGCTTCCCTTCAAACCTATCAGTTCAGGAACTGAGCATGGATCTGCAGCTCAAAGACAAGGTCTTCATCGTCACCGGCGGCGGCGCCGGCATTGGGGGGGCTATCACCCTCGGCCTTGCCGCCGAAGGGGCCATTCCCGTGATCTTCGCGCGCAGCGAGCTTGCCGAGGACTTTCGCGATCATCTGCTCGCGCTCTCGCCCCGATCGCGGCTGATCAAGTTCGAGCTGAGCGACGATGCGGCCTGCGCGGCCGCCGTTGCCGAAACGCTCAAGAGCTATGGCCGCATCGACGGCTTGGTCAACAATGCCGGGCTCAATGATGGCGTGGGGCTTGAAGCAGGGCCCAACGCCTTCCGGGCTTCGCTCGAAAAGAACCTTACGCACTACTATACGCTGGCCCATCATTGCCTTGATGCGCTGCGCCAGACCAAGGGCGCGATCGTCAACATTTCCTCCAAGACCGCGCTGACCGGGCAGGGCAACAATAGCGGTTATACCGCGGCCAAGGGGGCGCAGCTTTCCCTCACGCGCGAATGGGCGGCATCGCTGCGCAATGACGGCATCCGGGTCAATGCCGTGATCCCCGCCGAGGTGATGACGCCCATGTATGCCAACTGGATCCAGTCGGCGGCCGATCCCGAGGCGCGGCTCAAGGAGATCACCGAGCGCATTCCCCTGGGCAAGCGCATGACCACCGCCGAGGAGATCGCCGATACGGTGGTGTTCCTCTTGTCGCCGCGGGCAAGCCACACGACGGGGCAGTGGCTGTTCGTCGATGGCGGCTATACCCATCTCGACCGCGCCTTGATGTAACAAGGACTTAGCTGGAATGCGAAGAGGGCAGGTCCGAGTGGTTCGCCCCCATTATTCTTTTTTAATCGAGATAGCCCTTCGCCTGCAGATGGGCGACCACTTCTTCGGCGAGGTCGCTGGGATCGCGCGTGCCGCCGGCGAGGACCAGTTCGGGGTGCTCCGGCGCTTCATAGGGGCTGTCGATGCCGGTGAAGTTCTTGATCAGGCCGGCGCGGGCGCGGCCATAAAGGCCTTTGGGATCACGCTTTTCTGCCACTTCCAGCGGGGTGTCGACAAAGATCTCGATGAACTCGCCCGGCTCGAGCGCTTCGCGGGCCATGTTGCGCTCGGCGCGGAAGGGGGAGATGAAGGAGGCGAGGACGACGAGGCCGGCGTCGACCATGAGTTTGGCGGTTTCGGCGACGCGGCGGATGTTTTCCACCCGGTCGGCTTCGGTGAAGCCAAGATCGCGGTTGAGGCCGTGGCGGACATTGTCGCCGTCGAGCAGGTAGGTGTGCTTGCCCAGGGAGGCGAGGCGCTTCTCGACGAGGTTGGCGATGGTGGATTTGCCGGCGCCCGAGAGGCCGGTGAACCACAGTACCACCGGCTTTTGGCCCTTGGCGGAAGCGCGGAGTTCCTTTGATACGTCAAGGGCTTGCCAATAGATATTGGTGGCGCGGCGCAGGCCGAATTCGATCATCCCCGCGCCGACCGTCAGGTTGGATAGCCGGTCGATGACGATGAAGCCGCCCATGGTTTTGTTGAGGGCGTAGGGCTCGAAGGCGACGGGTTCCTGGGTCGAGAGATTGACGAGGCCCACTTCGTTGAGCTCAAGGGTTTTGGCGGCTAACTTGCTGAAGTTGTTGACGTCTGTCTTGTGCTTGATCTCGGTGAAGCTGGCGCTGACCGTGCGGGTGCCGATTTTGATCCAGTAGGAGCGGCCGGGATTGAGTTGCTCGTCACTCATCCAGATGACGTGGGCGGCAAATTGATCAGAGATTTCAGGGCGTTGCGTGGCATCTGCCAGCACGTCGCCGCGGGAGATGTCGACCTCGTCTTCAAGGGTGAGGGTGACGGCTGCGCCGGCAGATGCACTGGCCAGCTCGCCGTCGGCAGTAACGATGGAGCGGATGCGCGAGGTGCGGCCACTGCCGCAAACCACAATCTCGCCATTTTGATGAACGGTACCTGAACAGATCGTGCCGGCGAAACCGCGGAAGTTGAGATTGGGCCGGTTGACCCATTGCACCGGCATGCGGAAAGGTGCGTCTGCCGCAGCCGTACCCACCGGTAAGCTTTCCAGATGCTCCACCAGTGTAGGGCCGGTGTACCAGCCCAGATTGGCGCTGCGGGCCATGACATTGTCCCCAAAGCGGGCGGACAGGGGAATGGGCGTTATGGCGGCAAAATTGAGCCCGGCCGCGAAGCTCTGATAGTCGGCGACGATGCGGTCGAAGACGTCCTGTGAGTAATCGACCAGATCGATCTTGTTGACGGCCAGCACGATGTTGCGGATGCCCAGCAGCGAGGCGATGAAGGAATGCCGGCGGGTTTGGGTGAGAACGCCCTTGCGCGCATCGATGAGGATCACGGCCAGATCGGCGGTGGACGCGCCGGTCGCCATGTTGCGGGTATATTGCTCGTGGCCGGGGGTGTCGGCGACAATGAACTTGCGCTTGTCGGTGGCGAAGAACCGGTAGGCCACATCGATGGTGATGCCCTGTTCGCGCTCGGCTTCGAGCCCGTCGACGAGGAGGGCGAAGTCGATGTCCTCGCCCACGGTGCCGTGCTTGCGCGAGTCGCGCTCGAGAGTAGCGAGCTGGTCTTCCATCAGGAGCTTGGTATCAAAGAGCAGCCGCCCGATCAGGGTCGACTTGCCGTCATCGACGCTGCCGCAGGTCAAAAAGCGCAGCAGGTCCTTTTCCTCGTGGCGGGTGAGGTATTGCGCGAAATCGCTGCCGGGGGCTGCAAGTTCGTTCATCAGAAATAGCCCTCGCGCTTCTTTTTTTCCATCGAGCCGGACTCGTCATGGTCGATCAGCCGGCCGGAGCGCTCCGAGGTGCGCGCGACCAGCATTTCCTCGACGATTTCGGGGAGAGTGGTGGCGTCGGATTCCATGGCGGCGGTCAGAGGATAGCAGCCAAGGGTGCGAAAGCGGACGCGTTTGAGCTGGGGCTGTTCGCCGGCGCTGAGCGGCAGGCGCTCGTCATCGACCATGATCCATTGGCCGCCGCGCTCCACCACCGGGCGCTCGGCGGCGAAATAGAGCGGCACGATGGGGATGGCTTCCTTGAGGATGTATTGCCAGATGTCGAGCTCGGTCCAATTCGAGAGCGGAAATACCCGGATCGATTCACCCGGCTTGATCCGGGCATTAAAGAGGTTCCAGAGCTCGGGGCGCTGGTTCTTGGGATCCCAGCCGTGGTTGTCGGTGCGAAAGGAGAAGATGCGCTCCTTGGCGCGGCTTTTCTCTTCGTCGCGGCGGGCGCCGCCAAAGGCCGCGTCAAATTTGTGCAGCGTCAGCGCCTGCTTGAGCGCATCGGTCTTCATCACCCCGGTATATTGCGAGGAGCCGTGAGTGAACGGGGTGATCCCCTGGGCGAGGCCATCCTGATTGGTGTGGACGATGAGCTTCATGCCGGCGCGCGCGGCCGCTTCGTCGCGAAAGCGGATCATTTCGCGGAACTTCCAGGTCGTATCGACATGAAGGAGCGGGAAGGGGGGCGGGGACGGAAAGAAGGCCTTCTGCGCCAAATGCAGCATGACCGAGGAGTCCTTGCCGATCGAATACAGCATTACCGGGTTGGCGAACTCGGCCACCACCTCGCGCATGATGTGGATGGACTCGTCTTCGAGCCGCTTGAGATGGGTCACTTTGGGGTCGGACACGTAAAAGCTCCGGGGGGGGGGGTGGCGCCGATCACTGGCCCAAAGGGGCCAGGGCCGATCGGGCAACAAGTTTGGGATCGCCAAAGGCGATGAAAGGGCAATTGGCGAAATCGACGTCATCGGCCTGATTGCGCTTGTTGTACAAAAAAGGGCTGCCATCGGGGCGGGTGACGATGCCGCCCGCGGCGCGCAGCACGGCGTCACCCGCTGCAGTGTCCCATTCCATGGTGCGCCCGAAGCGAGGATAGATATCGGCTTCGCCGGCCGCCAGCATGCAGAACTTGAGCGATGAGCCGCGGGTGACATAGGAGGCCACATCATGGCCGGCCAGCCATCGGTCGGTTTCGGGTGTCGCATGCGAGCGACTGGCCACGGCAATGGCGGGACCACTGGCCGGGCGCACCCGGATGGGGTGGCGCTCGGCGATGGTGAAATCAACCACCGTTCCGGCGATCGCCTCGGCATGGGCGCCGCCGTAAATGAGCCCGAGCGCGGGTGCGAACACCACGCCCAGGACCGGGATGCCTCGTTCGATCAGGGCGATATTGACGGTGAACTCGCCATTTCGGGCGATGAACTCCCTGGTGCCATCCAGCGGATCGACCAGAAAGAACTTCTCGCCCGTGGGGGGAATGCGACCAGCAGAGGCTTCTTCCTCCGCGACTACGGGGATGGAAGGCGCCAGACGCTTGAGCCCGGCGAGGATCACGGCTTCGGCGCGCTTGTCCGCTTCGGTGACGGGCGTGCCATCGGGCTTACCGGCAACCGCAATCGGGCCGTCGCCATAAACGGCCATGATCTCGCGCCCGGCGGCCAGGGCAAGATCGAGCAGGGCATCAAGGCTGGGTTCAGTCATGGCGCAATCGTTGATCCCTCAAGGGGGCAGGAGTGGGGCAGTGGCTGGTGGTCGCAATGCAGGTTCGTGCCCGCATCAAGACCTGCCCCGCGGGGCTGTCAAGTTGGCGGAGCAGCACCAAGCCCTGGTTTGCCATTCCGGCGCGGCATGGAATTTCGGCCGCCGGGCGAGCGGCGCACTGGGCCTGAACAATGGGTGCGCGGCCGTGGCCGGTTGTGCCTCCCCCGGGCGCCAGCTGTAGAAACTTGTCCCCATTTGATGCGGAGCGCGGATTGGGATCGCGGTGGCGCCGCGCTGCAACAATGGCGGGATGAGCGGGCATGGTTCAGGCACGAAGGAGCCGCTCAACGGTGTGCTGGGTGGATTGCTGCCAGGGGGGCATGACAACGCCGTGCGTCGCGCGCAGCTTGCTGCAATCGAGACGCGAATTGGCGGGACGCGGGGCAGGGGTCGGATAGGCGCTGGTGGGGATGGGGTGGATGGTGGCGGCGGGGCCGCCCAGGCCTTCCGAGATAACCATGATTTCGGTCGCGAAATCGGCCCAGCTGGCATCGCCCGTGCCGGCGCAATGAAAGATACCGCGCAGCGCCTCATCAGGGCTGGCGACGAGGTTGCCCACGACCTGGAGAATGGCATCAGCCAGATCGAGAGCGGCGGTAGGGTTGCCCAGCTGATCGGCGACAACATTGATTTCGGGGCGCTCGGCGGCAAGGCGAAGCATGGTCTTGAGGAAATTGGCGCTAAAAGGGGAATACACCCAAGCGGTGCGCAAGATGGCGTGGTTGGGGGTGGCGGCGGCCACGGCGTGTTCGCCGGCCAGCTTGGAAGCACCATAAATGCCGAGCGGCGCGGTAAGGTCGGTTTCCCGATAGGGCCGGGATGCGGCGCCGTTGAAGACGTAGTCGGTGGAGATATGGATCACCGGCAGGTTCAGCTGCGCAGCGGCTCCGGCAACAGCACCTGGCCCGATGGCATTAACGGCAAAGGCCAGCTCGCGCTCGCTTTGCGCCTTGTCAACCGCGGTATAGGCCGCGGCCGAGATGATGGCATCGGGTTTTGCCGCGGCGATCGCGGGCGCGATGGTGGTGGGGTCGGCGAGGTCGAGCTGAGGACGCCCGACGGGGATAATCTCGACCCCGGCGGCGGCGCCGCGCTCGAGCAGGGCCGTGACCAGCTGGCCTTTGCTGCCGGTAACAAGCAGGCGCATGGCTCAGGCCTTGCCGCCGGCGATGACGCCCAGGCGTTGGCCGGCATAGCGGTTTTCGAGGGGCTGCCACCACCAGCTGTTGTCGAGATACCAGCGCACGGTTTTTTCGATCCCGGTGTCGAAGGTTTCCTCTGCCCGCCAACCCAGTTCGGTTTCGAGTTTGGTGGCATCAATGGCATAGCGCTGGTCGTGGCCGGGACGATCCTCGACGAACTGGATCAACTCGCCATGGGGTGCGGTTTCGGGGCGCAGCGTGTCGAGCACCACGCAGATGCGTGTGACGACATCGATATTGCGCCGCTCATTGCGCCCGCCGACATTATAGGTCTGGCCGGGGCGGCCATGCTCGGCGATGAGGTCGAGGGCGCGGGCATGGTCCTCCACATAAAGCCAATCGCGCACATTCTCGCCCTTGCCATAGACCGGGAGGGGTTCGCCGCGCAGCGCCTTGAGGATGGTCAAGGGAATGAGTTTTTCGGGGAAGTGGAACGGGCCGTAATTGTTGGAGCAGTTGGAAACGACGACCGGCAGGCCATAGGTGCGATGCCAGGCGTGGGCGAGGTGATCGGAAGCGGCTTTCGACGCCGAATAGGGGGAGGAGGGATCATAGGGCGTGGTTTCGCTGAACAGGCCCTCAGGCCCGAGCGAGCCATAAACCTCGTCGGTCGAGACATGGAGGAAGCGGAATTTTTCTCTGTCTTCGCCCTCGAGCGCCGACCAGTGTGCCCGCGCCGCTTCCAGCAGCGCGAAACTGCCCATGACATTGGTCTGCATGAAATCGGCGGCTCCGGTGATGGAGCGATCGACATGGGTTTCGGCGGCCAGGTGCATGACACGCTGGGGCGCAAAGCTGGTGAAGGCCTCGGCCATGGCGGCGCGGTCGGCAATATCGGCGCGCAGGAGGCGATAGCCGGGATGGTTCTCGACGGCACGCAAGGAGCTCAGATTGCCGGCATAGGTGAGCTTGTCGACATTGAGCACCTCATATCCGCGCTCGAGCACCAGATGGCGCACCACGGCCGAGCCGATAAAGCCCGCTCCTCCCGTTACCAGAACCCGCATGGTCTTGCCTCCTTCGCGCCCGCGGCGCCCTAGAACGGATTGCCGATTTGCGACAGGGTCGGTTGCGCCCGATCCTTGGCCGACAGCACCGCCGCTTCGGGCGCGACCGGCCAGGGGATGTTGAGGGCGGGATCGTTCCACAACAAGCCCTTGTCATGCTCGCGCGAATAGGGCGCGCTGACCTTGTAGAGGATTTCGGTATCAGGCTCGAGCGTGGCAAAGCCATGGGCAAAGCCGATGGGCACGAGGATCTGGTTGCCCTCGGAAGCGGTGAGAACAGCGCTCACATGCTGGCCGAAAGTGGGGGAGGCACGCCGCAGATCCACGGCCACATCGATGATGGCGCCGCGCAGCACCCGCACCAGCTTGGCCTGGGCAAAGGGCGGCGTCTGGAAATGCAGGCCCCGCACCGTGCCCTGGGGCACCGAGAGGGAGTGGTTGTCCTGCACGAAGGGAATATCGATGCCGTGGGCGAGGAGGGCGGCCTGGTTGTAGACTTCGCAGAAAAAGCCCCGCTCATCGGCATGGCGCACGGGCGTGATGATCTTGACGTCTGGGATGGCGAGGCTCTGGATCTGCATAGAGCCGGGCCTCAGCACGCTTCGGCCAGGATCTTGAACAGGTACCGCCCATAATCGCTTTTCCCTAAGGCTTCGGCGCGGCGCTGCAGGGCGCAGTGATCGATATAGCCCATGCGAAAGGCCACTTCCTCGGGGCAGGAAATCTTGACGCCCTGGCGCTTTTCCAGCGTGCCGACGAATTGGGAGGCATCGAGGAGGCTATCGGGGGTGCCGGTATCCAGCCATGCATAGCCGCGCCCCATCAACTCGACCGCGAGCTGGCCGCGCTCGAGATAGGCGCGGTTGACATCGGTGATCTCGAGCTCGCCGCGCGGGGAGGGCGACAGATTGGCGGCAATGTCGACCACTTGGCTGTCGTAGAAATAGAGCCCGGTGACCGCCCAGTTGGACTTGGGCAGGCGCGGCTTTTCCTCGATCGAGAGGGCCTGCATGGCGCCATCGAATTCCACCACACCGTAACGCTCGGGATCGGCCACATGATAGGCAAAGACGGTAGCGCCAGTTGGCCGCGACACCGCGGAGCGCAGCAATTCGGGCAGGCCGTGGCCGTAGAACACGTTGTCGCCCAACACGAGGGCCGAAGGGCCGCCGGCCAAGAACTGCGCACCGATCACAAAGGCTTCGGCGAGACCATTGGGCTGGGGTTGCACGGCATAGTGGAGGGAGAGACCCCACTGCGCACCATCGCCGAGCAAGCGCTGGAAGCTGGCCTGGTCATCGGGGGTGGTGATGAGCAAGATATCGCGGATGCCCGCCAGCATCAGGGTGGCCAGCGGATAATAGATCATCGGTTTGTCGTAGACGGGCATCAGCTGCTTGGAAACGGCCTGGGTCACCGGATAAAGCCGCGTGCCGCTGCCGCCCGCCAGAATGATGCCCTTCATGGTCTTTGGTCCCCAGCGCCCCCGCCTGCAGCAAGGCTGTACGGGCCACCGAGTGGGGTCAATTGAGCCGCGCTAACCAGGAGGAGCGAAGGCGCGCGCCCCCCTACAACAATCTGCTTAGATTGCCGCGCCGGAGGCGCAGAAAAGGCTTGTAAGTCTAAACCCGTAGGACACTATGGGGTGGTGCTGGAGCCGTGCGTCCGGCACGGGCGCGTGGGGCAAGGCGCGCCGCTGGGGGAAGCGCGCATGACCATGTTCAGCCAGGGAGTGCCGGCCGAGGACGCTCCCATCGATGTGCGCGCCATTGTGGGGCTGCTGCGGCGGCAAATGCGGCTGATCCTCCTGATCGCAGCCCTCGTTGCGGGTGGGGCGGTGCTGGTGAGCCTCTTGTTGCAGCCGGTTTATACCGCGAGCGCGCTGGTACAGGTGGATCCGGCGAGCAAGGATCTGCTGAACCCGCAAAATCAGTCGGCCACGGCCGGCAGCGACAATGCGCGGGTGGAAAGCGAAGTGGAGCTGGTGCGCTCCGACCGGGTGCTGCTGCAGGTGATCGAGGACGAGAACCTGCTCGCCGACCCGCAATTTGCGCCAGGGCCGGGGCTGCGGGACAGCATCATGGCCTTTCTGCGCCTGGGACCGCTCGCCCCGGAGGGCCGCGAGGCGCAAGGCGAGGTGCTCAACACGCTGCGCGCGGCGGTGAGTGCGGAGCGGCGGGGCCTGACCTATCTCATTGCCGTCGAGGCGCGCTCGAGCGATCCCGCCGCCGCGGCGCAACTCGCCAATGCGGTGGCCGAGGCCTATATCGAGCAGCAGGTGCGCGGCAAGATCGACAGCACGCTTGTGTCGCGCGACGTGCTGCAGGAGCGCATCAACCAGGGGCGGGCTGCCATCCTTACCAGTGAGGGTGCGTTCGACCAGTTCATTGACGACAACCTTATCCGGATCGATGCCGAGGGCGCGGGAAGCACAATTGCACAGTTGCGTGCGCAGATCGACCAATTGCAGGCGGAGCGGAGCCAGCAAGCGGGCCTGGCGGATCAGCTGTCCCGGCAGGTAGCTTTGGCCGATTGGCAGGGCAGCGCGGAGCTGCTGGGCTCGGATGCGTTGCGCGATCTGGAGCGCGAAAGGGTGGAGATCAGCGCCTCGCTCGCCACGACGGCGCCGGAGTCACCCGCCTTCCCGCAAATGCGCTCGCAACTCGATGAGGTGGAAGGCCGCCTGCAGCAAACCGCGACCGCAGCGCTTGGCACACTGCGCACCCAGATGACCCGGGCCGAGGGCCGCGAACAGGTGCTGCGCCAGCAGATGCGCCAGAATGTGCTAGGCACCCAATTGCCCGCCGACGTGGTCACGGGCATGTATGAACTCCAGCAAGGGGCGGCACTGGCACGACGCCAATATGAAATGCTGCTGGCGCGCGTCCAGGATTTGGATGCACAGGCGTCGCTGCAGGTCGCCGATAGCCGTATCGTGTCGCCCGCACTTGAGCCGACCCGCCCCAGCTTTCCCAACCCGGGGACAACTTTGTTTCTTGCGGCATTTGCGGGGCTGGGGCTCGGCGTCGGCTGCGCCTTTCTTTACGAGAATTTTCTTGGCGGCTTCACCTCCGAGCAGCAAGCCGAGGCGGTGCTGCGCCACCGCGTGGCGGCTGCACTCCCAATGCACAAGCCGGGGCGCCGGGGCATCACGGCGCCGGCCGATGCACTGGTCCATGCGCCCTTGTCGGCGTTCTCGGAAGCGGTGCGCCGCATCCAGGGCTCGATCGACCAGTTCGCCGGCAACACCAAACCCGGCACCAGCGAGATTGTGGTGGTAACCTCCACGCTGCCCGACGAAGGCAAGACCATTGCCGCCCTAGCGCTGGCGCGCTCCTATGCGCTGGCGGGGCGCTTGACCCTCTTGATTGACGGGGATCTGAGAAAGCCCAGTATCCACAAGGCGCTTGACTTGGAGCCATCCGAGGGATTGCTCGACTTCCTGGCTGACAAGAGTGAAAGCCTCAGCATTGCTTCGCTGATCCGCAAAGACCCGCACACTGAATTAACCGTGCTGATGGGCGCCCGGCGCAGCGATATTCCGACGGACCAGCTGGTAGCGGGGGGCGGCTTCCGGCGGTTAATCGAGGCGGCAGCGGAGTCCTTCGAGGTCGTGGTGATCGATTCGCCCCCGCTCGCCCCGGTGGTGGACGGGCTTTATCTGGCGCGCTTTGCCACGGCGGCGATCTTTGTGGTGCGCTGGGCGAGCACGCCACAGACTGATGCCAAGAAGGGGCTCGCCGCGCTCGATGAAGCGGTGCGGCCCGGTGCGCCCGTACTGGTCGTGCTCAACGGAGAGGAGGTGCCGCGCTCGCGCTATGAGGCCCATTATGGCGGCTATTATGTCGATCCGGCTTGAGCCCAATCGTGCCGGTCAGCCCGGGGCGGCAATGTTGCGGGTCTTCGCGTATCTTGATAGAATTACCTAAGTAACGAAACAAGCCGCGCGCGCTTCTCGGACCGGCACTGTTTAGCCAACCGTTTCAGCCGGGTTTTGGTGGCGCGCACGCCGAGGCCATGCCCAATGGGCACTTTGTTCTCAGCACCTGCACCAAGTCAGCCGCAGCGGGGGTTAACGCAAGTTTAATGATTAAGCCGGATCCTCATGCCCTAGCCAAGCCGCCGTCCGAAACGGCCGGAGAACCGGGCATGACGACGCAAGCCCTGAGCAAACGAGAGCGGTTGCCCATTGCGCGAGGCTGGATCGTACTTGGCTTTGTGGCCCTGAGCTGGATCGTGCTGGCGCTTTGCATCATTGGCTTTTGGGCCGTGCTGCAGCTGTTCTTTTAGCCCGACGGGGGTCCCATTCGGTTCCCGCCCAAACGGCGAAACTACGGCATAGCCCGCCCGCAAACAGCGACACTTCTACCGGTACTCTGGCTCTGCTAAGTGATCCCTCACTGTTGCGTGGGGATTGTTGATGCATATTGCTGTTGTGGGAACCGGTTATGTGGGGTTGGTCAGCGGCGCGTGCTTTGCCGATTTTGGCCATACGGTGACCTGCGTTGATCTGAACGAAACCAAGATCGAAGCGCTCAAGCGCGGGGAAATCCCGATTTTCGAACCCGGTCTCGACCAGTTGGTGGTGGATAATGCCGCCGCCGGGCGCCTGCTGTTTACGACGGACCTCGCCGAAGCGGTCAGGGATGCGGATGTGGTGTTCATTGCGGTGGGAACGCCGGCGCGCAATGGCGACGGTCATGCCGACCTCTCCTATGTCTATGCCGCAGCCGCTTCCATCGCCCAGGCGGTGACGGGCTTTACCGTCGTTGTCACCAAATCCACCGTGCCGGTGGGTACGGGCGACGAGGTCGAGCGCATTATCCGCGAGACCAATCCAAATGCGGATGTCGTGGTGGTGTCCAACCCCGAGTTCTTGCGTGAAGGGGCGGCGATCCATGATTTCAAGCTGCCCGACCGCATCGTCATCGGCATCGAGGACGAGCGGGCCCGCGAGCCGATGACCGAGGTTTATCGCCCGCTTTACCTCAACCAGGGGCCGCTGATGTTCACGGGTCGGCGCACCTCCGAGCTGATCAAATACGCCGCCAATGCGTTTCTGGCGATGAAGATCACCTTCATCAACGAGATGGCCGATCTCTGCGAAAAGGTCGGCGCCAATGTGCAGGACGTCGCGCGCGGCATGGGGCTCGACAACCGGATCGGCACCAAGTTTCTCCATGCCGGACCGGGCTATGGTGGCTCGTGCTTTCCCAAGGACACGTCGGCCCTCGCCAAGTCCGGCCAGGACCACGAGGCGCCCTTGCGGCTGGTGGAAACCACTATCGCCATCAATGACGGGCGCAAGCGCGCCATGGGGCGCAAGGTGATCGCGGCGATGGGTGGGGAAGTGCGCGGCAAGACTGTGGCAGTGCTGGGCCTGACCTTCAAGCCCAATACCGACGACATGCGCGACGCGCCATCGCTCTCCATCGTGCAGTCACTGCTCGATGCGGGCGCCAAGATCCGCGCCTATGACCCCGAGGGCATGGAAGCGGCCAAGGCGATGATGCCCGACATCCATTATGCGCGGGATGCCTATGACGCGGCAGACGGCGCCGATTGCCTGGTGCTGGTGACGGAGTGGAGCGAGTTCCGCTCGCTCGATCTCGAGCGGCTCAAGGGGACGATGAACGCCCATACCCTTGTGGACCTGCGCAATGTGTATCGCGGCAAGGAAGTGGAAGCGGCCGGCTTCCGCTATGCGAGTGTCGGGCGCCCCTAAGGGCGCCCGCACGGGCCTATTCGGCGGCCAGTGGCTGCTGCTCGATGGTGTCGCGGAAAAACGCGATGGTCTTTTCCAGACCCTCGCGCAGCGCCACATTCGGCTCCCAGCCCAGCACGTCGCGTGCCTTGCTGATATCGGGCTTGCGCTGCTTGGGGTCATCCACCGGCAGATCGGTGTACACGACCTTGGAGCCTGAATTGGTCAGCTCCACCACAAGCTCGGCCAGTTGGCCAATGGTGAACTCCACCGGATTGCCGGTATTGATCGGGCCGGTGACCTCCGGTCCCGTATTCATCATGCGGTGCATGGCTTCAACGAGATCGCTGACATAGCAGAACGAGCGGGTCTGGTTGCCGGTCCCGTAAACGGTGATCGGCTTGCCCTGCAGCGCCTGGACGATGAAATTGGACACGACGCGACCATCGGCCGGGTGCATGTTGGGGCCATAGGTGTTGAAGATGCGGATCACCTTGATCTGCACATCGTGCTGGCGGTGATAATCAAAGAACAGGGTTTCGGCGCAGCGCTTGCCTTCGTCATAGCAGGAGCGCGGGCCGATCGGGTTTACATGACCCCAATAGCCTTCGTGCTGGGGATGCACTTCCGGATCGCCATAGACTTCCGAGGTGGAGGCCTGCAGCACCGGCACCCGCAGGCGCTTGGCGAGCCCGAGCATGTTGATGGCGCCCATGACGCTGGTCTTGGTGGTCTGCACTGGATCGAACTGGTAGTGCACCGGCGAAGCGGGACAGGCCAGGTTGTAGATCTGGTCCACTTCCACATAAAGCGGGAAGGTCACGTCGTGGCGCATGAACTCGAAGCGCTTGTTGTCGAGCAGGGCTTCGATGTTGCGGCGCCGGCCGGTAAAGAGATTGTCGACGCACAGCACTTCATTGCCTTCGTCGAGCAGTTTTGCGCAAAGATGCGAGCCGATGAACCCGGCGCCACCCGTGACCAAAATGCGCTTGCTCATGCAGACTCCGTCAAATTCAAGGTTTGTAGCTTGCGCGTAAAGCCTCCGGGCAGCGCCAGCAAGGACTTTTGCGTGTCGCGGGCCGCGCGCGAGTTCAGCGTCGCACGCGGCGGCTAAGCGAACTGGCTGAAACGGCGAGGAGAATAATGCCACCGACAAGGATCTGCCGCACATAGCTATCGACGCTGAGCTGGGTGAGACCGTTGTCTAGGATACCGAGGATCAGCACGCCGACGATGGTGTAGAGCAGGCGCGGCTCGCCGTGCTCCGAAAGGGTGGAGCCCAGAAACACCGCGGCAATGGCGTTGAGCATAAGCCCGCTGCCCTGGGTCGGGTTGGCGGAAGCGACGCGGCTGGCATACATGATGCCGGCGAGGGCCGCCGAGCCCCCAGTGAGGGCAAAGGCGATGAGCTTGAGCTTGCGCACGGCCACGCCGCTGAGATGGGCCGCCTCCATATTGCCGCCCATGGCGTACAGCCGGCGGCCAAAAGTGGTCTGCTCGAGGAGGACCCAGGCCAGCGCGGCCACGGCAATGGCGAGGAGCGTAAGGTTCGGGATGGCGATGGCAACGCCGCCCCATTCACCCAGCGGCAGGCCGCCGCGGGCGAAATCGCCGAACTCGGTAGGGATCGCGCGGCCCGAAATGGTCTTGCCGCCGCTGACGACGAAAGCGGCGCCCGACAGCATGGTGAGGGTGGCAAGGGTCGCGACAAAGGGGAGGATGCCGACATAGGCGATCAGCGCGCCGTTGATCGCCCCACCCACGACGCCGACGAGGAGGCCAATGCCCACGGCGGCCCAGATCGGCACGCCAAAGGTGAACAGAATGGCGACCACAATGCCGGCGAGGCTCGCCATCGAGCCGACGCTGAGGTCGAAATCGCCCATCACCATGACAACAGTCATGCCGGCGGCGACCACGATCAGCATGCTCATCTGCTGGCTGATGTTGAGCCAGTTGCGGGCAGACATGAAGGTGTCCGGCAGCAGGACCCAGAAGGTGACGAGGATCAGCGCGAAGCCAAGGAGGGTGCCATAGCGGCGAAGGAGGGTGAGCATCGAATTATCCTGTGGCGCGGCCGTAGCAGAGATTGAGCAGCTTTTCCTCGTCGAGCGCTGAGGCGGGGAGGATGTCGCTGATGGCGCCCTCGCGCATCACGGCGATGCGGTCGGCCATGCCCAAAAGCTCGGGCAGGTCGGAGGAGACCAGCACCACGCCCATGCCACGGGCGGTCATGGCGCGAATGATGGCATAGATGTCGAACTTGGCGCCGACATCGACACCGCGGGTGGGCTCGTCAAGCAGCAGGAGGCGCGGATTGCCCACCAGCGCCTTGGCAAAAATGACCTTCTGCTGGTTGCCGCCGCTGAGCTCCTGCGCCCGCTGCCGGGGCCCGGCGGCTTTGAGGCGCACAAGTTCCCCTTGCTGGGCGGCCAGCGCCATTTCGTGGCGCGGGGTGAGGAAAGTGCCCCAGCGGCTATGGTCGGCCAGATGGGGCAGGGTGGTGTTCTCGAAAATGGGGCGGCTGAGGACGAGGCCTTCGGAGCGCCGCTCGCGCGGGATATAGCTGACCCCGGCGCGCCAGGCGTCGGCGGGACTGCGGGGGCGATAAGGGGCGCCATCGAGGCGCATGGTGCCGCCACTCGCCGCAAGATCGCCAAACAGGGTGCGCAGCAATTCGCGCTGGCCGGCATTGGCGATGCCCGCGATCCCCAGCACTTCCCCGGCATGGACCGCAAAGCTCAGCGGCTTGCCGCCGCGCGGGGTGAGCGCCTCGGCGGCGAGCACCACGGCTTCCCCCGGGGCGGTGGTGCGCGGCGGATAGGCCTCTTCGACGCGGCGGCCGATCATCAGGGAAACGAGATCGTCATGGGTGATATCGGCAATGCGGCCGGTATCGATGCTGCGCCCATCGCGGATCACCGTGGCCATGTCGCAGATGGCCATGACCTCATCGAGCCGGTGGGAAACGTACAGCACGGCAGCGCCCCGGGCGCGCAGCTGGCGCAGCACGGTGAAGAGGCGCTCGGATTCGCCCCGGCTAAGGGCGGCGGTAGGCTCGTCGAGCACATAAAGGCGGGCGGGCGCGTTGGCCTCGCCGATGAAGGCGGCGGAGATGCGCACCAGCATCTGGTCGCCCAGCGAGAGGCGCCCGAGCGGGGTGGCGGGATCGAGATGGGTGATGCCGAGGAGCGCGAGGGTTTCGCTTGCGGCCTGGTTGAGGCGCCGCCAATCTACAAAGGCACCGGCGCGGCGCGGATAGGGGCGCCCCAGAAAGATGTTTTCCGCCACCGACAGCGCCGGCACGACATTGAATTCCTGGTGGATGAACCGAAAGCCCAGCCGATAGGCTTCACGCGGGCTGCCGATGCGGATCGACGCGCCGTCGAGCAGGATCTCTGCGGTGTCGGGGGCAACGACGCCGGCGAGGATCTTGATCAGGGTGGATTTGCCCGCCCCGTTCTCGCCCATCAGCGCATGGATTTCCCCGGCGCCGAGATCGAGATCGACGCCGCGCAGGGCGGGCACGCCGCCATAGGCCTTGGCGACGCCGCGCAACCGCAACAGGGGCAGGGAGGAGGGAACCGGCGGCGCTGGGTCGCCGGGCAGGGGATGGCTCAGCGTTTATTCCTCGCCCACATTGGCCGAGGTGATGAGCTTGGAGGGCACATAGATGACGCCCTGGACAATCTCTTCGCCCGCCAGCACGCGCTCGACGGCGTCCGCGGCGGCGGTGCCGATGCCGGCAAAATCCTGGGCGACGGTGGCTTCAAAATTGCCGCCGGCGCGGATGGCGTCGCGCGCCTGGGGATTGGCGTCGATGCCGGTCACGACAATGCCTTCACCCTCGCGCCCGGCCGCCTCGATGGCCTGCAGCGCGCCCAGCGCCGGCTGGTCCCAGGCGGCCCAGACCGCCTTGATGCTGCCCGGCTCGGGATTGGCGGCAAGGATCGCTTCCATCTTGGCGCGCGAATCGGCAATGCCGCCATCGGACACATCGGGGGTGACGCGATCGAGCACGGTGATATCGGGGAAGTTGCCGAACACCGCATCGGCCACGACGCCGCGCACCTGGACCGGCGGGAAGGCTTCAAAGACGAACATGACGATGTTGCCCTCGCCATCGATCCGGTCAGCGACATAGGCGGCGGTTTCGGCGGCCATGGCGTAGCCATTGCTCGTGACATTGGTGACGAGCAGCGGATCGGAGCCCGCATCCATGCCGATCACCGGAATGCCGGCATCCTCGGCGGCGCGCAGGCCCGCAGTCACCTGGGTCGGATCGACATTGAGCACGATGGCATCAACGTTCTGGTTGACCATGTCTTCCATGCGGCTGATCACGGCCGCGACGTCGCCGGCGGTGTCGATCACATTGACGTCCCAATCCTTGCCTTCTGCGGCCGCCTCAAAGGCTTCCACATAGAACTGCGTGCCGGGCTGGGCGAGATAGGGGGTGATCACCGCGATCTTGGATTGGGCGAGGGCAGCGCCCGCGCCAAGGCTGGCGGCAAGCAAAACAGTGCCGGCGAGCAGGCGCCGCGTCGTGGCCCGGGTAATGGTCATGTGCTGGTGTCCCCCAATGCGGCGGGCCGCAAGGGCCCGCGCGTGTTTCCTTTTTCTCGCCGGCACCATATGGGAGAGCCCAGAGATCGGCTAGAGTTTTGAGGACCGGCGCGTGGCGAAAAGCACACTTATCGGCGTGGATGTGGGGACAACCGCCACCAAGGCCGTGCTGATCGGGCAAGGGGGCGAGCGGCTGGCGGCGTTTTCGCAGGCGCACCCGACCCACCGCCCGCAACCAGGCCATGCCGAGCAGGACCCGCGCGACTGGATGGCCGGCGTGCTTGCCGCGCTCGAGCGCTTTGCCGCCGAACATGATTTGAGCGGGTTGCAGGCGATCGGCATCTGCAGCCAGGTCAACACCCACGTCTTCGTCGATGGCGCAGGAGAGCCGCTCCTGCCCGCGATCACCTGGCAGGATACGCGCACCGCCCCCGATGCGGCCGCGCTCGAGGCGCAGGTAACGCCAGAGCAGAAGCTCGCCTGGTTTGGCGGCCCGGTGCCGATCGATGCCAGCCATGCTCTGTCACGCATGGCCTATGTCCGGCGCGTCGATCCCGCGCTTTATGCCCGGACAGCGCATGTGCTGCTGCCCAAGGATTTCTGCGTGCTGCAGCTGACTGGAGCCGTGGTGAGCGATCCCGTTTCGGCCGTGGGCATGGTCAATGAGCAGGGCTATGTCGCTGATCTGCTCGATCTCGTGCCCGGCGCCGCTGCCAAGCTGCCGCCGCTGGCGAGCTTTACCACCGTAGCCGGACGGGTGCGGGCCGGGCTGCCCTGTGCGGGCACCCCGGTGGTCGTGGGCGCCATGGATGCCTGGGGCGGCATGTTCGGCGTCGGGGTCGTGGGCAATGGCGATGCGATGTATCAAAGTGGCACCAGCGAGATTGCCGGGATCGTGTCCGCAACCGTGGTGCCTACCCCCGGGGTGATCCTGTTTCCGCCCTATGAGGGGATCGTCATGCATGCCGCGCCCACGCAAATGGGCGGCGCGGCGCTGGGGTGGTTTGCCGGAGTGCTGGGGCGCAGCCCGGCCGAGACCGCGGCGCTGGCAGAAAGTGCGAAGGGAACGGTGCCGCTGTTTTTGCCGCATCTGCAGGGGGAACGGGCGCCGCTTTGGGACGGGCAAACCCGGGGCGTCTTTGCCCGGCTCGATCCGAGTGCAGGTGCGCCCGAAATGGCGCGCGGCGTGCTTGAAGGTGTGGCCTATGCGGTGCGGCTGGCTTTTGATGCGCTGCGCCAATCGAGCGCCGTGGAGCCCGAGGTCATCAATATTGGCGGGGGCGGCGCCCAATCGGACCTTTGGTGCCAAATCCGTGCCGATGTGCTGGAAACGCCCCTGCGCCGCTGCGTGGCGCCCGAATCGGCAGCGCTGGGCGCCGCGATTCTGGCGGGGCAATCGCAGGACGCGAGCACGCCGCTCGCCGAAGTCGTGCGTCGGCTGGTGCGGTTCGACCGGGTGTTCGAGCCGGATCGGGGGATGGCGGATTACCATGCTGCGCGCCTGGGGCAGTACCGGCGGCTTTATGAGGATTTACGCGGGTTCAATAGCGGGTTTGAGGGGCGTGCCCCGGTTTCGTAGTCTCAGTGACGGGGTGGGGTGGTGCGGTGGGTCACTGATGGACCCCCACCCCCGGCCCCTCCCCTCAAGGGGGAGGGGAGGCATGAGCCAGGAGGATTGTTCTTGTGGAACAGCCTTAAAGCGCGGGGGTGGTACCCAGACCGAGTGCCCCGATGCACACCCTCCCCCTTGAGGGGAGGGATGGGGTGGGGGTTCAGGCCCGTCCACGAGGTGGGTGGTTGCTTAAGCCCTCGAAATCGGGGGCGCTCCACACAAAACTCCACTCGCGCCCCGACGCCTGCACCCCCACCCTAGCCCTCCCCTCAAGGGGGAGGGGACGGTTCGCGTTTGTGAAGGGGCCGGTGTGTGTTTGCAGCCCTGAACTCTTTTGTTCTTCAGTCTCAATGTCGGCAGTCTAGCCTCCCTCCCCCTTGAGGGGAGGGCTGGGGAGGGGGTGTTTCTGGTGATCACTGATGGGCCCCCACCCCCGGCATGAGCACCTCTATCTGTGCAATTGCCCGCCTAAACCCGGAACCAGTCCAGGCACCCCAGGGGCAGGATGGAGTTGCTGACGAGGAGCGCGCCGTTTTGGTAGAGGGCGGTGGTGTTGCCGCCCTGGGAGAGGTCGACGGCCCAGAGCTGGTTGTTAGGATCGCTCCAAAGGAGCCGGGCGCCTGATTGCTGGATGGCGGTGAGCGCCTCTCCGGGAGTAACGCCGGGGCGGAACATTACCATGACGCTGTCCTGACCCGGCGCCGGAAGGGCGGCGAGGGGAGCGGCGACGACGACGGCGAGAACCAGGGCCAGGGGCGAGCTCATCACCCGGCGCCCGCCGGTGGGACGGCGACGCAGAAACAGGCCGGCGACAAAGGGAATGATGCCGAAGAGCGCGAGCCAGAGCAGGTCCCAGAACAGGGGATTGTCCACATCCATGCGGATGCGGTGAATGCCCAAGAGCCAATGGGAGAGGACGGCATCGATGATATGCCAGGTGCCAAAGCCGAGGAGGGCCATGGCAAGCAGCAGCCGGTCGGCGCCCGGTTCGGCAAAGGCCTGGCGCGAGCGCCACAGCAGCCATAGGCCAATGGCGGTCACGATATACATGAGCAGGTGGAACAGCCCGTCGGTCATCACCAACACGCGCAGGTCCTGGCGGGCCTGTTTGAGCCCGCTCAGCAGATGGTGCCATTGCAGCACCTGATGCAGCAGGATGCCGTCAAAGAACCCGCCGAGCCCGAAGCCGATGGCAAAGCCGGCCCAGCCGAGGCGCCCACCCAGGTTCCTGCCTTCGGTTGCCGCCATCGCCTGTGCCATTCCTTGCCTCCGGATTTGAGAGTGGCTCAGTAAGTTGCGCGGCCACCCGACAGATCAAACACCGCCGCCGTGGTGAAACTGTTTTCCGCCGACACCAGCCAGGCCACCATATTGGCGGCTTCCTCGACCTCGAGGAACCGGCCGCGCGGAATGCGGCTGAGCATGTAATCGATGAACTCGGGCTTGAGTTCATCGAGGATGCGGGTTTTGGCCGTTGCGGGGGTGATGGCATTAACTGCGATATTGTATTTGGCCACTTCCTTGCCCACGGCCTTGGTCATGCCGATGACACCAGCCTTGGCAGCGGCATAGGCGGCGGCATTGGGATTGCCTTCCTTGCCGGCGATGGAGGCGATGTTGACGATGCGCCCGTAATTGCGCGCCTTCATGCCCGGCAGCACCGCGCGATTGACGTGGAAGGCCCCGTTGAGATCGATATCGATCACCCGGCGCCATTCATCGAGCTCGTATTCGTCGAGCGGGGCGTTCTTGCCGGCAATGCCGGCGGAATGCACGACAATATCAAGGCTGCCAGCGTCCCGCTCGACCTGGGCGACGGCAGCGGCCACGGCGTCGTAGTCGGTGATGTTGAGGGTGATGGTGGAGGTGGCGCCGCCCAATGCGGTGCGCGCCGCTTCCAGCAGTTCGCTGTTCATGTCCCACAACCACACGCGGGCGCCCGAGGCGACCAGCCGCTGGGCAATGGCAAAGCCCAACCCTTGCGCCCCGCCCGTCACCACAGCCACGCGTTCGCGCAAATCGATCTGGTTCATGCCTTGCTCCTCCGGCTTGTTTGACCCTCCCAATTCCCTCCTTGCGGCACTGGCTGTCAACACCCGGCAGGGGCCGTCCACTGTCTGCTGGCGTACGCAACGGGAAGGGGCGGCGGATGGGGTGGAGGGGATAACCCTTCGTCTGTCAGTCCGCGTGAATGGTTGAGAGACGTCGTTTGCTCTTGACCCAGGATGAGAGCCAATGAAACTGCAGCAGTCCACCATCCTCAACCGTCTGCTCGCCCTGCTTCCGGTCGCCGAGTTTGCGGTGATTGCGCCCCATGCTCGAGCCGGTTCAACTACCGCTGCGCGCGGTTCTAGCCGAGCCCGACCAGCCGGTGGACCACGTGTATTTCGTGGAGCGCAGCCTAGGCTCTATCCTAGCAACTTCCCCCGCGGGGCAGCAGGCGGAAGCCGGCATCTTCGGGCGGAAGGGCCTTGCGCGACGGCGCTGGCCCGTGGGCGCCGACCGCACCATCATGCGCTTAGGCGTCAGGCGGGCAGCAGCCAGCGCAACGATTGCTGCAATTGCTGCTTGCCGTTCTGCTCGAACCAGCGGCCATGGGCAAAGATCACCCGTTCCGGATCCAGCGCGACCAGCCGCGCCGCGGCCGCCGATGCCGCCGCACCACCGGCCTTGAAGGCGGCACGCGCATAAACCGGCGCCTTGCCGTCGGGCGCGGCCGAACCCACCAGCTTGGCGCCGATCTTCATCAACGGGGGCAGCTTTTCGGGCTCCACATTGACCACCAGATCGGTGAGCACCAGGCTGTGCGAGGCGCGGTGGAACAGGGCGGCTTCCGCAATCGCGCCGCCGCGCACCACCACCACTTCAATCTCGCCGTTCCATTCGCCAGGCGCCCCGTCTTCCAGAACCCGATCGAGCTTTAGATCGGCCTTTTGCACCGCCGGCCGCTCTTTGAGGGTCGGGGCACCCCAGGAAACGACGCCGGGATAATGCTCCTGCCATTCCTTCATGAATGACCAATGCACGGTGTTTGGCGCCACCAGATGCCCAATGCGGCCGATTGTCTCCAGCCGGGCGCGCAGCTCAAAGCTGAACTGGGTGGGTGAATGGAGCACCAGCTCCCCATTGCCAAGCCGGATCACCGTCATGCGCAGGGGAATGGGCATGCCGGCCAGATGCATGGGGCCACTATCGACGATCCAGAGATCTGGGGCGACGGGCTTGGGCTCGTTGATGGGCAGATAAGCAACGCTCGTCATGCGGACCTCCGGAGTGGTGAGGTGGGAGAACGCCCCCGCGCCGCAAAGGTCGCGCCGCTTTACCTGGAGCACCTCAGCGCGGCGCGGGCGAGGTGTAAAGATCAACCAGCGCCTTGGCACGCTCGACCACGAGGTCGAGCCCTTCTTCATAGGAAGCGGAAACCTTGGTGGGCAGCAAGGCGCGGGTGGCCTGTTCGGTCACTTCTGCTGTCAGGATCTTGTCTGCTAGAACCACGATGACGTGCCTTTTGTAGTAAACCAGCAAGAACCCGACCCTTGAACATTGCGCCCGACAACGCAGAGGGTGGCTGGTGGTTTCGGCCGGTTTCTTGGGAAATCGAGAAAGTTTGCCGGGCGAGAGTGTTGACAACCCGGGAACCGCCGCCCAGCCTCGTTTTTTCTATGCCATTGGAAAATCACAACATTGGGGTGGCGATGAGGTGACCAGCGCGGCCGCTAGCCAGGACGTGACGGGTGGTGGCCACGCGCGCAGCGGTGTAGTAGCCATTCCCATCGCGCTCCTTTTGGAGCCAGGTTTCTCCCGCAAACGAGTATCGCCCTCGATGAATCCCGTTCTTTCCACCCGTATGGCCAGGCTGCGCGAGCGGATGGCTGCGACCGGCACCGATCTTGTGGTGATCGGCCCCTCCAGCCACATGCTGTATCTGGCCGATCTGTCGCCCCATGGCGACGAGCGCCCGGTGCTGCTGATGGTCAGCCAGAGCTTTGCTGGCTTTCTGATGCCGGCTCTCAATGTCGACAGCGCCCGCCAGCATACCGAGCTGCCGTTCTTCCCTTGGGCCGATGCGGAAGGCCCCGACGCTGCACTGCAGCAGCTGCTGGCGGCGACGGGCGTGCCGCGCAGCGGCGCTTCGGTCGTGCTCGATGAAACCATGCGCGCCGATTTCGCGCTGCTGGTGCTCGATGCGCTGCCGGGCGCCCAGCGCCGCTTCACCGGCGATACGGTAAGCTATCTGCGCTCGCGCAAGGACGAGGCGGAATATGCCGCGCTCAAAGCCAGCGCCGTGCTCAACGACGCCGCCATGCTCGCGGGCTTTGCCGCGCTGCGGCCCGGGATCACCGAGCGCGAAGTGGCCGATGTGATCGGGCAGTTCTACAAGGACCATGGCGCGGCGCGCGAATTCACCAGCATCTGCTTTGGCCCCAATGGCGCTTTCCCTCATCACCACACCGGCGACACCCAGTTCAAGGCGGGCGATGCGGTGCTGATCGATACCGGCGCCCGCATCGGCGGCTATCCCTCAGACATGACGCGAGTGGGTTACCTCGGGACGGCGCCCGACGGGTTTGACGAGATCCATGCCGTGCTCGACCGGGCGGTGGAGGCGGCGATTGCCGCGGCCACGCCGGGCGTCCTGGCGCGGGAGGTCGACAAGGCGGCCCGCGATGTGATCACCGCGGCTGGCTACGGCCCCAATTTCCTGCACCGCACTGGGCATGGGCTGGGGATCGACATCCACGAAACGCCCTACATCACCGCAACCTCCGACACGGTGCTGGAAAAGGGGATGGTGTTTTCCATCGAGCCCGGAATCTATCTGCAGGGCCGGTTCGGGCTGCGGCTCGAAGAGATCGTCATCATCCGCAATGGCGTGGCGGAGATCTTGTCGGATCTGCCGCGCACGGCGATTGCCGGCGGCGCCTGAGCGAAGGGGCAAAGAAAAGGGGAGGGCGCCGGGCGCTCTCCCCATTTGGTCGGCACTGACGGCGCGCCTAGAAGGACCAGCGCACGCCTAACGTATTGGCATTGGCGCCTTCGCCCATATGCCCAAGCGTATTCCAGCCGCCCGAGCGGTGCTGCAGGCGCCAGAAAAATTCCATATCCGGATTGTCGTGGGTGGAGATGCTGAGCTCCGGGGCCATGTAGAACAGGAACGTGCTGTCGCCATCGCGCTTTAGCTCGCGCACCACTTCGACATCGAGCGGATTGGTGATCAGGGACAGCCCGCCGGTGATGCTGGCCGAGATCTTGATCTTGTCGGTGTTGATGAACCCGTCCGAGCGCGCCACGACGCCTGCCCACACTTCGCCGGCAAAATCGGGGCCCTTGCGCACGGCCGCGCCGCCCTCGAGTCCGAGGCGGAAGCCGTTTTCCTGCCCAAGGAAGAAGTGCTGATAGCCGGCGCCCAGCATATAGGCGTCCTGATAATCGGTGGCGATGAAGTTGAAGGTTTCGCCGACCGATTCGCTGGAATAAACGCCACCGAACAGGAACACATTGCCGTTCTTGTCGAGAGCGGGAACCTCCACTTCCTGGGCAAGAGCCGGCATCGCCAAAGCCCCCACAAGCAAGCTGCAAACCGCAAAGCTGATCACGCGTCCCAAACGAAAACTCCTTACTGCAAGCCTGGCTCACCCAGCATCTCAGATGGTTCGGTCAAAACCAAGGCAAATTACCCCCACCGGCATGCTGCCAAGGTCTTTGCCTGGCGTCCCGTTGCCATACCGTTACACACCCCGGCAGGGTTGATGCGGCCGCCACGGCACAGGCCGCTGCCGACCAATGGAGGCGGGTGTTACGGCCTTGGAGCCACCGGTCTAATGCCCGATGGTGAGTGGACAATAAAATACGCCGCCCCGCTGGCCTGCTGCTGACGCAAGGCTATAGTCGTTGTCTGCAGCAATCCTGACCTATCCTGTCTGGCGCAGGAGCTCAGGCCGAAATTCCTTGACGATGCGCACCGAACAACAAGGATGTTTTCATGAGTTTTCAGGCCCTCGTCACTGACCGCAGCGCTGATGGGAAGGTTTCCTCGGCGCTCCAGACGCTCACCGACGATCGCTTGCCCCAAGGCAATGTCACTGTGGATGTCGATTGGGCCGGGCTCAACTACAAGGACGGGCTGTGCCTGACCGGGGCAGGGGGGCTGGTGCGCAACTATCCCCATGTCGCGGGTATCGATTTTGCCGGTACCGTGCGCGACAGCGAAGACAGCCGCTACAAGGCGGGCGACCCCGTGGTGCTGACCGGCTGGCGCGTGGGCGAAGCCCATTGGGGCGGCTATGCCCAGCGCGCCCGCGTCAATGCCGATTGGCTGGTGCCGCTACCCAAAGGACTGACGACGCGCGACGCCATGATCGTGGGCACGGCCGGGCTCACCGCCATGCTCGCCATCAACCGGCTGGAAGCGGCGGGGCTAAAGCCGGACGCCGGCGAAGTTCTGGTCACCGGCGCGGCCGGTGGCGTGGGGACCGTGGCGCTGTCGCTGCTGGGTAAGTTGGGCTACACCGCCGTGGCGCTGTCGGGCCGGCCCGAGCATGGCGACAGCCTCAAGGCGCTGGGCGCTGCCAGCATCCTGGCGCGCGACGAATTCCTCGCCCAGCCCGACAAACCGCTGGAATCGGCGCGTTGGGCAGCGGCCATCGACAATGTCGGCGGCCCCATCCTCGGCAAGCTGCTCAAGCAGGTCAAATATGGTGGCGCGGTTGCCGCGATCGGCAATGCGGCCGGCATCGAGCTCAACACCAATGTGCTGCCCTTCATCCTGCGTGCAGTCTCGTTGCTGGGCATCGACAGCGTCATGCAGCCCTATGAGGCGCGCATCGCGGCCTGGTCCCGCATCGCCCAAACGCTGGATCTGGCCGCGTATGGGGCCATGGTCGAGGAGATCGGGCTTGACGGGCTGCCCGATGCGGCCGGGCGGATCCTCGCCGGCCAGGTCAAGGGCCGCGTTCTGGTGCGGAACCGCTGATCGATGACCCTGGTTATCGCCCACCAATACGGCGAGCGGCTGGCCGTTTCGGTGGCCGCCGAACTGCCCCAAGGCGTGCGCTTTGACGCCCTCGAGCCGACGCCGCACACCGCTTGGCAGGTGCCGCCTAGGGCTGACGTGCTGCTGGTCAGCCAGGACAGCGCCGCGGTAGGCCTCCATCCCGACATGCCTGAGCCCGCCGGCTGGCCGTTCAATTTGCGCTGGGTGCATCTGCGCTCCACCGGCATCGACAAATACCCGGCCTGGGTGTTTGCCGTGCCAAAGGTGACGGTGAGCCGGGGCACTTCGGCTGTGCCGATCTCGGAATATGTGCTGGCCGCCATGCTGAGCGTCGCCAAGCGCACTCCCGAGATCTGGACCGATGCGCGCAGTGTCTGGCGGCACCACCAGCTCGGCGAGTTGCATGGCAGCACGCTCGGGATCATCGGCTTTGGCGAGATCGGCCGGGCCGTTGCCGAGCGTGCGCTGCCTTTTGGCATGACGGTGCTGGCGACCCGCCGCTCGCCCGGCCCCAGCGGCATGGACGGTGTCGAGATCGTTTCGCTTCCAGATCTCCTTGGCCGCGCTGACCATATTGCCCTTTGCGCGCCGCTGACGCCGCAAACCCGCGGCATGCTCGATGCAGACGCCTTTGCCGCGCTCAAGTCCGGCGCCCATCTCATCAATATCGGCCGGGGCGCGGTGATCGACACCGAGGCGCTGCGCGCCGCGCTCGATGGGCCGCTGGCCTGCGCCACCCTCGATGTCACCGATCCCGAGCCGCCACCGGAAGGCCACTGGCTCTACACCCATCCCCGGGTGCGCCTGTCTCCGCACATTTCGGGCAGCTCGCCCGAGAGTAATCGCCGCACCACGGCGTTCTTCATCGCCAATCTGGAGCGGTTCATGCGCGGGCAGGAGCTCGAAGGTCTGGTCGACCCGTCCGAGCGCTACTGAGCGCCAGCCCGCTTATTCCCTTTCTCCCTCCACAAGGATGCACCATGCCCCAATGGCTCAAGCGCGGAAAAAACCTCGAGGAGCGCGCCGCCGCCGATCGGCAGGTGCGCAGCACGGTCGAAACCATCCTGGCCGATATTGAACAGCGCGGCGATGCTGCCGTGCGGGAACTGTCGGCGCGCTTCGACAACTGGGATCGGCCCGATTTCCGCCTGACCCCGGCCGAGATCGACGCCTGCCTCGCCCAGCTGACGCCGCAGGACCTGCACGACATCGAATTTGCTCAAACCCAGGTGCGCAACTTCGCCCAAAAGCAGCGCGCGACCCTGCAAGATCTCGAAGTGGAAACCCTGCCGGGCGTGACGCTGGGGCATCGGCATGTGCCCATCAACGCGGTGGGCTGCTATGTGCCGGGCGGCAAATATCCGCTGCTGGCTTCCGCGCATATGTCGGTGATAACGGCCAAGGTGGCAGGCTGCGCGCGCGTCATCACCTGTGCGCCGCCCTTCAACGGCAAGCCCGCCCCGGCGATCGTTGCCGCCCAGCACATGGCCGGTGCCGACGAAATCTATGTGCTGGGCGGCATCCAGGCGATCGGCGCCATGGCCATCGGCACGCAAAGCATCGATCCCGTCGACATGCTGGTCGGCCCCGGCAATGCCTTTGTCGCTGAAGCCAAGCGCCAGCTTTATGGCCGCGTGGGGATCGATCTGTTTGCCGGACCGACCGAAACCCTGGTCATCGCCGACGACACGGTGGATGGCGAAATCTGCGCCACTGACCTCTTGGGCCAGGCCGAGCATGGTCCGACCTCGCCGGCGATCCTGTTGACCAATTCGCTGGCACTTGCCCACGAGACGATGCGCGAGATCGAGCGCCTGCTGGGCATCCTGCCCACCGGCCCGGTGGCCCGGCAGGCCTGGGAGGATTTCGGCGAGGTAATCGTTTGCGATAGCTACGAGGAGATGTTGGCCGAGGCCGACCGCATCGCCTCCGAGCACGTTCAGGTGATGACCGATCGTGACCTCTGGTTCCGCGACCATATGAGCAATTATGGCGCCTTGTTCCTGGGCCCGCGCACCAATGTCGCCTATGGCGACAAGGTGATCGGCACCAACCACACCCTGCCGACCCAGAAGGCGGCGCGCTACACCGGAGGGCTATGGGTGGGCAAGTTCCTCAAGACCTGCACCTGGCAGGAGGTCACCACGGACGAGGCCTCGGCAGCCATCGGCGAATATGGCTCGCGCTTGTCCATGCTGGAAGGTTTTGTGGGTCACGCCGAGCAAGCCAATCTGCGCGTGAGGCGCTATGGTGGCCGCAATCTGCCCTACGGCACTGCCGCAGCGCCGCGCACTCAAGCAGCCGAGTAAGCCATGAAAGCCGTTATTGCCGAACTTGAACACAAGCGGGCCGGAGCCAGACTGGGAGGCGGGCAAAAGCGCATCGACACCCAGCACGGCAAGGGCAAGCTGACGGCGCGCGAACGGCTCGATGTGCTGCTCGATCCCGGCAGTTTCGAAGAATACGACATGTTCGTCACCCATCGCGCGACCGAATTCGGCATCGGTGAAACGGTGATCCCCGGCGATGGTGTGGTGACGGGCTGGGGCACGATCGAGGGGCGCCTCGTTTATGTGTTTTCCCAGGATTTCACCGTCTTTGGCGGCTCCCTGTCGGAAACCCATGCCGAAAAGATCTGCAAGATCATGGATCTGGCGATGCAGAATGGCGCGCCGGTAATCGGGCTCAACGACAGCGGCGGCGCCCGCATCCAGGAAGGCGTGGCTTCGCTGGGCGGTTATGCCGATGTGTTCTGGCGCAATGTGCAGGCTTCGGGCGCCATTCCCCAGATCTCGGTGATCATGGGGCCCTGCGCGGGCGGAGCGGTCTATTCCCCGGCGATGACCGACTTCATCTATATGGTCAAGGACACCAGCTATATGTTCGTGACCGGCCCCGACGTGGTCAAGACCGTCACCAATGAAAGCGTGACCCAAGAGGAACTGGGCGGCGCTTCCACCCATACCAGGATTTCCTCGGTGGCCGATGCGGCCTTCGAGAACGACATCGAAACCCTGCTCGAAGTGCGACGCCTCTTCCGCTTTCTGCCGCTCGCGGCCGGGCAGAAGCCGCCGCGCCGCCCGACCCAGGATCCGCTCAACCGCGATGATCCTTCGCTCGATACGATCATTCCAGACAGCGCCAACCAGCCCTATGACATGCGCGAAGTGATCGAGAAGGTTGCCGATGAGGGCGATTTCCTCGAGATCGGCAAGGATCACGCCGGCAATATCCTCTGCGGCTTTATCCGGCTCGATGGCCATCCGGTGGGGGTGGTGGCCAACCAGCCGCTGGTGCTCGCGGGGTGCCTCGATATTTCGGCCAGCAAGAAGGCCGCCCGGTTCATCCGCTTTTGCGACTGCTTTGAAATCCCCGTGCTGACCTTTGTCGATGTGCCCGGCTTCTTGCCGGGCGTGGCGCAGGAATATGGCGGCATCATCAAGCATGGCGCCAAGCTCCTTTTCGCCTATGCCGAAGCCACGGTGCCGCTGGTCACCGTCATCACCCGCAAGGCCTATGGCGGGGCCTATGACGTGATGGCGAGCAAGCACATCAAGGCCGATGTGAACTATGCCTGGCCCTCGGCGGAAATAGCGGTGATGGGCGCCAAGGGCGCCACGGAAATCCTTTATCGCTCGGAGCTGGGGGACAAGAACAAGATCGCCCAGCGCACGGCGGACTACGAAGCGCGCTTCGCCAACCCGTTCGTCGCCGCCGAACGCGGCTTCATCGACGACGTCATCATGCCCCACGGCACCCGGCGGCGGGTGATCCGGGCGTTTTCGACATTGAGGCACAAGCAAAGCCATGCGCCGCGGAAAAAGCATGGGAATATTCCGCTGTGAGGGGGGAACACCGGCGCGGCTCCCTCCCCCTCGCGGGGAGGGACGGGGTGGGGGGATGGATGGCCAAGCATCTCGCAAGGAAGCTCCGGCGCAACGCCACTTATGCCGAGCAGGATTTTTGGCAACTGACCTGGTCGCTGCGGCAGGCCGGCTGGCCATTTCGACGCCAGCAATTGCTGGGCAGCTACTATGTTGACTTCGCCTGCCTCAAAGCCGGTTTGGTCGTGGAGATCGATGGCGACACCCATGGATCCGACCGGGCGCAGGCAAAGGACGCGGTGCGCGATGACTATCTACGGGGCCGGGGTTTTACGGTTCTGCGGTTTACCAACGATGAGGTGACCAGCAATCCCGATGGTGTGTTCCAGGTCCTGAGTTCTTTTCTCGAAACCTTGCCATCCAGCCCCCCACCCCAGCCCTCCCCGCGTGGGGGAGGGAGCCGCGCCGGTGCACTGGACAGCTCCCACATGACTTCTGATGAGGACCAGCAATGACCATCACCAAACTCCTCATCGCCAATCGGGGCGAGATTGCTTGCCGCGTCATCAAAACAGCCAAGCGCATGGGGATAGCGACGGTTGCGGTTTATTCCGATGCGGACCGTGATGCCCTACATGTGCAGATGGCCGATGAGGCCGTGCATATCGGGCCGTCGCCGGCGCGGGACTCTTATCTCCAGATCGACAAGATCATCGCGGCCTGCCAGCAGACGGGCGCGCAGGCGGTGCATCCTGGCTATGGGTTCTTGTCGGAAAATCCGCGCTTTGCCGAGGCCCTCGAGGCCGCAGGCATCATCTTTGTCGGCCCGCCAGTCCGCGCGATCGAGGCGATGGGTGACAAGATCACGTCCAAGAAGCTCGCAGCCGAGGCAGGGGTGTCAACCGTGCCCGGGCATATGGGGCTGATCGAGGATGCCGAGGAGGCGGTGTCGATCAGCCAATCCATCGGCTACCCCGTGATGATCAAGGCTTCGGCGGGCGGTGGCGGCAAGGGCATGCGCATTGCCTGGACCGATGCCGAAGCGCGCGAGGGCTTTGAGCGCTCCAAGTCGGAAGCGGCGTCGTCCTTTGGCGATGATCGCATCTTCATCGAGAAATTCGTCACCGAACCGCGCCACATCGAAATCCAGCTGATCGGCGACAGCCACGGCAATGTGCTTTATCTCAACGAGCGGGAATGCTCGATTCAGCGGCGCAACCAGAAGGTAATCGAGGAAGCGCCGTCGCCCTTTCTCGATGAGGCGACGCGCCGGGCCATGGGCGAGCAGTCGGTCGCGCTGGCCAAGGCGGTGGGCTATACGAGCGCGGGCACGGTGGAGTTCATCGTCGATGCCGAGCGCAACTTCTATTTTCTCGAGATGAACACCCGCCTGCAGGTGGAACATCCCGTCACCGAGCTCATCACGGGTCTGGATCTGGTGGAGTTGATGCTGCGGGTCGCCGATGGTGAAGCGCTGCCCCTGACGCAGGACGAGGTGCGACGGGATGGCTGGGCCATCGAATCACGCCTTTATGCCGAAGATCCCTACCGCAGCTTCCTGCCTTCGACCGGGCGGCTGACGCGCTATCGCCCGCCCGCGCAAAGCCACACCCACGAGTTGGTGGTGCGCAACGATACGGGCGTGTTCGAAGGCGGGGAAATCTCGACCTTCTACGATCCCATGATCGCCAAGCTCTGTACCTGGGCGCCCACACGCCTGCAGGCCGTGGAAGCCATGGCGGTGGCGCTCGACAGTTTCGAGGTCGAAGGGGTGGGCAACAATTTGCCCTTCCTTTCCGCCGTCATGGACCAGGAGCGCTTTCGCGAGGGGCGGCTGACCACCGGCTATATTGCCGAGGAATTTCCCGACGGTTTTACCGGTGCGCAATTGCCACGCGGCCGGCTGATCGAGGTGGCGGCAGCGGCGGCCATGCTGCGGCTGACCGAGGAGGACCGCAAGGGGCTCGTGTCCCATTCCCCCATTGGCGGGGCGGTGGAAGTCTATGGCGAATGGGTGGTGGTGATCGAGGGCGAACAGGTGCCAGTCAAGCTGCACCGGCTCGATCCGGCCGGCAGCTGGGAGCTTAACCTCTTTGATACGGCGCTGACCGCCGCAAGCTTTGCCTGGCAGCCCGGCGACAGCCTCGCCACCATCGAGTGGCCGACCGGCGAAACGGCAGTGCTGAAGGTCGAGCCGACCACATCGGGCTGCCGCATCCGCTATCGGGGGGCCGACCTCAAGCTTTTGGTGCTGCCGCCCCATGTCGCGGCCCTGCTCAAATACATGCCGGTCAAGACGCCGCCCGATATGAGCCGCTATCTGCTCTGCCCCATGCCCGGCCAAGTCGTGCGCATCGACGTGGCCGAGGGCGAGGTGGTGGAAGACGGCCAAACTCTGGCCATCGTCGAGGCGATGAAGATGGAAAACGTGCTTCGGGCCGAAAAGCGCGCCCGGGTCAGCAAAATCCACGCCGCTCCCGGCGCGGTGCTGGCAGTGGACGCGGTGATCATGGAATTCGAGGCGGTGTGATGCACATGCAGGTCTGGACTGCACCGCTGCCGCAATTGCCGCCGCCTCCCTCCCCCTTGAGGGGAGGGAATGAGGGAGGGGGGCGCTCCGTGGTGAACCGAAGGACCCCCACCCCGACCCTCCCCTCAAGGGGGAGGGAGGCCCTCTCCATCATCCGGTTATCACGCGCACTCCGCCTGCGGCTCCCTCGTCTTCCTGTCCTGGAGACGGAGTGGGCACGTATTGGGGGTAATCATGTCTGACGCCAAAGCTAACTTCACCCACTGGGCTACCCTGGCCCAAAAGGAACTGCGCGACACGCCTGTTGCGGCGCTTAACCGGGATTATGGCGGCACGCCGGTCAAGCCCGTGTATTTCGCCGAGGACGCGCCTCAAATGGACGAGGTGCCGGGCGCCGAGCCGTTTACGCGCGGCATTCGGGCGACCATGTATGCCAACCGGCCTTGGACGATCCGACAATATGCGGGCTTTTCCACCGCCCGGGAGTCCAACGAGTTTTACCGGCAGGCGCTGGAGCGCGGGCAAAAGGGGCTGTCGGTGGCGTTCGATCTCGCGACCCATCGCGGCTATGACAGCGATCATCCTCGCGTGATCGGCGATGTCGGCAAGGCGGGGGTGGCCATCGACAGCGTCGAGGACATGAAGACGCTTTTCAACGGCATTCCGCTCGATCAGATGAGCGTGTCGATGACCATGAATGGCGCGGTGATCCCGGTGCTGGCGATGTTTATCGTGGCGGCCGAAGAGCAGGGCGTGCCGCAGGAAAAACTCGAAGGGACCATCCAGAACGACATTCTCAAGGAGTTCATGGTCCGCAACACCTATATCTATCCGCCCGAGCCCTCCATGCGGATCGTGGGCGACATCATCGCCTATACCGCCCGGCACATGCCGCGCTTCAACTCGATCTCGATTTCGGGCTACCACATGCACGAGGCCGGGGCGACGGCGGTGCAGGAGCTCGCCTATACGCTGGCCGACGGCATCGAATATGTGCGGGCGGCGCAGGGGCGCGGGCTCGATATTGACGCCTTTGCCGGGCGGCTGAGCTTTTTCTTCGGCATCGGCATGAACTTCTTTCTCGAGATCGCCAAGCTCCGGGCGGCGCGCCAGCTCTGGAGCGAGATCATGACGGGGCTGGGGGCCAAGGACCCGCGCTCCAAGATGCTGCGCACCCATTGCCAGACGTCGGGCGTGTCGCTGACCGAGCAGGACCCGCACAACAATATCATCCGCACCACGATCGAGGCGCTGGCGGCCACGCTGGGCGGCACGCAATCGCTCCACACCAATTCCTTTGATGAAGCCATTGCCCTGCCGACCGAGTTTTCCAGCCGGATCGCGCGCAACACCCAGCTGATCCTCCAGCACGAAACCCGCATCACCGATGTGGTCGACCCGCTGGGCGGCTCGTTTTATATCGAGGCGCTGACGGCCGAACTCGTGGTCGGCGCCAAGGCGCTGATCGGGGAAGTGGAAGCCATGGACGGCATGACCGCGGCCGTACAAAGCGGTGGCCCCAAGCTCGCCATCGAAACGGCGGCCGCGCAGCGCCAGGCCCGCATTGACCGCGGCGAGGACGTGATCGTGGGCGTCAACCGCTTCCGGCTTGATGCCGAAGAGCCGCTCGCCACCCGCCAGATCGACAATGCCAAGGTTCGTGACGAACAGGTCGCGGCCCTGGAGCAGGTGCGCCGCACCCGTGACGAGGCCCTGTGCCAATCCATGCTCGCGGCCCTGCGGGAGATGGCGGCCATGGATGAAGGCAATCTGCTCGAGGCCGCCATTGCCGCGGCGCGCGCCCGCGCGACCCTCGGGGAAATCAGCGCTGCGCTGGAGGACGTGTTTGGCCGCCACTCCGCCACCAACCGGGTGATTTCAGGCATCTATGCCGCCAGCTACGAGGGCGACCCCGAATACAGCACCGTCGCCGAGCGCGTTTCTGCGTTCAAGGCGAGCCGGGGCCGGGCGCCCTCGCTGCTGGTGGCCAAGATGGGGCAGGACGGGCACGATCGCGGCGCCAAGATCATCGCTTCGGCTTTCGCCGATCTGGGCTTCGCGGTGCATCTGGGGCAATTGTTCCAGACGGCGCAGGAGGTGGCCGATGATGCCGCCAGGCTCGATGTCGATGCCGTTGGCGTATCGTCGCTGGCGGCCGGGCACCTGACGCTGGTGCCTGAATTGATTGCGGCCCTGCGCGAGCGGGCACTTGGCGACACCACCGTGATCGTGGGTGGCGTGATCCCGGAAGGGGATTACGCCTTCTTGCTGGATGCTGGCGTGGCGGCCATTTTTGGCCCCGGCACCAATGTGCTGTCCGCTGCCTTTGCCCTCCTGGACCAGATCGAGGGCCGGCTCAGCAACCGCTAACCGGTCAGTTCTTGTCGACGGGCCTCGAGCGCATGCGGGACACCGTTTCGCGCTCCGCCCGCTTGCCGCGCAGCGGCGGCAGGCCGCGATCGAGCAGCGCCATATCCTCGAGCACCATGTCGCCCATGCGCTTGAAGGCGATATCGAGGGCCCCCGCCCGATGCGCCGAGCGCAACAGTCCCTCAAGACTGCGGGCGGGATGATCGAGGGGCAGCGGCTCTTCGGGGAAGACATCGGTTGCCGCCCGGATATGACCGCTGCGCACCGCCTCCATCAGCGCCTCGAAATCCACCACGTCGGCGCGGCTGAGAAGGATGAACGCGGCACCCGGGCGCATGCTGTTGAAGGCCTCGGCGCCAAGGAACGCCTTGTTTTCCGAGGTTACGGCAGCGACGACGAACACGAAGTCGCTTTGCGTCAGCACGTCGTCGAGCGTCGCCGGCACGACGCCATGCTCTTCGAGCAGCGATGGTGGCAGCCACGGGTCGAACACGCGAACCCGGGCGCGAAAGCCGGCGAGGAGCCGGTTGAGCGTGCGGCCCAGATCGCCAAAGCCGATAATGCCGATCTCCGAGCCGCTCAGCAGCCGGGCGCTCCGGTTGCCGTCGCCACCCCAAAGCTCGGTGCCGGTGCCGAAGGCCGCATCATTGCCGCTGATCCCGCGCGCCAGATCGAGCGCCAGGCCGAGGCCCAGCTCCGCTACCGGCTCGGCAAACACCGCTCCGGTGGTGACCACATGGATGCCCCGCTCGAACAACGTGTCGTAGGGCATGTTGTTGATGAGATTGCTTTCGACATTAAAGACGCAGCGCAGATTGGTGAGCTGGTCGAGAACCGCCGGGGAGATGGGCGGCTGACCCAGAATATAACGCGCCGCGGCGAGACTTTCTCCGGGGACGGCATCGAGCGCGGTTGGCTCGATCTCGAGCACCCGATAGCGGGCCAACAGCGCGGCGCGCGCTTCGGGCGTGAAGATGAGATCGATGCTGCGGGGATGGGGCGCGCTGATGATGAGGGGTTTGGCGTGGGAGGGCATAGGGCACCATGGCGAGGCAAAGGCGTGCCGGGGCGCGCTCGCCGCCACGGTCACACCCGGTCTGCCGGTTGTTGAGAGAAAGGCAGGCGGCGGAACGCTCCGGGAGCGCCCCGCCACGGCGATCACTGGGCTGAACTATTGGCAGGCGCCGGGATCGGCCTGGGTGCACTTGTTGAATTCGAGATAGGTGAATTCTTCCACCGGCTCGCCTTCGATCAGCTTGATCATCAGGTCAGGGGCTTGGTGGCCCATCTCGAAGGGCTGCTGGGCCACATTGGCGTGCGAACGGCCTTGCTTGAACGCCTGGACCTGGGTGTCGAGCAAGTCGGAGGATACGATCACGATCTCCTTGGATTGGAGCTTGTCCATGATCGGGTCGGTGACCTGGGTATAGGCCTGCGGGCTGAACTGGGCCCAGCCGCCAACGAGGAAGAGGGCGTCGATATCGGGATTGGCGGTCAGCACGTCGGTGAGCTGGGTATTGGCCAGCGCCGAGTCGTCATTGGTGTAGACGGGGCAGCCTTCCACTTCGGTCCAGCCACCCTGGCCGGTGAGGCGGTCGGTGTTTTCGGCGCCCGCGAGCGTGTCGCGCGCGCCGGCGACGCGCTCATTGATGTTGGCCGCCGCCACATTGCCGAGCTGGAAGCAGACCGTGCCGCCCTCGGGCTTGAGCGCCATCAGCTCCTTGGCGATTTCCTCGCCCAGCAGATAATTGGAGTGCCCAATGAAGCCCTTGCGCAGCGATGCATCGGCTTCCAGCAGATCGGCATCGATGGTCATGATCGGGATCGTGGGGGCACGCTGTTTCAGCAAGTTCGCCATGGCGGGTGCATTGGAGGGCGAGATCGCCATCGCAGCCACCCCACGGGTCAGCAGATCGTCCACGATCTGGACCTCGCCCGCCTCATCCGATGACAGGGCCGGGCCGGTATAGGTGCAGATATATTCGGAATCCGGGTTTTCCTCGTTCCACAACTCGCAGCCCTGGTGCATCTCCTCGAAATAGGGATTGTCGAGGCCCTTGACGACGATGGCGAGTTCTTTCTTGTCCTGCGCCATGACCGGATTGCAGGCCATGACGAGGGCGCTGCCGGCGAGCAGCAGCCACAGTTTGGTGTTCATTGTCTCACTCCCATATTCTCAGCTCGGGCTCGTTGGCCCGCAACAATAAGCAGACACGGGCAACACGCCCGCTCCTCAGTCGGCTTCAATAAAGTCGGGGTCTTCAACTGGCTGAAAAGCCGCCAGCCTCCTCACAATACAATGCTTAGTACCCGCAAGCGCGAAGTCAACTGGCTAGTTCGAGCGGTTGTGCTTGGCTCAGCCGAGCAGGAGCATTGACG
This sequence comes from Devosia sp. Z6_126, assembly GCF_058133495.1. Classification (NCBI taxonomy): domain Bacteria; kingdom Pseudomonadati; phylum Pseudomonadota; class Alphaproteobacteria; order Hyphomicrobiales; family Devosiaceae; genus Devosia; species Devosia sp. Z6_126. The sequence goes on along the minus strand of NZ_JBYUNO010000002.1, from coordinate 783,035 downwards.
TGCCCGACTGGGCCAACCTAAGCTTGCCGGCAAAGGAGGCGGGCAAACCGCCGGGGCGAGGAGCGATGGCATGAGCGTGTTGGAGCTGGACCACGTGTCCAAGCACTATGGTGCGATCCAGGCCCTGAGTGATGTTTCCCTCACGCTCAATGCAGGGGAATGCGTGGGGCTGGTGGGCGACAATGGCGCGGGCAAGTCGACGCTGGTCAAGATCATCGCCGGTAACTTCCACCCGAGCAGCGGCGAAATCCGGATCGATGGGCAAAAGACCGATCTGCATAGCCCTAAGGACGCGCGCACCAAGGGAATCGAGATCGTCTACCAGGACCTGGCGCTGGCCGACAATCTGACCGCGGCCGCCAATATCTTCATGGGCCGCGAGCTCACCAATGGCTTTGGCATTCTCGATTATCGCGGCATGTACAGGCGGGCAGGGGAGCTGTTTGCCGAGCTGAAGTCCGAAACCCGGCCGCGCGATGTGGTGCGGCGTATGTCGGGCGGGCAGCGCCAGGCCGTGGCGATTGCGCGAACGCGGCTATCCAACCCCAAGATCGTGCTGATGGACGAGCCGACGGCGGCCATCAGCGTGCGCCAGGTGGCCGAAGTGCTCAACCTCATCCGGCGCCTCAAGGACCAGGGCATGGCCGTAGTGCTGATCAGCCACCGCATCCCCGATATTTTCGAAGTTTGCGACCGGCTGATCGTGCTGCGGCGGGGGCGTAAGGTTGGCGACAAGCGCGTCGCCGACTCCTCGCCCCAGGAGGTCACCGGCCTCATCACCGGCGCCATCGAACAGGTCTAGGGAGCAACAGAGATGGCCGCCGATTCATCCCTTTCGAGCGCGATCGACCAGCAAACCCATCGCGGTTTCCTGCCCTGGCTGCTTAGCCGGCAAGTGTTCTGGGTGGTGGTCGCTACCCTCGGGGCCTGCCTCTTCCTGTCGCTCTACACCTCGACTTTTGGCACGGCGCAGAACCTCTTTAACGTCACCCGCAATTTTGCGTTTGTCGGCATCATCGCGCTGGGCATGACGGCGGTGATCATGACGGGAGGGATCGATCTTTCGGTGGGCTCGACCGTGCTGGTCGCCGCCATTGTCACCAGCACGCTGATGGCCAGCGGGCTGCCATTGGGTATCGCCATGCCGGCAGCTTTGGGGGCAGCGCTGCTGATCGGCCTCGTCAACGGGGTCTTTGTCGCGGTTCTGGGCATGCCGCCTTTCGTGGTGACGCTGGGCATGATGTCGATCGCCCGCTCGCTGGGCATGGTGCTGTCCAACAACAAGCTGATCTACGAATTCGGGCCCGACCAGGGGCTGCTGTTTGCCATTGGCGGCGGCTCGGTGGTGTTCTTTGGGCTCCCCGTGCCCAATCCGCTGCTGGTGATGATTGCCCTGGCGCTGGTCACCGGCTTTGCCTTTCGCTGGACCAAATGGGGCCGCCATGTGCTGGCCATCGGCGGCAATGAACATGCCGCTGTTCTCACCGGCATTCCGGTCCGCGCCGTCAAGGTTTCGGTTTATATGTTCGCCGCCTTCACCGCGGGCCTCACGGGCTTTCTCGAAGTGGGCTGGCTCGGCGGCGTCAGCACCGGGCTGGGCACCGGCATGGAGCTGACGGTGATCGCTGCCGCGGTGATCGGGGGCGCCAATCTTTCGGGCGGCAGCGGCTCGGCGCTCGGGGCGGTGATGGGCGCGGCACTGATCGAGGTGATCCGCAACAGCCTGATCCTCCTGGGGATCAGCACGTTCTGGCAGGGCACCTTTGTGGGCTCGGCCATCGTGCTCGCCGTCGCCTTCAACAAGCTGCGCGACAAGGACACCAGCGAGTAGCGGGGCAGGGAAGCCCCTAACTCTCGAGGATCTTGCGCGCGATCGCGGCGGCTTGCACCCGGATATCGGGCACGGCCTCGATCTCGAAGAACCGCCCGCGCGTCAGCGGACCGAGCGCCAGCAGGTGCCGCGAGGGCTGCCCTTCGGCATTGACCACAAAGCAGTCGGGGCTGACATCAAGCCCGATATGGAGCGGATCCGGACGGGCGGCGCCGCTTGCTACCAGGTCCCGGATCACCGGATTGGAGCTCGAAAGCACATCGACGCTCACCCCGCCGCAATCATAGACCCGGGCGATATCGAGCGTTTCGCGCTCCTGCGTGCCCCGGCGGCGGATGGTGGCACGGACCCCTTCTGGAGCGCGGTCGATGCCGACAAACTCGGCCGCGACGAGGCTCACCTGACCCTCGGTGACCGCTTCCTCGAGACGCTGATGCAGCTCAGGTGGCAGCCGGTGGCGGTGAATGTTCCACCACGGCCGCAAATGGCGCAGCGCCTGGCGACGCGTGTGATCGGACCAGCTCTGCCAGATGCGCTGGTTATAAGGGCGAAGGCCATCAACGACGCTGCGCCAGTCGCCACCATTCGCTTCGGTCTGCGCCACAAGGCCCCGGAACCAGCCCATGAATTCGGGCAGGGACGCGCCAAAGGGCACATCGGCCTCCGCGATGCTGAGCGGGGGAATATCGCTGTGCCCCTTGGGCAGCAGCCCATTGCGCGACACGACGAGCGTTGGGCCGCGATGCTCGGCTTTCGCTAGGGACAGCCAGGCATCTACCATGGAAAGACCCGAGCCCAGGATCATCACCGGCGCATCTGGATCAAGCGGCGTATCGGCCTCCGAACCGACGCGCACGGCAATGCCGCGTCCCCGGGCCGGCTGGGTTTCGTGACCCACCGCCAGCACGGCAAAGCGGCTGGTAATGCTCGACCCATTGGCGAGCAGCGTTTCCACCTCGTGGCGCCCTTCGGTGAGGCGCACAACTTCTTCGCTCTGCACCACGAGCCGCCCCGGCCGCGCGCGAGCGGCTTCCGCCAGCACATCCTCAAGATAGGCGCCATAAAGCCGACGCGGCACGAACACCCAGGAGCCGCTCTCGGTGGGGTAGTTCCTCGCCTGCAGCCAGCGCCAGAAATGGTCGGGATCATCGGCAAAGGCGCTCATGCCGCGGGCCGGCACATTGACCTTGTGGTCGCGCTGGGTCGCGGAATAAGCGACGCCTTGCCCAACCTGTCCCCGGCGCTCCAAAAGGGTCACGCGGATATCGGCGGCCGGATCGCGCAGCAAATGGGCGGCCAGCAACACGCCGCTGGCACCCCCGCCGATGATAGTCACTGCCAGCTCTCTGTTGCTCATCGAGAGCCTCCCTAACTATGCCCGGCTATGGACCTGTAGCCTCTAGCGACCCAAGCGCGCACAGACAAGCCACGCAGGGATGCTGCCGAGGGGAACGTCCATTGAAGCATCGACGTTGCCACCTCACTGTTCCCGAGGGGCCTTCTGACATTAACCTCAAGAGCTCTAAACCTCAGGGCCATACGACCAAAGCATAGCTTTTCACGCCGCGCGGCAACTGGTCTCAAGAAGCTGCGCTTGCGCAGCGGCAACACCAGAGGTGTTTTGCCATGCCCTGGCTGCGCGTGCATGTTAACGGCGGAACGGCTCGCCCGAACTGCTGCCGAAAAGGAAACCACCCATGGCCGACGACAACACCACGAGCCTGCGCGACGCCGCGCTGCATTTCCACGAATATCCCAAGCCCGGCAAGCTCGAGATCGTGGCGACCAAGCCCCTCGCCAACACCCGTGATCTGTCGCTGGCCTATTCCCCTGGGGTCGCGATCCCTTGCGAGGAAATCGCTGCCGACCCGCAAGCCGCCTACAAATACACCTCCAAGGGCAATCTGGTTGCCGTGATTTCCAACGGCACCGCCGTGCTGGGCCTAGGCAATATCGGCGCGCTGGCCTCCAAGCCGGTGATGGAAGGCAAGGCGGTGCTGTTCAAGAAGTTCGCCGGCATCGATTCCATCGATCTGGAGGTCAACGAGCAGGACCCCAAGCGTTTCATCGAGATCGTGGCCCCGCTCGAGCCCAGCTTTGGCGGCATCAATCTCGAGGACATCAAGGCCCCCGAGTGCTTCGAGATCGAGGAAGCGCTGCGCGAGCGCATGAACATCCCCGTGTTCCATGACGACCAGCACGGTACCGCCATCATCGTGGCCGCCGCCGTGATCAACGCCATGCGCCTTGTGGGCAAGGACATCGCCAAGGCCAAGATCGTGACCTCTGGCGCGGGCGCTGCCGCCATTGCCTGCATGAACATGCTGATCGCCGTTGGTGCCAAGCGCGAAAACATCTGGATCGCCGACAGCAAGGGCCTCGTCACCCGCAAGCGCGACAACTCCGTCGATCGCTGGCGCGGTGCCTTCGCGCAGGATACCGACAAGACCGAGCTCAGCGAAGTCATGGCCGGGGCCGATATCTATGTCGGCCTGTCCAAGGCCGGCGCGCTCAAGCCCGAAATGATGCGCGACATGGCGCCCAATCCGCTGATCCTGGCGCTATCCAACCCCATCCCCGAGATCATGCCCGAACTCGCCCGCGAAGCGCGGCCGGACGCGATGATCTGCACCGGGCGTTCGGATTATCCCAACCAGGTCAACAATGTCCTCTGCTTCCCGTTCCTGTTCCGCGGGGCGCTCGATTGCGGCGCGACCGTCATCAATGAGGCGATGAAGGCAGCCGCGGCCGAAGCCATTGCCCAGCTTGCCCATGAGCCGGGTCTCGAGGCGAGCAGCCATGGCGTGCCCGCCATCTTTGGGCCGGACTATCTCATTCCCAATCCCTTCGATCAGCGCTTGATCCTGCGCATCGCCCCCGCTGTCGCCAAGGCGGCGATGGACACCGGCGTCGCCCAGCGCCCCATCGAGGACTGGGCCGCTTATCGCGATACGCTGCATCGCTTTGTGTATCGCTCGGGCCTCGTCATGAAGCCCATGATCGAGCGGGCGCAGGAAAGCCTCAAGCGCATCGCCTTTGCCGATGGCGAGGACGAGCGCGTGCTGCGCGCCACCCAGGTGCTGCTGGAAGACAAGATGGGCCGCGCGATCCTGATCGGCCGCCCTTCGGTGATCGAGCAGCGCATCGCCCGCTTCGGCCTGACGCTGCAGGCCGGGCGCGATTTTGACGTCATCAACCCCGAGGACGATCCGCGCTATCGCGACTATGTGGACCTGTTCCACTCGCTGGTGGGCCGCAAGGGCGTTACCCCCGACACGGCCCGCACCATTGTGCGCACCAACACCACCGTCATTGGCGCCTTGGCCGTCAAGCGCGGCGAAGCCGATGCGCTGATCTGCGGATTGCAGGGGCGCTTCATCAAGCATGCGCGTGATATCCAGTCGATCATTGGCCTCGCGCCGCAGTCGCGCCAGCTTTCGGCGCTTTCCATGCTGGTAATGAGCCGCGGCGTGTTTTTCCTCGCCGACACCTATGTCAACATCGATCCCAGCGCCGACGAGATCGTGGCCATCACGCTGCAGGCGCGCGACCACCTCAAGCGCTTCAATATCGAGGCGCGGGCGGCGCTGCTGAGCTATTCCAATTTTGGCTCGCGCGACGGCGCCACGAGCCTCAAGATGCGCGAAGTGTTCGAAAAGCTGCAAGAGGTCGCGCCTGACCTCGTGGTCGATGGCGAAATGCAGGGGGATCTGGCGATCAACGAAAACCTGCGCGAGCGCTATGTCCCGAACTCGCTGCTGCGCGGCGAAGCCAATCTGCTGATCTTCCCCAATCTGGAAGCGGCCAACCTTTCCATGACCCTGCTCAAGGAACTCAACAACGCCCTCCCGATCGGTCCCATCCTCATGGGCACCAACCAACCCGCCCACATCCTCGCCCCCTCGGTGACGAGCCGCGGCATCGTGAACATGGCCGCAGTCGCGGCCAGCGAAGTGGGGGTGGGGTAGGGGGCTCCGAAACCGAGTCAGCGTCGGCTAGGAAGCATCGTGCTTTGCCGGCGCGCTTCGACAAACCCATACAGCGCCGCGGTCGCCCGCTCGGTGACCTCGGCAATCACCCGATCCGAACTCAGTTGCGGCTCGGCCCGGGCAACCGCCGAGAGCCGCGCCGCCGCAAGCTGCGTGAACAGCCTGTTCGGCACTGCGAGGGCCGGGTGGTCCCGCAAGATAGTGGCGCGGCCGTCATAGTACCTCCTGCCCTGCGTAAGCTTAACCGCAACCTCCAGCAGACTGCTGGGCAAGAGCTCCTGCCAGCGGACCCGCGTACTCAGGGCCTCTGACCAGTCCAGCCATTTGGCGTGGTGCTGGGGATGGATGGGTCTCACCGCGCTCCACGGCGTTCGTAGCGCGTCGGCGACAATGGCACCGTGCATGGCTTCGGTAATGAGGCGTTCGAGCCCAGCGATGCCGGCGAGGGTCTGCTGAACCGGGGCGGTTGGGTCAATGAACTTGACCCCGGCCAAGGCGCAGGCCTCCTGCCAGTAGCCCCGGCTCACACTTTCGAAGTGCGGCATGAAGCCGACGCCGGACCGGAAGGATTGCTGCAGCGGGTAAACGTTGCGCAGCAAGACGGCGCTGTCGCAGATGGCGAGCTGGACGGGCAATCCGAGCAGTTGTGCCGTTCTCGGCCCTCTCACGAAAACCGGGGTCCAGCTGCCATCGTGCAGATCGGGTAGGGCGCTATAGCCGCCAAAGCCTGAGCCCATGATGAACTTGTGCGCAGTGGCAGGCAGAAAATCCCAGATGATCGAACCAATTCCGAGGAAGAGCTCGCTTTCATCCTCGTCGAGAAACCCGCCCGGCAAAAGCCTGGGCCATAAATATGTGTTCAGCTCATCTCCGAAATTGGGCGTTTCCCCGCGATAGTAAGTAAGCTTCACGGCATGCTTCTCCGCTTCGAGAGCATATGCCAGATTGCGCGAAGTTGCCGGTGCGCCAGCAACCACATCACGCTGCCGTACACGAAGGCGCCTGTCGCAACAGCCACTGTAACTCGCGCTAGAGGTGTGCTGAATGGCCAGAAGGTGAGCATCCAATAAACTGACGCTGCCATTGCCAGCGTCGCCAGGAAGGGCACCCGAAAACTCCAGAGATACTGGCGCATCGGCATGTTCAGAATGCGCGCCACCATGTGCACCGAAGGTAGCCACATCAGATAGGTCTGAATAGCCAAGCCGATGCTCAGTTCGGCAACGCCGTAGCGGTAAAGCAGGATGATGCAAATTCCGGTCGCAAGCTGGCGGCCCACCAGATAGTAGAGCCAAAGATTAGCGTTGCCATTGCTGTTCATCAGTGAGGCTTGCAGCACGCCGATACAGGCCAGAAGCCCAATTGCGCAAAAGGCCTGTAGGACGGACACCGCCTCCGTCCAGTGCGAGCCAAAAAAGAGCGGCACCAAATCGCCCGCAATGAGCGCCACGCCCGTAAACACCGGGAACGACACCAAGGCAGATAGGAACGTTGCGGTCAGGAAAGCCTTGCGCCGCAACTCCGCCTCCCCCTGCATGGTGGACAACAGGGAGAACGAGACCGCGTTCAACGGTCCGGCCATGACGTCGCTCAGCAATTGGAAGATTCGCCGCGAAAAGCCGAACAGACCAAGCGCATAGGGACCAAGCAGGCTCCCGATCAGCAATTGATCAAGATTGATCGAGTTGATCAGGTTGGCCCCAGTGGCGAAGCCGCCAAACCTCGATAGCTCTCGAAAGGCGGCTTGCTCGAACGAAAAGCGGGGCAGCCACCGGACGCTGACCAGCGAACCTATCGCGGCAGCCGCTGACGAAGCAAGCTGGGACAATGCCAGTGCCCAGAGCCCATAACCCGCAAACAACACGGCAAGGCAAACCGCGGCACCCGCAAGCGAGGCCAGCACGGTGCGCACGGCCAGCTTGTGGAACGACATGGTTCGAACGAGCAAGGCGTTGGGCACGATGGCGAGAAGATCGAGCACGATCTTGCTGCCGAGAACCGGCATCAGCGCGGCGAGCAGTGGCTGCCCCATGGCGTCCGCCAGCGGCCAAGCGAGCACGCACACTAGGCCATAAAGGAGGGCTGCCAGCCCGGCGCAGAGCCAAAAGACGGCGTTCAGATGCGCTGTATTGATGTTGGTGCGCTGGACGAGTGCTTGCCCGAAGCCAGCAGGGGCCACAGCGCCAACCAAGGCGACAATCGTGCTGGCGAGAGCAACGATACCAAAATCATCGGGACCAAGGGCGCGCGAGGTCGCCAGGAACACGCCGGCACTGATCAGGCCGGGCATCAAACTGCTGAAAACGGACCATAATACGCCCGCAACAGCCCTCTGGCTGCGGGAGCCTCCAACATGTTGGCCTATCTGAGTATCATAGGCCATCAGGACCAGTTTTCCGGCCGAGCTTGCGGCGCCACAATGCGGCGCAACGTTACCAATTGGCAGTGTCGCGGCGCGCCGTGGCCACGGCGGCAAAAATCAGCAAGGTGAAGCGCCTTTTACGATCGGGCAAAATACTCGCTCCGCAGTTTGGGGGTGAGGAGGCGAAGGCGGGTGAGGGAGCGCAACTGCGGGAAAAGCCTCTGTCGACGCGGCAGGAACTGGCGCCATATCGCGCTCGATGCGCTGACGGCATTGTCATGCCCTACTCGGTAGATGGCTCCGGGGAATGGTAGTGGTGCGAGGGGAGTGCCGGCTTGGGCGAGACGCCGCTTGGCAAATTTGTGGCTGCCGAACCACTGGCGCAGATAGGTTTCGTCGGCGGCTTCCAGCGTGGGCGGCAGCACCAGCCGATCGGCATGGATGATCAGGGACGTGCCGCACAGCTCGTCAAAGCCTGACCCCAGCCGCATCAGGGTTGATGAGCCGTCATAAAGATAGCCGCTATCTACAAACCAGCCTGGCTGGGCAGGGTGAGCTTCGGCGAAGGCGGCGAGGCGATTGCTGACCAGATCATCATAGTCGACTGTCATCACATAATCGTCTGGAGCGATGGAAAGAATGCCCGCAAGCACCCGGCGGCCTTTGTCTGCCCGGATCGCCTCGAACCGCTGCTCCAGATTGGCGAGGGGCGGCAACGGCGCCGGTGTGGGCAGATCGAGGCGATGCACTTCGATCTTGCCGGGCAAGTGCGGCAGGGGAGAATGGCGGCTCGCCACGACAATGCATCGCCAGCTCGAGCTGGTTTGTGCCGCGATCGAGGCTGCGGTAGCCTGCAGATTGCGCATGGCTGCAGGCCAGTCGGCCACACCGGCATGGTCGCGAATTGGGATGACGAAGCTCAGAGCTGGCATATGCTGGCCGGGGTTACAAAGCCGGGTGCCCGCACCCGTTTCCCGGTTTTAGCAGGCGCATTGCCACCAACTCAGCGCACAACTACTTACGCAATGCCCACCTTATGTATCGGGAGGGCTGCCCCTCCAGCTATCCCACCCGCCATCCATGCGTGAACACCTCGAAGCCATCGTCTCGCGCCACGCCGAGGAGGGTGATGTTGGCGGCTTGGGCGGTTTGGATGGCGAGGGTGGTGGGGGCGGAGATGGCGAGGAGGATGCCAGTGCCGAGCACGGCAGCTTTTTGCACGAGTTCCACCGAAATGCGGCTGGTGAGGAGGAGGGTCGCGTTCGTAGCGGGGAGGTGCTGGCGGCGGGCGGCGCCGGCGAGTTTATCGAGGGCGTTGTGGCGGCCGACGTCTTCGCGCAGCGCCAGGAGCCCCGCAGAGGGCTGCCAGAGCGCGGCGGCATGCACGGCGTGGGTGAGGGCGTTGAGTGACTGGGCGGGCCGGAGCGCTGCTACCGCCGCCATGATCTGGTCGGGTGACAGGGTGAGTTCGCTCGTCACCCGCGGCGTGGTGCGCAGCGCCTGTTCGAGGCTCTCGATGCCGCATAACCCGCACCCAGTGGGGCCGGCCATGGCGCGGCGGCGGGCGGCGAGGGCGCGCGCCCGTTCTTCGGCGACCCAGAGGCGTGCTTCCATCCCCGCGGCGTGCTCGACGATTTCGAAGCGCTCGATTTCGCCGAACTCGGCAATCATCCCCTCGGTTAGCGCGAAGCCGATCGCGAAGTCTTCGAGATCGGCCGGCGTCGCCATCATCACGGCATAGGTCGAGCCATTGACCACCACGGCCACGGCCGCTTCAGTGGCAATGTCGCGCCCGGCCGGGTCAAACTGCCCGGCCCAGCGCTGATGCTGCACAAACTGATGGGTCGGGATCACGCCGGCACGATCCGCACCGGCACCGACTTGGCGGCCGGCACATGGCTTTGCTCGGCGTGCTGGTAGACCGGGATTAGCACATTGCATTCGGGATAATAGCCGCCGCAGCTGCCTTTGGGCATGTCGTATTTGATGGCGCGCAGCCCGCCGAGACGACGTGGCACGCCATCATCGGCCACCGTTTCGAGGGCGACAGTGCTGCCATCGGCAATGCCGAAGCGCGCCATGTCCTCGCCATTGAGGAACAGCACGTCGCGGGTGCCTTCCACGCCGCGGAAGCGGTCGTGATAGCCATAAACGGTGGTGTTGAACTGGTCATTGCTGCGCAAGGTGATGAGGCGCAGCACATCGGGATCCTTGCCATCATCAAAGCTGCCGCCCAGAGCCGAGGGCACCTTGAAATTGGCCTTGCCCGTATTGGTTTTCCATTGGCGGTGGCTGGCGGCAATCGGGCGGCGGAAGCCTTCGGGCTTTTTGATGCGCTGGTTGAAGTCCTTGAACATTTCGGGCCAGGTGCGCTCGATGGCGTCGCGCACGAGGCTATAATCGCCCACCCACTGGTCCCAGGGGACATTGGGATTGGGGGGCAGGGTGGCCTTGGCGATCTCGGCCACGATGCGCGGCTCCGACAGCAGATCGGGGCTGGCGGGCTCGTTGATGGCGCGTGACTGGTGGATCACGGCGGTGGAATCCTCCACCGTCACCACCTGCTTGCCGGTGGCCTGCCGGTCATATTCGATCCGCCCAAGGCAGGGCAGCAGGAACGCCGTCTTGCCGCAGAACAGCTGGCCGCGATTGAGCTTGGTGGCGACTTGCACGGTCAGGCGCATCTTGGGCCAGTGCTCTTCCATCGGCCCATGATCGGGCACGGCGCGCAGGAAATTGCCGCCAAGCCCAATAAAGGCTTCGATCGTGCCATTGATGATGCCCTCGCAGGCTTCCACCGTGGTCGTGCCTTTTTCTCGCGGCGCCTTGAACTGGTAGAGTTCCTCCATCCGGTCGAGCGGCACGAGTTCGGGTTTTTCAGCGATCCCGACCGTGCGCTGGCCCTGCACATTGGAATGGCCGCGCACCGGGCAGATGCCGGCGCCGGGCCGGCCGATATTGCCGCGCAGCAGCGCCAGATTGACCAGCATCTGCACCGCTTCGACCCCCAGCTTATGCTGGGTGATGCCCATGCCATAAACCACCATGGCGGCCGGGGCGGCGGCATAGATGGCGGCAGCGCGCTCGATCTGGGCGCGGGTGAGCCCCGTTTCGCGCTCGAGATCAGCCCAATCCTGCGCTTCGGCAAAGGCGCGGAACTCCTCCATGCCATGGGTGTGTTCGGCAATAAAGGCGTGGTCGAGCACCGGATGGCGCTGTTCCGCCTGCGCCTTGGCATCGGCCTCGAACAGCCATTTGCACATGCCGATCACCACCGAAATATCGCCGCCCGGGCGCACCTGGTAGTATTCGCGGCTGATGCGGGTTTCGTGCTGCGTCAGCATCTGCACCGGGTTCTGCGGATTGACGAACCGCTCGAGCCCGCGCTCCTTGAGCGGGTTGAAGCTGACAATGGTCGCGCCGCGGTCGCTGGCTTCCTGCAACTGGTGCAGCATGCGCGGGCTGTTGGAGCCCACATTCTGGCCGAAAAAGAATAGGGCATCGGCGGATTTGAAATCGTCCAGCACCACCGTTCCCACCGGCACCCCGATGCTTTCGGCCAAGCCCACCGAAGTGGATTCGTGGCACATATTGGAGCTGTCGGGCAGGTTGTTGTTGCCATAAAGGCGCGCCAGCAGCTGATACATATAGGAGGTTTCAAGCGACGCCCGGCCAGATGCATAGAACACCGTGCGCTTGGGATCGCTGTCGCGAATGGCGGCCAGCTCGCGCCCGATGCTGGCAAAGGCTTCGGTCCAGTCCACGGCTTCGTATTTATCGGTCTGGGCGTTGTAGCGCAGCGGCGTCGTTAGCCGGCCGATGGCCTCGAGGTCATGGTCGGGCCAGGTCTTGAGCTCGCTCACCGTGTGTTCGGCAAAGAAACTGGGCGTCACCCGCTTGCGCGTCAGCTCCCAGGCGGTCGCCTTGGCGCCGTTTTCGCAGAACTCGGCGGGATGGGATGGCACCGGCTTGGCCCAGGCGCAGCTGACACAGGCAAAGCCCTCGGGCTTGTTCTGCTTGCGCAGCGCCAGGGGGCCCGTCGCCAGAATGCCTTCGCTGTCGAGATATTTACTGACGGACTTGATTGAACCCCAGCCGCCAGCCGGTCCGCTATAGGGCGCGATGGTGATTTTTCTGGCCATGAGACGCTCGCTTTCATCGACAGCTTGGTTAAGTTCAAACACCCCCGACGCTAACCGGTTGCGGCGCGAGCGGAAAGACTGCCCGCAACGGAAAATCGGCTTTCTCCCTTGCGCCGATCAAGAATAGAAGCCAACAAGTGCAGTCACTTGGCGCAGTTGATTGATTCAATTCTGGAGCTTGGCCACTGTCCGACAAGCAAACACAACTGGGTGACGCCTCCGTCCGAGTGGCTCGGAAGGCCGATATTGTCGTGATTGGGGCCGGGCAGGCGGGTTTGTCTGCCGCCTATCACCTGCGCCAGCGCGGCATTGTCGCGGGCCGCGGCTTTGTCGTGCTCGACAGTGCCGAGGCCCCAGGAGGCGCCTGGCAGTTCCGCTGGCCCTCGTTGACCCTGAGCACGGTCAATCGCGTCCATGATCTGCCGGGGCTGGCTTTTGGCGACGCGATCGCGCTGGATGATCCGCAGGTGCAGGCCCGGGTGGCGGTGCCGCAATATTTCGCTGAATATGAACGCAGGTTCGAGCTGCCGGTGCTGCGGCCGGTCAGCGCGCGCTGCGTGGTCAGCCGTGGCGAGCGGCTGCGGATCGAAACGGACCGGGGCGTGTTCTCGGCCCGGGGCATCATCAACGCCACCGGCACCTGGACGGCGCCCTTCGTGCCGCATTATCCGGGGGCCGAGACGTTCGGCGGCGAGCAATTGCACACCGCCGACTATCAGGGGGCCGAGCACTTCCGCGGCAAGCATGTCGTCGTGGTCGGCGGCGGCATTTCGGCAATCCAACTGCTGGACGAAATCTCGCAAGTGACCACGACGCTTTGGGTAACCCGGCGTGAGCCGCAGTTCCGCACCGGACCCTTCGACATCGAAGCCGGCCGGGCCGCCGTCGCTATGGTGGAGCAACGCGTGCGGGCCGGCCTGCCGCCGCTTTCGGTCGTGTCGGTCACGGGGCTGCCCGAAACGCCAGCGATATCAGCGATGCGGGCGCGTGGCGTGTTGCAGCGCCGTCCGATGTTCAGCGAGATCACCGAAACCGGCGTGCGCTGGAGCGATGGAAGGCAAGAGCGGGCCGATGTCATCCTCTGGTGCACCGGCTTTCGCTCGTCGCTAGATCATCTTGCCCCCCTCGACTTGCGCGAAGAGGGCGGTGGCATCCGCATGGGCGGGCGGCTGGCCACCCAGGTCTTGTGGGATCCGCGGGTTCATCTGGTCGGCTACGGCCCGTCGGCGTCCACCATCGGCGCCAACCGCGCGGGCGCCGCGGCCGCGGCCGAATTAATCGCGACGCTTGGCCTCGGCAAAGCCATGGGCTAGCGCCCGCGCAGGCGGCCGATCAAGAGGGTAATCATCTCCATGCCCTGGGGCGTGAAGCTGACCGAATTGTCTTCGCGCGTGGCCAGGCCCAGCTCTTCGAGTTCGGCAACGGCCTTTGGATCGGCGTGGTGGCCCTTGCCGTCATCCGCGATCACTTTGGTGACGGGATCGCCGCTTTCGAGCTGGTGATAAATGGCAAAGGCGAATACTGCGAGGGCCGCATCGCTCAGGGTGTCGGGCGTGGTCATGGCTTGATCCTTGCTGGCGTGGAACGCGCCCGGGCGCGCTCCCGCGTGATCCGAGCTAGCTAGTTCTTGGGTTTTTCTTCGGTGGGGCGCTGATAGGTGCCCACCACTTCGCCCTTGGCCAGCACATGGCCTTCCATCGCCGCCAGCACGTCCTCGCGTTTGGCCCCCAGTTCCACCGGCAACTCGGCCAGATCGAGCGCAAAGACCTGGAAATGGTAGTTGTGGGCGGGATCCTCGAGCGGCGGGCGGGGGCCGTAATAGCCGGTCTGGCCGCGGCTATTGCTGCCCTGCTTGGCCCCTTCGGGGTCCTGCAGCACCGGATCGGTGTTGATGCCCTCGCGCAGGGTCGTGACGTCAGCGGGGATGTCGAAAAGCACCCAGTGCACGAAGGGCTTGGGCTCGTCGGCATCGGGATCATCCATGATCACGGCGAAGGACTTTGTGCCTTCGGGCGCCTCGTCCCAGGAGAGGGCCGGGGAGGCATTATGCCCTTCGGCGGCATGGGCGATGGGGATCGCACCATTATCCGCAAAGCTCGAGCTGCTGACAGCAAGCGTGCCATCGGCCTCCACGAGATTGATCGCGGTGTCGGAAGGCGCGGGTGTTTCGACCAGATTGGGCGTGCTGGACGCGGCAGCCGCATCGCTGCCTGCCCCATCCTCGCCCTCATAGCTGATGCGGTAGAGGATGCCGTTGAAATCATCGGCCAGCAGCAGCGAGCCATCGATATCCTCGGTCAATCCGGCAAGCCGGGCGAGGAAGTCATAGCTTTGATCATCGTTCTCGATCAGCCAACCAGTGGCAAAGGAGGTCCAGTCCTTGGGCTCGCCGTCCTCGAAATCGACCCGGGTGATTTCATAGCCGCTCGGCGGGCGGCGGTTCCAGGAGCCGCGCATGGCGATAAAGGCGTCGCCGCGATATTCCTCAGGGAAGGCCTCGCCCTCGTAAAAGGTCATCTGCATGGGCGCGGCATGGGCCGTATAGCCGAGCAGCGGTTCCTCGCTGGCCTCGGCCCATTCCTCGAGCGTAATGCCCTCGGGCGGATTGTCCTGCGGGTTGAAGTTGGAGAAGTCGTAGATGTAGGGCCAGCCATATTGCTTGCCCTGCTCGACGAGGTTGAACTCTTCCTTTTGCTCCTCGTCGCCCAGCCAGTCGGTGCCGTGATCGGCGCCGTAAAGCTTGCCCGTGCCGGGCTCCCAGCCAAAGCCGATCGTATTGCGCAGACCCGAAGCAAAGATGGTGCGGGTCTTGCCATCAGGGGTCGCGCGCAGAATTGTGGCGCTTTCCGGGTTGGACTCGTCACAAGCATTGCAGGTCGAGCCTACAGTTATATAGAGCATCCCGTCCGGGCCGATCGCCAGGGTGCGGTTGGGGTGCTGGCCGGCATCGGGCAGATCGTCGATGATCCGCGTCAGTTCGCCAAAGCTGCCATCGTCCTGGATCGGAGCGGTAAAAACTTCCGTCGCGGTCGCGAGATAGGCGGTATCGCCATCAATGAAGATGCCATGCATGCCGGGGCGGCCAGCAAGCTTGGCGAAATCCTCGAACTTACCGTCGCCATCCGCATCGATCAGCCGAATGATGTCGCTTTCCTGGCGGCGGGTGGCATAAACATGCCCGTCCTCGTGCACCGCCAGCATGCGGGTATTGCCGAGATCCCGGCCCACCACCTCGACGGTGAAACCCTCGGGCACCGTGATCTTCCCGGCTAGCTCGGCGTCGTCTTCAATCTCGACCGGGCTGGGCTCGAGGATCGACCCCTCGATAGTCACATCGGAATATTGTCCAACAGTGCCCTGCGGCTGGGCGGCGGCCGGAGTGGCCAAGGCCAGCAACACGGTTGCGGAGGTGGCGAGGGCGGAAGAAGCTCGGGTCATCGGGGTTTCGTTCCTGAGGGGTTTGGTTAATCCAACTCCTCAGGCCCGGTTCCCGATCCCCGCCAGCAAGAATTTGCTGGCACCAGAGGCATAAGAGAAGGCAGGCGGGCGCCCGATAGGGCGCCAACCTGGGTTAAGCGCCGGGCTTCATCACCACCTTGATGCAGCCATCTTCTTTGTCCCGGAACTTGCGATAAAGCTCGGGCCCTTCCGATAGATCGGCCTGGTGGGTGATCACGAAGGTCGGATCGATTTTGCGGTCCACCACCAGCTGCAGCAGCGGCGCCAGATAGCGATGGGTGTGGGTCTGCCCCGTCTTGAGGGTGAGACCCTTGTTCATGAAGGCGCCCATGGGCACTTTGTCGAGCATGCCGATATAAACGCCGGGCATCGAGATGGTGCCGCCCTTCCGGCAACACATGATGGCCTCGCGCAGCACATGTGCCCGGTCGGTGCCGAGACCCACCTTCTGCTTGACGTTGTCGATCACCGAATCCGGTGCGCCGCTCGCATGGGCCTCGGTGCCCACGCAATCGATCACCCGGTCCGGGCCGCGCCCATTGGTCATCTGGAACAGCACGTCATAGGGGCTGGCGTCGTCGAAATTGATGGTTTCGGCCTTGCCATGCACCTCGGCCATCTTGAGCCGCTCGGGGACATTGTCGATGGCGATGACGCGGCCCGCACCCATCAGCCACGCGCTCTGGATGGCGAACTGCCCGACAGGGCCGCAGCCCCAGATGGCGACCGTGTCGCCCGGCTCAATCTCGGCATTTTCCGCGGCCATATAGCCCGTGGGGAAAATGTCGCTGAGGAACAGCACCTGTTCGTCGGTGAGTTCCTCAGGCACCTTGATCGGGCCGACATCGGCAAAGGGCACGCGCAGATATTCGGCCTGCCCGCCGGCATAGCCGCCCAGCATGTGCGAATAGCCAAACAGGCCCGAGGGCGAATAGCCCATCGCGGCGCGAGCGATCGCCGCATTGGGATTGGAGCGATCGCACAGAGAGAACATCTGGTTCTGGCAGAACCAGCACTGCCCGCAGGCAATGTTGAAGGGCACGACGACGCGGTCGCCGACCTTGAGCTTGGTGTTGTCCTTGCCGACCTCCACCACTTCGCCCATGGTTTCGTGGCCGAGCACGTCCCCTGACTCCATCGTGGGCATGAACCCATCATAAAGATGCAAATCCGAGCCGCAGATCGCGCAGGAGGTCACCTTGATGATGGCGTCCTGGCCATGGACGATCTTGGGGTCATCGACGGTATCGTAGCGAACATCGCCTTTGCCGTGCCAGCACAACGCTTTCATTGGGTTCTCCAGGGTTGGTGCGGCCAGCGCCAGTCGCGCCTTCCGCAGGAATAAGCCTCGGAACCGAGCCGATGCTCGTTCCCGCTGGCCTTTGCTGCGTGGTTAACGCGCGCTCGCCGTGATCCGATCCAGTCCCGGCAACACCTTGGTGCCAAATGCCTCGATAAACTCCGCCTGGTTGCGCCCAACCTGGTGCAGATGCACTGCGGTCGCCCCCAATTCGCCGTAAGCCTCGATAGCGGCGCGGTGCCGCCCAAGATCGGCCGACACGAACACTGCTTTGGCGATGTCTTCGCGTCGCACAAAGCGCGTGGCCGCATCAAAGTCACTGGGCCGGCGCAGATCCCAGTTGACCTCGCCGCCAATGGCATTGGCCGACCATTGATCCAGCGCCTGCTCGAACGCCTCGTCCTCGGTCGTCGCCCAGCACAGCGCGTGCTGGATATGAACGGGCTTGTTCGCACCGCCATTGTCGCGGAAGGCCTCAATAGTCGGACGGATCTCCTCGACATCGCCGCCGGTGATCAACAAACCATCAGCCCATTCGGCAACAAACGCTGCGGTCTTGGGGGTAATGGCGGCGCCAAACAGCGGCACCGGCTGGGCGGGGCGGGAATAAAGCTTGGCCTCCACCACTGTGACCCTGCCGCGATGGGTGACGGTTTCCCCGGCAAACAGCGCCCGGATGACCGCGGCACACTCGGCCAGCACGGCATTGCGCTCGGGTTTGTCGGGCCAATAGGTGCCGGTGATCGATTCATTGAGCGCTTCCCCGCTGCCGAGAGCCAGCCAGAACCGGTTGGGAAACATTTCCCCCAGCGTTGCCGCGGCCTGCGCGACGATGGCCGGGTGATAGCGATATCCCGGGGCCGAAATGGAGCCGATCGGAAAATCGGTCACTGCCATGGCGGCCCCCAGCCACGACCAAGCAAAGCCCGAGTGACCCTGCCGCTCGCTCCAGGGATGAATATGGTCCGACGATTTGGCGCAGGAAAAACCCGCTTCTTGCGCCTGCTGCACCAGCTTGAGCAGGCTCGAGGGAGCAAACTGTTCGTGGGAAGCGTGGTAGCCGATCTGCATGGATTATCCCTCGCGTCGCCATTGATCGAGCACGTCCTGCGTGGTGCAGGCCGTCAGCTGGATGCCAAAGCGGCTGTCATAGATGGAAAGCATTGCGGCGTGAGTTTCGGCCGCCGAGCTGCACACCGCATCCTTGGGCAACACGACGTGGTATCCCAGATCGATCGCGCCCATCAGGGTGGACAGCACGCACACCTCGGTTTCGCCGCCGGTAATCACCAGCGTGTCGACCCCTTTGGCTTGCAACTGCTGGTGCAGCGCGCCTGACCACCAGGGTGAATAAACCGGTTTGTCGATCACTGCGGCCGGCGGAACAAAGCGCTGCAGCGAGGGGACCAGGTCCACCATCTCAGGCGCCATTTGCTCGCGCAGCATATTGGGCCAGGCCTCGTAATATTCTTGCCAGCTCCCCTGCGCGTCTTCAGCCCGTTCCGGCGGCACAAAGCGGGTGAATACCGTCCGCGCCGCGTGAGGCTCGGTCAGTGCCTCGATCGCGGGCAGCACGCCGGCAAGCGTTTCGACATGCCAGTCGGTCTCCTCCGCGAACATGCGTTGCATGTCCACGCAGAGATGCACACAATTGGTGAAATTCATGGTTGATCCGCACAAGTAAGTGCCGCGTCAACGCCACCCCATGGCGATTGTTCCCGGACGGAACACACCTCCACCCCCGGCATTATCGTTGCAAACGGAGACGGCAAATGGCCAAAGACGCACCCACCACCGACCAGTTGCGCCAGGAAATCGACAGCGGAGCGACCGGGGAGAAAATCGGCTTCCCCGATCCCGCCGCGGCCCCGCTCGGGACCGATGCTGAAGCAGGTGGAAGTCCCCCAACCGCCTCGGAGCGCAAGCTGGACGCCGCCAACCGGCCGAAATACCGCCCGGGACCCAAGATGCCGGGCACTGCGCTTTATGCGATCTTTGTAGCGATCGGTGCGGCCGTGGTGGTCGGCGCCACGCTGCTTGGCACCATGGGCTGAGCCTTAGGCGTCGCGTTCGCCTTCAATCCCGCGCGCGAGGTTGTAAACCTCGCGCGAATTAAGGTCCGTGTCGGAAACATCGCCAATCGGTTCCCGATTTCGGTCGGCCGCGATCTCGCCCCATGCCGGGTTCCAAAGCAGATCGTCCTGCAGCACCACGACGACTTCGGCAAAGCCATGCAACTGCCGGGCTGCCTCGGCAGCGGCAAAGGCGCTCGCGACATCGTCATGTTGTGCTTCGTCGCCGTCCACATCGCCGCTAGCTGGCCACCAGACCGCAGCAAATGGACGCCCATCCGGACCCGCTTCGATCCCGATCGTTACCGCATTGCCGGCGTCTTCCCCAACAGCGATCCGCCGATAAGAGCCTTGTTCGCCCGCCATCTCGCCCACCCTATTGTTGATCGTTGTAGCGCGGCTTGGTCATCCCCACGGTACGAGCCAGTTCGGTGAAGTCAGCCGTCTCGGGAGACTCAAGGGCAGTCTGCAACAAACGGATGGGGAAACACACGGCATCGCGCTCGGCTGGAGACAGGCTGTTCATCCGCTCGGCACCCATGGCCATGGCTTCGGTCTTGCGGAACGCCAGGTCGAGCTGCTCGGTGCTGACAACGCCGGCATCGATCAGGGCGCGGTTCACCGCGGCAAGCGCCAGGTAAAGCCCTTCGAGCTGTAGATTGGCCGTATTCAATTTCCCCTCCATGCTAGACACAAAAAACCGGCGGCAGAGCGTGGCTCCGGCCGCCGGCGCATAAAACTACAGGCGCGTCGTCGTGGTGGTGCCGCGCTCGGCGATCACTTCGTCCGTGGACATGGCCCGGAAGAACGGCACCAATTGGTAAAGTGCCGAAAGGCCGACAAGCACGTAAACGATACGGGCGATTGCCCCGTCCTGGCCGCCAAACAGTTGTGCCACCAGATCGACCTGGAAGGCGCCAACCAACAGCCAGTTGATGCCGCCGATGATGATTAACAGTAGAGTAATCAGATTGAGAGCCTTCATAAGTGCCTCCTGGGCAAGTTATGAACAAACAAGCTCGCCCGGACCCTTTGGGTTCCGTAAAACCGCGCAGCTCTTTAGTATTACGCTAAATACGGGGCGTGATGGCTTTGTCAGCCCATCGACATGTAAAAGATCGTCCCCGCAACAACGATAAAGACGATTACCGCCACCACGATGCGCACAATGCTGCCGCGTGGGTCCTCGCCCAATACGGCGCGTTCCGCCGGGCCACGTCCGCGGTCGGTCACGGTCGCCGAAGTCTCGGACTGCGGCTGGTCGCTGGGGGTCCCGTCCTGTTCCATTTCAACTCCCATGTTGCTGCTACTGCAACCGCCGTGGGCCTAGGCAGTTCCACTCTGCATTGGGAAACCAGCCTCACCGGGTCCCGATAACGTGCGTTAACTGGGAGAACAGCGATGAGCAGCAGTAAAGTGACTACCGGCGCCAACGACCGTCCCAAGGACGAAACCATTGCCCAGACCGGCGCAGGCCTTCCTGACGATACCTCCTTGCCGGTCGATGTCAGCGACGAGGACGTGGAACGCGCTCGTCAGAAACTGACTGAGGGAACGCCCTTTGCCTCGGGCGGTCAGAAAACACGGGGCGCCTAGTCGCCCACTGCTCTGCCTTGACCATCCGCAGCACAAAGGAACCACCATGGCTGTTCAGATCCCCCTGAGCCAGGACGCTCGAGCCGACGAAACCAAGCAGGACGAGCATTTGCGCGAACTGGCGCCCGATCTAGCTTACCTGCGCATCGTCATGGTCAATGTGGTGTTCATCGGCGCCCCGACTGGACCCTGGGTGCTGGTGGATAGCGGGCTGCCCGGCTCGCGCAACAAGATCCTGGACGCCGCAGAGTCGCGCTTTGGCGCCGTGCCGCCTTCGGCCATCATCCAGACCCACGGCCATTTCGATCATGTCGGAGTGCTGGAAGATCTGGCCCGGCACTGGAATGTGCCCGTATACGCCCATGCCCTCGAAGCACCGTTCCTTTCCGGGCAAGAGGCCTATCCACCGCCAGATGCGGCAGCCGATGGCGGCATCATGCCCAAGCTGGCACCGCTGTTCCCGCGCGATCCCGTCAATGTCAGTCAGTGGCTGCAGCTCCTGCCGCCCAGTGGCGCTATTCCAATGCTGCCCGATTGGCGCTGGCTGCATACTCCAGGGCACACGCAAGGCCACATCTCGCTTTGGCGCGAGGCGGACCGGACCTTGATCGCCGGCGACGCCATCATCACCACCGGGCAGGAATCCGCCTATGAAGTCATGGTGCAGGAGCCCGAAATGCACGGGCCACCGCGTTACTTCACCCCGGACTGGATCGCGGCGGAACAATCGGTGCGCCTCCTGGCGGCGCTTGAGCCCGAGCTCGTGGTCACCGGGCACGGCCGCGCCATGAGCGGTTCTGAAACGCGAGCGGCCTTGCATCAGCTTGCCGAGAACTTCCGGGAAATTGCCGTACCGCGCAGCCAGAAATAGGCTGCGCGGCAGGGGATCAGATCAGGCGACGGTGCGGCGGGGTGGGATCGTGTACCGTGCACCTGGCGAAACCACATCGATCACATGGCCATCGAGATCGCGCAGCACCGCGCGCGTCAGCGGGCCAAAGGTGGTGGGCTCCTCGATGATCTCGGTACCGAACGGGCGAATGGCCTCGACGGCTCCCGCCACGTCCTCGACGACCACTTCGAGATAGGCGCCTTGCGGCTCACCCCGCGCGGCGCGGGGCACGAACTCGCTGACCCAGTCGATCAGCCCAAGTTGAAACTGGCTGTCCGGGCTTGCCGCCAGCACCACATACCAGGCTTCCTGGTGCACGATCTGAAAGCCACAAAGGGCTTGGTAGAACGCGATGTTGTCGGCGATATTGCGGGTCAGCAAATTGATCGAAATACGCTGCGCTATGGGCATGAAAACCTCTTGTTGGGCAGAAAAAGGGGAGGGGCAGGGTGCCTGCTCCTCCCGGATGCCGTCATGGATTGTTGTCGTCTTCGGCCTCGGCACCGATCGGGCCATCGGCCCCCGGCACGTGATGGTCTGAAGTCTTGCCCTCGCTGGGCTTGTCTTTTTTGGGCTTCTGGTCCGCCCCTTTAGCGGGGACGTCATCGGTCTTGCTGTGGCTTACGGGAGTTTTGCTCATTTGCTTCTCCTTGCCGGCGATCCGGCTCGATTACCTCTTGGCCGTTTCGCCCACTTCGCGCAGCGCTGCATATTGCAGGGTGACTGGCTCGATATGCTGGTCGAGCCATGCCGCCATGTCCTGCTCTTCGCGCAGGTTTTGCGTCAGCAACTCAACGGCGCGCGTGTCGCCGATATGGTTGGCCAGCGCCAGCAGCGACTTGTAGGCGGCGATTTCGAAATGCTCGAACGCGTAGTTGGCAAACGAGTTCTTGACGATCTCGTCGGGCGCGACCGTGTGGCCAAGGGCCGCCATCGCGCCAGTGAAGGACAATGCCATGTCCTTGAGTGTTGAATTGTCGCCACCCATGCCCTCGAGCAACTGGTCAAGGCGTGAGAGCTGCACTTCAGTCTCGGCGATATGCTGCTCCAGCCGGCGTGCCACCTCGGGATAGTTCTCGATGCGGCTCACCTGCGGCTTCATGATGGAAAGGGCCTGGTTCTCCATGGCATGCGCATTCCGAAGGCCGCTCAGGAAGATGGAAGATACTTCATTCATGATGTTGTCCTCAGGTTATGGCAGGGTCGAAACACCAACTCTCGCCTGGGGTGAGGGTTCCCGTATCGGCGCCCTGGCTAGTCATCCTCGCTCGTGACCCGCCGACCGAAAGTGCATCAAGGCGGGGCGCAACAACTCGTGGCTTGCTGAAGGCGGCTTCCGCCGCCACCTCCTCCCGCAGTCGCCGCTTTGCTTACAGCAGGCTCGCTCCGGCCCATTTGTTTGCTATATGAGCCGCGATGCAGCCCGGTCTGCCCGAACAATCAGCCGTGGATCTCGGCTCAACAACAGGGACCTCCGCCCATGAGCGATCTTCTGGCCATTTCCGGCGCTCCGATCTTTGATGGCGAGCGCTGGCATGAGAATGCAGCATTGCTGGTGGAGTTCGGCCACGTCTCCGCGATCGTGGATGCACATCAGATTCCCGGCAATGCCGAGCGCGTCGTGCTGGAGGGCGGCAGCGTCGTGCCTGGGTTCGTTGATCTCCAGGTCAATGGCGGCGGTGGCGTGCTTTTCAACAATGATCCCTCCCTTGAGGCCATCCGCACGATCTGCGCCGCCCATGCCCAGTTCGGCACCACGGCGCTGTTGCCGACCTTGATCACGGACACTCCCGAGGTCAACGAACGCGCCATTGCGGCCGGCGCGCAGGCCGCCTCTGCTGGGGTGCCTGGTTTTTTCGGGCTGCATCTGGAAGGCCCGCACCTCGCAGTGGCGCGCAAGGGCACGCACGATCCCAGCCTGATCCGGCCGATGACCCCTGCCGATCTCGCGCGACTGCAAGCCGCTGCAACACTTCTCCCGAATCTGATTTGCACGGTGGCCGCTGAAACCGTCACTCCAGAGCAGATTGCCGCGCTGGCCGAGGCTGGCGTCACCGTCAGCATCGGCCATTCCGATGCCGACTATGCCACCGCTGCGCGCGCCTTTGCGGCAGGAGCTACCATGGCCACGCACCTGTTTAATGCCATGAGCCAGTTGGGCCATCGGGAGCCGGGAGTGGTCGGTGCCACGCTCATGCATGGCGCAGTGTTCGCGGGTCTCATCGCCGACGGGATCCACGTCCATCCCGCCGCCATTTCCGTTGCGCTGCGCGGCAAGGCCGGTCCGGGGCGCATCTTCCTCGTGACCGACGCGATGTCGCAGACTGGTACCGACCTGCGCACGCTGACACTTAATGGCCGCACCATCTATCGCGCCGATGGCGCGCTGCGCCTGGCTGACGGCACCCTCGCTGGCGCCGATCTCGACATGATCGATGCCGTCGGCTTCATGCATGCCGAGATCGGGCTGACCTGGGAGGAAGCATTGCGGATGGCCTCGCTTTATCCAGCCGAAGCTATTGGGGCCGAAGCCGAGCACGGCCATCTACGCCCCGGCGCCGTTGCCAGCTTTGTCCATCTCTCCGCGTCGCGAGAAGTGATGGCCACCTGGATCAACGGCACCGAGCAATATCGAGCTTAACTAGCCGCGCCCAATATACGGCATGGTGGTTGCCATCACCGTCATGAACTGCACATTGGCCTCCAGCGGTAAACTCGCCATATAGAGCAAGCCCTCCACCACATATCGTAGATCGAAAGTGGGCTCGGGCGCGATCGTCCCGTTGGCCTGCAGCGCTCCGCCGTTCATCCCGCTCGTCATGTCAGTGGCGGCGTTGCCGATGTCGAGCTGGCCACAGGCAATGTTGAACGCTCTCCCGTCCAGCGAGATCGCCTTGGTCAACCCGGTAATCGCGTGCTTGGATGCAGTGTAAGAGGCAGCGCCCGGGCGCGGCGTATAGGCTGAGATCGAACCATTGTTGATGATGCGCCCACCCTGCGGCGTTTGGCTGCGCATCTGCCGAAAGGCTTCGCGCGCAACGTAGAACGCGCCATTGAGATTGGTGTCGATCATTTCCCGCCAGGTTTCCACGGGCAGGTCACCGAAATTGGTGGTGGGCGCAAACCGCCCCGCATTGTTGAAGACGAGGTCGATCCGCCCGTAACGCTCCACTACGCCGGCAAAGAAGGCCGCGACCGCCCGGTCATCGGTGACATCGCAGCGTCCCCAATGGCCCTCAATCGAATTGGCTACGCTCTCCAGCGCTTCCGCGTTTCGTCCGCAGATCGCCACCTGATAGCCTGCTTCTGCCAAACCCCGGGCGGCCGCAAGGCCGATTCCCGAACTCCCACCCGTTACTACCGCAACCTTGCTCATGCTCACCCTCGCCCAGTTCCCAGCACAATGCCGCCATCTTTTGCCAAAGCATGATGCCACACCAAGCAGTCAAAACCACCGCTTCAACTCGTTAAATCTATCCCGATCCCCTGCTAAGTGGCTCGCGCGGCAAGCAATTTAACCCGATGTTAACGACTATTAACAGGAAGTTCACGTTCCTGTGCTGAATCTGCAACATCCACTTCGCAACCATATTGCTGCGGCGGCAAAACGGCCTGTCTGTGATTGCGTACTCTGGGCGTATGCGTAGAGTGGGTCTTGCGAATCCATGCATGGGATCGTTTGTCGGTCGCGACGCGACGGCAACACACTGCACCACGATAGTGTGGTCGCGTTACGGCACCGCTGGGCAACCGGCACCAAGAATTGACTTTGGAGGTCAACAACAATGAAACTCAAGAGCCTTATCCTCGGTTCTGTTGCTGCTGCCGGTCTCTCGACCGCTGGCTTCGCCGCCGACCTGGGCGTTCTCACTTCGCTCGACGTTTGTGACTCGCTTGGCCTGTCCGGCCTGACGATCTCGTCCGACACCAACTGCCTGCAGATCTCGGGCGGCGTTGCTTACGAGTTCCGCTTTGGCGATTACCGCGCTGCTGACGACATCGTCCTGACCCCAGTTGGCAACGACTACAACCTGCCCATTTTCGGTAGCCCTGACTTCATCGGTCCCGATTCCGGCCCGCTCGGCTCGAATGACTGGCAGACCAAGGTCACTGCATGGCTGAAGTTCGTTGGCACCGCTTCGAGCGACTTCGGTCCTGCCAAGGCCGTCCTGACGCTGAAGCAGGTTGAAGCTGTTCGTTACCGCAACGAAGCTCGCGACACCTGGGGCGACAACGAGCCTCTGCACATCGACGAGGCCTATGTCTCGATCGGCGACACCACCACCATCATGGCCGGCCGCAAGTCCTCGATCGCCTTCTTTGGCGACAGCCAGCCGCTCAACTTCCTGGGCACCTTCGGCTATAGCGGCGTCGATAACGGCGTGATGTTCGACAATGACGACGAGCTCGACGTGCTCGGCGGCCATGTCATCCAGGTTACCTCGGATGTCGGCAACGGCGTCAAGGTTGGCGTTGGTCTCGAAAACCTCGACGGCCTGGACGACTCTGGCTTCCAGGATACCGATCCTTCGCGTACCGGTTCGCTGGTCGGCGTTGTCAGCTATGCTGGCGAAAACATCACGGCTCACCTGACCGGTTTCGGTATCGGTGTGCTGGATGGTGAAATCGACGAGTGGGGCGCTCATGCTGGCGTCACCGGCAAGTTCGACGCCTTCCGCGTTACCGCCGCTGCTGGTTATTACAACAACGACATCATCGACCTCGATAAGTTCCACGGCCTGGTGTCGGGTGCTGCCACCTTCGACATGTTCACTCTGGCTCTGACCGGTGAATATCAGCGTGCGGAGAGCGACGGCCTGGTTAATGACGGGTACGGCATTGCCGGCTCCGTTGGTGCCAATGTCACCGAAGGCGTCTCGATCAACCTCGGCGCTCGTTACTTCTCCGCCGACTTCGAGCTTCCTCCAATCGATGGTCCGTTCGTCGGCATCACCGAGAACGAAGCTCTCCAGGTTGCTGCTCAGTTGATCTTCGCGGTCACCGAGACCCTGAAGCTCACCGGCGAAATCGGTGGCTACTTCGGCGAAGATACCCTGCCGCTGGTCACTGCCGATGCAGACGACAATGTCTACTACGGCGCTGCTCGTCTCGATTGGTCCCCGAGCACCGACTTCACCTCGGGCGTTCAGGCTGAAGTTTACTCGAACGAGGCTTACCGCCTGACCGTTCGTGCACAGAAGACCTTCGAATAAGCTGAGCTAGCTTCGGCTAGTCGTTTGGAAGGCCCGGCATTGCCGGGCCTTTCTTTTTTGCCTGCCGCATTAATCGGGGCTTCACTCGTGTCGCCGATGCTGCCCCCAGCATTCGGACAGCGGCAGGCGCGACAAAGTCGCCAATCCCACCATTGCTGCAGAAAAAGGCCGTAATTACCGGCAAGCATTGAGCTATCAGGAAGCGAGCACCAGCCGTGAGCAGATCCGTTCCCCTTCAACAGGTCCTTCAATCGGCGTTGCTGCTGGTGACCGTTGTTTCGTTGCCAATCGGGATAGCGGCCAGCTCCGCCGTTTTGGCTCAGGCGCAAGTGGCCCCGCGAACCTCGCAATCCATTATCGACCTCCCCGCGCCGCGGGTAGAGGACTATTGGATCTCGGCGACGCGGCAACCCGGTGGAGCGCTGGTCTTTGATGGCTATGCTCCCGATGAGGCCACTCGCGATCGCTTGGCTGAGGTGCCCGGTGCCGATGTGAACTGGCTCAAGCTTGGCAGTGGTGCGCCCGAGCTTTATGACGCGGGCCTGCAATTCGGGATCAAGGTGCTGGAGCGGCTAGGGGAGGGGCGCTTCGCGCTCCGCCAGAACATTGTGACGCTGAGCGGCGTGGCCCGCTCCGGCTATGATCATGATCTGATCATGCAGAGCCTTGCGGGCCTTCCGGCGGGCCTGGTGCTCGCCCGGGCGGAGATCGCGCTTCCTGAACCCGCCGCCTATAGCTGGTCGGCCAGCAAGTCCGCTACCGGGGAAGTGCTGCTATCGGGTTCCTTGCCCACGAGGGATCTGGGTCTTGAAGCCTTGTCGCATGCCGGTCCCTCGGCAGTTGACCAAACCAGCATCGCGCCAGGCGCCCCGTCGGGCTTTGGCGAGAATATCCTGGCTGGGCTTGATGCCCTCCAATTGCTGCGCTCGGGCACCGTTCGGTTTGACGGCACTGGCTGGAGCCTTACGGGCGAACTGCCCTTGGATCGTGATGAGACCGCAGTGACCGAGGCGCTCGATGCCGGCCGCATTCCGCCCGCGGCTTGGTCACTCAAGCTGGCTCAGGCGCCCGCACCAAGGCCCCAGTCTCCCACGCCTGCGGCTGCTGCGCCCGCCGAGCCACGCCCCGCACCAACGGCCATGCCGTCAACTCCCCCACCAGCCAAAGCGCCCAGCGCTCCCGAGCCTGTCGAGGAGCCCGCCACCCCTCCAGCGCCTGCCGCACGGGCAGTGGCCCCGGCCCAAGGCCCAGCGCCCGCGACGAGTGTGCCCGCACCGGCGCAGGCGCCCGCCGCCCCACCACCTGCGCCAGCCAAAGCCCCCGCAGCGCCCACGCCGCCACCGGCCGCAAAACCAGCTGCAGCCGCCCCAACTCCCGCCCCCTCGTCCACCAAGGCAGACCTCACCGCTTGCCGCGCGACGCTGGCGGAGTTCTCTGCCCGCAATTCCATTCTCTTTTCATCTGGAGCCGCGCGGATCGCGCCGGAATCCGAGGGCGCGCTCGACGAGCTGGCTGGCGACCTCGCCGCCTGTCCGGAGGCCGTGGTGCATATCGAGGGTTATACCGATTCAGAGGGCGACGATCGCGCCAATCTGGCCCTGTCTGTCGCCCGCGCCGAGGCTGTGGTTGATGCACTGATCCTGCGCCGGATCAGCCCCGATCGGCTTTATGCCGTCGGTTATGGGGAATCCAACCCCATCGCCGACAATGCCACGGCCGAAGGCCGCCGGCTTAATCGCCGTATCGTCGTCACCATTCCCGAATAGCGGGGCTGCCTAGGCCGCCTTGCCGAGCGCTTGTTTGCTGATCCCGACCAGAAAGGCGCAGATGGCCTCCATCTCTTCCTTCTGGTCGAACAGGGCCGGGGAGCCTTGCCCGGCAATGGTCAGTGCCTGGGCGTCCGGCCGGCGGCGGGCCATTTCGCGAAAGATTTGCGGGCGCAACTGGTCGGTAAGCTGGGTGCCCAGCAACAGCAGCGGCGCACAGCGCAGGGCGTCGAACATCGGCCATTGCGGCTCCAGTTCATCATCGATGCTGATGCTATTGAGCGCCTCGAGCAGCTTGGCGTGATAAAGGGGCTTCGCGCGGCCCCGCCGATCCACGAAATGCGTGCGGCCCATCAGTGCTTCGAGCCGTGCGTCGCCCAGCCCGGGATAGTCCCCGGCCAGCATGCGCCGGAAGCTGGCCGTTAGATTCTTCGTCCCGCGCAGGCCTTCCACATGGCCCATATTGTTGCGCAGCCGCACGATCCCGCGCGCGTCGGTTACCGGCCCCGCGTCGAGCAGTACGGTTCCCGCGAGCAGTAATGGATGCGCCACGCTCAGCGCCATGGCGACTTGCCCGCCATAACCCTGGCCAAGCACCACCGCGCGATCAATCCCAAGAGCGGCGAGAACACCCGCGACGTCCTCGGCCGCCCGCACGGCGCCATAGTCGGCAATGCGTTGCGGATCGCCCGAGCGGCCGCGGCCCGGCAGATCGAGCAGCACCACTGGCCAGCGCCCCCCGTCAAACCCGCGGAAGAATGCCGCGAACTCGGTGAAATCGCTCATATTGCGCTGAAAGCCGGGGATGCAGAGGATCGGCAACCGCCGGCTCGACAACTGCCCCTGCACATGCACGGCGATGGGCGTGTCGCGTGCGGTGATGGTCTGGATCGGCAAGCCGGCAAAAGCCGGGTGGTCGGGTGGAACGAAGCGCTTGCGGGCCATTAAGCTTCTGCTGTTGAGGTGGCCCCAGTTACGCCAGCTGCCCTCCGGTTCTCAAGCAAAATAGCGGCTCATCGAATGCTGCGCAGCGCTGCTTGCGCGGAAATGGCGTCATGCCCGAGCCTCTCGCGATATA
The DNA here is from genome assembly GCF_058133495.1 of Devosia sp. Z6_126. Taxonomy (NCBI): domain Bacteria; kingdom Pseudomonadati; phylum Pseudomonadota; class Alphaproteobacteria; order Hyphomicrobiales; family Devosiaceae; genus Devosia; species Devosia sp. Z6_126. The sequence continues at coordinate 753,335 of NZ_JBYUNO010000002.1, read as the reverse complement.
CGAGGTAATTGCCCATAACCCGCTGCACATATTTGCGGGTTTCGGGAAACGGAATCAATTCCACCCACAAGACCGGATCAACATTGTCGGCGCGCGGATCGCCAAACGCCTTGATCCACTTGTTGGCATTGCCAGCCCCGGCATTGTAAGCCGCCGCCGCCAGCAGCAGCGAGCCATCATACCGCTTCAACTGCGCCTCGAGGTAGAACGAGCCCAAAAGCGCATTATAGCCGGGATCGCTCAACAACCGTTCGGGCGAATATTCCACCCCCACCTTGGCTGCGGTTTCCTTGGCGGTGCCCGGCATCAACTGCATCAACCCACGCGCGCCCACCGACGACACGGCGTCGATCTGGAACATGGATTCCTGCCGCACCACCGCCAGCACCGCCGCAGGGTCGGCCTTGAGCTTGGCCTCGACAATGCGCTCGTCCTTGGGGAAGGCCAGGAGATCAAGGGCGATGCCCTGCTGCTCCGCGGCCGAAGCGATGGCGATGGCAACATTCTGTGCGCCAAGTTCCTGCGCCAGACGCCCGGCCAGCAACAAGTCGCTGGGTTGAGTGAGTTCACTGCCAAATTGACGCAACAGCGTCAGGGCCATGCCGTGCTGGCCATTGGTTTCCAGCATCCGGATCGCACGCACCACTTCATTGGCTTCAAACAGTGCAGCGCTGTCGCGCCAACTGGGCAGGGGGCGAATGCCTGCCCCGGTCTGCCCAAGTTCGGCCCGGGCCAATTGGCCATAATAGGCGGTTGGATAAGCGGCTGCTGCGGCAAAGGCGGCTTTTGCCGCTTCCGTGTCGCCGAGCTGGCCTTCGGCGCGAGCAAGCCAGTATTTGGCCTGCGACACGCTATCGGCCAGGGTGGCATGAGTAGCCATTTCGCTGAAATGGGTCTTGGCTAGTTCCGCGTCCTTGAGGAACGACAATGCGATCCAGCCGGCATGGAAATTGGCCTCCACGAGCCGACCATCGGAGCCATGGGTGAACCCTGCCGCTGCCGCAAAGGCGAGCTCCGGCTTGCCAGCCGCCAGCAATTGCCGGATCAGCCCGCGCCGCTCGCCCCACCACAGCGTTGCTTCGGGCACTTCCCCCTTGGCGCGATTGAGCCAGGCGACGGCATCGTCCCACAATTCGAACTGCCGCGCCCGTTGCGCCCGTGAGAACTGATAAACCGGGTGGTCCCGCACGGCAGGATCCACCTTGTCGAGCAGCGCCTTGGCATTGGGGGCATCGCGGGAAACTGCGGCGCGCGCCACCACCAGGGTTTTCTGGGCTTCGCTCAGATAGGGCAGCAGCCTTTCGCTGCCCTGGGCGCGGTCATGCATCATCAAATAGGTGGCGCGCGCCCAATGCGCCTCGCGATCCAGCGCCGAACCCAACTTGGCCAGCACGCGCGATTCCTGTTCGCGCGTTAGCGCATTTTCACTCCACACGCGCCGCGCGAGAGCCGCGCCGCGTTCTTTGTCGCCGCTTGCGAGCAGGGCCTGAGCCAGCCGGATTTGAGCTTCGAGCGTCGCGGGCTCGTCACCGAGCGCGGCAATCACGTCCGCGTCCTTGGGTCTCTGCGCCAGCAGGGCTTGTTCCACCCGGCTCTTGAATACGCTGCCCTCGGCAAACGCCGGAGCGGTCGCGGCGAATTCGGCAATGTCGCTATAGCCGACGTCCCCGCGATGGAAATAGATCGCGGCCCATTGCAGCGCCCGTCGCTCGGCGAGGTTAGGCAGGGCCATGGCCTGCGTGAAAGCAGTGCGCGCCTCGCCATCGGCGAGCGCAGCTAAAGTTTCCTGGAACGCGGCTGAGCCTTTGGGGTCAGCTTTAGCCGCTGCTGGCACGCTGCTCGGCATTGGGCGAACTGGTGCCATGCCCATGCTGGCCATGACCGGTGGCGCGGCTGCCGTGAGCAGGGGGGCAGGGGGACTTGGCACCGAGCCGGTGATCACCGGGTCTTGCCCCTTGTGGGCTGCCAGATGTGACACGGGGGTCGCCGGCAGCAGCGCCAGCGTCATCGCCAGAAGGCTTGCATAAATATGGCCGGTCATCGTCGTGCCTTGCTGGTTGATCCACATCTGGCCGGCGCCACTTTCTTGCGAGAAGCGCCAGCTTGCCCTATGAGGGTAAACGCTGTGTTGCTGCCTTGTCGGCTAGCTTGCCTTTGCAGGCTCCCTTGTGGTCGCTGGCGACAAAAACTATGCTGCCCAGTCTCAGGAGCCCACTATGAGTGGGTCTATTGCATTCGCCCAAGTCACAAGTGTGGCACTCAACGAGGAAATTTCCATCAAATGCTGCGAGGATCAATAACGGCGCTCATCACCCCCATGCTCAACGGGGCGGTGGATGAGAAAGCCTTCTCGAGCTTTGTGGACTGGCAGATTGCCGAAGGCACGCATGGGCTGGTTCCTGTTGGCACTACCGGCGAAAGCCCGACCGTGACCCATGCCGAACACCAGCGTGTGGTCGAAATTTGTGTCGAGGTCGCCAATAAGCGCGTGCCCGTGGTCGCGGGCGCCGGCTCGAACTCTACTGCCGAGGCGGTCTCGCTCGCGCGCTTTGCCGAAGCCACCGGCGCCGACGCGGTGCTCTCGGTTGTGCCTTATTACAACAAGCCGAACCAGGAAGGGCTGTTCCAGCATTTCTCGGCTGTTGCCAGCGCCATCGGCATTCCGGTTATTCTTTATAGCGTCCCCAGCCGCACCACCGTCGATCTCACCGTCGATACCATTGCGCGCCTGCGCGAAGCTCATGCCAATATCATCGGCGTCAAGGATGCCACTGGCAGCTTCGAGCGCGCGGCCATGCAGCGCGCCAAGCTCGGTGAGGACTTCATCTTGCTCTCGGGCGATGACAGCTCGGCGCTGGGCTTCAACGCCCATGGCGGCCGGGGCTGCATTTCGGTGTCCGCCAATGTGGCGCCGCGTCTTTGCTCGCAGCTGCAGGAGCTGTCCCTAGCAGGTGACTTCAAGGCCGCGCTCGCGATCAACGACAAGCTGGCTTATCTCCACAAGGACCTGTTCATCGAGCCAAGTCCTGCTCCCGCCAAATATGCGGCCAATCGCCTCAATCTATGCGCCAATGAGATGCGCCTGCCGATCTGCCCGATCAGCAAGCCCGCTCAGGAGGCCATGGACTTTGCAATGGCCCATGCAGGTCTTATCTAGGCCCCTATGTCCGCAAAAAATGACAAAGCCAAGAACGGCGTGATCAGCCATGGCCTCGTGGCTGAAAACCGCCGCGCGCGCTTTGACTATGAAATCGTCGACACCCTTGAAGCAGGCTTGGTGCTGACCGGCACCGAGGTTAAATCCTTGCGCCTGGGCAAGGCCCAGATCACCGAAGCCTATGCCTCGCCCGAAAGGGGCGAGCTGTGGCTGATCAATGCCCATATTCCTGAATATCTCCAGGCCAATCGCTTCAATCACGAAGAGCGCCGCCCCCGCAAATTGCTGGTGTCGCGCAAGCAGTTGGCCCGCCTCGATGCCGAGGTGTCCCGCGCCGGCAACACCATCGTGCCCTTGAAATTGTTCTTCAATGACCAGGGCCGCGCCAAGGTGCTGATCGGCCTCGGCAAGGGCAAGAAGAACTATGACAAGCGCGAAACCGAGCGCAATCGCGACTGGAACCGCGACAAGGCCCGCATCATGAAGGAAGGCGGCCGCGGCTAAATGGCTGGGGCAGGGGGGCAGTCCCTTTCCCCCGCTGGCTCTTTCGGTGCCGGAACCATTCGGCGCCACCTGCATTTCTGCTGTCGCACCAAACCTTGTGCTGTTGCCGGCATTGGTGTAAGCAACCCCTTCATCCCCATCCAATTTGGAGACGTCCGTGGCCCGCGTCACCGTTGAAGACTGCATTGAAAAGATCGAGAACCGTTTCGATCTGGTTCTCATGGCCGCTCATCGCGCCCGCATGATCGCATCGGGTGCGCAGATCACCGTCGCCCGTGACAACGACAAGAACCCGGTCGTCGCCCTGCGCGAGATCGGCGATGGCGCAATCTCCCCAGAAGATTTGCGCGAGGACTTGATCCATTCGCTGCAGAAATATGTCGAGGTCGACGAGCCCGAGCAGCATGCTGCGCCCTTGATTGAAAGCGGCGACGAAGATTCGCTCAACTTCGACACCATCAGCGAAGAAGAGCTGCTGCGCGGCATCGAGAGCCTGGCTCCGCCCGAGCGTCGAGACGACTAGGAATTTAGCGGCGATTAGCCGGATCTGCAGATTGCACGATCTGGCAATATCCCTATATCACTGGGAGGCGTTCGGCAGCTGTCGGACGCCTCTTCTCATTTGGTTTCAATGCACTAAGCTCACCGCTGGCGGGGCGGCCCTGATATGATGCGGCAATACGAGCTCGTCGAACGCGTTCAGGCGTATAACCCGAACGTCGACGAGCAGCTTTTGAACAAGGCCTATGTCTATGCCATGCAAAAGCATGGCACGCAAAAGCGCGCCTCGGGCGACCCCTATTTTGCCCATCCCCTCGAAGTCGCCGCGATCCTCACCGACCTCAAGCTCGATGATGCCTCGGTTGCCGTGGCGCTGCTGCACGACACCATCGAGGACACCGACGCCACCCGCGCCGAGATCGACCAGCTCTTTGGCCCCGAAATCGGCGCCATTGTCGATGGCCTGACCAAGATCGAGCGCCTCAACCTCGTCTCGCGCGAAGAAGCCCAGGCCGAAAACCTGCGCAAGCTCCTGCTGGCCATCAGCCAGGATGTGCGCGTCCTCCTCGTCAAGCTGGCCGATCGCCTGCACAATATGCGCACGCTGCAATATATGCCGGCCAACAAGCGCGAGCGCATCGCCCAGGAAACCATGGATATCTATGCTCCCCTCGCGGGCCGCATGGGTATGCAGGACATGCGCAACGAGCTTGAGGACATCTCCTTCAAGATCCTGCAGCCCGAACATTACAAGGCCATCACCGAGCGGCTGGACCAGATGAAGGTCCATTACCGCGAAGCCATCGATACGATCTCGACCGAGCTGACCGAGCGCCTCGCCAGCGAAGGGATCACCGCGCGCGTCAAGGCCCGGGTCAAGTCGCCCTTTTCGATCTTCACCAAGATCGAGCGCAAATCCATCGCCCTCGAGCAGCTCTCGGACATGATCGGCTTCCGGGTGATCGTGGGCTCGATCGACGAGTGCTACCATACGCTGGGCGTGGTCCACACCCGCTGGAAGCTCGTGCCCGGTCGCTTCAAGGACTATATCTCCGTCCCCAAGCACAACGACTACCGCTCCATCCACACCACGATCGTGGGTCCCGGCCGGCAGCGCGCCGAGCTGCAGATCCGCACCGAGGAAATGGACCGGATCGCCGAATTCGGTATCGCCGCCCATAGCCTCTACAAGGATGGCGCCTCCGCCGATATGGGCCGGCTCGAGCAGGAATCGCAGGCCTATGGCTCGCTGCGCTCCACCATTGAGCATCTGACCGCCGGCGCCACCACCGAGGATTTCCTGGAATCCACCAAGCTGGAGCTGTTCCAGGATCAGGTGTTCTGCTTCACCCCGCGCGGCCGGCTGATCGCGCTGCCGCGCGGCGCCACCCCCATCGATTTCGCCTATGCGCTCCACACCGATATCGGCGACACCTGCGTAGGCGCCAAGATCAACGGCGCCATCCTGCCGCTTGTTACGCAGCTGCGCAGTGGCGATGAAGTCGAGATCATCCGCGACCGCAACCACCTGCCGCCCGCCAACTGGATCGGCATTGCCGCGACGGGTAAGGCCCGCTCGGCCATTCGCCGTTCCGTGCGCAACGCCGCCGCCCAGCGCGCCCTGGCGCTTGGCGAGAGCGTTCTCAACATGCTCCTCGATCGCGAAGGCGTATCCCTCGAGGAAAGCGAAGCCAAGGCGCTGGCCGAAGCCCTGCATATGCCGAGCAAGCGCGAACTGCTGATCGCGGTGGGCGAAGGCAAGATCGGCAGCGAGCAGCTGGGAACCGAACTCGCCGCGCTTAAGGGCCTGCGCAAACGCCGCCGCAAGCTTGATCTGCCCGTCGCCGATACTGCCGATGGCTGGTTCGCTCTGCGCGCCACTGACCTCTTCCGCTTTCGCGTCCCGGGCGGCCAGCGCGCCGGCGCCCGCGCCCGCGCCGCTCTTGCCCAGCTCGACTTCCACATGCCTGTGACTATTTCGGGGGAGGGGGTCGTGCCTGGCGATCGCTTGGTCGGCATCCTGCAGCCCGATGTGCCGATCACCGTTTACCCCATCCATTCCGAAGCCCTGGTCGACCTGCACGACAGCGACGTGGCCTGGGTGGATGTGCGCTGGAACCTCGATGGTGGCGGTGAAGAGCGGCTTTACCCCACCGTGGTAACCATGGAATCGGTCAACCGCCCAGGCTCGCTGGCGCAGATTTCCTCCGCCATTGCCGCCTGCGACGCCAACATCAACAATCTGGTGATGCGGATGATTTCGCCCGACTTCCACCAGATGATCTTTGAAATCGAAGTGCGCGACCTGGCCCAGCTCACCGATGTTCTGGCCACGCTCAAGCGCAGCCCGGGCCTGTCTTCGGTGCAGCGCGCCGGCATGCGCGAAGCCGGCATGATCTCGACCCTCGAATGGGATGGCCGGGTTGAACGGAGGGGCAATGACGAAGACCTGGAGTAAACCCGCCTTGCCAAACCCTGTCGCCGCCGGAGCCACGCCATGATCATCGGCTTGGGCTCGGACCTCTGCCAGATCAACCGCGTCGAGCAAACCCTTGCGCGCTTTGGCGACCGCTTCACCCAGCGCTGCTTCACTGAAATCGAGCAGCGCAAGTCCGATCGCCGCGCCGAGCGTGCCGCTTCCTACGCCAAGCGCTTCGCCGCCAAGGAGGCCTGCTCCAAGGCTCTGGGCACCGGCCTTAATTTCGGCGTCTATTGGCGCGACATGGGCGTAGTGAACCTTCCCTCGGGCAAACCCACAATGCAGCTCACCAATGGAGCGGCGCGGGCGCTGGAGCGTCTGGTTCCCCCCGGCCACGAGCCGCTGATCCACCTGACCATCACCGATGATGCCGGCTTGGCCCAAGCCTTCGTGATCATCGAAGCGGTGCCGGTTGACCAACCCACCACGACGCCTTAACGCTTCGGCGTAGCTTAACGGGATTATTCATGAGCCAGCCCGCCGGAAAAACTGTCAAGAAGGCCGAAACCAACGAGTGGTGGGATACCATTGTCGTTGTGGTCGAGGCCCTGCTGATCGCCATCGTGCTGCGCTCGTTTTTGTATCAGCCCTTTTCCATCCCCACCGCCTCCATGCAGCAGACGCTGATGATCGGCGACTACTTCGTCGCCAACAAATTCGTCTGGGGTTATGGCAAGCATTCCTTCTCGCTGGGACGCTACGGCGATTTCACGCTGCTCGATTTCGAGCTGCCTATCAACAGTCGCATCCTGGGGCGTGATCCCAATCGGGGCGACGTCGCGGTGTTCCGCCCGGTGCCGCAAAACATGGAATACATCAAGCGCATTGTCGGGCTGCCCGGCGATCGCATCCAGATGCGTGAAGGGCGGCTTTACATCAATGGCACCATGGTCGAGCGCGAGTTCATCGGCACTGCCATGGATACCGATAGCGAAGGCGATACGCGCGAAGTTGCCGTTTATCGCGAAACTTTTCCCGATGGTAACGTCCACACCATCCAGGAAATCGGCGATAACGGCCCGCTCGACAACACCCCGGAATATGTCGTTCCCGCCAGCCACTATTTCATGATGGGTGACAACCGCGACCGCTCCGCCGATAGCCGCGTCCTGTCTTCGGTCGGCTATGTGCCGGCAGTGAACCTGATCGGCAAGGCTGAAGCGCGCTTCTTCTCCATCAAGGACAATATCCCACCCTGGCAGCTTTGGCAGTGGCCTGCCAATGTGCGCTGGGACCGGATGTTCCAGCAAATCGACAAATGAGCCGGCGGGCCCGTTCTCACGAAAAGCTGCAGTTTCGACTGGGCTATCAGTTTGCCGACGAAGACCTGCTTGAACGGGCGCTGACTCATTCCAGCGCCGTGTCCCCCTCGCGACGGATTGAGCGTTCCTATCAGCGCCTCGAATTCCTGGGCGATCGGGTGCTTGGCCTCGTTGTGGCCGATATGCTTTACCGGCGCTATCCCAAGGCCAATGAGGGCGAGCTTTCGCGCACGCTCAATACCCTGGTGCGCAAGGAAACTTGCGCCGTCATCGCGCGCCAACTCGATCTCGGCTCCGAGCTGCGGCTGGGCGAAAGCGAGGCGCGCACCGGCGGCGCCCACAAGGAAGCCATTCTCGGCGATGTCACCGAAGCGGTGATCGGCGCCATTTTTTGCGATGGGGGTCTCGGCAAGGCCTATGAATTCGTCGAGCGCTTGTTCGAGGAATTCCTGAGCGAAGGCAATGCCGGCCGCGCCGATGCCAAAACGACGCTGCAGGAATGGGCCCAGGCGCGCGGGCTCGAGCCACCCGCCTATACCCAGACCGAGCGCACCGGCCCCGACCACGCGCCCGAATTCACCATCACCGTTTCCCTTGGGGATTTTGAACCCCTCAGCGCCACCGGCCCTTCCAAGAAGATCGCCGAGCACAAGGCCGCCGAACTCTTCCTGGTGCGCCAGCAGGTCTGGAAGGATCCCGCATGACCGACATTACCCCCACTGACACCTCCTGCGGCTTCATCGCCTTGGTTGGCGCCCCTAACGCCGGCAAGTCGACGCTCCTCAATGCCCTTGTCGGCACCAAGGTCTCGATCGTTACCCACAAGGCCCAAACCACGCGCTCCCAGGTGCGCGGCGTCGTCACCATCGACAAGGCGCAGCTGGTCTTTATCGACACGCCCGGCATCTTCACCCCCAAGCGGCGCCTTGAGCGCGCCATGGTCGACAGTGCCTGGGGCGGGGCAGGGGATGCCGATCTGGTCGCCTTCATCGTTGATGCCGAAAAGGGGCTGACGTCCGAGATCGAAACCTTGCTGGAAGGGCTGGCCAACGTCACCCATCCCAAGATCCTGATCCTCAACAAGATCGACACCATCAAGAACGAAGCTCTTCTGGCCCTCAGCCAGGCGATCAACGAGAAGGTGCGCTTTGAGGCAACCTTCATGATTTCGGCCCTCAAGGGTTATGGCGTCAGCGACTTCATGGATTGGTGCATCAAGCACATTCCCCCCGGGCCCTGGCACTTCCCCGAGGATCACCTGACCGATCTGACCATGGCGATCACGGCCGCCGAAATCACGCGCGAAAAGCTGTTCCTGCGCGTCCATGACGAGATCCCCTACAACGCCACCGTGGAAACCGAGAGCTTCAAGATCCAGAAGGACGGCTCCTACAAGATCGACCAGGTGGTCTATGTCACCCGCGACAGCCACAAGAAGATCGTGCTGGGCGCGGGCGGGCAAACCATCAAGGCCATCGGCGCGGAATCCCGCAAGGAGCTGATGGCGATGTACGAAGTCCCCATCCACCTCTTCCTCTTCGTCAAGGTGCGCGAAAAATGGGCCGACGACCCCGAGCGCTACCGCGAAATGGGCCTGGAATTCCCCCATGGGAAAAACTGAGCGCTTCGCCTTTCTGCATCTGAGCTCTCAGTCGACACCCTCCCCCTCGCGGGGAGGGATCAAGGGTGGGGGGCGGCTGGCCAGTGTGCCGGGGCTCTTGCACCCCCTCCCGTCCTCTCCCATCAAGGGGGAAGTGCTGGCCCAGTGCGTTCCCGGCGCCCTTCCACGGCCCAGTCGGGCGAAAGCTCTCTTGTCACCAGCCCCGCAGTCGACACCCTCCCCCTTGTGGGGAGGGATGAAGGGAGGGGGTCCCTCAGTATCTCATCAGAGCTTGCGGGCCACCCCCTGAAATGGAATGGACCGGCGAAGGCCTGCTGATCGGAGTGCGCCGCCACGGCGAAACCAGCCTTGTGGCTGAAGCCATGGTGGCCGGGCGCGGCCGCCATTTGGGCCTCGTGCGCGGGGGCCGTTCCTCCAAGCTCGCCGCCGCCCTTCAGCCCGGCAACACCGTCCAGCTGGTCTGGCGTGCCCGTCTTGAAGATCACCTCGGCATCTTTGCCGTTGAACTGTTAACCGGCCGCGCCGCCATCCTCATGGCCGACAAGGCCCGGCTCTACCTCAGCCAGCTTGTCTGTGAACTGCTGCGCCTGCTGCCCGAACGCGACCCCCATGATCGCCTCCTCGCCATGGCGCTGCGCCTGCTCGATCGCCCGCTCGATGGCATGGCGCTCGCCCGCTTCGAGATCGCGGTGCTCGACGAACTGGGTTTCGGTCTTGACCTATCGGCCTGCGCTGCCACCGGCGTTACGGACAATCTGACCCATGTGTCCCCGCGTACGGGTCGCGCCGTTTCCAGCGCCGCCGCTCAACCCTATCTCGATCGCCTGTTGCCCTTGCCCTCCTTCCTGCTGAACGAAGACGACACTGCCTCTCCTGCCGATCTCGCCGCCGCCTTTCGCCTTTCGGCCCATTTCCTCGATCTGCATGTCTGGTATCCCCGCCAGCTGGCGCCACCTGCGACTCGTGAAACCCTGGTTGCAATCCTCACCACCGCCGCTTAGCGGCCAAGCGGGGCCGCAGCACCGCAATGTCTGGGCAAAAACCCCAGAAACCCTGCGCATTGGGGGCTTTGCGGCTATAGTGTTTCCCGATTCGTTCTCCTGAAAGTGCTGTGATGTCAGACGCCGATACACTCCCGCCCGCCGACAACCAGCGCGTTGTCGATCTGCGGCAGGCGCTGGAAGAACGCTATCTCAGCTATGCGCTGTCCACGATCACCCAGCGCGCGCTGCCCGATGCGCGTGACGGGCTCAAGCCCGTTCACCGCCGCATCATCCACGCCATGCGCCTGCTCAAGCTCGATCCCAATCAGGGCTACAAGAAATCGGCCCGTATCGTCGGCGACGTCATCGGTAAGTTCCACCCGCACGGCGACCAGTCGATCTACGACGCGCTGGTGCGTCTCGCCCAGGACTTTGCCCTGCGCTACCCGCTGGTCGACGGACAGGGGAACTTCGGCAATATCGACGGCGATTCCGCCGCCGCCATGCGTTACACCGAATCGCGCATGACGGAGGTGGCGACGCGCCTCCTTGAAGGCATTACCGAAGACGCCATCGACTTCCGCCCCACCTATGACGGCGAAGACGAAGAGCCGGTGGTGCTCCCCGCCAATTTCCCCAATCTTCTCGCCAATGGCTCCACCGGCATCGCCGTGGGCATGGCGACCTCCGTGCCGCCCCATAACCTCGTCGAGCTGTGCAATGCCGCGCTCAAGCTGATCCACAATCCGGCGGCCACCGTTGACGAACTGATCCATCGCGATTTCGCGGCTCCCCCCAGCAACGAAGATCTGGTGCGCGGCCCCGATTTCCCCACCGGCGGTCAGCTGGTGGAAACCCGCTCCGCCATTGTGCATGCCTATGAAACGGGCCGTGGCTCGTTCCGCCTGCGCGCGCAATGGAGCAAGGAAGAAAAGGGCCGCGGCGTTTACAACATCGTCGTCACCCAGATCCCCTATGGCGTGCAAAAGTCGCGGCTGGTCGAAAAGATTGCCGAGCTGCTGCTCGCCAAGAAACTGCCGCTGCTCAAGGATGTGCGCGACGAAAGCTCGGACGATATTCGCCTCGTCCTTGAGCCGCGCGCGGGCACCGTCGATGCCGTGATCCTCATGGAGCAGCTGTTCCGCGTCACCGATCTTGAGGTCCGCTTCCCGCTCAATCTCAACGTGCTCGATCGCGGCACGCTGCCGCGCGTGATGAGCCTGGCCGATGCGCTCAAGGCCTGGCTCGACCACCGCAAGATCGTGCTCGTGCGCCGCTCGCAGCACCGGCTGCAGCAGATCGCCAACCGCCTCGAAGTGCTCGAAGGCTACATCATTGCCTATCTCAACCTCGACGAGGTGATCCGCATCATCCGCGAGGAGGACGATGCCAAAGCCTCGTTGATGGCGACCTTCTCGCTCACTGACAACCAGGCCGAAGCCATCCTCAACATGCGCCTGCGCTCCTTGCGCAAGCTCGAGGAACTGGAACTGCGCCAGGAGCACAAGAACCTGACGGCCGAAAAGGGCCGCCTTGAAGCGCTGCTCGCTTCCGACAAGCGCCAGTGGGGCGAAATCGCCAAGCAGGTCGAAGCGCTTAAAAAGGCTTACCCCTTGTTTTCCGAGGACGGCTCGCCCCATCCGCTGGGCGCCCGCCGCTCCATCCATGGCGCTGCCCCCAATGCCGATCACGCCGAAATCACCACCGCCTTTATCGAGCGCGAGCCGATCACCGTGGTTCTGTCGGAAAAAGGCTGGATCCGCAGCCTCAAGGGTCATGACGCCGCCATCGACGAAAAGGGCTTCAAGGCCGGCGACCGCCTCAAGCTCGCCTTCAACGCCGAAACCACCGACAAGCTCCTGATGCTGACCACCGGGGGCAAGGTTTATACCCTCTTCGGCGACAAGCTGCCGGGCGGGCGTGGTCAGGGCGAGCCCGTCCGCATCATGGTGGATATGGACGAGGACCAGGACATCGTGTCCCTCTTCGTGCATCGCCCCGGCGCCAAGCGCATCATCGCCTCGTCCAATGGCTATGGCTTTGTCGTGGGTGAGGACGAGATGATCGCCAATACCCGCAAGGGCAAGCAGATCCTTAATGTCACCGCCCCCGATGAAGCGCGCCTCCTTGTGCCCTGCGAGGGCGACCGTGTCGCCGTGATCGGGCAGAACCGCAAGCTCCTCGTCTTCCCCCTGAGCCAGCTCGCCACCATGAACCGCGGTCGCGGCGTGCGCCTGCAGCGCTACAAGGATGGCGGCATTTCCGATCTCAAATGCTTCTTCATCGCCGATGGGCTGACCTGGACCGATAGCTCCGGGCGCACTTTCACCAAACCAGCCGAAGAGCTGACCGACTGGATGGGCGATCGCGCCGCCGCCGGCCGCCAGCCCCCCAACGGCTTCCCCCGTAACAACAAGTTCGTCGGCTAGCACACCGACCCGCACCCGAAAGCCCGGTCATGATCCGCCATTGCGTCTTCTTCCGCTTCCGCCCCGAAGTGCCCCAGGATGAGCGCGATGCCATCTATGCCGGGCTCAATGCGCTGGTCGGCCGCCTTTCGGGCCTCTTGTCCGCCCAGTTCGGCCCCAATGCCTCGCCCGAAGGCCTGGGGCAGGGGTTTAATGACGGCTTCATCATGGATTTCGCCGATAAGGCGGCGCGTGATCATTACCTCGTCGATCCCGACCACGCGCAAGCCGGTGCCCGCCTCGTTGCCGCCCTGCAGGGCGGCCCTGACGGCCTCATCGTCTTTGATCTGGAGATGAACTGAGGCCTAGGCCGCTTCCTCGAGCCGGCACCAGCCCAGTGTGCCTTTTTGCACTTCCAGCGGCTGGAACTGCGCCTTGTAGGCCATCTTGGGCGAGTTCTTCACCCAATAGCCTAGATACACATAATCGAGCCCGGCGGCGCGCACCTGGGCGATGTGATCAAGGATCAGGAAGGTGCCCATGCTGCGATGGGCCAGGTCTGGATCGTAAAAGCTGTAGACCATCGAGAGCCCATCGGGCATCACATCGGTCAGCGCCACCGCCACCAGCGGCATATCCGGGTGGTTGCGCAGCCGGTATTCTACCAGAACCGATTGCACGGGCGTGTCCTCGACCATGTATTCATAGTCGACAAAGCTCATCTGCGTCATGCCGCCCCCGGCATGGCGGGAATCGAGATAGCGCTTGAAGAGGTCGTATTGCTCGGAGGTCGCCGTGGTCGGGCGCACTTCGATCGCGAGGTCGTCATTGTTGCGCAACACGCGGCGGAAGCGTTTGGAGGGCTCGAACGCATCGGCCACGATCCGCACTGATTGGCAGGCGCAGCAATTCTCGCAGGCGGGGCGATAGATCAGGTTCTGGCTGCGCCGGAACCCGTTCTCGCTGAGCAGGTGATGCAGGCTCGCTGCCCGCCGCCCCGACAAATGGGTAAAGAGCTTGCGCTCCTGCTTGCCGGGCAAATACGGGCACGGCATCGCTGCGGTCAAAAAGAGCTGGGTCGTTTCTGGTGTCTGGTCGGTCAACGCGGGACCTTTAGCTGCCAAGACGGGAACTGTAATCCGCTCCCGTCCGCCCTGCAATCGTTCAATATGCTTGGTTCATGCGCGCGCGCTGCATCCGCCAGTGCCGCTCCATGGGGGAGCGACGCAGCATCAGCGTGCCGGTCAACAAATCGTGGATCATCTGCCGGCGCGGCGTGAACAGCGCAAACAGCAACGACACGGGCCAGGAGATCCACACCGTGACCCAGAAAACCGCGGCATGCAGGATCGCCATGCCACCATTGAGCGGCTGCCCGCGCGCTGGCGTCAGCACCAGATCCATCAGCTGCATGCCCACGGTCGCCCGCCGGGCCGAACCCAGGGTGACGGCATAATACAGGATGACGGACAGCGGCACGACCAGCGCCAGGGCACCCCAGGCCAGCCCGAAGGTCAAAAACCCCGCGATCAGCCCGACAAAGCTCAGCACCAGCACGATAACGCCCATCAGCACCAGATCGATCAGATAAGCCGACACGCGCCGGGTGAAGAGGCCCTGGAACAGTTCCGGGGCCGTCTCGGGATCAGGCAGGGCAGGGGCGGCAGAATAAGTTTGGCTCATGACCAACAAATTGTCATAGCCGCGCCTCTGTGCAAGACCCCCGGCGCAAGGAATGCGCAGACGGGACCCTAGTCCCCCAGCGCCCGCGCCACTTCCAGCGCATAATAGGTCAAAACGCCATTGGCGCCTGCGCGCTTGAAGCCATGGAGGCTCTCAAGAATGGCGGCCCCCCGATCAATCGCGCCCGCCGCGGCGGCCATCTCGATCATCGCGTATTCCCCGCTCACCTGATAGGCATAGATGGGGATGTTGAAACTGTCCTTGGCGCGCCGGATGATGTCGAGATAGGGCATGCCCGGCTTGACCATCACGCTATCGGCGCCTTCGGCGATATCCTGCTCGATTTCGCGCAGCGCCTCGTCCGAATTGGCGTAATCCATCTGATAGGTCAGCTTGTCGCCCTTGAGCCGGCTGCCCGAACCCACCGCTTCCCGGAACGGCCCGTAAAAGCACGAGGCATATTTGGCCGAATAAGCCATGATCTGGGTGTCGTCGAACCCTTCGGCATCGAGCACCTGCCGGATTGCGCCCACGCGCCCGTCCATCATGTCGGAGGGCGCAATGATGTCGGCGCCCGCCTGCACCTGCACCAGCGCCGAGCGGATCATCACCGATACGGTCTCGTCATTGAGTACGCGGCCGTCCTGCACCAGCCCGTCCTGGCCGTCGCTGGAATATTCATCTAGGGCCACATCGGCGATGAGCCCGATCTCGGGCACCGCGCTCTTGATGGCGCTCAGCGCCTGGCACATCAGATTGCCCGAGTTATACGCCTCTTCGGCCCCTTCGCTGCGCAGATGGTCGGGCGTATTGGGGAACAGCGCCAGCGCCGGAATGCCCGCATCGCGCGCTTCGCGCGCTGCCGCCACGCACAAATCCACGCTCAACCGCTCCACACCCGGCATCGTCTCGATGCTCGAGCGCTCATTGCTGCCCTCGATCACGAACAGGGGCCAGATCAGGTCGGCGGGGGTAAGCATGGTCTCGCGCACCATTGCCCGGCTCCACGCCGATTGCCTTGTCCGGCGCAGCCGCCGCCCGTCAAGGAACCCCATATCGTGCTTCTGCCAATACTCGGCCATCACTAAAACTCCTTTGCGCCCATATCCATAGCAGCGCCCGCGCTCCCCCGAAAGACATTGCCTTGTCCAGTGCTTTGCAGAGGGTTAGAACTGCGCGCATGGAATTCAACGCCCGCTCCACCGCCCTTTATGTCCGCGTCATTGCCCTGGTGAGCCTGATGCTCGGCCTCAACGATGCGGCACGCCTCCTTGGCGTGCAGCTGGGGGCACAAAGCCCGATCGAAGCCTGGGGCGTCACTGGCTTTGTCTATCTCGCCATTTTCGCCGGCGCCCGGCTCTTTGCCGCAGTGGGCCTTTGGATCAAGGCGAGCTGGGGCGCGGTGCTCCTCGTCGGCGCCACCGGCGTCGAGCTCGTGCTCTACCTGCTCGGCAACCCCGATGTCACCATGACCGCACCCGGCTTTGCCGTGCGCCTGTTCCTCGTCGCCGCCATCATCGTGCTCTTTGCGCTCAACTGGCGCCACCGCCGCGCCCAGGCCGCCGACTGACGCCCGCAACGCCCCATCGGCAATGCCGCGCTCCTGCCACGCTGTTGCGAAACCATGGCACCGAGACCGCAATCAACCGGGGGAGGTTTCCAGTGGATGACCTTTGGCAGATCGAGCGTAGCCTCTGGCTCGATGGCGTTGAGGCTTACCGGGCCCATATGGCCGGCCAGTGCCTGATGGCCTTCGGCCCGGTGGGGACCATGGCTAACGCGGCAATCCTTTCCAGTCTCGAGCACGCGCCGCGCTGGTCCAGCGTTGCCTTTGCCAGTCAAATCGCCATCCAACCTGGCGACGTTCTGGCTGTTTTGTCCTATGAAGCGCTGGCCGAGCGCGCCGGCGCCCCGCCTTACCGCGCTCTCTGCACCTCGACTTACCTTCGCCAGCCCCAGGGCTGGAAGATCGTGCAGCATCAGCAAACCCAGCTCTCCTGAGCCTGCCCAAAACTTTCACCCGATCTCCTGGAGTGTTCATGCAGCCCGCCGTTTTTGTCCTTGCCGCTGCTTTCCTGCTGCTGCCACTGCAGGCAACTCAGGCCAAGACCATCTGCACTGTTGTGGCCGATGCGGAGAGTGGCACCATCCTGCTGGAAGAGGGGGATTGCCGCACCCGCGTCACCCCGGCATCGACCTTCAAGCTAGCCTTGAGCGCGATGGGCTATGACGCCGGCGTTCTCTCCAATGCCACTACGCCTACCCTCCCGTTCCAGCCCGGCTACCCCGATTGGGGTGGGCCGGAGTGGCAGCAGCCCACCAACCCGCTGCGCTGGATGAAGCATTCGGTGGTCTGGTTCTCCCAGCAGATCGCCGCAAAGCTTGGCGTCGAGCGCCTGCAGGGCTACGCCCAGGATTTCGGCTACGGCAATGCCGACTTCGCCGGCGATCCCGGGCAGGACAATGCCCTTGAGCGCGCCTGGATCAGCTCGTCCCTCCAGATCGCCCCGGTCGAGCAGGTGGCGTTCTTGCGCCACCTCGTCAATGGCACTCTGCCGGTGGAGCGGCACGCAATCGACATGACCATGGCCATTGTCGAGAGTTGGCCGACCTCCGCTGGCTGGACGGTTTCTGGCAAGACCGGATCGGCCTATCCGCGCCGGGCTGATGGCTCGTTCGACCGCGCCAGGGGCTGGGGATGGTTCGTCGGCTGGGCCGAGCACAACACTCGGCGCCTGGTCTTCGCACGCCTCCTGCAGGACGAGGAGCGGCAGCGCAGTTCAGGGGGAATCCGGGCGCGCAACGACGTATTGGAGCACTGGGATGAACTTGTCGTGAGGCTTGCTCAGTAGAGCTCGCCGAGCCGACACATGAAGCCACTGCCACCCGACGTTTTCAGGAGGTTTTCCTCCTTAACTCCCTCTTTAGGTTACAATTGTGTTGGTGGGTGTAACGAAGAATAAAGCCAAATTCTCGTTGTTTTCCCGTAAGATAGTTTTAAGCGTGTGGCTTAGGCGCATGTTAGCGGGGGACGCCATATTTTCCTCTCATGAGATGCGAAAAGTCGCACGGACAGCAACAGCGAGGCTCAAATGGTAGGCAAATCGAACGCCAGCGAGGCCATGGTACCCGAGCAGCCCAAGCGGCTGAAGCCACTCTATCTGGAAGCCGTTTCACGCGTTGAACGGCTGCATCGCCGCCTGCTCGACCTGATCAAGGACGAGTTTGACCGCATGGGTTGGGACGACATCAACCCGGTTCAGGCGCTGCTGATGTTCAACATCGGCGATGCGGAACTGACTGCAGGGGAGCTGCGCTCGCGGGGCTATTACCTGGGATCCAACGTTTCCTATAACCTCAAGAAACTCGTCGAAAGCGGCTATATCTTCCAGGAACGCTCGCGTTCGGACCGCCGCTCGGTGCGCATCAAGCTTTCACCCAAGGGTGAGGAAGTGGCCGAGGTGATCGACGAACTTTATGACCGTCATCTCAAATCCATCGACAAGGTCGGTGGTCTGGGGGATGACGAGTTTGACGGCCTCAACAAGGCCCTTGCGCGCCTCGAACGCTTCTGGGTCGATCAGATCCTCTACAAGCTCTAGGCTCGTCTTAGTAAAACTGTAGCAATGGTGCCACACACCAAGTGAAACGCTGGCCTCGGCCGGCGTTTACTTATTTGTGCCGCAAACTGGCGACACAGCGCTGGTTACGCGGTTGAAACCATTTCCCGCGTAATGATGGTTCCTGAATTCTAAAGCTCGCCCGTTCGGGTGACCCTGGCGGTGGGCTGCGGAACACGATGGTAAGACCCCTCGCAACTCGCGACGGGAAAATTGGATGTGTTTAGATGCGGTTGAATCGACGTTCACTCCTCCGGTCCATGGCCGTTGCCGGAGCCAGCGCTGCCCTTCCTTCCGCCGTTTGGGCGCAGGACGGCAGCATCTTGGATCTGTTCTCGGGCAATCGGACCCTGCGCGAAATC
The DNA here is from genome assembly GCF_058133495.1 of Devosia sp. Z6_126. NCBI lineage: Bacteria > Pseudomonadati > Pseudomonadota > Alphaproteobacteria > Hyphomicrobiales > Devosiaceae > Devosia > Devosia sp. Z6_126. Next base: position 734,755 of record NZ_JBYUNO010000002.1, on the reverse strand, counting down.
GACTCCGACGGCAACACGGCCGCCGCCGAAGCCTTGATTGCGACCAATGAGCCGATCCTGTCCTTTGATACGGCCTATAATCTGCAACTGGCGATCTCCCAGTATGAGCCCTTTGTCGCCGCCGGCGGCTGGGAAGAAGTCCCGCAGGAAGCCTATGGCCTGTCCAGCGGCAAGAAAGGCAAGCCGGCCATCGCGCTCAAGCGCCGCCTGATCTCGTCAGGCGATATGGCGCTGGTGGAAAATGTCGATGATGTGGTCGATGAAGTCACCGATCGCGGCATCCGCACCTTCCAGGCGCGCCACGGCCTCATCGTCAACGGCAAGATCGACGAGCCCACCTGGTACGCCCTCAACGTTCCCGCCCAGACGCGCCTCAACCAGCTCTACCTGAACTTCCAGCGGGTGCAGAACCTCGCGCCCAACCTGTCCGAGCGCTATGTGGTGGTCAACATCCCCGCCGCCACCATCGAGGCGGTTGCTGGCGGCATGGTCGAGCAGCGCCACGTCGCCGTGGTCGGCCGTGTCGATCGCGCCACCCCCATCATGGCCAGCAAGATCAGCCAGATCAACTTCAATCCCTATTGGCACGTGCCCAAGTCGCTGGTCCGCAAGGACCTGACCAAGTACATGCAGGAAAACCCCAACTACTTGGCCGAGCAGAACATCTTCATCTATGATGGCTCGGGCAACAAGATCGATCCTGCCACGATCAACTGGGCCAATATCAGCGATGCAGAAGTGAACTACATGTATCGCCAGGAGCCAGGCGCCGCGAACTCCATGGGCCACTGCAAGATCAACTTCTACAACCCCTATGACTGCTACCTGCACGACACCCCGACCAAGGCCCTGTTCGGCGAAAATGCACGGTTCCACTCTTCGGGCTGCGTGCGCGTCGAAAGCGTGCATCAGCTGGTGAGCTGGCTGTTGCGGGACAATGGTGACTGGACCCAGGACCGGGTCAACGCCACCTTCGAGTCGCTCGAACGTCTCGACGTCAAGTGCGAGGGTCAGGTGCCGATCCACACCACCTACATCACCGCCTGGGCCAACCGGCAGGGCACGGTCAGCTTCCGCGATGACGTTTACAACTTCGACGCGCAGGGCAAGACGACCTTCGAAGCTTAAGCGACGCACTTATCGAGGCCCTCCTTCGGGAGGGCCTTTTTTGTATGGTCCACAATTGAGGGCAGGGCGGGAGTAGCATCCGCCCGGAGACAAGATGAACGACGTTCAGGTTCTGTTTGAATTCGTTCAGGTTGGCGCCCAGATGCGCGTCGCGGCCATCGACAGCGCCACTGGGACCGAGGTCGTGGTGATCACACCGGCCGCCGCAACCCGCACCCAGATGCAGCAAGTCGCGCTCGCCAAACTTCGCCGGCGCCTCGCCGAAACGCCGGCGCCCGCCGCAGCACCACGTCTGTTCTAGTAAAAAGCCCGGCAAACCCGGGCTTTTTGGAGGAGCTAGCTGCTAGAGATTGCAGCGGTGACGATAGCCGTCATAGCCGAGGAACGTATCGGTGCGCGCATCATAGGAGCGATAGCGCGCATAGCAGGCCCGCACATGGGCACTATAGGACGGCCCGTAATCATATACTGGGCCAATCAGGCGATCACCCCGGCGATTGTCGTTGGCGATCGCTCCGCCCACGATTGCGCCAAGGCCAAAGCCCAGCACACCGGCGGCAACTGCGCCACCGCCATTACCGCGCCAGCCGCGATGATGATGCCGACGCGGGCGCCAGTCGCCCCGATCATGCCAGTCGCGATCGTGCCAGCCGCGATCATGGCGACTGAACAGGCCCTGCGCCTCGGCGGGGACCGATCCGGAAAAGGCCAGCAAGCCGGCCATAGCTACGGCGCCTACGGTATTGAAGATGGTTTTCATGATAAACTCCTGCCCCCACGTGGCCGGCCTATCCGGTCTCCAACTGCTAAAATGATCCAGCGGCCCGCAAGTTGCGTCACATAAGCGAATAGCTAACGCGCCCTTGGATTGAGCCCGCGCTTTGTGCTACAGGCTGCGCCATACCACCCACCACAACCCAATATCTTGGATTCTGGAGTACGCCATGAGCGCTGCTGCCTCTCTTCCGCTCTTTCCTCGGTTCTTCTCCGCCGGTCTGGCAGAAACCGATCCTGAAATCGCGGGCGCTATCAGCAGCGAACTGGGTCGGCAGCAGCACGAAATCGAGCTGATTGCTTCGGAAAACATCGTCTCGCGCGCTGTGCTTGAAGCCCAGGGCTCGATCATGACCAACAAATATGCCGAGGGCTATCCGGGCAAGCGCTACTATGGCGGCTGCCAATTTGTCGACATTGCCGAAAACCTCGCCATCGAGCGCGCCAAGCAGCTGTTCGGCGCCGGCTTTGCCAATGTGCAGCCCAATTCCGGCTCGCAGATGAACCAGGCGGTGTTCCTGGCGCTGCTGCAGCCCGGCGACACCTTTATGGGCCTCGACCTCAATTCGGGCGGGCACCTGACGCATGGTTCGCCCGTCAACATGAGCGGCAAGTGGTTCAACGTCGTGTCCTATGGCGTGCGCCCCGACGATCACCTCCTCGATATGGACGAAGTTGAGCGCCTGGCCCACGAGCACAAGCCCAAGCTGATCCTGGCCGGCGGCACGGCCTATTCCCGCTTCTGGGATTGGGCGCGCTTCCGCCAAATCGCCGACGCGGTTGGCGCTTACCTCATGGTCGATATGGCCCATATCGCCGGTCTCGTTGCCGGCGGTGTCCATCCCTCCCCAGTGCCGCATGCCCATGTGGTCACCACCACCACGCATAAATCGCTGCGTGGTCCGCGCGGCGGCATGATCCTCACCAATGACGCGGACATCGCCAAGAAGGTGAACTCCGCCGTGTTCCCGGGCCTGCAGGGAGGGCCCCTGATGCATGTGATCGCCGCCAAGGCTGTCGCCTTCAAGGAAGCGCTGCAGCCCGAGTTCCGCGCTTATGCGCAGCAAGTCGTCACCAATGCCCGTGCTTTGGCCGAAACGCTCAAGTCCCACGGGCTCGATGTTGTCTCGGGCGGCACTGACAATCACCTGATGCTGGTTGATCTGCGCAAAAAGAACGCCACGGGCAAGCGGGCAGAGCAGGGGCTTGGCCGCGCCTATATCACCTGCAACAAGAACGGCATCCCCTTCGATCCGGAAAAGCCGTTCGTGACCTCGGGCATTCGCCTCGGCACCCCTGCGGGCACCACCCGCGGCTTTGGCGTCGCTGAATTCCAGGAAATAGGCAATCTCATCGTTGAGGTTCTCGATGGTTTGCGTGAAGCCAATTCCGAAGAGGGCAATGCCATGGTCGAAGCCGCGGTGCGCGACAAGGTCGTCGCCCTCACCAACCGCTTCCCGATCTACCAGTAAGGCTTAGGCATGCGCTGTCCCTATTGCGGCGACGACGATACGCAGGTCAAGGACAGCCGCCCGACCGAAGATTCCGGCGCCATCCGGCGCCGGCGCATCTGCACCGGCTGCGGCGGCCGCTTCACCACTTTCGAACGCGTGCAACTGCGCGACCTAACCGTGGTCAAAAAGAGTGGCCGCAAGGTCCCCTTCGACCGCGAAAAGCTGGCCCGCTCCGTTTACACCGCCCTGCGCAAGCGCTCGGTGGATCCCGAGCGCATCGAGCGCATGATCTCGGGCATCGTGCGCCAGCTCGAATCGCTCGGCGATGTGGAAGTCACCTCCGACCAGATCGGCGAATATGTTATGGAAGGGCTCAAGGGGCTCGACGACGTGGCCTTTGTCCGCTTCGCCTCGGTCTACAAGAACTTCTCGGCTGCCGACGACTTCCGCTCGTTTCTGTCCGAATTGGCGCAGGCCAACAGCAGCCCGCCACTGCCTGAAGACTGATCCCGTGTTTCACCCGGTCGCGCTTTTCCGACGCGCAATGAACCGGCCACCCCCCATTCGAGTTACCCCCTCATGGCCCAAGCCCCCAAACGCGACCCGCAAACCGACCGACCCGCCAATCAGCGTGGTGCTGCCCGGCTGGCAGCGGTGCAGGCGCTTTATCAGATGGATGTCGGGCACCAGAGCCTGGAAGACACCCTCGCGCAGTTCGGCGCCTTTCATCTCGGCCGCGAGATCGAGGGCGAGCAGTATCTGCCCGCGGACGCCGATTTTTTCCGCCAGATCGTAGTTGGCGTCGCCAAGCACCAGCTTGAGGTCGATCCTGCCGTTGATCGGGCGCTGGCCGAAGGCTGGCCCATGGAGCGCGTCGATGCCACGCTGCGCGCCATCCTGCGCGCCGCCGCCTTTGAACTGCTGCGCCGCCGCGATATTCCGCCCCGCGTCGTCATCACTGAATATGTGGATGTGGCCAAGGCCTTCTACGAGGACGATGCCAGCGGGCTGGTCAATGCCACGCTTGATGCCATGGCGCGCGAGCATGGCAACAACCTCAGCGAAACGCTCTAGCCAATAAAAAGCCCCGGTCTCCCGGGGCTTTTGTGTCACTGGGGCAGCCTTGCCTCAGAACGAATTGAGGATCGAATCCACAAACGAGCGATCCTCGCCAAACGACGGGGTACGGCGGCTCTCGATGGTCACCGTCTTGCCGTCGGCCAGCGAATACACCGCCTTGTCGACCACCTTGTTGTTCTTGTCGAAATACACCACCAGCACCGTGCGGGACTTGATGTTGGTCAGCCCGAAATTGGTCTGCTGCACCTTGGTTTCGACATAGTAGAAGGCCGACTGGTCGCCAAAGGTATTGGTGGTCTGGGGCGATCCCAGCACCAGCGTCACCAGCTCCTTGCTTTGGCCGACGCGGATCTGCGCCAGCGCGCTTTCCGAAATTTCATAGCCCTGGGTCCGGTTTTTGACAAAGGCAGTGCTGCTACCGGTACAGCCAGCAAGTGCCACGGCAATCACAGCGGCGGCAGCAAACGGCATCATCGGTCCGAGGGCGAAACGCACAGGCATGAATTTGACTTTCCAGATGGCACTCGATTATAGCCGTCCCCACGAATTCGTGGTCTTTCCGGCCGCCGAAATGTGTACCTGCCAAGGCGCCAATCTGGCAAGGTGGCAATCACCCGTCCGCAGGTCCTGCTTCGTGTTTGACCGATCAAGACGCTGAGCGCAATCCATGATCCTCTCCCTGTTCCGCAAGAACCCTGCTGCCGAGCCCGTTTACGCCGTTTATAGCGCCATTGTGTCTCAATCCCGGCAGCCGCTGTTCTATCGCGACTGGGGCGTGCCCGATACCGTCACCGGGCGTTTCGACATGATCAGCCTGCATCTGGCGCTGTTGTTTCGCCGCCTGCGCTCGGAAGATGCGCCCACCAGGGAATTCAGCCAGGCAGTGTTTGACCTGTTCTTTAAGGACATGGACCGCTCCCTGCGCGAAATGGGCGTCGGCGACATGGCTGTCCCCAAGAAAATCCAGAAAATGGGCAATATCTTCTTTGGCTTGCTGGCTGCCCTTAATGTTGCCATCGACAGCAAGGATCGTGCGGAACTGGAATCGGTGCTGACGCGCAATGTGCTCGATGGCGCCGAGCCGGCACAGGTAGCGGCGCTCGCCGATTACGTGCTGGCCCAGGATGCGGCTCTCGCGGGCCAGTCGACGCAGGCGATCACTACCGGCAAGATTTCCTTTGAGGATGCGGCATGAAGCATACTGATGCACCCATTATCGACGCAGTGATCCGGGTGGTTCGGTTGCCTGCAACGGGCCGCGAGATCGAGGTTCACCCCCAAGCCGCAGCACTCGCTGCGCTGGCCGAGCAACTCAAGCTATCTGCCGTGGAGCAATTCGCCGCCAAACTGGTGGCGACCCCACTGCGCGGCGGCATCCGGGTGCTCGGACGGCTGACCGCGCGCATCGTGCAGCCTTCCGTCGTGACCTTCGAGCCAGTGGTGCAGGAGATCGACGAGCCGGTGGACCGCGTCTTCCTGCCTGAGCCCGATCAGGCCCACAAGGCCACGCCCGGCTCGGAACTGTTCATCGACCTCGAGGATGATGATTTTCCCGATCACATCGACGGGCCCGAGGTTGACCTCAGCGCCTTGCTGATCGAGACCCTGGCCTTGGCCATCGACCCCTATCCGCGCTTGCCCGGCGAAAGCCTCGACGCCTTGGGTATTGTGGCGCCCCCCGAAGATCAGGGGCCGTTCGCGAGCCTGCGCCAGCTCAAGACTGGCGACGATAAATAAGAACTTGCCCTCTTGGCCGGGCTTGCGCCGACCCCATGGTGGGGTATGGTGCCGCCGAGCCTTCCGGGGACCAACCATAGGCCGAAATGACTGACACGATAACCATCTCAGTGGACGCAATGGGTGGCGACAACGCCCCCCGAGCCGTGATCCACGGTGCGCTTTTGGCCTGGCGCGAGCACCCCGATAGCCGCTTCATCTTCCATGGCCGCCAGGAACAGATCAGCCCCTTGCTCGATGAGTTCTCCGAGCTCAAGCCGGTCAGCACCGTCAATCACTGCGAAGCGGTGATCGCCATGGATGAAAAGCCGAGCCAGGCCCTGCGCAAGGGCAAGGGCACGTCGTCCATGTGGATGGCCATCCAGGCGGTCAAGGATGGCCAGGCCGATGTGGCAATCTCGGGCGGCAACACCGGCGCCCTGATGGCCATGGCAACTTTTTGCCTCCGGCCCATGGAAGGCATTGCGCGCCCCGGCATTGCGGCGATCTGGCCTACGCTGCGCACCGACATCATCGTGCTCGATATGGGCGCCACTATTGGCGCCGATGCGCGCCAACTGGTGGACTACGCCATTCTGGGCTCGGCGCTCGCTCGGGCGCTATTCAACCATGAATCCCCCACCATCGGGCTGCTCAATGTGGGCACCGAGGAAGTGAAGGGCCTCGATTCCATCAAGGAAGCCGGCCGCATCCTCGCCGATGCCAGCGGCGCCGGTTTCACCTATCACGGCTTTGTCGAAGGCGATGATATCGGCAAGGGCACGGTTGATGTGGTCGTCACTGAAGGCTTTGTTGGCAATATCGCCCTCAAAACCGCCGAAGGCACCGCCCGCCAGGTTGGCAAATACCTCTCCAACGCCCTCAAGGCCAATCTGATGAGCCGAATCGGCGCGCTCTTTGCCATGTCGGCCCTCAAGCAGCTACGCCATAGGATGGATCCTCGCACCGTCAATGGCGGCGTGTTCCTGGGCCTCAATGGCGTTGTCATCAAGTCCCATGGCGGCACCGATGAAATCGGCTACAAGAGTGCCCTGGGCCTTGCCTATGAAATGGGGCGTAACCGCCTGATCGATAAGATCGGCGACAGCATGAAGCGTTTCCCCGTCAGTGCCGTTGCCGAAACTCCACCTCCACCATCCGAGGCGAACCCGGCGTGACCAAGACTCGTTCTATTATTCGCGGCGTGGGCGCCTATCTGCCCGAAAAAATCCTGACCAATGCCGAACTGGCCAAGATGGTGGATACCTCCGACGAGTGGATCCAGCAGCGGGTCGGCATCAAGGAGCGCCACATCGCCGCCGAAGGTCAGTTCACCTCTGATCTGGCCGTTGCTGCCGCGCAGCAGGCGTTGGCCGCTGCGGGCATGACTCCGCACGATATCGACCTCATTATCGTGGCGACCACGACGCCCGACTACACATTCCCGGCCGCGGCAACCCTTGTCCAGATGAAGCTGGGCATGCATCACGGCATGGCCTTTGACCTGCAGGCGGTATGCTCGGGCTTTGTGTATGCGGTCGCCACTGCCGACAGCTACCTGCAGAACGGCCTTGCCAGCCGCGCCCTCGTGATTGGTGCCGAAACCTTTTCGCGCCTGCTGGACTGGACCGATCGCGGCACCTGCGTCCTGTTCGGCGACGGCGCCGGTGCGGTGATCATGGAGCGGGTGGAAATCGCCGATGGCGCACCCGATCGCGGCGTTCTTGCCTCCGCCCTGCGCTCCGATGGCCACCATTGGGACAAGCTCTATGTGGATGGCGGCCCGTCTTCCACCAAGGGCGTCGGCCATGTGCGCATGCAGGGGCCGGAAGTGTTCCGCCATGCCGTCGGCAAGATCACCGATGTGGTCTACGACACGCTCGACAAGGCCGGCTACACCGTGGACGACCTCGACTGGTTCGTGCCCCACCAGGCCAACCGCCGCATCATCGATGGGGCAGGGGCCAAGCTCGGCTTGCCCCCCGAAAAGGTGGTGATCACCGTCGATCGCCACGCCAACACTTCGGCCGCCTCAGTTCCCCTCGCGCTCAGCGTTGCGGTGGCCGATGGCCGCATCAAAGAGGGTGACCTGGTGATGCTCGAAGCCATGGGCGGCGGCTTCACCTGGGGTGCTTCGCTTATTCGCTGGTAAGCCTTTTTGGCTGCATTGACCTGAGGTGTTTCAAGGCGTTAGTGTTAACGGCGGGCCGGAGGAGCCCGGTGCGGCAATCGCTGGAAGCATGTGAACTGAGCGGGTGGCAACACTGTTCTGTGGCCGCTGCCCGGGCGAAACGCGCTGGGTGCTGCCGCCACAAGCAGGCAAGCAATCGGCCTGTTTGCATGGGCCGGCCCTGACGTCCAAACGGGGGTGCGAATGACTCAGAAGACAGTAACGCGGGCTGACCTGGCGGAGGCCGTTTATGGCTCGGTAGGTCTGTCCCGAACCGAATCGGCGGAATTGGTCGAGCGCGTGCTCGATCTGATCTCGGAGGCGCTGATTTCGGGCTCCAATGTGAAGCTCTCCTCGTTTGGCTCCTTCCAGGTACGCTCCAAGAACGAGCGGATCGGGCGCAATCCCAAGACTGGTGAGGAAGTGCCGATCCTGCCGCGGCAGGTTCTTGTGTTCAAACCCAGCAACGTATTGAAATCCAAGATCAACAAATCTATGGTCACCGCTGAAAAGTAAGGCGTTTTTGCCAAGGGGTGTGTGTTGGACAAGTCTCCCGACGCCTTCCGGACCATTTCCGAGGCCGCTGAAGAGCTCGACCTGCCCCAGCACGTGCTGCGGTTCTGGGAGACGCGATTCTCCACGATCAAACCTCTCAAACGCGGCGGCGGGCGCCGCTATTATCGACCCGAAGACGTGCTGCTGCTGCGCGGCATCCGTCATCTGCTCTATGATCAGGGCTTTACCATCAAGGGCGTCCAGCGCATTCTCAAGGATCAGGGTAGTCGCTATGTCATCGCTGTGGGCGAGGGCAAGCCGGTGGAAGACATCTTGCCCATGATCGAGATGGCCGAAGAAGCCGGCGACGAAGCCGAGATCGAAGAAGCGGTGATGACCGCCAGCCCCGCGCTGGATAAGGAGGCGCGCAACAAGCTCTCCGACGTGCTGCGCGAACTCCTGGAATGCAAGCGCCTGCTCGAGCGGGCGCGCGAAACCTGATCTAGCCGAACACCACCGTCTTATGCCCGTTCAGCATCACCCGGTTTTCGAGGTGCAGCTTGACGGCCCGCGCCAGCACCCGGCTCTCGATATCGCGGCCAGCCGCCAGCATATCCTCAGGGCTCATCGAATGGGTCACCCGAGCGGTTTCCTGCTCGATGATCGGGCCTTCATCGAGGTCCGGCGTCACATAATGCGCCGTGGCCCCGATCAGCTTGACCCCACGCTCATGGGCTTGGTGATAGGGTTTCGCGCCCTTGAAGCTGGGCAAGAAGGAGTGATGGATGTTGATGATCTTGCCAAAGAGACGCGTCGAGAGCGTATCGGACAGCACCTGCATATAGCGCGCCAGGACCACCAGGTCGGCGCCGCTTTCCTGCACCAAAGCCAGCACCTTGGCTTCCTGCTCGGCCTTGTTGCCGGCATTCACCGGCCACAGATGGAACGGAATGCCTTCGTTATCGGCGATCCGCTGCGCCTCAGGGTGGTTGGACACGATAGCTACCACCTCGGCATCGAGCCACCCAACGCGGATCTGGTAGAGCAGGTGCAGGAGGGCATGGTCGAACTTCGAGACCATGATCACGATCTTGGGCCGGCGCGACAGCGGCACCAGCGTGGTCTTCATCCCGAACCGCGCAATCGGGGCGCGTAGCGCCCGCTCCAGCGCATCGCGATCGACGCCCTCGGGCGCAGCAAAGGCCAGTCGCATAAAGAAGGTGCCGGTCTGGCGATCCCAGAACTGGTTGCTTTCGGCAATATTGGCGCCCAGCGCCGCCAATTCGGTGGTCACCGCGGCGACAATGCCCGGCTTGTCCACGCAGCTTAGGGTCAGCACATATCCAGCTTGTTGCTCGCTTGTCGGCGCCATTGATTCCCTCCGCCTTGTTCTTGGGCTGGCGAGGAGATAGCGCCCCCCGGCACGATCGACAACGCTTTCCCGGCGGAATGCTCAATCATTCCGAATCAATCGCCTCCCGGGAGAGGCCGGGGCGCCGTAGCGCCCCGGCTCAGCGTGACGCCGGAACGCTGCGCCCGTTATCCTGCCGCATGATGAACAGCGATGCCCCTACGATCAACAGCGCGCCGGGCCAGAACCAGAGATCTGGCGCCTGCGACAGGATGAGCCAGCTCGCCAGCACATTGAGCGGCAACTTGAGATCATCAAAGGGCTGCAAATAGGTCGCGTCGGCCACCGCATAGGCCTTGGCCAGCAGATATTGCGCTGCCGCCGACAAGAACCCGATCAGCACCATCAGCCACAGCACTTCGCCGCCCGGAATGGCCAACCCGGTCGGGATCAGGAACAGCGCATTGGCGGGTGTCATCAGCAGCATCAGGTAGAGCGTGATTGATTCGGGCGTTTCGAACCGAGTGAGATATTTGGTCAGCAGCGACGATCCCGCCCACAGCGCCGCCGCCAGGATCGGCAGCAGTGCCGCCCAGGTGAACACCGAACTCCAGGGCTGCAGGATAATCATCGCGCCGGCAAACCCGGTCACCGTGGCCAGGATTCTCGGCAACCGCACCTGCTCGCCCAGGAACAACCAGGCCCCCAGGATAATGAAGAACGGCGAGGTCATGACGAGCGCGATCACCTGCCAAAGCGGCACGCCCAAGGCAAAGGCAAAGCCAAAGGCCTGCGCCCCCGCGGCCGACAGCACGATGCGCACGAGATGCACCACGGGATGACGCGTCTTTAGCGCCTTGAGCCCCATGTTCCACACCAATGGGATGCAGAGCAGCGCCGCAATTAGATATTGCCAGAACACGGCAGAGGTGGAGGGAAAGCCCAACTGATAAGTGGCAATGGGCGTGGCGACATTGACGCCCGCATAGGCAATCCCGGCGCCCAGCATCAGCATGGCGCCCTGGATGGAAGGTGAAATCTGCCGACGGGGGGAGGCGGAGGCAATCTGGCTCAACGAGTTATCCTTTCGCGTAAGACCCAGCTACCTCAGGGTTTACGGGAAGGAATGGCGCTCACCCCCCGCAGCGGCACAACCGCAACGAAGCTCAAGCTCCATAGCCAGACCCGTTCTCTCTCATCCGGACTATAACCGTCGGCTCCGGAATCACACCGGATCTGCTGACCCCGACCTGCGCCGGGCGCTCGCGGGCTTGGGTTTCCCCTTACCGCCGGTGGGGAATTACACCCCGCCCTGAGAACGAATGCAGGAAACATCTCCTGCATCGCCAAACATAGGGCAGGGGAGCGCCCCAGACAAGACGGGGACAGGCTTGTGCCTGCGGCGCCCACCCCGCACGCACCAAGCCTGTTCAAAAGCAAATCAACACTTGCCTCCGCCACGAGCATTCTCTATGTCTCCGCGCAGTCGGGGCGTAGCGCAGCCTGGTAGCGCATTTGTCTGGGGGAAACAGTGCCCCAAACCAAATCACCCCTGATTTTCCAACTTGTTAGCGCCTGTGTCTATAGCTGCTGTGGCGTTTTCCGTGGCGTTCATTGCGTTCAGCAGATCAGAAGTGGTCACGTGGGCGTATTTCAGCGTGGTTTTCATGTCTTCGTGCCCTAGCAGGTCTTTGACCAGCCGCAGGTTGCCCGTCTTGCGCAGCAGCCGCGTCGCGCATGTGTGGCGCAGGTCATGGAAGTGGAAATCCACCAACCCTGCATTTGTCACTGCCCGCCGGAATGTCGCCTTTAGCCCTTCGCGTTCGATTGGCAATCGGCTTCCTCGTTCCGCATGGTCGGCGCGCTTGACGATGAAGGTAAACACGGCCTCGTCGTTCTGAGGTATGCGGTCGCGGTTGGAGCGCTCGCCCATCAGTAGCTCGAGCAGCCTGTCGCTGATCGGAACCGTGCGGGTCTTATTGCCCTTGCCTTTGACGCGCATCTGGCGATTGTTTAGATCCACGTTGCGCCACGTCAGGTCTAGGCACTCCTGCATCCGGCAGCCCGACAAAAGGGCAAAACGCACGATGGGGGCATAGTCGGGGCGGAGGGCAGCAAAGAGCTTTTCCTCCTCATCGTCGGCTAATTCCCTGACGCGTTCCTCAGGCTCTTTGAGCATATGCGCCCGCCAGTCTATCTGGCGCACTTCGACGCCCCAGGTCTTTCGCGCTCGCGTCATGACCTTGCGCAGAACCTCCGTCACCCCACGGTTGATCGAGGCGGGCTTCAAACCATCCCCCCGTCGTTTCGCTACAGCCTTCGCCACATCCGCGTCCGTGATCGCAGACAGCATCCGGTGGCGGCCCAGCTGGGTTTCAAGCCAGCCGAGATTGACCATCGTGGTGCCGTGATTGGCGTGGTGCTGCCCCACCTCGGCATAGTACAGTGCCGTGGCGTCTTTCACGCTCATGGGCTGACTGGCTCTTTCTGCCGCGGCCTCGGCCTTCTTGCGCTCTGCCCTTTCGATGGCGAGGGCTTCTGGTTTTGACGTTGCAGTAGTAGCTCCTGAATACCGATTACCTTTGTACCGGAAGTCGAAGCTGTACGTTTTCTGGCCGGGCCTTTTGAAGACGGGGATGATACTCTCCTTCGCTCGGCTAGGAATGCCTGCACATCGCTCGGGTCGAACCGAGGGGCAGCGCGCTTCCCGACGCCGATATTAATGAACGGCAAATCACCGGCGGCCGTCAACTTCCGCAACTGGCGATCTGAAATGCAAAGCTCGTCCGCGACTTGGGCGGGTGTCATTAGTGGCATTCCCCACCCCCCTTCTCTCCCGGCTTGAGATGCAGTTGCACTAGGGTCATGGGGAGGGCTCCGACCGACGAGGATCGAACGAATAGGCGATCTTGCGAAGGACGAGCTTGTCGTCCCGCGCCATGATCTGACCGGACTGCCACCAGATTTCCTCGCCAAGCTTCAATTGCTCGGCGGCAGGTTCGGCATAGACGGCTGTTTCATCGCCGTTCCGATCCATAACCCACAAGCGGCGAACATCTTGCTGCTCGCCTGGGTAAGGCCCCGCCAAAACATTCATACCGATGTTCTCGATGATGCGGCCACCTACGCTCATTTGGCGCTCCTCAGATATTCATCGTAGGCGGTGTGCATGGCGACGAAGATCGTCTCCATGTGACCGTGTTTTCCCCTCCTCATGCCCTCGTCGTAGAGGGCCTGAAAGCGGATGTTGATCTTGGTCTTGTCTGCGAAGCTGACGCTGGTCACGCCCTGTCGTTCGGCCTCCACCTTGCTCATCGCGCGACCTCCGAGCCATTGCCGCTATCCTTGAGGGTGTCCAAATGCGCGTCTACGTCAGTGATGATGGTGCGAGGCGCGTTCTCAAACTCAAGCATGTAAGCGGCCCGCTCTTCGCCGGTCATCTTGAAGGCCTCCGGCCCCCACGAATAATGGACACGATGAACGCGCTTGGCTGTCCAGATCGCCGCCATCTTGAGCCCGTTCTCGCCTAGCATGCTGTGGTAGGCTTCCATCATGTAGCGACGGTCGGCGGCCAGACGATTTGCCTTCGTTACCTCCAGTTCCAGTTCCTTGATGCGCTCCTGTAGGGCGGTGATGGTGGTAGCTGGGACAAGGGGAGTTACCGGCCAACCTTTAGATGCTGCGTGGTCAGCGAGTTCCTTCCGATCTGACATGCCCCAACCCAGCCCATCGTGCCACTTCCACGCCACCACGTCTGCCTTCTGCTCATCAGTGCTCATTGGGAGGCTCCGGGGTTGGAGAGGGCGGCGAGGAGGGCTTTGCGTGCGTCTTCGCGACCGCGCATATAGGCCGCCAGTTCCATGCGGTTGCCGGAATAGCCATAGGTCTTGTTTGGGCTGAATACCTTGTCGAGCGCTTCTTCGCTCACCACGGCAGATTGGGTCGCTGCTGGTGAGGCGAGCCCGTCAATGGTGTATCCGGCGAACGTCTTGCCCTGCACATTAGTGACCACAACCTTGCCGTTGGCGAAGGCGTGCAAGAACTTCCCGCTATCCCAGCGAATGACATATTCACCGTCATCCCAATCACACTCGAAACCGGGCCCGGCTTCGCGGCTGGTTTTCTCCACCTCACCACCGGCTTGCTCTGTCGCTGCTGGGGGCTGGGGAGAGGCGGTTCGCAATTCGTGCAACTCTGTGAAGTATTTCTGCATAGCGCACCACAGCAAATCCTCCTGCGACGTGGACGACCTGATCCGCTCGGCGTCTACGCATTCGCCACTGCGAACAGGGTGGCTATCGCTATATTCCTCCCCGCTGTCAGGGTTCCAGTAGACCCAGCCTTCCCCGTCTAGCGCCACCACCTCACCACCGGCTTGCTCTGTCGCGAGGGCGGCGAGCCGTTGGCCGTACCAAGCCCACGCCATAAAATTCACGAGTTCGTCGCGTAGGCGAACAGGTGGTTCCGGCTGTCCGTGCTGTTGGAACAGCTTTATCAGCTGCAACCACGCTGGATCGGTTTCAGACTCCCGCAGGGGCGTCGTGATTGGTGCATCGTCCCTCACCACCACTGCGGGATGATCTGCGGCGCGGAGGTTCCATGCGGCTATTTTTGCCGCGCTTGTTGCGTGGATCTTGATCATGTCCCCAGGGCAGTCGTCATCCCATGGGTGTACCCACGCGTTGCGTTCGGTGAGCACCATATCCACGCCGCAAAAAGGGCAGGGTTTCAACTTGCTCACGCGCCCGGCATTTTCTTCATTCATGGCTGGAGTCCTTGAGGGCTTGGAGGGCGGAAAGCGCGGCGGCGATGATGGCGAGGGGCATCGACCCGTCATTAAAGCCGTGGAACGCTGGGCCAAGAGCGCGGGGCCTCCATATGCCCGCACGTGCCTTCCCATTGATCATCGATAGATCGTAACCCCACCCCGGCAGCTTGCGCTCCACAAGAGCAAGGGCGGCATCGACGGAGGCGGTGTAAGGCGCGTCGATCACCATGCCTTCTGGGCCAAGCAGAGCATAGTCATCCAATACGTCCTGCAGGGTGTAGGGCTCGGTTCCGGTAAGCGGATCGACCACATGGATTTGCAGCAGAAAATCCAACTCCCGATCCGGCCCCGTCGCCGCCTTCACCCTTTCCAGCAGTGCTGCAATGTCACTCATCACTCACCTGCCTTTGGCTCGGTGCGGCCTTCGGCGCGGGAGATGGCGGCGGAAAGATCGGACCAGGCGTTGAACTGCTCGGGGTTCATCGCGTCGGGATCGAAGGCTGCGATCATCGAGCGGCCAGCGTGCAACATATCTGCGTGGCTGTTCACGGCATTGATGATCAGGGCTCGGCGCTCAGCGTCCTTGTCGTTCCAACCAACATTAACGGTGAAGCCAACCAGTTCCCCTTGTGCATCGAAGAATGGCGCCGCCCCTGACACCTCGACGTTGGCATGGCTGGGCATATCCCAGTCGCTATCGTCGCCTTTCGTGGTCCAAGGCGTATGCGCTGCGGTTTGTTCGGTCATGGCTGGGGAGCCTCCAAGATTTCGCCGGTGAAGCGGTCGTAATAGACGCCGCGGGCGCGGGAATATTTGATGCGGGAGCCGGGCATGGTGCCGGCGTGCTTGATGCCATGAACGGCTGCGAACTGGCTCCGTGCCTTAGTCCGTGCCTTGGCCTCCACCACTGTCTTGATGGCGTGGCAAGGCCTCTCATGGATGGCGCGAAGGTTTGCTTCGGAATGCTCCCCGCCATCGGCCAGTGGCTTTTGATGGTCGAAAGCTTTCTTCTGACCTGGGCGGATGGGATTGCCGCAATCGGGGCAGATAATCAGCCCGTCAGCGTTCATCTGCCGTTCGAGAATGTGACGCTGCACCGACTCCGGGACGGCTTGGTCGTCGTGCTTAGCTACCCAGCCCTGTGCTTTTCGGGATCTAGCCATGGCTGATCTCCACGACTTCCACGCCTGCCCTGCGCGCCTTGCGCACCATGTCGGCAGTGCCCCGCCCGCCGGGGAAGGCGATAACCAAATCCGGCTGACCCTCTTCAAGCATGCGCTTGTTGCGGGCAGGGCCGGCGAAGCTGCCTTGGTTCTCCCAATCGGCCTCAAAGCGCTGACTAGCGACGTGTCGGAGCTGCGACCATGCCCACGCAAGATGGTCCGCTCCGTTGGCCCCACCTTCAATCAAAAGGTCAATGCCGTTCGCCTCATGGAGCTTGTCGAGAACAGCAAACAGCCTCGTGTCATTCCGGTAATCGCGGCCGCCGCAAACGAGCACTCTCATGCTGCCTTCCTCCCCTCTGGGTTGAAGGCAAAGCGGTCCGGCGGAACCGTCAGAACAATCCCGAACTCCGCATGGTGCTGGAACACCGCATCCATGTACCGGCTCATCTGCTCGACCTTCATCAGCCGGGTGATCGGCATGTCGGTGTCGCGGATCATCGCGTGCTTGTCGGCATAGTCGAGCGGACGGATCAGCCGGTCATAGGTCTTGCGGAACTGCTCTGAGCCGTCGCGCAGGATCGGAACGCCGATTTCCAGCTTGCACCGCGCGCGCACGTCCTCGACGGCTTCCCCGGTCTG
Organism: Devosia sp. Z6_126; assembly: GCF_058133495.1. NCBI lineage: Bacteria > Pseudomonadati > Pseudomonadota > Alphaproteobacteria > Hyphomicrobiales > Devosiaceae > Devosia > Devosia sp. Z6_126. The sequence goes on along the minus strand of NZ_JBYUNO010000002.1, from coordinate 718,014 downwards.
CTCGGAGATTTCCTTGTACCACTTATGGGAAAGCCGGTTCTGCTCGGCGGATCGGTCGCGGCCATCCTCGATATCGACGGTGACGGGGAGCTTCTTGCCTTCGAGATAGACGGCGAGCAGCTTGATATCGTCCTTGGTCTTTATGGTGCGGCTGCTCATGGCTCAGCCCGCCATCGGGTATTTGATGGTCCAGTCGGCCGCAGCATAGGCTTCCATTGCCGCTTGCTGCTTGCGCTCGGTCAGAGCCATGAACTCCGGCGCGCGCATCATGCCATCCGCTCGGTTCAGCATGACCTGATCTCGCTTGGCGGTCGCGTCACCGATCACCCGCAGGAGCAGGGTGAAGAACACTTCCAGTTCGTCTATCTGCACGATCATTGAATAAATCGGCGGTTGCCTTATCAGCACTTGGACCTCTCAGCCCAAGCCCGCCGTCCCTGGGGGTTGGGGAACTAGGCTGCGTCCTCCAGCCGGGAGTCCGGCAGGCCAACGCGAATTGCGAATTCGTGGAATTCATCGGCAAGGCGCGCGCAGTCGGCGCCAAGCTCTGGGTAACGGCGGGCTTCGAGCGTCTGAGGCGCTTTGACCTCGTAGACCTTCTCCCCCAGTTCCTTGATTTCGAAGATGTGCCAGCGGAAGATATCGGCATCGAAGATGTCGAGATAGAACCGCCACTGGCACCCTTCCAGGTAGCGCTCGAAGTCCACTCGCGAGGTGGTCTTGTGGTCGATAACCACCTTGCCTTGTAGGCAATCAACCTTGCCGGTGACGCTTAGGGCGCCATAATCCTTGTAGCCGCGAAGCTCGCGGATCGAGGGCAGGGCGAGTTCCGCATCGGGCAGGTGGAAAGTGTAGCCCATGGCCTCGAAGGCTTCATGGTCGCCATCCTGAGCCGTCTCGATGGCAGCGTGGAACGCCGTCCCCGCCATCATCGCTTCGCTGGGTTCGTCGGTGGTGAGCTGGCGCACCAGGTCGTCAAGCGTGGGTTCGTCCTGCCCTTCGAACAGGGGCTTCCAGTTCAACCACCGGCGATAAGCTTCGATGTTGGAGACGCGCGCCAGCATGATTAGGCCGCCTCGTCTTGCTTGGCCGGCACATAGACCATGGCGGTCTTGTCGAACACGAGCCCGAGCGCGGCGGCGCGGTCGCGGACCATGATCTTGCAGGCTTGGCCAGCGTTCTTGGCGCGAACCAGAAGCCCGTTCAGGTGCTCGGCGGTGGCGACGTTGGGCAAGGTGGCACGAAACCACTCCTGCTCCTCCTGCGCGGCTTTCTGCTCTTCGGAGAGGGCGTTTAGCCGGTCCTTGGTGGTCTGGATCACGCCAGCCAGGAACGTGGCGAACTCAGGAGCCTCAAAGTGGGGCACCTGCAGGGGCTCCAACTGGCCGGGGTTCTTGCCGAACGCGGCGTCGGTGGGGGAAAAGCGGAGCCAGCGCTGCCCGTTCAGGATTACCAGTCGGCCCATTGCATCGGCACTCTTGTAGATCTCGCCCTTGGACCCGCCCTGCACGTCAAGGCGCTCCACAACGTCATCGCCGTTGCGCTGCTCGTCCATGTGAGCAATCAACACCACGTCTTTGCCGAAGCTGTTCAGGAGCTTGAGGAATGAACCGAACCGCGACTTGAGTTCGCCGTAGCCCTGCAGGGTCAATGCCCCACCACGGCCGTGCTTTGGATTGCTGCGGATGATGTCTTGGGACAGGGCATCCAGAGCGCGGCCGGCAGTGTCCACCACGACCGTCTTGAAGGGCGCCAGATCCTCAGCCGTCATGCCGGCCACGTCACCCCACTCGGCAACCCGCACAACGTCCTTGCGGTTCGCCGCCCGGTGCGCGCCATTGTCAAAGTCGAGCAGCAAGGGAGCGTCGGCGGTGAAGGCCAGCGAAGTCTTGGCAATGCCAGGCGGGCCGTAGATCACCATGTTCAGGCGCTCCACGGTGATAGGGTCGGCGGCACGAGTGATCTTCAAAGCCATTTCAGTGTCTCCAGAATGGTGTTGAGCGGCAGGACCATGTGCCCGCCGGCGACGAAGTAGAGGAAGGCAAGCAGCGCCCCGGCCTTGGGAACACCTGTCCCTGCAATCCAGGCGGCTTGGATGAGCTGATCTCGGAATGAGAGGGTCATGGCTGGCCCTCGGCTTTGGCGATGGCGGCGTCCACCTGGCCGGCGCACTGCGGCACAAAGCCCATGCACTCGGCGCGAACAGCCTTCAACGCCTCCAGCAGATCAGGAGCGGCGGCGATCAGATGGGCGTCGGCTTGTTCGTTACCGCCGCTAGGCGTCCATGCGATCGTTTCGCCGTTGCCGCTGATCCCGATAGCTCCTTCCCACGGCTTCCAGTCGTCAGTGATTACGGACCATGGCCCCCGCGTGTGCTTGCTCTGGCTCATGCGGCCACTCCCCTCTGTTCGGACTGGCGGGTGTCCTGCCAATTCTCGACGGCCTCGATGCACTCAAAGACGGTCTGCTCGGTGCCGGTGACGGGGACGCCACGGCCATAGTTCTGATGGGTCCATTCCCAGCCCTCGGTGGACTCCTGGATCACGAAGTCCCGGTAGAGGATCATCTTCTGGGTGGTGTTGATGCGAGCGGCTGTGAGGATGCCCATCACTTGGACCTCCAATTCGCGGCGATTGCTTCCTCGGCTTCATCAATGGTGGCGTTGCTGATGATTGGCTCATCGTCGCCATCCTCAAAGACGGTGAACTTTCCGCCATCCTCCAGGATCGTATGGCCAGTGTCGGCTACGCCGTCGCACCTCGCCCCGTACTCGCCATTGCGGCGGCGATAGATGCTTGCCTGTGCCATGGTCACGCCACCTTCTGTGAGAGGGGTTCAGCCATGGCTGAGAGGTCACGATCCATGGCGTCCATGTTGCGGAAGCTGATTTCCCGGTAGCGGGCGGCCAGCTCTTCCCTGCGGTGTTCGGCGGCCTTCTTGAGCCACATCCGAACCGATGGGCGGTGCGTCATGATCTGGTGCTCGCGAGCCATGTAGAGGGCGCGGGCGCGCATCTGCCGCCAGTGCTGCGAGGAGGTGTTGCCCACCAGCATTTGGATGCCGCCGAACATTCCGTCAGCGAGCCGAGGCCCAGCGAGCGACACGATCAGGCTGTCGAGGGCGCGGGCGCGGGTATCGCTGCGCAGCTTCTGGAGCATCCGTGCTGGCTTGTGGTCGAACTCTTCGACAATCGCAGCGAGAGCGCGGGCCATTGCCGGGGATGTGTGCTGGTCGGTGGTCATGGGTGCCCTCCTTGGGCGGGAGGGGTTAGCCTTCGTAGGCCATCTGGAGGTTGCCGCCGCAGTCAGTGCCCTTGCAGACTGTGAAGCGGCTAGTGACCACGCAGGCCTTGCCCGTCCATTCGTCGCGACCACGGTGGATTACATTCTTCGTGGTGAAGCCGTGCTCGGGACTGGTGCTGCCGCACTGATTGCACTTCGGGCTGTCGGATTTGTCGGTGCGGTCATTGATGGCCATCTGCTCAACTCCGGTGTTCGGTTGTTGAGTAGACCCTACAAGCAAACTAGTAGTAATGTCAACAAGGAAACTAGTAGGCGCGAGCCAGCGGCACCACGCGCAACAAAAAGCCCGCCGGTTAGGGCGGGCTAGGGGCTTTGGAGATGGGGGCTAGGTCAGCCGCTAATGAGCCCGAGCAGCCGTTGGCCGAAAACGGCCAGTGCGCCGAACACCGCCAAGCTGGTCATCGTGGCTGTCACAATGAAACCCTTGCTGGGCAAGTTGCTGACGCGCTCTTTCAGAACGGCAACGTCAACGCGAATGGCCGTGAGGTCCGCCCGCATCTCTTTGCTGTCATCTTCCAGGCGTTTTACGCGTGCTTCCATGTCGTCATATCTGCCACCTCCGCCGCTGCCTTTCAAGCGAGCCTCGGAATTTACCTGGAACTCTTCAAGGCTATGGGCGAACTTTGGGAACGATGCGGGGCTCAATCTTGCTTCCCCCGGCTCTCTACCAAGAAAATCAGTGACGCCGTAATTTCTTTCACTGCAATCCTCACCGAAGCCTCGAGGTCTTCCCACTCATCTTTCGGACCTAGGCTGGTATCAGATTGTCTGGCGAGAGCAGTCAGGGTGATCACGCTGTCCAGTAAGGCCGCTACTGGCCCATAAACTTGGGCCAGCATCTCTACTGTCGCTGGTCGTGTGTCTCCCGTGAATTCCCGCTTGGCTGTGGCTATCAGATCCAACGACGCGTTTCGTTCCGACATTAAGCATTCCCCTCCGGCTCGACATCCTCAAGCCATATCTTGTCACTGACGCCCGCCAGCCTCCGTAGGCTCTGGATCCCCTCCGCCGCCTCCTTCAGGATCGCCTCCAGTTCGGCCACTGGCACATCGTCAACGTGATCCGCATAGAAGCGGAGGCGGTAGAGGATGTCTGGCTTGCGGGGCTCCTCGGTCATTCGAGGGGCTTTACCCACTCGATAGGCGCTGCCCACTCTACGATCTGGTCCACCATTTCGGGGTACAGGGGGTTGAGGCTCTGTAGGTTCCAAGTGTTGGGATTGGAGCCTGCGCGGACCACCTTAACAAAGATGCGGCCATCGCCCAGCTGCACGACAGCACGCCGGTTCCTCATGCTCTCCGGAGGCAAGAGCCTTGAGTAATAAAGCAGGGTGCCTGGCTCATAGGCCGGGAACATCGAGTCCCCCATCACACGAACCGCCACAGTTGTAGGATGGCGCATGGATGGGGCAGGGGCGGTCTGGTGCCCGTCATCCTCCAAAGCCAAGATCTCAGCACCCGCGCCAATATCACCTTTCAGCGGCACGCGATCCTCTGGGATGGAGACCACATACTCGGGGGCGAGTTCGTCCACGTTCACGCCCAAGGCGCGGGCAATCGCCGGCAGTTCCTTGGTGCTGGAGTTCTTCCCATTCTCGATCTGGGAGATGAGCTGCTGGCTCACGCCAGCGTCGGCCGCGAGCTGCACCTGCGATTTCTTCGCGGCAGCGCGTAAGCGTTTGAGATTAAGGCCGATATTGCTCATCGGCTCATTTTACCAGACTGCTTGTATCTGGATACACAAGTTTCCTAGTTGACTGCCGCCGCGAGTTCTACTAGTTTCCTTGTATGGCAAAGCTTAAGACCCTCATTCAACGCGCGGTGAACGACCTCGGCTCGCAGGCCAAGCTGGCCAGCAAGATGGGCTGTTCGCAGCAGCAGATCGCATACCTGCTCAAGGCGAGCAGCATCACCGCCGAGATGGCGCTCAAGGTCGATGCGGCTACCGGCGGCAAGGTTTCGAAGCACGACTTGCGCCCGGACATCTTTGGGGCGGCCCCCGCCAAAGCAGGGGAAGCGGCTTGAGCTGCGCCAACCAAATCGCGGCCACGGACGCGCCCAAAAGAAAGGGCAGCGCAGCCGTAGCTGACACTGCCCCAATTCAGGATTTCGCAATCATGAATATAGCTGCAAAGCCCAAGCCGATCAAGGACAGCATGGACTCGGGCAACGTCACTAGCCTGTTTTCCGCCGCTGATGTGGCCGACACCCGCCGCGCCGTTGCGTGGCTCGACAGCCGCCTTAAGCAATCCGCCGATCTGGCTCCGGGGAACCTGTTCTCCGAAGTCGTAACCATCACCCCAGCCGCCGCCGAAGTCATTTTGGAGCGGTGTAATCGGGGCAACCGCGCTCTTCGTAAGGTTCGGGTGAACCTCTATGCTGGAGCCATTCGTGAGGGCCGGTGGAAACTCACCGCCCAAGGCATTTCCTTCAGTCGTGAAGGTCTGCTGAACAACGGCCAGCACCGTCTCCACGCCATTATCGCCGCCGCTCGCCCTGTTCAGATGACAGTGGCTTTTGGCGAGGATCGCTCGGTGTTCGACGTACTGGACGCCGGCGGCATTCGTGGCGCCAGCGATACTCTCCATGTCGGAGGCTACAAGAACACCGCTCTGCTGGCGGCGTCCGCGCGGCTGGTGATGATTATCGAAACCGACCCATCGGGCAACGCATCGTTCTCCAACGATGTGGTCAAGCAATGGGTGGATGCTCACCCCGATCTTGAAAACTACACCACCGCCGGCGGCACGATCGGCAAAAAGCTCAAATCCTCGCCGGCCGCCGTCACCGCTGCCTTTTACCTGATCGATACCCTGTCCGCGTCCGCTCGCAGGCTTGAGAGCTTTCAGGCTGGCATGAAGGACGGGAACGTGTCGCAGCGGCGCAGTCCGGTTCTTGTTCTGCGCGACGGGCTGATGAGCGGGGATATCGTCGGCCGCGCTCACCCCGGCATCAAAGGCGTCATGGTGACGGGTGCCATCATCCAAGCCTGGAACCTGTGGTTGCGCGGCAAGTCGGGCTCCCTCGCGGGCTTGGGGTGGTCGAGCGGCCAGCCTTTCCCGAAGCCGGAGTAAAGAGCCATGGCCGCCTTGTCGTTCGATGTTCAACGCATCCCGGTAGACGATATCTTTGTAGTGCGTGATCGCCGTCCACTGGACGATGAGGCGGTCAATCGCCTTGTGGCCTCGATTAAAGCAATCGAGCTGCGCACCCCCATCACGGTTCGGGTCGAGGAAGTCACTGACCCCGACACCGGCGAGCTGATGACTGCCTACGGCCTCATTACTGGCCATCACCGGCTCGAAGCATTCCGCCGCATGGGCGAGACGAAGATCCCGGCCATCGTGCGCGAGTGCGATCTGGTTGAAGCTGAGCTTTGGGAAATCGCGGAAAACCTGCACCGCGCCGATCTGAGTAAGGAACAGCGCGACGAACAAATCCGCCGATACGCTGAGCTGATGCAATTGCGCGGTCAATCCACGCAAACTGCGTCGATTGAAAGCAAGCGCGAGGACGGTCGGGGGCATAGGCCCAAGGGCGTTGCCTCCTTGGTCGCAGCGGAGACTGGCGTAAGTGCTGACACGGTGCGCCGCGCCCTCAACCCCGAGCGGGTGCAGGCCGAGCGCGCCCGCTCCAAGATCGACGCTGACGTGAAGGCGCGGGCCGCCAAAGAGATTGCCGAGATATTGGCCGAGTACGTCCCCGCTGAATGGTGGGATGCCGTCAAGGCCAACCTCTACGCCGCTGGCGCCGCCAACATTGCCAATGAACTCACCAACGCTACCGGCCAATCCATCATGGATAGGAGATACGCATGACCACTCTCCGCGTGCCCAACCGCACCCACACCCAACGCCGCCGTCTATCGCTCGATACCATCCCTCGCGGGTGGGCAATCCTCGGGGCGGTCGTTGCATCGTGGCTCCTCGTGGCTGTGGCCGGCCACCTCCTTGCGGCCATCACTCGTTTGGCGGCGGGGGTGTAATGCCCTCCGCACCATCCATGGCTGGCGCATGCCGGGCGGTGTCGCCCAAGGCCATTTGCTCAATTGCACACGATCATCAGCAAGGGGCGCGATCCTTCGCTGCGCCGCTTCCTCATGGTCGGGTTTGTCCAGACCAATCTCACAGCAGCGGGTTTCGACTCCCTGACCGCTGCCACTTGCCGGCGAGCGCCATTGCGGCTGCTCCCGGCTCCTTTATTCCCCGCACGTCCGGTTCCCGCCGTCCGCGCGTCAATACCCAGGCCCAAGAGCACGCTGTCCAAGGCTTCGCTCAAGGGTCGCATCGTCATTCGTCTGCCCTTTCCAATCCGTCTTCACTTGCTGGTTCAATAAATGCCAGCAAGCGAGGACAAATAATTGGGAATGCAGGACAAGTCGGAGCCGCGTGAAGTGACCGCAGCCCTTGCTACAGACCTCCGTGTGTTTGCCGGCCAGAAGTGGCCGACGATGAACCACAAGTGGCGCAAGGCCCGTCTCGCCTCCCTTCTGGGGATGAGCGAGCGCCGCGTCAAATCCATCTACGAAGCCGAAGAAACAGCGCGCCTCCGGGCGGACGAGGAAGCGCGCATCAAAGCCCTCATCGGGCAGAAGGAGGAGGCCAGTGCTGCGTCAGATAGGGCCTTTGCGGAGCGCATTGCTTCACTTGAAGCAGAGCTTGCCGGCGTCCGTGCGCTGGTGGATCGCCTCGCACTGGCGGGCGACTTCGGAGCGCCACGAACAACAAGCGGCGGATCACATCGAGAAGGCCAAAGCCATCCGCTTCGCCGCTCGACTGATCCAGCCGACTGACACCAACAAAGGAGAGGCGGAATGAGCCGGTCCAAAAAGGATGTGACGTTCAAAGACGTGCTTTACGCCCTGCAGTTTGGTGGGGAGCGACTGCTGCGGACCTACACACAGGATGAGCGCCAGAAAAACTGCACCCAGTACAGCCTGTCAAAGACCGGGCTCGTGGTGAAGGCGTCAGTCGCTAATCAGGCGCTCGCCAACCCCAACATAGTCGCCACAGGTGATGGCCTGTTCCCCGGTCACTCCCAACAATACGAGTGGCGCGAGGACGCATGAGCGAAGTCGTGATCTTCACCCAGCACATTCCGCCGAGCGTCAACGCCTGCTTTTCCAATGTGAAGGGCAAGGGCCGCATCCGCACTGAGCGCTATCGCCAATGGGCGACCGCCGCCGGATGGGATTGCAAGCGCAAGGGCAAGGTGCCCGGCGCCTTCACTGTCACGATCACCATTGATCGCGGCACCCGCCACGTCCTGTCCGATATCGACAACCGCTGCAAGCCCGTCCTGGACTTGCTGCAAGAGCACGGCATCATCGACAACGACCGCCACTGCGAGCGCGCCACCATTGAATGGGGCGAGGCCAAGGGCGGCATGCGGGTGCTCGTGGCTCCATACGAGGAAGCTACGCAATGAGCGCATCAGCAAGCAAATCTACCTGGCGCGGTGTCGTCACGCTCAAACCCAACGACCACGATCTGTGGGCGCTCGTTCGCAACCGGATCGAGAAAAAGCACTCGTGGGAAGAAATCGCCGCCGAGATCGGCTGCAGCGCCGACGAGATTGTCGAGTGGGTCAACGCCTATAAGTTCCCGCCCAAGCCCACGGTACGCACCAGCAAGCCCATTACCGTGGCTGGCGAGCCTGTTCATAGCCACCGGCAGTTGTCGGCCCAGTTCATCGCATGGAAGCGCGCCAAGGACGGCGCCATGCGGGCTCGGGTGAACAAGTGAGCCTTCCATCCGCTGTCATTGACGCAATGGTTGCCGCCGGTTGCTCGGCTGAGCAGCTTGCCGCAGCGATGAAGGCGGCCAACCAGCAGGCCGAGGCGGCACAGGCCGAAAAGCGTGCTCGTGCAGCTGCCAAAAAGCGCCGCCAACGCGCCAACGTCCCCGTATGTCCCGAGGACACAGAGGGACATACAGGGACAGTGGGGGACACCCCTTCCCCTAAAGAAATCCCCCCCACACCCCCTAAAGAAATAACCCCTTCCCAGTCGGAAACTAACGTTTCCTCCAAAAACCCACGGGCTGCGCTCGAAACGGTTTTGGATCGGCAGAGGGCAGGGGACGTGATCGAGATGCGGCAGCGGATCCGCAAGCCGCTCACCACCCGTGGCGCCGAACTGCTCGCTGTGCAGTTGGCCAAGTGGCCCGACCCGAACGAGGCGGCCGACGCCATGGTGCTGAACTCCTGGCAGGGCTTCAAGCCCGAATACCTCCAGAACCAGCGGACCAGAGGCTCCCCACCTCGCCAAGCCGCGCCCCGTGGATCCGAACATTTCACCCGCCTCGCTGAGGAAACCATCGATGAACCAGAACGAGCTTTCAGAAGCGACCAGGGCAATCGGCATGATGCTGGAGGCGTTCCCGTCCTCACAATCTCGGATTACCGACGCTACCGCTAAGGTCTACCGCTTTGCCATCGAGGATTGCTCGCTCGAGGCCGTCAAGCGCGCCTGCCGGGCATTCGTGCGGGGGCAGGTGGCCGGGCACAATCCCGACTTCGCCCCGACCGCGCCCCGGCTGGTGCAGGTGGTCAAGGAGTTCGAGCACGAGCTGGTCATGGAAAGCTGGAAGGCCAACCGCCAGTTCATCCAGGTCGATAGCCAAGCCTGGCACCAGATCGCGATGCTCAAGAATGATCCCATGCTGCCTACCTTCGTCAAGGACGGTGTTGAGGGCTGGTGGTTCGACAATGCCGTGGTCGATGAGGCCGCCATGATCGCCCTGCCGGCGCCAATGACCGAGGCGCAGATGGAGGCCAACCGCATCCGGCTGTCCCGCATCGCTCGGATCAGCGTTGGCGATCCAGACGCCGAAGGGGACATGGGCGGGAGTGCCGCAGCATGAGCACCGAACTCGCAACCGCCCGCACAGTCCTGGATCTAATTGACGAGTACGACCAGAAGGTCGCCAACATTGATACCGTGATTAAGGCCTATGACGATGCCTGCAAGGGCGTCGAGATGGCCGGCACCGTAATGGGCACCTACGCCGAACCCGTGCTGCGGGGCAGGGCATATGTTCATGCCAATGACATGCGCAAGAACCTGCTCAAGTCTGGCTGGAAGGCGATCTACAACCGCCTGAACATCGACATGATCGCGAGTGCCAATGACAAGCGCCTGTTCGAGCGCACCTTGGCCGACCCGCCGCCGCTCACCGCCGAAGTGGTCCGCTCGACGTTCAAGCACTACTACGAGAACCCGCGCCAGCATATCTTGCGCGGACTCGCGGAAGCCTTCGTTGATCTGGACCCAGCTTACAAGTCTCACGCCAAGGTCAAGATCGGCGTCAAAGGGCTGCCCAAGCGTGTAATCCTGCACAACGTGGGCGGGTACAGCAGCTACGGCAAGGACAAGCTTCGTGATATCATAAACGCCTTAGCCGTCTACCAGGGCAAACCGCTCACAGACCATGCCGAGCTTAATGCTATCATTGACGGCGGAATGACCCCAGAGCGGGACGTGTGGCTCAAGAAGTACGGGAACGGCAACGGCCATCTCTACTTCGGCCCCACGGCATTGCTGGACATTAACCGCGGCCTTGCAGAGTTCTACGGGGACGTTCTGCCGGATGTGGACCCGGAGCAGCCCGAGCGCGCCCCGAGCACCGCCGTTTCCAAAGACCTACAGTTCTATTGGTCGCCAGAAAGCGTCATTGCCAAGGCGATTGAGTTCGCCGGGATACCGACGCGTCACAGCTACAGCGGTGATCTGCCAACCTGGCGCATTCTTGAGCCCTCCTGTGGTGATGGTCGCATCCTGGACGCCGTTGCGAAGCTGGGTCATCAGGCGCTTGGCATCGAGTACCACGCCGGCCGCGCAGACCAAGCCAAAGCAAAGGGCCACAGCGTTCTTGCAGCCAACTTCCTCGAATGCCCGTCCCGCGCTGAGTTTGACGCCGTGGTGATGAACCCGCCGTTCTACGGCCGGCACTACGTCAAGCACGTGCGCCATGCTCTCAAGTTCCTGAAGCCTCGCGGCGTCCTCGTCGCCATCCTCCCGGCTACCGCCCATTACGACCACAAGGAGCTTGAGGGTGATTGGCGCGATCTGCCCGTGGGTAGCTTCGCGGAGGCTGGGACGAATGTCCCCACCGGGCTCTTGCGCATGAGGGCTCCAGCATGAGCACCCAGCAACGCCTAGAGGCCCTGTATGCCGAGGAACGGGAACTGAGCGCTGACCTGCGCCACATCCCGCTCCGCGCGCCCGAAGCTCATCCACTCCGTACCCGCCTTGATCGCGTCAAGCGCCAGATCGCGATGCTGACCGAGGACGTTCGCAAGCCCACGCCAATGCCAGTGCAGCGGAGGGCGAAGTGGTGATGCCATCCGTTCTCCGCCGCTCTGGTCCTGCATTCGAGCGCGGCGGGCAGACTATCGAGCCCCGCGCACTCATCCACAAATGCGAAGGCTGCGGCACCGAGCGTGCCCCCTTCGGCCTCCTCACCAAGGAAGGCAAGCTGCTGACCTACTGTGGGCAGGTCGGCGGCATCATGCAGTGCGTGAACAAGCAAGGAGCGAGCGAATGACTGTAGTCGTGCGAACTCTGGATCAGCAGATCGGGCATTGGTTCGGCGGAGCGAAGCGCCTCTATCACCTTGAGAACATCCCCAAGAAGGTTTTCCGCAAAGCACTCTTTGGCGCACGGCAGTTGCTCAGCGAAGGGGACACCCGGCGCGCCCGCGCTTTCGTCTATCGGCAAGTCAGCAAGCGCTGGCAGTACCTGAATTCGGAGCTGATCGAGGAATTCATCAGCGAGAACTACGGCCCCACCCCCAACGAAGCGCAAGGAGCGAGTGAATGAGCGAAGACACACTGCGTGATGTTTGGCTGTCTCAAGACGACGCCGAGACTGAGCTCTGGCAGGCGATTAGTGCAATCAAGTTCGGCAATCCAACAGACGACAAGCTGATCTTGGAACAGCTGCGGGCGCGGGGAATATGGCTCGCCCGGTACGCTATCCCTGTGAAGTTGCAACTGCGGGAACCTGCCTCCAACACCCCACCCAACGCGTGAACACCAACAAGGAGAAGCAGGGATGAGCGTAGGCGGACGCATTATCGAAAACATCGGCATGAACATCTTGGCTGGCCCGTATCCGGGATTGCAGCAAGATGTGCGGCGTCTCTGGGTGTTGGACCGAAACGGGGACGAAACTGCCGTTTATGCGGAGCCCGCCGCCGAGCAATTGGAGCTTGGCGAGGAAATCTGGTGGCAGTCCGGCCAGATCATGGCCCGCAACGACAAACTGACCCTGCGGAAGATCGCCTACTCATTCGATCCGCGTCCCACCCCCACCCAAACACCATAGAGGCAGAGACAATGGCGCGCGGCGGCAGAAAACGAAAAGTAGGCGTGAAACGGGAAGCAAACGGCCGGCCACAGCGCCAGTCAGTCGAGACCAAGGCACGCGATGAAATGCAGACGGCCGTAGAGTACCGCCAGAAGGTGTTCGGTGTTTCCGCTGCAGACGCCAAGGACCAGAAGGCCGCAACGCTGCTCGGCCGCATGTGCTTGACCGGCTCCATCAGCGATGCGCAATGGCAGGCAGGGGAGGACTGGCTAAAGCTGCTCAGTGCCTACCATGCCGCTATCAATGCGCCTCGCGGCTTCTCCACCCACACAAGCGGCACCAGCACCATGACGGACGAGGAACATGCCAGGCGCTGCGCCGCAGCCAAGAAGCGGATGGATGACGCCAACAAGGCAGTGCAGGGGCATGCGCCCATGGAAGAAGCCCGCGAGCGGTTCATTGCCCTGCGCACGGTCATTGTCGAAGAGATGCCGGCCGACCGTATGAACGGCGCCCTGCGCACGGCTCTCAATGGGCTGGTCAAACATTTCGGGTTGGAAGCGAAAAAGGCAGCCTGACAGGGCTTGCAATCAACCGCAAATCGGTTCACTGTCACAAATATAGAGTGACACATTGTGTCCACCAACAGACCCGCCCTAACCGGCGGGTTTTGTGTTTGAGGCGTTGCGAGCAGCCCTTGCCCGTCGCTTATAGGCCCCTGGGTCTCAGACGGTGCAGCAGGCCTCGCCCCTCAAATCAGTTTGAGGCCGGTGCGCGGTGCCACTGAAGGCTAGTGGCTGCTACTGACTACTGCGCATCTGAAAACACCTTCAGTGCCTCAACCCTTGATCTTGGGGAGCGCGATCAGAAGCCGACCAGCGGGAACTACCAGGAACTCACCGGTCGGCTTCAAGGCCCGCGCACTCTCACCACAAGAGTGCCCTTCGCTAAGCGCTTAGCGCCGATAAAGCGAGCCGACGACCACGATATACGAGCTTCGGGCCGCGCAACTGTTTCTGCAGCGTAAAGGGCTCTCACAACCCCTTCCGCAGCGCACGGAGCCTTGCGTCAAACCCGGTGGGAAGCCGGGAGAATGCCTAGAAACAGGGGTGCCCATGCACAGCGTCTCCATCCCCGAAGACCGCAGCATGGTTGTCCCTCCCGGCGCCAAGGTGATCACTGACTATGTGCCGATAGAGCAGATAGCTCTGGCCTGCCGTGACCGCATGGCGGTGGGTGATGTAGAGCGCGCAATGCAGCGCCGCATGTCATGTGCGCCCTCCCAGCCTTGGCCTTGCCCCCGAGGTGAGTGGCGAGGCGAGCGCTTCTGGATCATCGATGGGCGGCACGAGGCCATTGCTGCTGTGATGCTGGGCTGTGAGCATATCCTGGTCGCGTGGGTAGATGGCTAAGCTCAAGACCCTCCGCCCCCTCGTTGCCACCATGCCCCCTCGCATCCACTCGCAGCGAGAGACAAGGGACAAGGCGCAAGTGCAGCCCAACCTCAACGCCTACCGCCAGTGGTACAAGAGCGCACGATGGCAGCGCCTACGCCAAGAGGTACTGGCCCGCGATCTCTACACCTGCCAGCACACAGGCGTGATCCTTAGCGGCATGGCCAATGCACCGGATAGCCCAGTGGTCCACCACAAGGTGCCGCACAAGGGTGACGAGCTGCTGTTCTGGGACATCAACAACCTCGAGGCCGTGTCGAAGGAATGGCACGACAGCGAGGCACAAGCACAGGAGCGCAGGGCCTAGCGCTGGCTCCATCCAACAACGTAGCCGTTCTCGATCTTAACCTGCTGGTTGAAGCTCCTTGATCCGGTCTGTCCATACTTGAGCGTGTGCACTACCTTGGTCTTTAGCACTCGCTCTTCAGCTGCGGCCGGCGGCCCCCAGGCATCAATGACCTGCTCCCGTGTCATGCCCTGCCGGATGCTGCCCGCCAGTATGTCCTTGAGGAATGGGTCACCAGCATACTTGGAGGACAGCCGCTGGTACTTAGCCTCCCGCGCGGCGGCCTCCTGCTCAGCAGCTCTTTTCGTGCCGTGATGCTGTGCTGCCCAAACCAGCGCAACCACAGCGATCCCAAGTAAAATCACCAACTCCATCTGCATCCTCCCCATGCGAGAGCGATGAGAGCATGTGGCTGAGCTCCATGTCGAGTCACCAAGTGCGCCGGGGGGTGGCCAAAAGTCTGGAAGGCCATCGCCGTCTGGACCCGCGTCCCCCTCACGCAGAGATTAAATCCCCTCTGTTTGATTTTGACCCGCTGAAATCAAACGCATTCAGGAAATCAAAACATGCCCCGTGGTGGTTATCGCGCTGGGGCTGGTCGCCCTCGTGGTGCCAGCGCCAAGGACGTTGCTAAAGAGGTGAAACGGGAAAGCCGCAAGGCTGGAATGTCGCCCCTGGAATACATGCTGGCGGTGATGAACGATGACGACGCCGAGAGCGAACGTCGCGATCGCATGGCCCAGGCTGCGGCCCCCTATGTTCATGCCAAGGCCGCTGATGCAGCGCCGGGCAAGAAGGAACAGCGCCAGGCTGAGGCGGAGAAGGCGGCCGGCGGTAAGTTTGCTGTCCCTACCGCCCCTAAGCTGGTCGTCAACAACCCTAAATGAAGGCTTGGTCCACAGCCTGCGCAGATTGGGAGAAGCGCATCGTTGCTCAGCGTCCGCTGATCACCTTCGCGCCGCTGTTCCCTGATGAGGCCGCAGCCGCGCTGGAGGTGTTCAAGGCGCTGCGCATCGTGGATGCACCTGGTAGCCCGACATTCGGGGAGGCTTGCGAGCAGTGGGTGTTCGACTTCGTTGCGGCGATCTTCGGCGCTTATGACGGGGACAGTGCCAAGCGCCTGATCCGTGAGTTCTTCCTGCTGATTTCGAAAAAGAACAGCAAGTCCACCATCGCCGCGGGCATCATGCTCACGGCGCTGATCCGCAACTGGCGCATGTCGGCCGAACTGCTGATCCTGGCGCCGACAATCGAGGTGGCGGACAACTCGTTCAAGCCTGCGGCCGACATGGTGCGCAACGATCCTGAACTCGACGTGCTGCTGCATGTGCAGGATCACGTTCGGACTATCACCCATCGGACCACCAAGGCCTTTCTCAAGGTGGTCGCGGCCGACAGCGACACGGTATCGGGCAAAAAGGCCGCTTTTGTGCTGGTGGACGAGCTTTGGGTGTTCGGGTCCAAGCCCAAGGCCGACGCAATGCTGCGGGAGGCGACTGGGGGGCTGGTTTCTCGGCCCGAGGGCTTCGTGATCTACCTTTCCACACAATCGGACGCGCCCCCGGCCGGCGTGTTCAAGGCAAAGCTCGATTATTTCCGCGATGTGCGGGACGGCAAGATACAAGACCCGAAATCGCTCGGCGTGCTCTACGAGTTCCCGCCCAAGATGGTCGAGAACCAGGCTTATCTGGAGCCCGACAACTTCTACATCACCAACCCGAACATGGGGCGCTCGGTTAGCCAAGAATGGCTCGAGGAAGAGCTGGTGAAGGTCCGAAATGCTGATGGGGATGCGCTCAGAACGCACCTTGCCAAGCATCTGAACGTTGAAATCGGCATGAATTTGCGGGCCAATCGATGGCCCGGCGCTGATTTTTGGCCCCATCGAGCTGATCCGACCCTGACATTCGAGAGTCTTTTGGACCAATCCGAGGTGATTGTGGTTGGCCAGGACGGCGGCGGCCTAGACGATTTGTTCGGCTTTACCATGGTCGGGCGCCACAAAGACACGCGCGATTGGCTCTGCTGGTCCCATGCGTGGTGCCACAAGGGCGTTCTGGAGCGCCGCAAGAGCATCGCCAGTCGGTTACGGGACTTCGAGAAGGCCGGCGAGCTGACAATTGTCGATGACGAGCTGCAGGACATCGCTGAGATCGTCAGCCGTATCGATGAAGTGAACAAGCGCGGCCTTCTGGCTGCTGTTGCGGTCGATCCGGCCGGCCTGGGCGAAATGATCGAGGCTCTGGCCGAAATTGGCATCACACAAGAGACAGGGCAGCTGATCGGGGCGCCGCAGGGCTACCAGCTGATGAACGCCATCAAGACCGCAGAGCGAAAGCTGGCCAATGGCACGCTTCGCCACTCGGGTTCCAAGCTGATGGACTGGTGCGTGGGCAATTTGAAGATCGAACCCACAGCTACGGCCATTCGGGCGACCAAACAGAACGCCGGTGATGCCAAAATTGACCCCGTCATGGCCCTTTTCGACGCCGTAACGGTGATGGTTCGGAACCCGGAGGCACGGAATACGGGTGCCCTAGACGACTATATCAAGAGCCTAGCGGGGGCCGCATGAGCTTCATCGACACGATGCTTGCGCCATTCCGCAAGTCTGCGCCAGTTGAGCGCATCGAACCACAGCAACTGTCGCTGGTAAACCGCCCGAATTGGCCCGCTGAGACCGGTTATGCCGGTGAAACTGTGGTGACCCAAGACGTTTTGGCGCTTTCGGCGGCTTGGGCCTGCATCAACCTCATTGCCGGCACCATCGGCACCCTTCCGCTGCTGGTTTATCGGACCGATGCCAACGGCGGGCGCACGGTAGCGCGGGATCACCCGCTTTTCCGGGTGCTGCACGAAAGCCCGAACGCCGATCAGACGACGATCGACTTTCTGGAGTTCCTCTCGGCCAATCTGGAGCTGCAGGGAAATGGTTTCGCCCGCAAGGATAAGAGCCGCGGCCAGGTCATGGGATTGACGCCGGTGCGGGCCGATATTGTTCAGGTTGTGCGGGCGGCGAACGGCTCGCTTCGCTACCGCTGGACCGAAGGCGGCCGGAGCTATGACCTCGGCCAGGACGATGTTCTGCATATTCGCGGTTTCGGGGGTGGGCCGGAGGGTGGGCTGTCCACGCTCACCTACGGGCGGCACACTTTCAGCTTGGCCAAGGCCATTGACCGCTCGGCCGGCACCACTTTTGCCAACGGGATGCGACCCAGCGTTGTCATTTCCTACAAGGAGTGGCTGACGCCGGAGCAGCGCGACCAGGCGCAGGGCAAGCTCGAGGAGAAATATACCGGCGCGATGAACGCGGGCCGGCCCTTTGTTGCCGAAGGGGGCCAGACGGTCATGCCGCTGTCTCTGAAGCCCGAAGACGCCCAGATGCTGCAGTCCCGCGGCTTTTCGGTCGAGGAGGTGTGCCGGTTCTTTGGCGTGCCCCCGTTTATGATCGGTCACACTGAGAAAAGCACCAGCTGGGGCACGGGTCTGGAACAGCAGACACTGGGCTTCCAGAAGTTCACGCTTCGCCGGCGCCTCGCGCGCATTGAGCAGGCCATGCGCAAGCAGTTGCTGACGCCAGCCGATCGCGCCGCCGGGATCACCATAGAGTTCAGCCTTGAAGGGCTCCTCCGGGGCGACAGCAAGGCCCGCGCCGAGTTCTACCGCACCATGTCGTCTATCGGCGGCATGACGATCAACGAAATCCGCCAGCTCGAGAACCTGCCGCCTGTTGAGGGTGGCGATATCGTGCGCCTGCAAATGCAGAACGTGCCGATCGACCAAGCCGGCAACGAGGAGCCGCCCAATGCTGATGTTTAAGGACGCAGGCGCGACCGTTACCCAAGCCGCGCCGCTGCTCGATATCAAGGCGCTCAAGGAGACGGGCGAATTCGAGGGCTACGGCTCCACCTTCGGCGGCGAGCCCGACACCTACGGCGATGTGATTGCGCCTGGCGCCTACAGCGACAGCCTCAGCCAGCACCGCGCCGCCGGCACGATGCCGAAGATGTTCTGGCAGCACAATCCGGCCGAGCCGATCGGCAAGTGGCTGGAGGCGAGCGAGGACACCAAAGGCCTTCTGCTCAAGGGCAAGCTCAACATGGGCGTGCAGCGGGCGCGCGAGGCCTATGAACTGCTCAAGGCCGGCGACATCGATGGGCTCTCGATCGGCTACCGCATCAAGGAATATTCGGTCGATACGGAAACCGGCGTCTGGACGTTGGAAAAGCTCGACCTCAAGGAAGTCTCGGTGGTCAGCATCGGCGCGAATGAGAACGCGACGGTTGGCAGTGTTAAGGCCATGAAGGCCGCCACCGAGTTGATGGACAAGCTCAAGGCCGGGGACCGGCTGACCGAGCGGGAGTTCGAGACGTGGCTCAAGGGATTGGGCTTCTCGAACTCGCAGGCGGAGCGCGCCGCACGCGTCCACCTGAAGGGGCAGGGGGAACCTGCCGATGCGGAAACGCTCGAATTTCTTCGGGCACTTCAGGCCTCGGCCTAACTCAACCCCACCGGAGTTTCAGCTATGAAACGCAATGTTCTGGTCGCTCTGGCGGCCGGCGGGCTCTTTGCTATGCCCGCATTCAACTACTTCGGCGCCCCGCGCGTCGTATTCGACAAGCCCAACGATCAGGGCTCCAAGACTGCTGCCGAGCTGGCCACCGAAATCAAGGCCGAGCACAAGCAGGCCGTCGATGCCGTCAAGGCGATCGCTGAGGACGCCCTCGGCAAGGCCAAGAAGGGCGAGGAGCTGACTGCCTCCCTCAAGGAGCAGGCCGACGAAGCCCTGGTCAAGATGAACGGGCTCACGGAAAGCCTGGCCGAGATCGAGCAGAAGCTCGCGCGTGCTGGCGATGGTGCCGACGAGGGCGAAAAGTCCCTGGGCGAGCAGTTCGTTGAGGACGAGCGCGTCAAGGCGTTCATGGCCTCCCAGCCGTCGAGCGGCCGGGTCGATATGCGCGTCAAGGCCACGATCACTTCGGCTACCACCAACGCCGCTGGTTCCGCCGGCGCCGGTGTGCAGGTCACCCGCCTGCCAGGCATTCTGGAAATTCCCCAGCGCCGCCTGACCGTTCGTGACCTCATCACCCCCGGCCGCATGGACGGCAACACGCTCGAGTACGTGCGTGAAACCGGCTTTGTGAACAACGCCGCGCCCGTAGCGGAAGGCGCAACCAAGCCCAGCTCTGATCTGAAGTTCGACCTGATCAACACCTCGGCCAAGGTCATCGCTCACTGGATGAAGGCCTCGCGCCAGATCCTGGATGACTTTTCGCAGCTCCGCTCCATCATCGATCAGCGCCTGCTTTACGGCCTGGCATATGTGGAAGAGCAGCAGCTGCTCAACGGCGACGGCACCGGCCAGAACCTGCACGGTATCGTGCCGCAGGCCACCGCCTACGCCGCTCCCACCGGCTTTGGCGCTCCCACGCCGGTAACCCGCATCGACATCTTGCGTGTTGCGATGCTGCAGGCCGCCCTTGCCGAGTTCCCGACGACCGGCCATGTGCTGAACCCGATCGATTGGGCCAGCATCGAGCTGACCAAGGACAGCGAAGGCCGCTACATCATCGGCAATCCTCAGGGCACGGCGCAGCCGACCATGTGGGGCCTGCCCGTGGTGGCGACCCAGGCCCTCGCGGCCGGCAAGTTCCTGACCGGCGCGTTCCGGCTCGGCGCCCAAGTCTTTGACCGCTGGGATGCTCGGGTCGAGCTCGGCTACGTCAACGACGACTTCATCAAGAACCTCGTCACGATTCTTGCCGAAGAGCGCCTGGCCCTGGCGGTCTACCGCCCCGAAGCCTTCATCTACGGCAACGTGGCACCGGCAGCGCAATAACAGTTCGGTTGATCAAGGAGGGCGGCTTCGGCCGCCCTCTCTATGAGCCGATAGGAGGACCCTATGAAATACGATGTTCTGCGCCAGCATCTTGGCGACAAGCTTTACATGCCGGGGGACACCCGCGAGGCGAATAAGAGCGACGTTCAGCACCTCATCGACAACGGCGTGCTGGCAGAGCCGAAGGCGGAGAAGCCGCTTCCCAACAAGGCCGATCCTCCAGCAAAGAACAAGGCGGGCTAAGCCATGGCCGAGAACCCAGAGGCGATCCGGCGCAACGGCGGCGATATTTCCGAGGCGCCGGCCGATGTGTACGCGCCAGTAACCAAGGCTGACGCCAACCTGCCCAGCGGGCCATGTCGAGGGCTGCTCGTTGGCACGGCTGGGACGGCAAACCTGCAGCAGATCGATGGCACGATCCGCGCCAATGTCCCGCTGCAGGCCGGATACAACCCGCTGGCGTGCAAGCAGGTTCGTACCGGCGGCACCGCAGCCGACATCTGGGCGCTCTACTAGGAGCCGATCATGGCCGATATTGTCATCACTGAACTAGGGCCGCTCTGGACGTTGGATGAGGTGAAGGCTGACCTCAATGTGGAAGACGAGGCCAACGACGCCCTTATCACCGCCTATATGGAGGCGGCTGAACGAGCGATGCTGCGCTTCTGCAATCTGACGCTGGTGCCGTATGGCGAGCAGGCTGTCTTCAAGGTTGCTGGGTTCTTCGTCGTTCGCTCATTTTACGATCAGCGTCAGGAGCAGCCCGCCGAGGATATTCCCGGCGTGGCCCGTCAGCTTCTTTGGCCCTATCGCGGGCTTCCTCTCTGATGTTCGGCAGAGCACTCGACCGCCGCATCACGATCGAACGGTATGGAATTACCTACAACGACGACAACGAGCCCATTGAGGGATGGGCAGAGATCGGCAAGCGCTCGGCATCCAAGAAGGATGTCAGCGACGGCGAGAAGATCCGCGCGGCTGAGGTTGGTGCCACTGTTACGACGCGCTTCCAGGTGCGCTGGGACAGCCTGACCAGCACGCTCACCGCGGCCGATCGCATCGTATGCGAGGGCAAGACCTATGACATTGCCGGCACCAAGGAGCTGGGCCGTCGCGAGGGCATCGAGATCAGCGCATCGAGGCCCAATGACACGCTGGTGCCGGCGCCATGAAAGTCCGCGTGACCTTTGCCGGCGGCAAGGAACTCGACGCGGCGCTCAATCAGTTCACGCCGACCAAGCGCCGGGCCATCGGCCGTGTTGCGCTGGATAACGCCGGCGAGATTACCGCGAAGGCAGCGCGCTCTCTGGTTCCGGTGGACACCGGCGGCCTTCGCGAGAGCATCGACGTGTCGGGCACCCTAAGCAAGCGGCAGAAGTCCGAACACACGAAGGCCGCAGAACAAGAGCGTTTCATCGGGCCAGACAGCCGGCCGCAAGGCCACCTGCGCGAGTTCGGCAGCGATGGAAACCCGCCACAGCCTTTCATGCGCCCCGCCTGGGACCAGACCAAAGAGAAGGTGCTGGGCCGCATTGGCGATGAGCTTTGGGTCGGTATCGACAAGGCAGCAAAGGCCGCCGCACGTAGGGCGCTGAGGGCTAAGTAATGCAGACCAAGCTTATGCCCTTGCTCCTGACCCATGAGCCCCTGAAGGCGATCATCGGCAACCGCATTGCCTGGGACACGCTGCCCCAAGGCTCGGCCCAAGGCAGCGTCGTGATGTACGTCATTAGCGGCGTGACCGATTACACGATGGCTGGGGCTTCCGGCTATGTGGCAACCCGTGTGCAGTTCGATTGCAGAGGGGATACGGCCGCAAAGGCCCGCGCCATTGCCGATGTCCTAGAGGCGTTCCTGTCGGGCTACCGCGGCACGTACCAAGGCTTCCACTTCCAAGGCATCTTCATGCAGGGCCAGGGAACCCGTCACGACAAGGACGGTCCCGCCGAGTGGTTCACTGACAGCAGAGACGCCGTAATTCATTGGGCTCCGGCCTGATCTAGCCCTTTCGCGCCGTGGGCTGGCGCCTTCATTGACATCGTTGGAGAAATTCCCATGACTGAGGCCAAGATTGGCTATGGGTCCAAGTACGCCATTTGGGACGCATCCTTGACAGTCCCAGCCTTCGTTGAGGTGGCGGAAGTCATCAATATCACGCCCGGCGAGGCTACCGCTGACCGCGTGGACGCCACGCACATGCAGAGCCCTGGTCGCCGCCGCGAGTACATCTCAGGCCTGATCGATAACGGGGAGGCCAGCTTCGAAATCAACTGGATCCCCGGCAGCGACACTGACGTGATGCTCCGCGATCTGTTCACGTCTGGCGAAATCGTTCAGCACCAGATCACATTCCCCGGCGGCGTTACGCTCGCCTACGACGCTTCGATCATTGGTTTCAGCAAGGTGATCCCAATCGATGACCGTATGACGGCCACGATCACCCTAGCGGTGTCCGGTGCTGAAACCTGGGGCACGGCTGCTTAAATGGCGAACCCCATCAGAGGTGAGGTGGACTTCCCGGTGGGTGACAGCACCTACCGGCTCCGCCTCTCGATTAATGAGATTATTCAGGTCGAGGACCTGCTTGGGGTCGGCATCGTCAGGATCGCCAACATGTTCAACGATGTGGAGGGCCTGACGGCTGGCAGCGTCCGCGCTGTTCTTTGGGGAGCCTTGCGCGAGCATCATCCCGAGATCGACATCATTGGCGCCGGCAACATTATGGCCGAGGCGCGGCTGCAGCCCACGATCGAGCATGTGAGCCGCGCTCTCCAGGCTGCTTTCCCACCAGCGGAGGATAAGGAAACCCCTTCTCCGAAGCGGGGTCGGGCTGGCAATGGGAAGCGCTCTACGTAACGTTTGCCTCTGTCAGCAACGACCCCGAAGAGTTCTGGCGACTAACACCACGTCAATTGTCCCTCCGAATGAAATCCGCTTCAGAGCGACGCATCTATGAGCGGAACGAGCGGATCACGCAGGCTTACTTCGCCGCGGTAATCCCGCTCATGAAGAAAATCCCCAAACTGGACGCTCTGTTAGTGTCCAAGCCCAGACCCAGCCAGCAGACGCCAGAGCAACAGCTTGCTATTGCCCGAGCATGGATGGCTTCGCGGCACCGCTAGCCGGCGCTGGTGTAGCAGGCCAGCTCGGTGTCATTCCTGAACTCCGTCACAGCCCGCTCTTGGTTTTCGTCAACGCTGTATTGAGGCACCGCGTAAGCCTTTTTTACCAGGTCGGTAGCCAAGTCCTTCAGCAGACTGCTGGCTGGAACAGCAGCCATTGCCGTTGACATAATCGTACCGCTCTGCCGAGCCCGCATAATGTTCTCCGCCATCTCTCCGATTGACGGGCAAACTTCCTCTGGCTCTGCGGCGAGCGCCATAGGGCTGGAGATTGCGATCAGCGCAAGCGCGAGAATAGTACGGCGCATTCTTAGTCCTTCCGATGTCGGCGTTAGCGGGCGGCTCTCCTTGGCCACCTTTTCTTATGAGGTAAAACATGGCCGCTGTCATTGGCGCTCTGAGGGTGGACCTTGGGCTCAACTCAGCCGAGTTTTCTGCGGGGCTCAAGAAAGCGCAGGCGGGCATCGGAAATTTTGCCAAGGTGGCTGGAGCGGGGCTTGCACTTGTTGCTGCATCCGCTGCGGCCGCCGGCGCTGCTCTGGGGGTTGCTGTCAAAGGTGCCATCGACAACGCAGATGAGCTGAGCAAGACCGCGCAGAAAGTTGGCGTCACTACCGAAGCTCTATCGCGCCTCAACTATGCTGCCAGTCTGTCGGATGTCAGCTTAGGCCAACTCGCCACCGGACTGGGGCGCCTCACCCAGGGCATGTCGCAGGTCGCCCAAGGCTCGGGCGGGCAGGCCAAGGTCGCACTTGATGCTCTTGGTATTTCAGCTCTGACCGCATCTGGCCAGTTACGCGGCTCTGAGCAGGTGTTGGCCGATGTTGCCGACCGCTTCGCCCGCATGGAAGATGGCGCCACGAAAACCGCACTTGCCATTGCTTTGTTTGGGCGTTCGGGCGCCGATCTTATCCCTATGCTCAACATGGGCAAAAGCGGTCTTGCAGACCTTGCAGCCGAAGCGGACCGGCTCGGGATCACGCTTAGCACCGATACAGGCCGAGCTGCCGAGCAGTTCAACGATAGCATCACCCGCATGCAGGCGACGTTCCAAGGCGTGATCAACACCATCATGGCTGGCGCCTTGCCTTCGCTGAACGCTTTAGCTGACAAGTTAGCTGATCCGTCATTTGCGGCGGCTGCGCAGGCCCTCGCGCAAGGCATTATCGGGGCGATCAATCTGGTCATCGACGCCATCGCCGCAGCAGGCAAGAAGCTCTCCGAATTCGGGCAACTTCTAGAATGGATGTCCTCGCACGACTGGTTTACTGGCGAGGTCGATCCCGCAAAGATGGAGGCACGCAAAGGCGGCGCAATGGCTGAGTTGCGTGGGCAACTTGGCCGAGGCGACGCTGAGGCCCCCGATGAAGCCTTTATGCAGAGCATCTTTGGTGCCCCGGCTTCTGAGGTTGCGGCAGAGGCTCAGGCGGTTGCAGATGCTTTCGTCCCTGTCATAGCGAATACCAAAGAGGTTGCCGCTGCCGCATCGTCGGCATCCGCTGCAACATCTGCGCTCAACACAGCTATGGCCGAGGGCAGGGCCGTGTTTGAGGCGACCCGCACACCGGCAGAAGCCTATGCGCTAGAAGTCGAACGGCTAAACGGCTTGCTCGCAAAGGGTGCAATCGATCAGGACACCTACAACCGCGCTGTGATGCAGGCCCAAGATGCTTTTGAAAGTGCTGGCTCCACTGGCAACGAGTGGGCAACCACACTGTCCGATGGTCTGGCGAACGTTTTTGGCAGCGTGGTTGATGGCTCGGGCAAGGCGATTGATGCGGTCGAAAGCCTCATCCAAGCCCTAGCCAAGATGGCGATCACGAAGGGCATTGAAATGCTCTTTGGGTCATTCCTTGGTGGTGGCGTCGGCGGCGGTCCGGTTCGCTTGGGCTTCAACCTGCCAGGCTATGCAAACGGTACGAATTTCGCACCTGGCGGCATGGCGCTGGTCGGCGAGCGTGGCCCGGAGCTGGTCAATCTGCCTCGCGGTTCTCAGGTTATTCCCAACCATGAACTAGGCGGCGGAGGTGGCATAAGCGTGACCATCGATGCCCGCGGCGCGCAAATGGGGGTGGCAGAGCAGATCGAAGACATGATCCGCTTCCGACTGCCAGACTTAATCCGGCATCATTCTGGGACCTCATTGGTGGAAAGGGGCTGATATGGCTTTAGCGCTGCCCCTTTCCTTGTCTGCTTTTTTCGACACACTCAAAGTCAGATCGGCACCGTTCCTGCTGGTTGAACAGCAGGAATATTCGGGGCTAGGGACTGGCGAAGGCCTCGCACACGACCTAGCGCCTCGATTGTGGGAGGCGTCTGTGCAGAGCGCGCCGATGCCGCTGGAGGAAGCGCAGGCGATACTGGCGCGGATCGACGCCCTAGATGGCGCGATCAATACCTTCTACGCGTACAACCCATCTCGGCCGTTCCCCGCAGCAGACCCAGATGGCTCCAAGCTAGGCTCTGCCGCGCCAGCCATCCACACGATTGCTGCGAACCGCAAAGAACTGCAGATCGCCGGGCTACCGCCCAACTATGTGCTGACTGCCGGCGATATGCTGGCGGTTGACTATGGCAGCCCCTCGCGCCGCGCGCTGGTGCGTCTTGTGACGGGCGCCACGGCGAGCAGTGCCGGCCTTACGCCGCTGTTTGAGGTTCGCCCACACTTGCGCCCCGGCATCACGACAACTCTGCCTGTGATGCTCCGCAAGCCATCTATGAAGTGCAAGATCGTGCCGGGCTCACTCTCCACCGATCATGATCTGATGGTGACAGGAACTCTGTCCTTCACAATGCGGCAGACCCTGGCTGCAAACTAAGGTTCCAACTACATGGTTCGTGTTCTCGATGTCGCCACCCAAGGCGCCATACGTAATCGCTCGGCCGTTATTCCGCGCAACTTCGTGCTGATCTGGGCCAAGCCGATCGGCGGGGGTGGGGAAGTCCCGTTTGGCTTCACCGACTTCGGCGAGGACG
The DNA here is from genome assembly GCF_058133495.1 of Devosia sp. Z6_126. NCBI lineage: Bacteria > Pseudomonadati > Pseudomonadota > Alphaproteobacteria > Hyphomicrobiales > Devosiaceae > Devosia > Devosia sp. Z6_126. Next base: position 691,726 of record NZ_JBYUNO010000002.1, on the reverse strand, counting down.
TGGCGGTCAACGTGGTCAACGGCGAAACCGGTGCCGTCGAGAACTACACGTTCTACGGCGATAACGCCCCGATCAAGAAGATGGACCCCATTCCGCTCAAGATCGGGCTGGACGTTGACACTACCCAAGTGGTGCTCAACCATCTGCATCCGGTGGTGCAGCTGGTGACGCGAGGCCACGATATCCGCAATGCGCGGGTGCAAATCTTCCGCGGCTATCTTGACCCCACCAGCATGTTGCTCGCGGCCAATCCGCGCTGCCGGCGCCTTGGCCAGGTCAACACCAATCCGACCCGTACTGGCGCCGCGGGCGGGGAAGGGGACACCACTCTCCGCATCGTCTCGCACACCCGCGAACTCACCCGCACCAACACCGCCAAGCGCAGCGACGAAACGCAGCGGCTCCGCGGAGGTGACAGGTTCCGTCGGTACAGCGGTATTTCCGGCAAGGTCGAGATTTTCTGGGGCGAGAACAAAGCCTCTGAAGAAGGCGGCGGCAAGAAGCGCAAGAAGGGGCTGTTCTAATGTTCTTAATTGCCCCGTTCATCGTCAACGCCCTCATCAGCGTTGCGCTCTCGGTCGCGGCGACCCTCGTTCAGCAGATTTTCGCGCAGGACAAGAAGCAGGACAAAGCCGGTGTGCGCGGCTCCATCCAGACCGGCGGGGACAATCCGCTGGCCTTTATCATGGGGCGCTACGCTACAGCCGGTCAGTTGGAATATATCGGCACCTGGGGCAAGGACGGCGACACTCCGAACGCCTATCTCACCAAGGTCATTTCGGTGTCCGACCTGCCGGTGCGAGGGCTTTCTGGGTTGTTCGTGGGCAGCGAGCGGGTAAATATCCTTTGGGATCAGGTCGGTCCTAACGGCGCTCCAGTGCAAGAGTACAGGGTGGACGGCAAGGATCACCTTTGGATCAAGTTCTATGAAGGGCATCAGACTGTAGTCGACGCCTTCCTGCTCCAGAAGTTTGGCAACGATCCAGATCGCCCATGGCAGTCGGACATGATCGGTCGCGGCATTGCCTATGCAGTTGTCACTGCTCTGGTGAACCGCGAACTGTTCTCGGGTCTACCTGACTACTTGATCGAAGTTGACGGCATTCCGCTGACTGATCGTCGTGGTGGCACGGCACAGCACGACAACCCGATCGTGGGCATAGACAACCTACTGGGCGGCTTTTCCTACGGCGGCCAGTGGGTCTACGGTCCGCAGAGCATCAGCGCCGCCAGGCGGCCCCTGGCGCAGTGGCGTCCCCAGATGAACAAGTGCGACGTGCTTGTGGGCGGCGCCAAAGCCTTCCGCTTCGGCTATGAGGTCACTGTAGACCAGGAGCCGCACGTCGTTATCGGCGAATACCTCAAGGCTTGCGAAGGGCGCATTGCCGAGATCGGTGGCATCTACAAGGTGCTGGTGGGTGGTCCTGACGCCCCGGTGGTTAGCTTCACCGACGAAGACGGTGTGATCACCGAGGGACAAAGTATCGATCCGTTCCCCGGCCTCGAGGCAACGTTCAACGGTATCACGGCCACCTATCCTGAGCCGGCAGAGGCTTGGGAGAACAAGGAAGCTCCTCCGCGGTATCGCAGCGACCTTGAACTGCTGGACGACAATCGCCGCCTGCCGTTCTCGACCAGCTATGGCGCCGTGCCCTATGCGGTGCAGGTGCAGCGGCTTATGCGCGCTGCCATCGAAGAGACCCGCCGGTTCCGCAAGCATGTCCTGACCATGCCCCCCGAATGGTGGGAGTATGAACCACTGGACGCCGCCGTGTGGACCAGCGAGCGCAATGGTTATGCCAACAAGGTCTTCCTGATCACCGCACAGGACGATCTGCCTAACAGCAACCAGGTGGTGTCGCTGCAGGAGCAGGACCCCGCCGACTACGACTGGCAGACCGACTACGTGCTGCCGTGGGACGTGGTGCCGCTGGTGATCTCGCGGCCGGCGCCGCAGGTCACTACGGGCTTCTCTGCCGCGCCCTACATCGTGCTGGACGGGAACGGTAATCAACGCCGGCCCGCTATCGAGGTATTCTGGGACAACGGTTTGCATGACGTCCGTGCTGTCCGCATTCAGGTGTGCGAAAGTTGGGGCACTAAGATCGTCATTGCTGACGCGACGATCGAGTATGACATCGATCTAGCATCGCCTTCCGCCGTCATCAGCAATCAGGCGATTTTGCCGAATTCCGTCTACGAAGTGCGGGCGATCTACGTTCCGTTCTCCGGCCGCGTCACCCGATGGTCTAACCAAGATCAGGATGGCACTGAAGGGGCTTGGCTGACGGTCACGACGCCAAACGTAAAACTCTCCGCCCTGGATGTCATCTACGGCGACTTCGATCTTGATGGTCTAGGGGTGCAGATCGAGGGTTACTTCGATTGGCTGGGCACCAACTACCGAGAGATCTACGAGAAGGCACAAGAGCAGGACACTCGCGGCGCGGACCAGGAACTGGCAAATGCCTTCCAGTTCGATGAGATGCGCCGCTCTATGTCCGTCGTTACGAGCGATCTGAAAGCCTCGTTTGACGAAACGATCACAACGGCCATCATCCCCATGCAAGGGGAACTCACCGCCATTGCCGATCAGGTTACCGAGCTGGAAGCGACGACTGGGGGAATTACCTCGCTCGTAACCGTCCGGGGCACGGCTCAGGCTTCGCCGATCGCAAACTGGTCCCGGTGGGCTGTGGAAGTGAAGACCGGAACCGAGGGAGGCTGGTCCTCGGGCGCATTCTTCATCGACACCAACGGTTCGCTCAGTCGTGCCGTGTTCGCTGTCGATCAGTTCATCATCAATGCCGGCTCGGTGGTTGCCACGCCGTTCATCTTCGACGGCTCAGCCATCCGGGTGGCGAACGCCTTTATTGGCGAACTGACCGCAGTCAACATTGCCACTCGAACCCTGACCGGGGACAAGATCGCAGCCGGCACACTGACCTCGGCCGAAATCAACGTCGCGCAACTGGTTGCGTCGAATGCCTTCATTAGCAACCTGGTTGTCCGGTCTGCCAACATTCAGGATCTGACGATCGGCCGCGACAAGCTGGCCGAGGGGGCCTTTGCCGATTATTACACCGGCAGAAGTGGAAGTGGCAGGAACTACTATTCGGATCAATTCGTGGCTGGTTCTAAGCCGACGATGATCTCTACATTTGGCAGGGTCAGCATTTCTAACTCCGGATCGGACGCAAACTGGTACTGGGCAATATATCTTGAAAATGTCAGCACTGGTGGCAGGGAAGAGCTACTCACCAGCATTCAGAGTGGCCCGGTGAACTTCACAACCATCCGGGCTCTAAACAACGGGCAGACTTACCGCGTCTCTTTCTTTATCGGGGGGGACGGTACGGGCAGCGGAACTATCACGCAGGCGCCGATCTTCTCCATCGTCGTGCCCCGGAAATAATCCCCACCAACACATCGCATCTCACAGCCGCCCCAGGGCGGCTTTTTCTATTGGAGCATCCATGGCCGCCCTTTCCGACTATGTGACCGGCACGATCACTCTGACCAATGGGGTCGCGGCATTCACGGGTGCTAATACCGGCTGGCTCCTGGCCGGCTTCAAGGAAGGGGACACCATCCTCGACATTGCTGGCGCAAGCGGGCGCACTGCGGTGGTTGCAGGCATCAGCAGCAACACGGCAGGGTCGCTCACCAAGCCATGGGAAGGCCCAACCCTAACCAACGTCGCCTATCGCATGCGTTACCAGCCGGATGGTGCCCGCGTTTCGGCGCAAGCGCGCAACCTGGTGGAGATGCTTGGCGATGGCACGCTCACCTCGGTTGCCGGTTTGGCGGGGCCAGGCGTCATTGAGCTATTGCCTGGTGGCGGCGCCCGCGTTGTCCCCAAGACCGAGCTGGTGGCCGGCGCCGCCTACGATGTTCAGGTCAATGACTTGGCCGCTCGTGCTGCCTACAACGCGCGCCCGGCCGGTTTCGCGGTGTTGGTGGCGAACAGCGGCGATGGGCGCTCCGCTATCTACGCCAAGAATACAGACACCTCCGGCGATTGGTCTGCGCCCGCGTATCTCACCGGCCCTTCGATTACGCTTAATGTGAGCGAAGTTGATGAGGTGCCCTACGGCACTGAACCAGATGTGACGCTGACACCGCGTGCAGGCGGTTATGATCTGGCTTTCGAAATTCCGCGTGGGATGATCATCGAGCCGGGTGCGACGACGACGCTCGCACCAGATCAGCCAGCGGCAGTGACGTTCGTGCCGGTGCCGGGCGGCTATCGGTTGGACATCGCCATCCCGCGCGGCCCAACTGGCGATATCAGCGGCGTGACGCCGTTTTGGGTGTCTCGGCTCGGCTCAGATACCGACAAAGCCACCGCGTTGGTCGGATTGGGTGCGCTGTCCGATCAAATGCCAACCGCGCGGTTCAAGGGTCGGGTGGCGCCCGGTGATGGCCCGGTAGAGGATTTGACCGGCGCACAGCTTCGGACAGGGACCGGCGCCGTTGGAGTTGTCCGCGTCCGGACCTTCACGGCATCAGGCACCTATACCCCGCATCCAAACATGATTTGTTGCGAGATTGAGTGCCTTGGCGCTGGGGGTGGTGGTGGCAGTGCGGCGCAGACGGGCTCGGGAACTATCAACGGTGCTGGTGGCGGCGGGGCAGGCGCACTTTCGCGCAGGACAGTGACCCGCGAGCAAATCGGCGCGAGCCAGCCCGTTGCTGTAGGGGCGCCGGGCGGCGGCGGGCAGGGAGGCAACAACTCCGGTGGAACGGGCGGCGACAGTAGCGTTGGCGGGCTGTGTCTGGCAAAGGGTGGTTCCGGGGGTGGTGGCGCCGTTTCTGGTGGTTCCGGGGGTGGTGGCGCAGGTGGGTCAGAAGCTGGGGGCATTGGCGATCTCAAGATCGGCGGCAACTCTGGCGTCACCGGCACCCGATCCGTCAATACATCCACCGTGATTTACAGCCGAAACGGCGGCTTTTCCCCATACGGTGGCGGTGGGGAAATTGTGCCGGGCGGCAATGGTGGCAACGCCAGCGGGTTCGGCGCGGGCGGTGGCGGTGGTTCTGACTACAGTACGCAAGGCAACAGAGCGGGCGGCAACGGCAGTGGCGGCCTTGTGACCATCATCGAATACTGTTCGGAGTGACCGGATGATTTACTGCAAGGTCGAAAAGGGCCAGGTCACCAACCGGCTGGTGTTCGAAGGGGTCATACCCGAGGACTGGCCAGACAAGGCTAAATGGCTCGCCCATGATGAAGCGCAGATCGGCTGGTCCTATGCGCAGGGGGCTTTCTCGCCGCCGCCCGCTGCCATTGAACCAGAAGCTCCTGCCGGGCCGGAGTTCCCCAACCTCGAGCCGGATCAGTTCTGGTTCGTGGTGCGGGCATCGGGCTATGAGCCAGACCTATTAGCCTGGGTTGCGTCCATGAACGATCCCGAAAGCTCGACCTATAACCCGGTCAATTGGGCTGCGGCATCGTCCAAACTCCAGTTCGCCAAGTTCTTTGAGCGCGGCCACCCATTCATTGAAGACGCCCGCATCGCAATAGGCATGAGCGAGGCCGAACTGGATGCGCTGTGGAAGTTTGCCCAGGCCTGATCTGCCGTTCCAATCTAACGACCAAGGCTCCCTAAACCGGGGGCCTTTTTCTTACCCCATCCCATAGGTGAACCATGAACGCGGAAGCGACTTTCCAGCGACCATCGATTAGGGCGCGGCCATGCAGCTCGGTTTGACGCTTAGCCTGCCGTCGCGGGCGGTTTTCCCGGCTGCCACCGGCGGCGGAGAGATCGTTCTCCCTCCTGACTTGGTGGACCGCATTGCCGAGATAACGACGACCTATGGCGGTCGCCCGGCAGTTGTGCCCCAGTCATTCTATGACCTCACCGCCGTCGAGGCGAATGACGCCAACAATCACCCGCACCTGGGCACGGCCACACATAACGCGATTGCCAGCGGCAACTGGTCAAACCCTGCTATTTGGGACACTGGCACCGTGCCGGGGCAGTTTGCCGCCGTGAACATCAGCGGCACTCACAGTGTCGTTTATGACCTGAACAGCACCGTCAAGATCAAGAGCATTCATGTGGGCGGCGCGGCCAAGTTGCGCATGGCGCCCGGTGCCAAGATCTGGGTGTGGACGATCATGTCTCATGGCACCTACATCGAGGCGGCCAACGATGCCGGCACGTCCCCGATCCCGCACAATAACCCGTTTGAGATGGTGTTCTGGCGCGATCCAACCGACGCTGCATACGCGCCCGGCACCACCACCAAGTACGGCCTGATGACCATGGGGCCGGTGCGTATCGTGGGGCAGGAAAAGGCTCACAAGCTGAACGCCGTTGGCAGTCTTTCCGCCGGCGCCACCACGATCACCCTGGAAGGGTTGGCGGGGTCTAATTGGAGTGACGGGGACGAGGTTCTTATTCTCGCCACGACCAACGCCGGCACTTCGTCAACCGACGCCACCTACAAAGGCCCAACGAGCTTCTATGGAAACACTGGTGGCTCTCTGGAAAACGCTCCAGACAATCCGCAGTTATGGACGCAGACCAAAGGCTTCCATCTTAGCCACGATGAAGTTCGAACCGCAACAATCAGCGGCAATACGCTGACTCTCAGTGCGCCCTTGGACTTCGCCCATACCGCAACAGTGGACACCCTGCCACTTGGGCAGGTTGTAAACATCCCGGTGATGGTCGCTAACCTGACACGCTCCATCCGCCGCAGTGTTGATCCATCCCTCAATCTAAACGTTCTGCAGAACCGCCCCCACATCATGTTCATGCACAGCGATGATGTTGATGTGCGCTGGACCGACAACAAGGACGTGGGCCGCACCGACACCAACCCGAGCTTGGTTATTTCCGACACGCCGAATGGCTATTGGTCAATGCCTTTGCGCGCTTCTAATGGCGGCGCCTACATTGCCGATCCGTTGAATGTTCGTGGCCGCTATGGAATGCACGTTCACTGGAGCGGTCCGTACTTCGGGCGCAAACAGGTCAAGCTTGTCGGCAACGTGGTGCGGGGGCAAACACCCGCGCCCGGCCTCACAGCCAAGCAGAGGCTGGATACCGCCATTCCTGTTCCTGGTTGGGGCTTCACCAACCACGGTTCCCGCATGGCCGCTGAAAGGAACATCAGCTTCAACGTGCGCGGCGCTGGGTGGGTGACAGAGCTTGGTAACGAGATCGGGCAGGAGATTGAGAATATCTCAATCTGGAACCGTGGCGACGGTTTCGAGATCGACTGGGGTTCTCGCGCCGAATGGGCACAGAACCACAATGGGCACCACGGCACAGGCTTTGAATGTCAGGCTCGACAAGTTCTACGGCACGGTAACATTGCCACCAGCTCACATCATGGCTGGACCTTCATGCAGCAGAACCAGCGGGCGGGCAGTTCCACCAATACGATCCTGAAACGCGTTCCTGACGCTCAGTCGCTTCGGCTGCTTGACCCAATTACTCAGGGAGCGGGAACGGATGGGCTGAACCCCGTTTATATGACGCTCGACGCTGACACCTACGGGATCGAACAGGCGCAAATTCCTGACTTCTATGACAATCTGAGCTTCGGGGTTGGTGACGCGTTCTTTGTTGCCCATCGGCAGTTCACTGACCGGAATGAAACCACGCCCATGATCGGTAGGGGCAATCACTGTATTGCTACGAACCGCGCCTTCAATCTGGTGAACTATACGTTCCATTACTGGTTTATGGACGCGTTGTGGATTGGCCCCGGAGGGACTAGCGCCACGTTCTTGGGCAGCGTTGCTTCGGTGCTGGTCTTTGCCAACCTGAAGCTTAAAAACTATGACATTGGCTTCAATAACAACGGCTTGGGGCTAAATTGGAACGGTACATGGTCGGACATCGCTTTTGAAGCGGTGACAACGCAATTCACTGACTTCATTGCCACGTTCCCATCCTCAGCTGCTGCTGATGCTCACCCGTTTAACGGCGTATATGGGCCATGGACACCCGGTGGGTCTGCCACCCGAACGGTGCGGGATTGGAAGTCGGTTTCTACCAGCAGCCCAGTGGAGCTGTCTGAGTCTCGGTTGTACCCCGCCGCTCCTCGTGGTCCCGGCGGCTTGATGAAGAACGGGCAGCCACCCGACTATTCACAGGCTCCGTTCTTTGAACTAGCAGATGGCGCCTCTCTGGTTGCCACACCCACAGGCAAAGGGGACATCAGCTTCAAGGGTAGGATCGTTGATACTCTTGGGGTGCGCTATTGGCCCGATCATCAGTCGAGTGAGAGCTTCACCACCTTTACCTCGAATGATTGGCCGTTCATTAAAACCAACATTAACATGACTGGCATTCAGCTTGTAGAGCGTAACGGGTGCTTCAACGAGAATGGAGTCTGGAAATCCCGGCTCTGGTTCAATGAAGCTGATCGTGCTTCAAAAGACAGAGACACTCAGTATCTCCAGTTCTATGTGGATGTCACGCTGAGCGGCTTTAATGCTGGGCTCCTTGCCGCCAACGTGGTTGATCCGACAATTCCAACGGCAAGCCTGCCACTGGAACTTGAGAATAGAGGATCGGTTGCCGCTATCGTTCCGGATGTAACAGCACCCACCATTACCAACGAGCTTATCCACTCTCTGCCCGAGGGCGAGCCCCTCTTGGTTCGTCTCCGATCAAACACAGTCCATCCCAAGTGGTCTATCTCGGGTGGAGCGGATGCATCGAAGTTTGAAATCTACAACAGCCTCTATTTGCGCTTTGCGGGTGACGCGATCAAAAACTTAGGCGCTCCCGACGATGCCGGCGCGAATAATGTCTATGATGTTCAAGTGTCGGTGTCGGACCCTGCTGGCAACACGGCTGCAGCATCCGTTGCGGTTACGGTCGTTCCCGCTGGGTCGGCAGGCGCCACCCTCTTTATGGACTTTGTGAACGGTAAGTATTTTGGAGCGGACCTCTCTGATCTAAGTGGGAACCCAACGGTAGATGCTGGCGGGCTTGTTCTCACTTCCAGCACATCTCACGCCTTCACAGACTTGTCTTGGCTGAGTGAACCAGGTGGCACATGGTTCATCGAAGCTAAGGTAGCAGACGGTGCGAGCACTGCTAGTGGAGTAATTTTGTATGCGGGTGATGGCACAAGTTCTGATCGGGCCATTTACAGAAGGACGAATAATACCCAAGGCCCGGGGATATTGGTTGTAGATGGAGGTGTTACTCAAGCGGTTAGCGGCGGCACCATTCCCTGGAATAGCACCAATCTCAGGCGTTCGGCCTTCATTTTCGGGACCAACTATGTCTGTTCTAGCCCAGATGGCACGTCACCCTCCCTCGATACCTCAGCGACCATGCCGACCATCACGACTGTTAGGGTTGGTTCGGAAATCAACGGTGCTACAGTCTCTAACCGCTTTGTTGGGCGGGTGACGCAGATTGCTTATTGGCCACCTAGTTATGGCTTGGATCGTGCTGACCTGCCGATGATATCGGCTGGTGCAGAAGGGTCACCTCCGGGTGTGCCGTAACCTTGATGGGGGCAGCCCTCTCTTTGCCCCCATGCCCTCACATATGCCGAAACGCTGGCAGCTTTTTGGCACGACTGTCTTCCAAGCCTGCTCATTAGAATGGTAGGTGAAAGTGTATGGGGAGGGGCTATTAAGATGGCTAGCTTGCGTGAACATTTTTTCGTCTGGGCAGCGGGCTGGTTTGGTCGTTCTTTTTGGGTTGATGTCAACTTACGTGCTCGCTTGCTGCGGTGCGCCGGCATGGACATCGGCGCCGACTGCGCGATACGACCGCCTAGGGGTCTGACCAGGGCGGGTGATATCCACCGTATCCACATCGGCCATTCAACTTTCGTAAACGCCGGCGCTCGACTTGCTGTCGTTAGCCCAGCTGAGATCCATATTGGCGCCCAGTGTCTGATCGGTCCTGATGTCACTATGGAGACAATGGGTCACAGTCTAAGTTGGACCCCAGAAAAAGGCTGGGGGCACGTGTCCAAATCCATAAAGATAGGCGACCGTTGCTGGCTTGGGGCAGGTGTGATCGTTGTAGGCGGGGTCACTATTGGAGAAGGTGCTGTTGTGGGGGCTGGGGCGGTTGTTGTGAGTGATGTTGCGCCCCATACGTTAGTCGGCGGGGTGCCGGCTCGATTTATCAAGAATATCCCAGCTTCCAGTTAGAAGCGTCGAAGCGGGCCTTTCGCCCACCCATCACCCTCGTATCAAATGGCAACCCCTCAGGCTCCCTCACCGGGAGCCTTTTTCTTTGACCCCATCCCATAGGTGAACCATGACGGCAGCAAAAAGCCCCGCTTTTGAGCGAGGCTTAGAAATGCACGTCGATGCCAGCTTGCTTCATTACCGCGTTAGCGGTGTGCCGGGAAAGCGAACCCTTGTCGACTGTGAAGGTGCGGCCAGTAATCGGGCTGTACCAAATCTCATGGTCGCCCTTGCCCTGTCGCTGGAATTTGCATCCGCCGGCCTTGAGGGCCTCTACAATCTGACGGTAGAAGCCCTGACCCATTAGTGTGCGTGCGCAGCTTCCATGCGGAAATGCGACAGGATGCAAACGTCGATCAGATCGCCTGGATGTTCGGCATCATCGATCAAGTGAGCGTTGTCTTCCAGCAATTCGGGCGCGACCGCTAGAACGCGTTCGAGCAGCTCATCGAGGCTTTTTGCCTCGGTTACAAGGCCTGGAATGTCGTCGCTGGTTGCAACCCACACACCCGCCTCGCTGTCCCATTGGGCAGTGACGAGAAACTTCTTTTGCATGTGTTGGCTCCGGTAATGACGCGAGTTCAAGCACGAAACATATCGATAGCGCAATAGGCCTGAACAACACGTGAAACACAGGAATGTTTCACGCGCATGAATATCCGGCCCCAGCAGCCGCAACCTACCCGCATTTTTCCCCGAACACACAGGTGCCCTATGGACCCGACCGTTCCGAAAGGAGCGGCGATGCTTCTCGACTTCATCAGGAAGATCGAGACTGGCAAAGCCGACGCCTCAGCCTATGACGTGATCTATGCCCATGCTCAGGGGCGGCTCCCCAAGCCCATCACCCGCATGACCGTCGCGGAGCTCCAGCACTACCAGACGGAGAACTGGCCAGCCAAGTCTACGGCGGCTGGGGCCTATCAGTTTATGCGCGCCACCCTCAAGGATCTCCGCAAGGAGCTTGGCCTGCTCGACGGACAGGTGTTCGACGCCAATCTGCAGGATCGGCTCGGCTACCATCTGCTGAAACGCCGGGGCTATGACCAGTTCATGGCCGGCAAGATCGGCACCGTGGAGTTCGGCAAGCGCCTCGCCCAGGAATGGGCCTCGCTGCCGCTCCTTGCGCCCGCCAACGGCAATTCACGAGGTGAGAGCTATTACGACGGCGACGGGCTCAACAAGTCGCTGACGACGCCCGAAACCATCGAGGCGCTGCTGGCCAAGGTCAAAGCGGCAGGCAGCGGCCCGGTTTCAGCGCCTCCCCCGCCCGACATCCCGCACTATCCCGAGCCGGCCGCGCAGGCCGACCCCATTGCGGAGGATACCGGCGGCAATCTCCGCTTCCTCGCCATCGGTGCTGTCGTGGTGCTCGTGGCCATCATCCTCATTTTCTACTTCGGTTCGCGCTAGGAGGCGCACCAACATGATCGGCAACAACATCGTTCTGGGCTGGCTTTGGCGTCGGACCCAGGAACTGGGCGGCCTCGGCGGCACTCTCGGTTTCCTCTATCTGTCCCTGCCGCCCGAAGGTAAGGACGCCATCAACCAGATTTTCGCTGGTGGCTGGCAGAACGTCTCCCTCGGCGCTGTAGCCACCATTGCCCTTTATCTCTGGAGCCAGTGGAAGTCCTGGCGCTCCACTGTGCGCCCGCAGGTGGTCACCGCCGACGCGCAGCAGATCATCCTGCCGAAGGAGAGCGTGGCCACTGCCAAGGTCGAGGCAATTGCCAAGACTGCCCCCGTGCCGCGCTCGCGCACCATCATTGACCTGGTGCTCGGCAAGTAGCGCACATCCGCGGAAAGTAGGTTCATGCCAGACACACCCGAGAGCACAGCCCGCAGACTGGAGGAACTAGAGCGCCGAGCTAGTGCCACCGAGCAGCATATGACGAGGCACAGCGATAGCATCTCCAGCATTGTAAGTTCTGTGGGTGAGGTGGACATGCGCGTCATCGCGCTCGAGAACGACCGCCACGCGCGCATGCTTTCGGAGGCTCGGCAGGAGGAGCGCGACAAATCCCTCTACAAGGAACTGGAGGTGATCAACAAGAAGATCGACACCGTTGGGGCTGAGAGCAAGGCGGGCACCAAGGAGATCAAGGACTTCGGCATGAAGGCGTTCTGGATCATCGCTGGTGCCGTGCTCCTGGCCTTCGTGACCTTTGCCATGAGTGGGAGGTTGGTCATATGAGCAGCAAAACGGCCATGTATGCCGCGCTCTATCTGACAGCCGCCATGGTCTCAATCATGGCGTTTTTCACCATCGGCCCGAAGTTGGAGACCGCCCTGTACGCGCCCTATACCAAGTTCAAGATAGTCTCAATCACGCCTGTTGACACCCTGCGATCCCAGGTGGTCTTTGAGTTTACGAAGCGCCGCAAATGCGAACCCCGTGGCCTGTCCTGGTTTGATGGCGAGGCCGGCGTAAGCCATCATGTGAACTTCAATGTCGCGGGCGCCCGAGAGGAAGCCCTGCTACCGGGCAAGCATGTGTCGCTGCCCTATATTATTGAGATCCCCGCCGATGAGATTGTCACCTCGCTCGTGGGGGAAATTTACTCCCGCTGCCACGGAATGTGGACCACCGTCTCCCAAGTCTACCCGTGATCTACTGCGCCAAGTGTTCCGAGCAATGCCAGTGGGAGCCCAGCAAGATCAGCGGGCGGCTCGTCATCTGGTATCGCTGCGAGTGTGACGGGGCAGGACCGTGGCACTCATGGGAAGTTGAAGTCATCTGGGCTCCACCACCCTTGCCACGCGCCGCCGAGCTGGTGAACAACAGCGGCCATGACGATCCGCATCCATACCATTGCCGACTTCAAGCGTGAGGGCTACACGCTCACGGCGTTCTGCATGGCGAGCTATGGCGGGATAGCGTGCAATCACTCAGCAGTGGTGGACTTGGATGCTTTGGAGCAGCGGTTCGGCGGTGACTGGTCTTTGTATGGCCCCAACCGTCTGACGCTAATGGCACGGCTGCGCTGTGCTAGGTGTGGTGAGAAGAATATCCAGCTACAGGTCAGTCCGAACAATACGGGGGTTGCTGCGCCTCCTGTGGGGTTGCAGGCTGGGGCGGAGTAGGGCGCCACTCGACGCTTACTCGGGGGGGCTTGTTCGCTGCTTAGCTTTTTCCAGGACCCGGAAGGCATTATTGGCGTCCTGCATGGTGACGTTGTTCAGCCTTAGCCTGCTCGTCATCGCAGCTAAGGGCTTCAACGCCTCCACCAGCTCAGCAATCAGCGCGTCCTTGTGCGCTAGTTCGTCCTTGGTCATCATCGTCTCCTTTGTCTCAAGGTATATCGGTAGGATCGGGGCGGGCAAGGGCGGCTTTGCAGGCCGCAGCCATGAGAACATCCGGGTGCCCCTCGCCTGCGATGTGGCCGGCGCGCAGGTTCCCCACCTTGGCGCTCAGCTCCAGTTGGCGCCAGATCGCTTGCCTCATGGGCTGGGACGGGTTCGCCATAGCTCTTATCGCCGCGCGGGCCATTCCCCGGAGGCATTCTTGCCACTCTGGCGTAAGCGTTTCCCATCCCGAGGTTGCGGGGTTTACCTGCCTCCCGTCCTCGTCGCTAACCGGGTTGCTGGTCCAGTCGTGTGCGCTCAAAATGGCTCGTGCAACAATCTCCACCATATCAGCCATTCTCTCCCTCCTTTGGGGGATTGGATCGGGCGGGGGCGACGAGGGCCGGCTCATATCGCCAGCCCCATGTGTTCCTTGACGTAGAGCCGGGCCATTTCCTGCCTGATCTTTCGCATCTGCTGCGCGGCCTGCCTCTTGGGCATCGGCTCGGTCAGGATCAAGAATTGGCCACCCGCTTCCTTCATTTTCACAACCCAGTAAATCTGGAACTCCTGCCCTGGGATTGGGTAGAGCTTGGGCTCGAAATTTGGGGTGGTATCGCCGGCCATTTGCTTGCCTCCATAAAGCATATGCGATATACATAAGGCATATGTCTTAATAGGGCAATAGCGCATATGCGTAATTCAGCGGTGGCGACTCAAATTCCCATATGCGATACCCCGCGCGTGGGTCGGAAACTGCGTTATCCAGACAAGATCATTGCACCCCTGCCAGCGGGATCGCTGAAGCGGATGGAAGCCGTGTTGGCTGAAGGTGAGGATAAAACCGACCTGTTGCGGGAAGCCGTCGAAGCCGAACTACAGCGGCGTGAGAAGGCCAAGGACTAACCTCCACCATCTCTCTCCCCATTAGCTTTGGACGGGAGGGGTGGGGAGGGCTGGAACCATCTTGGGCGGCTCCGGCTCCTCGTGCCAGCACATCGGTTCGATGAATGGTCCCAACCAAGTTGCGCCCTTAATGCAGAAGGCGCTGTCGATGCTGTCCCAATAAGCAGTGTGAACTCCAGGGTCGGTAAACTTCATGCCGTCGATATCTGTGGGCTTGCCATAGACCAAAATGCACCGATCCTTTGGCGCTGTCTCTGCTGGTTGCCACTGCTGCTCCGGCACATAGGCAAAGCCGTTCTGCCATATCCGTGCCGCCGGCTTCTCTCCGCGCGCAATGGCAACTGCCTCCCTCGCGCCGTCTAAAATCCGCTCGCCCGCTTTCGTCATCTGCCTTGCTCCATCACCGTGAACGACCGGCAGCGAATGCTGCTGCCACTGCGTCGTGCGCCTCTTTCAGCGTTACCTCGTTCCAGACGACGCGCTTCGGCCCCGCCAAGGCCTCGTCGTCCAATTCAGCTATTTCTTTGAGGCGCGCCTTGGCGGCCGAAGGGGACACGGAGAACCACTCCCCGGCCTGCCTATGCCGGTGGAAGTATCGGTGCAGCCGACCCTCGACGTTGTAAGCGGATCGTGCCGAGCGGAACTCGCGCACCGCATAGAGGCGAGCCCCACCGGGCATGCCAGTCTTGAGCGTTCGCATCCGCTTCACCGGATCGCGTGAGACACCAATCTTCACGAAGTCGCCGCTGGCGATGATGTAGACGCTGGTGGGGTCGCTCTTCATATATCGTCCCTTCGGAACCTTCCGTGAACAGGCGTGGCGGTTTTCGTGTGAATTTCGGTACCTCCCTCCGCCACAGCGGGCCGATGTTTCCACATCGTTCTTGCACCCCTCGATTTTGCCTCTTGCGCCAAAAGCCCTGTTTCTCTATGTCTCCGCGCAGTCGGGGCGTAGCGCAGCCTGGTAGCGCATTTGTCTGGGGGACAAAGGGTCGTCGGTTCAAATCCGGCCGCTCCGACCATTTTCAATTCACGCTTCAAGAAGCGGGCACACCCGCCATGCCGTTGCATCAGCGCGATCTCGAATCCGTGCGAACGCTCTGGCCGCAGCTCGGCACGGCCACCCTCACCCTCATCAATCATTCCGAAAACCACACTTTTCGCGCCGATCTGCCCGGTGGCGAGCGGTTTTGCCTGCGCGTTCATCGCCCGGCCTATCAAAGCCCGGTGACCATCGAGAGTGAACTGACTTGGCTCGCCGCCCTCGGGCGCGACACCGATCTGCCGCTGCCCCAACCCGTGCCGGGCGCCAATGAGCGCCTCTTGCAGACCGTCACCACGGCGGCGGGAGAATCGCGCAATGCCGTGCTGTTCCGCTTCATTGCCGGCACCGAGCCAGCCATCGACGCCGAGCTGACGCCGCTGTTCGCTACTCTCGGCGATTATGCCGCCCGCCTCCATGCCCATGCGCTGGCCTGGCCGCGCCCCGCCGGCTTTGTCCGCCAGGCATGGAACGCCGCCACCATTCTTGATCCCGATGGCCTCTGGGGCGATTGGCGCGTAGCCCCAGGCGTCGACGGCGCCATCCGCCCGCTGCTCGACCGACTCGATACCGAACTGCGCGCCCGCCTTGCGGCTTATGGCACATCGAGCGAACGCTACGGCCTCATCCATGCCGATATGCGGCTGGGCAATCTCTTGGTGGATGGCGACACCGTCAGCCTCATCGATTTCGATGACTGCGGCTTTTGCTGGTTCACCTATGATTTCGCTGCGGCGATCTCGTTTCATGAGACCCATGCTTCGGTGCCCGACCTGCGCCAGGCCTGGCTCGCCGCCTACACAGCGAAACGCTCACTCACCCCGGCCGATATTGCCTCGATCGATTCCATGGTCATGCTGCGCCGCATGGCGCTGCTGACCTTTATCGGCTCCCATATCGAAACCGAGCTCGCCCAAACCCATTTGCCCGGCTTTGCCCAAGGCACCGCCGAGCTCGCCGAGCGCTATCTCGGCGGCGCGCTCTGGCCGGGCTAGTAGGCGTTCTCGTTCTTGGACACCAGCGAGACCGGCGTCAGCAGCACGATGTAAAGATCGAGCAGGATCGACCAGTGCTCGATATAATAAAGGTCGTGGTTCACGCGCTGCATGATCTTGTCGATCGTGTCGGTTTCCCCACGCCAGCCATTCACTTGCGCCCAGCCGGTCATCCCGGGCTTGACCCGATGCCGCGCGAAATAGCCTTCCACCGCCTCGTAATAAAGCTGGTTTTCCGCCTTGGCCTGCAGCGCATGGGGGCGGGGGCCGACAATGGAAAGCTCCCCGCGCAGCACATTGAACAGCTGCGGCAACTCGTCGATCGAGGTGCGGCGGATGAATTTCCCCACCTTGGTCACCCGCGGATCATCCTTGGTCACGAGCTTGCTCGCGCTCTGGTCGATCATGTCGGTACGCATGGAGCGGAATTTGAAGATGCGGATCAGCTCGTTGTTGAAGCCATGCCGCTTCTGGATAAAGAACACCGGCCCCGGGCTTTCGAGCTTGATGGCGATTGCCGTGGCGATCATCACCGGCGACAGGAGGATCAGCGCCACCAGCGCGACGAGCTTGTCGAACAGCCACTTGAAGATGAGGTTCCAGTCCGAAATCGGCCGGTCGGCCATGTCGAACACCGGCACATCCCCGACATAGGAGTAAGCCTTGTTGGTGAATTTGAGCTTGCTCATATGCGCCGATAGCCGGATGTCCACCGGCAGCACCCAAAGCTGGGTCAGCATTTCGAGCACGCGCTTTTCGGCCGAAAGCGGCAGCGACACGATCACGAGATCCACCGGCGTGCGCCGCGCAAACTCGAGGAGGTCGGCCACCTTGCCCAGCTTGGGGCACCCATCCACCGTGTCGGGCGAGCGATCATCCACCCGGTCATCGAACAGGCCCAGAAGCTTGATGTCGTTGTTGGCACTGGCGCGAATCTGGCGGATCAGCACTTCAGCGTCGGCGCCACCGCCCACAATCGCGGTGCGGCGCTTGAGCCGGCCCCGCTCGGTCCAATAGCCAACCACCCCGCGCAGGCTGAGCCGATAAGCGATCAGCGTTGCCGCGCCCGCTCCATACCAGCCAATGAGCCAGACGCGGGAAAACATGTCCCCGGCCTTGAAAAAGAACATGCCCACGGTGAGCGCCACCATCACCAGCGTCCAGCCCACAAGGACGCGGCTGATCTGGTTGAAGATGGTGCGATAGGCGGCAATGCGGTGGGTGCGCGCCGCGTTGAACAGCACATTGGCCAACAGGCAAGCGCCAATGATCACCGGTACGTAAAAGCCGGGTTCATCGAGCTGCACATAGAAATGATAAATGCCGTAGCCCAGCGTCGCCAAAAGCAGCGCTTCGATGATCTGCGCGACGCCAACGATCACGGGACCCGAGATCACCCCTTCCACCGGCTGGGCGATGATGGCTTCAGCCTGGGGCGAAAGCGCGCGTGGGCCAGGTGTTTCTCCCAAGGCCTTATTGACGTGTTCAACCACGGCCTGGTGGGGATCGACACGAAACATGGCGCAGTAACTACTCCCTGGGAAGGGAGCAGTGTGGGTCAAAAGGAATGAAAACTCAGTGAAATTATGACGCTAAGGCTTATCTAACAGGCCGCGGTAAAGGGCTTCGATCTGCCCGCTCATCTGCTCGAGCGAGAAGTTCTGGCGGACAAAATCGAGCCGCGTTGCCATCTCTGCTTGCGCTTGTTCACGATGATCCAGCGCCTGCTGCATTGCTGCCCGCAAGGCCAGCGGATCGTTGGGTGCGACGAGACTTCCGGCCGTCGGCCCGAAGATTTCGGGAATGCCCCCGACGCGGGTGGCGATCACGGGCAGCTGCCCCGCCGCCGCTTCCAGCACCACATAGGGCAGTGATTCCGCCAGCGACGGCACCACCGCGCACCAGCCCTGAGGAAAAACCTGGCGCGCCGGCATTGCGCCGGGCAGCACGACGCGATCGCTCAGTCCCAATTGCCCGATCCGCTCGATCAGCGCCTGCCGGTCGCCACCATCCCCCGCCATCACCAGCCTTGCCGGCGATCCATCGGGGCGGCGCACATCCACCAGTGCTTCCACCAGCACAAAGATGCCCTTGAGTTGGCGCAGCTCGCCCACGAACACGAAGTCCGCCGCATCGGGAGCCGGGGGCAGGGGCACGAACTCTTCGCGCGTCAGCCCATTATAAATCACCACGGTCGGGCAACTCGGCTCGGCGATCAGGGCGGCATAGGTGGCCTTGGCATAGGCGCTCTCAAAAATGATGGCGCCGGTTTGCCTGAGCAGCGCCCGCTCCAGCAGGTGGAACACCTGTCCTGATCGGCTGGACGAGGAAAAATGCAGCACTCCGCCATGGGGCGTATAAACCGCCGCGGCCCTCGCCCCGGCAAGCCGTGCCAACCGCGCATAAAAGCCACCCTTGGCGCCATGCCCGTGCAGCACATCGATATCGAGCTTGCCCGCGAGCCGGCGCACTGCCAGCGGCGTGGCGAGGTCGCCCGCGCCCAACACGCGCGGCATGGCGAAGCGGTGAATGCCAAGGCTTGCATGAGGGAGGAGGGCGGTCAGCCTGGTTTCGGTCTGCGCGTCATTGGCGAGGCTGTCGACCACCAGCCCGACTTCATGCCCCATTCCAGCAAGGGCCCGCGTCAAGTCGGCGACGTGCCGAAACAGCCCGCCCACCGGGGCGCGCATCACTTGCAGGATCCGCAGCTTGCCTGTTTGGCGCCCCGCCACCCCTAGAACCAGCGCTCCAGCACAACAATCGTGTCGCCGGGATAAATGGGGAAGTCGAGGTCGACCGTGCCCTTGGCCATCTGGTCACCCTGACGGCGATATACCACGGCCTTGTTGCGATCCGCCGTGTCGCTGAACCCGCCCGCCGTGCTGATCGCGGCCCGAACGGTCATGCCATGGATATAGGGAAACTGGCCGGAATTGCCGATCTCGCCCTGGATAAAGAACGGCCGGTATTCCGCCACTTCCACTGCCACGTCGGGGTTGCGCATATAGCCATTGGCCAGCGCCCCGGCCAGCCGCCGGCTTGCGGTCTGGGTGGTTTGCCCGCGCACCTGCACCGGACCCACCAGCGGAAACGCCACCGAGCCGCTGTCGTCTACGCGGTAGGTGTCGGTCAGCTGTTCGTCGCCATAAACGGTCACGCGCAAAGTATCGCCGGTGTCGAGCTGATAGGGCCCCTTGGTCTCGACCAGATAGGTTGCGTCGCGTGTGGTTGCACAGGCTGCAAGAGGCATCACCAGGGCAATGGAAAGTATTGGAAGCCAGCGCATGCAAATCTCGGCATTTGAGTTGCGCTACTTTTGTCCTGCCATGGTTAAGATTTTGCTTAGTTCGTCGCTTGCCGGTCGCGCTTTGCGAGCAGCTTAACGGATTGCTTACCACGCCGGCGCAATAACAAGGCAGAACTTGGGCGAGGTAGGCGATGTCTTATGAGGCGCAAACCGTGCAGGACGCACGGATCGATATGGCTGCGCTGAGCGGGGCAGTCCTGCGGCGGCTTCCGCGCATCATCCTCGTCACCCTGGTGCTGCTCGCCGCAACCTTTGCCATCCTGATGTTCATGCCGCGCCTTTACGAGTCGACGGCCGGGATCCTGGTTGAGCCGCGCAGCAATATCTATACCCGCTCGGCCAACGAGCAGGCTCCTTCGGTGACCGGCGCGGAAGCCGGGGTCGTATCCAGCCAGATCGAACTGATCAAATCGCGCGACACCCTGTTGCGCGTGATCGACCAGCTCGGTCTGCGCTCGGTTGCCGAATTCAATGGGGGCAGTGCCGGCTTTTCCCCGCTCGCCATGCTGACCCAGATGCTGGGCCGCCCCAGCGCCCCCAACAACATCGATGAAACCGTTCTGGCCAATATCTATGATCGGCTGACCGTGATCCAGGAGCGCGACTCGCGCATCATTTCGGTGATCTTCCGCTCGACCGATCCGCAGCGGGCCGCGGATATCGCCAATGCCATTGCCGCGGCCCATGTGGCGCGCCGCGCCGAGCTGTCTCTTTCCGACACCGCCGAGGCATCGGGCTGGCTCGATGCCGAGATCCAGAAACTGCGCAGCCGCGTCACCGAAGCCGAGGCCGCCGTCGCCAATTTCAAGGTCGACAACGACCTCTTTGTTGGCAACAACAATACCAGTCTCGTCGACCAGCAGCTTTCCACCATTGCGACCCAGATCAACGCCGCCCAGGAGCGCAAGAACGCCGCCCTGTCGCGCGCTGCCCTGATTCGCGGCCTCTTGGAGCGCGGCCAGCCCATCGACGGCGTCGCCGATGTGCGCGACTCCGCCGTGATCCAGCAGCTCAGCCAGGAAAAGGCGCGCCTCCAGGGCGAGCGGGCCCAGCTTTCGGCGACCCTGCTCGGCAACCATCCCAATATCCGCGCCGCCGACGCGCAGATCAACGAGCTCAACAACCAGATCGCCATCGAGGGCCGCCGCGTCGCCGAAGCGCTCGAAGCGGAAGCCCAGATCGAAGCTGATGTGGAAGCGTCGCTCCGTGGTGATCTCACCACCGCCAAGACCTCGGCCTCCACCGCGACCCAGGACACCGTCACCCTCGACAGCCTCCAGCGCGAAGCCGCGGCCCAGCGCAATCTGCTCGAAGGCTACCTGCAGCGCTACAGCGAAGCCGCGTCGCGCACTGATACCAACTCGACTCTCCCCGATGTGCGGGTGGTGACCATGGCCGCTCCCGCCGTCACCCCTTCTTCGCCACGCACCCAGTTCACCTTGATCCTGGTGGGGCTGGCTTCCCTGCTGCTCCAGCTGGGCCTCGTCATCTTCAACGAGCTGATCTCGGGCCGCGCCATCGCCCCCGCGCGCACCGTCGTTGTGCAGCGCAACCAGGATGAGCTCGACGCCGTCCCCTTCCAGGAAGCCGAGCTCGAGCCCGACCAGCGTTGGGAAGAACCCGAGCCCGCCACCGCCGAACTGGGCCCCGAAGCCGCGCACCTGATCGACGCCGACGAGCCCCTGCATCGCTATGCCGAGCCCGTCTTTGCCGACGAGCCCGATGTCGTTACGCTCGCTGACGAGGCCGAGGCCGAGGACAACGAGGATGAGGACGCCGAGGACGAGGATGAGCCCGTCATGATCGAGGTTCCTGTGGTCGCCCAGGCCGGGCCCCTCGTACCCGTCGTGGTGGTCCCCGTCCTCGCTGCGCCGCCGCCAGCCGACGAAGCCGAGCCCGAGCCTGTTGCGAGCGACGAAGATGAGGCGGACGTTCCCGCCCCCGAGCAGGTTTCCGCCGAAGACGGCCATGCCCGCCTGCGCCGTGCCCTGCTTGAAGTCGCGCCCGATCTCGTGGTCGAGGACGAGCCCGAACAGCAAACCATTCCCGACGCCCTGGCCCACGCCTATGCCGCATCCCATCTGGACACGCCGCGCCTCCACTACCGCGATGAAAAACTGCCCGACACCGTTGCCTTCAGCGACCTGGCTGCCGATCTCGCACTCGGCCGCACCCGCCTCGTGATCTTGGCCGGTCTCGCCGGTCATGACGAAAGCGCCGCTATGGCCGAGGAACTGGTGGGCGACGCCCTTGCTAGGGGTCTCAGCGTCGCTTTGGTTGATGCGGGCAGCGCCCGCCTCACCGAGGAGCCCGGCCTGTCCGATCTGACCAATGAAGCGGCAAGCTTTGGCGAAGTCGTGCACAAATCGGCCGACAACAGCTTTGCCGAAGTGCCCTGGGGCCAGTCCCCGATGCTCGATCGCCGATCCACGAGGCCCGTGACCCTGGTTGAAGCTTTGGGCGACATTTATGAGGTCGTGGTGCTGCTGACCGGTCCCGCTGGCCCCAATTCCACCCTGCCCATGTTCGAGGCGCTCGATGGCCGGGTTATCCTCGTCACCGCATCCATCGACAATGTCGACCAGATCGAGCAAACCCGCGAACAGATGCTGGAGGCCGGTTTCGGGCTGGTGGAAGTTGCGTCCTTCCCCGAAGAACGTGTCGCGGCCTGAACCGCGCCATGTCGCTCAAATACACCGCCATCCGGGCCATGTTCGAGGCCTTGTGGCTGTCCCGGCTACCGGGCCTTGTGCGTACGCTGTCGAACGCGCGGGGCGTGATCTTCACGCTTCACCGCGTCCTGCCCGAAACCCCGCCCGATTTCTCGCCCAACGCAATCCTCCAGATCGAGCCCGCCTTCCTCGACTACGTGATCGAGCGGCTGCGCGACCTCGGGGTCGACATTGTCTCCCTCGATGAGGCCATCGCGCGCCTGGCGGCCCCCGCCAAGACCCGCCCCTTTGCCGTCCTCACCTTTGACGACGCCTACAAGGACAATTTGCACTACGCGCTGCCCATCCTCGAGCGCCACGCGGCCCCCTTCGCCCTTTATGTGCCCACCGCCCTGGTTGATGGCTCCGGTGATGTCTGGTGGCAGGCCATCGAGGACATCATCGCCGCCAACAACCGCATCGCGATCGCGGGCGAGTCCAGCCCGCGCGACACCCTAACGACCGCCGAAAAACAAGCCGCCTACGATGCCCTATATTGGCGCATGCGCCAGATGCCCGAGCCCGACCGCGTCGTGCTGCTCCATCGTTTCGCCGCCGACCACGGCTTTGATCTGGCCGCCCATTGCCGCGAACTGATCATGGATTGGGACGAACTCGCCACGGTCGCCGCCAACCCGCTTTGCACCATCGGCGCCCACACTGTGCATCATTATGAGCTCGCCAAGCTTCCCCCGGACGAGGCCCGCGAGGAAATGCAGCGCTCCGCCGAAATCATCGGCAACCGCCTCGGCACCCGTCCAATCCATCTGTCCTATCCCATCGGGGGCCCGGCCGCGGCTGGGGAGCGCGAATTCGCCGCCGCCCGCGATCTCGGCTTTGCTTCGGGCGTCACCACCCGGCCGGGCGGGCTTTACCCGCACCACGCCGAGACGCTCCACGCGCTCCCACGCGTGTCGCTCAATGGCCTCTTCCAAAACCGTCGCTATGTGGATGTGTTTGCCACCGGGGCGCTCTTCACCTGGCTGGGCAAGATCGGCGCTTAAGCGCTGTCGGGCTTGGCCATCCAGCGGATGATCGCCATGGCTGGCAAGCACCAGCCCATGCCCACCACCAGAAAATAAACGATCAACACCAGCGGATGCAGGTCCGGCGGAAGTTGCAGATAGATCGCCGTGCCGATCCACAACCAGGCCACGATGGATCCCAGCAGCAAAACGATGCCGATCAACTTGCGGTTACGCTGGGTCATGTGCGGCAACGCGCCTGTTGCGAGAAATGATGGCCGGGCATACCACTCGCCTGCCTTTCACGATACCGGGAATACGCCCGTGACTCTTGTCCACGATGCCGCACTGAGCCCTGCCATTTCGCCAGCCGCCGATCGCCTGCGTCCGGTGCGCATCTGGCTTTATGGCCTGGCCGCCTTTGTGTTGCTGATCGTGGTTGTGGGCGGCATCACCCGGCTAACCGAATCGGGCCTGTCCATCACCAGCTGGAAGCCGATCACCGGCGCCATTCCCCCGCTGACCGAAGCCGATTGGCTCGCAGAATTCGAAGCCTACAAGCAGATCCCGCAATATCAGGTCAACAACACCTGGATGTCGCTGGCCGACTTCAAGATGATCTTCTTTTGGGAGTGGTTCCACCGCCTGCTCGGCCGGGTGCTGGGCTTCCTCTTCATTGTGCCCTTCGTTGTTTTCCTGTTCCAGAAGCGCCTGCCGCGCACGCTGGCGCTGCCGCTGTTCGGCCTTTTCCTGCTCGGTGGTTTTCAGGGCGCGCTGGGCTGGTGGATGGTGTCTTCGGGGCTGACGGAACTCACCTCGGTGTCGCAATACCGCCTCGCCGCTCACCTCACGGCTGCCGGCGTACTGCTGATCGCACTGACCTATGTGCCCCGCTCCATCGATCCAAGGCCGGTAACGGGGCAGGTGAGTGCCAAGCACCTCTGGAGCGCCGGACTGCTTCTCGTCCTCATCATGATCCAGATCGCGGCCGGCGCCTTTGTTGCCGGGCTCGATGCCGGCATGGGCTATAATACTTGGCCCCTCATGGACGGTGCCCTTGTTCCCAACGGCCTTGGGGCCATGCAGCCGGGCTGGCGCAATCTTTTCGAAAACAACCTGACCGTTCAGTTCAACCACCGCATGATCGCCTACGGCATCGTGCTGTATATGGTCTGGCTGCTTTGGGCGCAGGCGAGGGCAGGGGGCTTTGCCGGCGTTCACCGCTGGCTGCCGCGTCTTGGCCTTATCGTGCTGCTCCAGGTAGTCCTGGGCATTTCCACCCTCCTGTCGCAGGTGCAGATCGACCTTGCCGTGGCCCACCAGGCCCTGGCCTTCATCCTGGCCGGCGTGGTAACGCTATACTTGGCCGATCTGCTACGCGCCGCGCGCTCAGCTGGTGTCCAGCGCAGGGCTGCCCCCGTCTCAGTCGGCCTTGCAGAATCGAAGCGGTAATATAATACCGCGTCTGTAAGCGCTTGTTTCTGTTGGCGATTTTATTCGTACTTGACGGGAGCTCGTTCTCCCACTACACGGCCACTCGAACATGTCGGAAACCGCTCGCGAGTGGTCGTCGGCAGGCATAGCTTTCTAAGGATATCAACATGACCACTTACTCGGCAAAACCGAGCGAGATCGACAAGAAGTGGCTCCTGATCGACGCCGAAGGGCTGGTCGTCGGCCGCCTCGCGTCCATCATCGCTTCGCGTCTGCGCGGCAAGCACAAGCCCACTTTCACGCCTCACATGGACATGGGTGACAACATCATCGTCATCAATGCCGACAAGGTGAAGCTGACCGGCCGCAAGCTCGATCAGCACCGCTTCTACTGGCACACCGGCTACCCCGGCGGCATCAAGGACCGGACTGCCCGCGAGCTGCTGGAAGGCCGCTTCCCCGAGCGCGTTCTGGAGAACGCCGTGCGCCGCATGATGCCTGGTGGCCCGCTGACCCGCGCCCAGCTCAGGAATCTGCGCGTCTATTCGGGTGCCGAGCATCCCCACGAGGCTCAGGCTCCCGAGCAGCTCGATGTTGCCGCGATGAACTCCAAGAACGTGAGGGCTAAGTAATGGCCGAGACCATCAACTCTCTTGAAGACCTTGGCACTTCCACTGTTGCCCCGGCCGTCAACACCGCGCCCGTCCATGTCCAGAAGCTCGACGCGCAGGGCCGCGCCTATGCCACCGGCAAGCGCAAGAACGCCGTTGCACGCGTCTGGATCAAGCCCGGCAAGGGCAATCTGGTGATCAATGGCCGCGAATTCGCTGCCTATTTCGCTCGTCCCGTGCTGCAGCTCATCGTTAAGCAGCCCATCGTCGCGACCGAACGCACCGACCAGTATGACGTCACCGTCACTGTTGCCGGCGGCGGTCTGTCCGGCCAGGCCGGTGCCGTTCGTCACGGCATCTCCAAGGCCCTCAACTTCTTCGAGCCGGACCTGCGTCCCGTGCTCAAGAAGGGCGGCTTCCTGACCCGCGACGCCCGCGTCGTCGAACGCAAGAAGTACGGCAAGGCCAAGGCCCGCAAGTCCTTCCAGTTCTCCAAGCGCTAAGCTTCGGATTTTATCTTCGCGACTACCAAAAGGGCCGGGCAACCGGCCCTTTTCTTTTGCGGGGAAGGCGTGTGCTGCTTAGTCCCGCTGCAGATGCTCGTCCCAGATCTCTCCACCCCATCGCCTCCCTCCCCCTTGAGGGGCTTCGAACCGGCCGCAGGTGAAATGGCTCCGGTGGACCGATTTCAGGTGAGAAGGCCATGAGAGCTGCGCTCGAATGGCTGAGAGGGTGGGGGTGCCGGCCCAGCCACCGAGTGGAGCCCCGCTGCCAACCCCGATCCGAGAACACGTCCCACATCCCCACTTCCCATCTCCCCCCACCCGCCTATATGTGACGGGCCTCCGGACCCCCGCCATGCCCAGCCTCGTTACCCGCTTCCACCTGCTTTTGTTTGGCATCACCCTGGCCATTGCCGGGGTCGCCCTCATCCATGTGCCTGAGGGCTATGTCTTTGTGGCCCATTGGCATGGCAGCACCCCCGATTGGGCCTGGCCGCGCGACATTGCCCTGGCGGTCGCTCCACTGGTTGAACTGGCGCTGATGGGCGGCTTCTGGCTGCTCGGTCGCCGCCTGTCCAATAAGCACTTGGCCGATACCCGGCACATCCTCGATCCCGCCCTGACCCTCGCGCTCGCCATTGCCACGGCCTGCCAGTTTGCCCTCTTGATGCAGGGTGTCGGCTCCGATCTCGACTTTTTCCGCGGCACCGCCTTTGTGCTGGCGGCCGTCCTGCTCGTGCTGGCAGCAGTGCTGTTCGAGGCTGAGCGCCACACCTATCGCGGCTTGCGCCTGCCCTGGCCGATCGCCTCCGACCGCGCCTGGCGCCTCGTCCACCGCCTCACCGGCCTGTCCTGCGCAGCCCTGGCCTGCCTGCTGCTTTGGCTCGGCTGGATGGATGCCGGGGCCGGTCCCTTGGTGCTCTCCATGGGCGCGAGCCTGCTGGCCGTTCCCCTGCTGGGCGCGACCCTCAGTGCACTGACGCGCCGCCTGTAACGGAGCCCGGCACCAACAAAAAAGGGGAGGCCAGTGCCTCCCCTTTTTCATGTCGCGCAACGCGCTTTAGCCCACGAGCTTGAGCGCCGGGCGCCGCGGCTTGGTGCGCACCGGCTTGTAATTGGCCATCACGCCCTCGATCACATCGATCGCCTTGCCCGTGCCGTCCTCCGCCTGCAGCAATTCGGCGATCTCGCCCGCATTGCGCCGATAGGTCTCGTTGGTGCTCAGATCCTGCAGCGCCGCCGCCAAAATTTCGGCGGTCAGCTTGCGCAACCGCACCGGCTTGGGTCCGCAGCCCAGCTCATAAACCCGCCGCCCCCAATAGGGTTGATCGATCGCCTGCGGCACCACAAAGGTCGGCCGCCCCAGATGCAGCCCTGCCGAGGTCGTGCCCGCCCCGCCGTGATGCACTACCCCGCTGACATAGCGGAACAGCTTGTCATGCGGCGCCTTCTCGAACGCAAAGATGCTGTCCGGCAGATCGGACGGATCGATCCCGCCCCAGCCGCGCGCCACTACCGCCCGGCCGCCCCAGAGCCGCACGGCCTCTTTCAAAATCTGCGTATTGCGCTCCGCCCCGAATGGCATGGAGCCAAAGCCGATATAAACCGGCGCGTCCCCGGCAGCCAAAAACCGCTGGAACTCGGGGGAGGGGTGCCAGTCATCATGCGTCTTGAGCTGCCAGTACCCCGTCACCAGCGCGGTCTTGGGCCAGTCGCGCGGCCGCGGCGACACAGCTTCCGAATAGGCATAAAGCGTCGTCAGCGGCGTGCCTTCGGTATTGGTGAACAGCCCGCCCATCAGCCGCGCATCGAGCCCCATCAGCTCGCGCCGCAGCTTGTTGCGCGGCAGGTTCCAATAAGCCTGCTGCACGGTCGCCGCCGTATAGGACAGCTTGTTGAGCGCCGGCCCCAGATCATTGCCGACGTAATACATGCACAGCGGAAACTCGCTGGTCGAGTTGAGCGGCTGCAGCGCCGTCATGATCGCGGGGATCTTGAGCGCTTCGGCAATGTCGATGCCAAAGCTGGTATTCATGTTGATGATGATCGCGTCGCACCCCTGGCACATATTCCAGGCGTGGCGCGCCGCCGTATCCACGATCTGCTGGCCCTGGCGCAACAGCGCGGGCGCATTGATCAGCATGGATTGACTCATCGCGTTCTCGAACCGCGATTGCTGCAAAAATGCCTGGATGGAGGGTCCGAGGGAATGGAATTCGACGCCCCGGCTTTCGATCAGGTCCTTGAACTCTTCGGAAGCCCCAAGCACCGTCTCGTAACCGCGCTCCTGCAGGGCGATTGCGAGGGCCAGGTAAGGTTGAACGTCGCCTTGCGTTCCAATCGTCACCAAGGCTATGCGCTTCAAGATTGGACCTCGTCATCCGCTGCATGTGGTGCGGAAATCGGCCTGCGGCAGACCATTTACAATACCCGGGTCAGCATTTATGAACAACGAACCTTTAGCCGGTTTTCATAACTACGTCGCATCTTAAGGGCAAGAGTCATGCCGTTTCCCCACATGATTGCATTGGTTGGAGCCTTGCTCGCCGGCAGTCCCGTGGCAGCCGCCACGGTCGGGGCAGCGGCGAACGCCCGCTAGCTCTTCCCGCTGGGCCACGGTGTTGGCCGGGAAGAGCCGAACAAATCTGCGATCCCTTCGAGAACGCTTAACCCTGTTCAAACCATAATTCCGCGACAATAAGCCAGTCTGTTGCAGACTGCGCGGCCCCAGCGCGTTGTCGCTAGCAAGGTCCCACCCCGGACCGCCCGAGGATTCCATGAGCGAAGATTTCCACCGCATCCGCCGTCTCCCGCCCTATGTTTTTGCCCATATCGACCCGATCAAGGCCAAGGCGCGCGCCGATGGCGTCGACATCATCGATCTGGGCATGGGCAATCCCGATATGCCCACCCCCGAGCACATCGTGAACAAGCTCCAGGAAGTGGTGAAGGACCCGCGCACCCATCGCTATTCCACCTCGCGTGGCATTCCGGGGCTGCGCAAGGCGCAGGCGAGCTATTATGGCCGCCGTTTTGGCGTCAAGCTCAACCCCGATACCCAAGTAGTCGCCACCCTTGGCTCCAAGGAAGGCTTTGCCAATATGGCTTCGGCCATCACCGCCCCGGGCGATGTGGTGCTGGTGCCCAATCCCACCTATCCCATCCATTCCTTTGGCTTCATCATGGCCGGCGGCGTCGTGCGCTCCATGCCCGCCGATCCCAATGAAGATTTCATGCGCTCGCTCGATCGCGCCGTGCGCCACTCCATCCCCAAGCCCATCGCGCTGGTCTTGAACTATCCCGCCAACCCGACCGCCTATACGGCCTCGCTCGATTTCTATGCCGAAGTGGTCAAGTACTGCCGCGCCAACGACATCTTCATCCTGTCCGATCTCGCCTATTCGGAGATCTATTTCGACGAGAAGGACCCGCCGCCTTCCGTGCTGCAGATCCCGGGCGCCATCGACATCTCGGTCGAGTTCACCTCCATGAGCAAGACCTATTCCATGCCCGGCTGGCGCGTCGGTTTCGCCGTCGGCAATGAGCGCCTGATTGCCGCCCTTGCGCGCGTCAAATCCTATCTCGATTATGGCGCCTTCACCCCCATCCAGGTCGCCGCCACCGCCGCCCTCAATGGCTCCGATGAGGTGATCGAGGAAGTGCGCAAGATCTACAAGGCGCGCCGCGACGTCATGGTGGAAAGCTTTGCCCGCGCCGGCTGGGACATCCCGGTCCCCAAGGCGACCATGTTCGCCTGGGCCCCCATTCCTGCCCAGTACGCCCATATGGGCTCGCTGGAATTTGCCAAGATGCTGATCCAGGAGACCGGCGTCGCCGTGGCCCCTGGCGTCGGCTTTGGCGAATATGGCGACCAATATATCCGCCTGGCATTCGTCGAAAACGAACAACGCATCCGCCAGGCCGCCCGCAACGTCAAAAAACTCCTCGGCACCAAAACCGGCACCGGCAACGTCGTCCCCCTGACCGCCTGATTTTGGGCAGGGCAGGGGTTAATCCACTTCCGCCCCACCTAACCCACGCGCAACCCCTCGGTCCGCCTAACTCCACCAGCCCCTCCGTCCCCCTCCCCCTTGAGGGGAGGGGTCAGGGGTGGGGGTTCAGGCGCCTGGGCGCTCTCTGGTGTCTCTGTAGGGCACCAGCAGTATCGACCATCCTGCACCACCCCATCAGCCTGCCTCCCCGCCCCCTTGAGGGGAGGGGCCAAGGGAGGGGGTTCAGGCCGATCGGCAGCAGTGGGAGGCGCTAGGATTAACCGGTGCTTTCGACAATGCTCCACTGGGCGGAAGAGCCCGAACCCCCACCCTCAATCCCTCCCCTCAAGGGGGAGGGAAGCCCAAGAGCCGCTGGTCCCGCACTAAGCCAAGCTACCGATCCCGAGCTAAGGCTGACTGGCTGATCCATACCTATCCAACCACCGGCCCTCCGTCCCCTCCCCCTTGAGGGGAGGGGTCAGGGGTGGGGGTTCAGGTGGATGGATAGGAGTGGAGGTCACGAGGAGTTGCCGGTGCTTCCGACAGGGCTCCACTGGCGGAGGAGCCTGCACACCCACCCTCAATCCCTCCCCTCAAGGGGGAGGGAAGCACAAGAACCGCTGGTTCCGCATCAAGCCCAACTATCAGCCAACAGCTGTGGCTGACCGGCCAACTCCCCATTCAGCCCACCAGCCTGTCCGTTCCCCTCCCCCTTGAGGGGAGGGGTCAGGGGTGGGGGTTCAGGTGGATGGACAGGAGTGGAGGTCACGATGGGTTACCGGCGCTTCCGATAGGGCTCCAATGGGCGGAGGAGCCAGCACCCCCCCTCAATCCCTCCCCTCAAGGGGGAGGGAAGCACAAGAACCGCTGTCTCCGCACTAAGCCCAACTACCCAACCAACAGCTGAGTCTGACCGGCCAGTTCCCCATTCAGCCCACCAGCCTGTCCATTCCCCTCCCCCTTGAGGGGAGGGGTGAGGGGTGGGGGTTCAGGTGGATGGACAGGAGTGGAGGTCACGAGAAGTTATCGGTGCTTTCGACAGGGCTCCACTGGACGGAAGAGCCCGATCCCCCACCCTGAAGGGGGAGGGAAGCCCAAGGGCCGCTGGTCCTGCATTTAGCCCTGGAGTCCAATCCGCGGTTTCTGCCAACCCGGTCCAAAAGACACAAAAAAGGCGGGTCCGAAAACCCGCCTTCTTCAATCTTCCCTCGCGTAAAACCTTAGTTCAACCGCGAACTCACATCGGCAATCGCACGGTCGACCACCTGGCCGCCGCGATTGTTCATCTCGTCGGTGAGCACCACGCGCGCAGCCTCAATGGCGACATCGGCGGAGCGGGCGCGCACTTCGGCAATGGCCTGGGCCTCTGCCTGAGCGATCTTGTCCTCCACCGTCTTGGTGCGGCGGGCGACAAGTTCAGCCAGCGAGGCCTGGGCTTCATTGGTCAGGCGCACGGCGTCTTCCCGAGCGGTGGCGATGATGCTCTCCGCTTCGCTTTCGGCCGCAACACGCTTTTGCTCATATTCCACCAACAATGCGGCGGCTTCTTCGCGCAACCGCTTGGCTGCGTCCAGCTCATCGGCGATCTGCCGGATCCGGCCGTCGAGTAGTTTGGCAATGGTTTTGGGAATGCCGAAATAGGCAGCCACGGCAAAAAACAGAACCAGCGCGACGGTGGCCCAGAAGCTGTTATCCATCCATTCCATGCTGCTTACTCCTTGCCAACTTTGGCGACTGCAGCGCGAACGCTTTCAGGCGAAACTTCGCCCACCAGCTGCGCGACGATGGTCTGCGCCGTTTCGGCGGCAATCTCGTCGACCTGGGTGAGGGCGGCGGCCTTGGTCTGGGCGATGCGGGCTTCCGCCGAAGTCATGCGACCGGCAAGGTCCGCTTCCACGGCCTGGCGCTTGGCGGCCAGTTCGGTCTGGATGGATTCGCGCGTTTCGGTGGCAATGCCCTGCGCCTTGCTCTTGGCGGCGGCAAGTGCCGCCTCATAGGCAGCGATGGCGGCATCGGTTTTCTGGCGGCTCGCATCGGCGGCAGCCAGGTCGGCATCCAGCCGTGCCTTGCGCTCGTCGATGATCGAACCGAGGCGGGGCAGGGCCAGCTTGCTCATCAGCAGGTAGAGCGCGGCGAAGGTGATCGCCAGCCACAACAGCTGTGAGGGGAATGTTGCGGGGTCGAAGGGCGGGAACACGCCGGTGTCATGGGCATCGGCGCCCACTCCGGTGCCGTGGTGTTCGGCAGCGGGGTCATGCCCCGTGGCGCCTTCCACAGGCTCCCCATGGGGGACATCAATAACCGTGTCGAGGTTTTGCTCGCTCGGTGTTTCCGCCTCTTGGGCGAAGGCTTGCGTGGCCATCGGCTTGGTTCCGTTCGATCCGGAGAAACCGGCGGTCGGCCGGTCGAGAAAAGGCAGCCGGGTCTAGAGCCCCGGCTGCATCAGCGTCGTGCTGCCTTGGATTAGGCGACGAACAGCAGGATCAGGGCGACCAGGAACGAGAAGATGCCCAGTGCTTCGGTCACGGCGAAACCGAAGATCAGGTTACCGACCTGCGAAGGAGCAGCGGACGGATTGCGCAGTGCGCCCGTCAGGAAGTTCGAGAAGATGGATGACACGCCAAGGGCAGCGCCGGCCATACCGAGGGTTGCAATACCAGCGCCGATGAACTTTGCGGCTTCAGCGTCCATTTGGGTAGTCCTTTCGAGGGGTCAAAGAAGTTGGCGGGTTCGCCGGGGAAAAACTCAACGCCTAGTGTGAAGGGTGAACCGCGTCGTTGAGATACATCGAAGTCAACACTGCAAACACATAGGCCTGCACTGCTGCCACGAGGAATTCGAGTGCTGTCAGGGCAACGCCCATGAAGAGCGGCAGGATGGCGCCCATCCAGCCAAGGAACCCGGCAGCACCCAGCGTCACCACAAAGCCGGTGAACACTTTAAGCGTGATGTGGCCAGCCAGGATATTGCCGAACAAACGAACCGACAGGCTGATCGGACGCGACAGGAACGACACGATTTCGATCGGCACGACAATGAAAAGGATCGGGGTCGGGATGCCGGCGGGGGCGAACAGCTTGAAGAACTTGAGGCCATGGCGCATCACGCCATAGATGAACACCACGCTGATCACCAGCATGGCGAGCGCGAAGGTCACGATGATGTGGCTGGTGAAGGTGAAGGCATAGGGGATCATGCCGAACAGGTTGCCCACCAGAACGAAGGCAAACAGCGAGAACACGAAGGGGAAGAAGCGCATGCCTTCGGTGCCGGCCGAACTCTTGAGCATATTGGCTATGAACTCATAGCCCATTTCCGCCACCAGCTGCAGCCGGCCGGGAATGATGCTGCGCCGGCTCGTTGCCAGCAGCAAGAAGCCCGTGATCACCACCACTGCCAGCACCATATAAAGCGAGGAGTTGGTGAAGGCGATATTCAGCCCCGAACCGGGGGTGCCATCGCCACCAATCGTGGCAATGGGAAAAATGTCTTCGATGACAAACTGGTGGATCGGATCAGTACCGGCCAATGGAGAGCCCCTTGCGCGTCATCATCTAATCGATCCGCTCTTCCTCATCCGGCTCGGGCCCCATATCGGAGCCCGGCGGAGGCGGTGAAGCGGCGTTCATTTCCGTCACCACGCGGATGACATTGAATACTCCGGCAGCAAAGCCCACCAACAGCAGGATCAGCATGCCCCAGGGGCTTGAACCCAATCCCAGGTCGATCAGGTAGCCAAGACCTGTACCAACCATGATGGCGGCGACGAATTCGGTGCCGATGCGCATGCCGCGCGCCAGTCCGCTCATCTGCTTGGAATGGTCCTGCGAGGCTCTGTTGTCCTCGCGCTCCCGTTCCCGCCTGGCCTGGGCAATGCGCAATGCCAGATCGCGCGTTACCCCTGCAGCACTGGGCCGACCTTCGGTATCTTGCGGCTCTTGCATCCGCCTCTTCCCCTTGGCCGGCTTGAACCTGCACTTGGCAGGGCGCCCTTTTCTAAGTGGCCGCAACATAGTGGCGCCCCCTACGGGTGTCAAGAACACTGCAATTGGCGCAAATGCTTGTTAATAAAAGCCTTTCCGGTTTTACCCGGGGGTGCGGCATGCTGTCCTGTCCCCCGTGTGGCAAAGTTAAGGCAGGGGCGGCGGATTCTCTGCCCGCGGTCGGTGGTAAAACCAGGCCGGTTTGAGCACCTTTCGAGGCGCAAATCCTGCGCCAATCGGGGGTGCTCGCCAACTCCTATTGACCTCTAGGTCATTTCCTATGCAGATGCGCGCCCATGAGCGATATCAAGTCTTTCCGCCAGTCTGTTGAATCTTTCATTGCCGCACGCGGCTGGACCCCGACCCGGTTCGGGCGCACGGTGGCGGGCGATCCGCTGTTTGTGTTCGACCTGCGCGAGGGGCGTGAACCGCGCAGCGAAACGCGCGCCCGTATTCTGCGCGCCATGCAGGAATTCGGGGAAGGGGAAACCGCCCCGCCCCTGCGCATCGGCGTCGCCGGTCTCGGCAATGTCGGTGCGACCCTCGTGCGCATCCTGCAGCGCGACGGTGCCGAACTCACGCGCAAGCTCAACCGCCAGATCGTCGTCACGGCCGTTGCCGCCCGCTCCCGCTCGCGCGACCGCGGCATTGATATTTCGGGCCTTGAATGGTTCGACGATCCCGTGGCCCTGGCCAAATCCGACGGCATCGATCTCTTCGTCGAGCTGATCGGCGGCGAAGACGGCCCGGCCTTTGCTGCGGTGAAAGCCGCGCTCGAGATCGGCCGCCCCGTCGTCACTGCCAACAAGGCGCTCCTCGCCAAGCACGGCGTTGCCCTCGCGCGCCTTGCCGAAGAATCCTCGGCCCAGCTCGGCTTCGAAGCCGCGGTTGCCGGCGGCATTCCCGTCATCAAGACCCTGCGTGAAGGCCTGGGCTCGGCCCGCATCGCCAAGGTCTTTGGCATCATGAACGGCACCTGCAACTATATCCTCACCCGCATGGGCAATGAGGCCATTTCCTTTGCCGATTGCCTCAAGGACGCGCAGGCCCTGGGCTATGCCGAAGCCGATCCGACCTTTGACGTCGAGGGCTTTGACACCGCCCACAAGCTCTCCATCCTCGCCACCCTCTGCTTTGGCTACGAGATCGCCCCCGACAAGATCCATGTGGAAGGCATCTCGCGCATCACCCAGCACGACATCAAGGTCGCCGCCGAGCTCGGCTACAAGATCAAGCTCCTCGGCATTGCCCAGCGCACCGAAGACGGCATCGAGCAGCGCGTTCACCCCACTTTCGTGCCCAAAGGCTCGGCCATTGCCGGCGTCGACGGGGTGATGAACGCCATCGCGCTCGAAACCGATCACGTCCACGAACTGCTCCTCGCCGGCCCCGGCGCCGGCGGCCCGCCCACCGCCGCTTCGGTGCTGTCTGATATTCTCGACATCGCCCGCGGCACCCGCGTGCCCCCGCTCGGCGTGCCCTCCGAAGAGTTGATGCCCTATAAACAGGCGCCCATGCGGGCCCATGAGGGCGGCTATTATATCCGCCTCAGCGCCAAGGACGTGCCCGGCGCGCTCGCCGCCATCGCCACCCGCATGGGTGAGCGCTCGATTTCCATCGATTCTGTCATTCAACGGTCCGATCTTGGCGTTAAGGCTGTGGCCGAAGACGGTACGCCTGTCCGCACTGTGGTGATGATCACCCAGCGGACTTTGGAATCGGATGTGCGTGAATCGCTTGCGCAGATCGCCGCTGACGGGTTCATAGTGGGTGAACCGCAGTTGATCCGGATCGAAATGCTCTGACACTCCCACCGGGATAAGAACAGGGCCCGGGGGGAGCCAGCATGAAACTAAGCAAGGTCGAGGCCGAGAGCCCGGCCAATCTTCACCGCAGCCTGACGCTGGAGCTCGTCCGCGTCACCGAACGGGGCGCCATCGCCGCGGCCCAGTGGCGCGGCAAGGGCAATGAACAAGCGGCCGATGAGGCCGCGGTCGGGGGCATGTGCGACGAGCTTGCCACCGTTGCCATCGATGGCCGTATTGTCATCGGCGAAGGCGAAGAGCATGAATGCGAACGCCTGTTCATCGGCGAACGCGTCGGCACCGGTGCGGGGCCGCAGGTCGATATCGCCGTCGATCCGCTCGAAGGCGTCACCCTTTGCGCCAAGAACCAGCCTGATTCGATTGTGGTCCTCGCCATGGCCGAGCGCGGCGGCCTGCTCAACGTCGCGCGCGACGTTTACATGCACAAGATCGCCATCGGCTCGGACTATCCGCCCGGCACCGTCCACATCGATTGGACCGCTACCGAAAACGTCACCGCGCTGGCCAAGGCCAAGGGCGTGCCGCTGAGCGAAATCACCGCCATCGTGCTCGACCGGCCTCGCCACTCCGCGCTGATCGAGGAACTGCGCACGGCCGGGGTTGCCGTCAAGCTCATCAGCGATGGCGATATTGCCGGGGTCATCCACGCCGTCAATGCCGACCAGGCCGGCGTCGATATCTATCTCGGCTCCGGCGGCGCTCCTGAAGGCGTGCTCGCGGCTGCGGCCCTGCGTTGCATCGGCGGCCAGATGCAGGGCAAGCTCATTCTCGATACCCCCGCCAAGCGCGAGCGCGCCCACCGCATGGGCATCACCAATCCGGCGCGGATCTATGAGGCAGGCGAACTCGCCGCCGGCGATGTGCTGTTTGCCGCCACCGGCGTTACCGATGGCACCTTGCTCGATGGCATCCGCCTCAGCCGCAATGCGGTGGAAACCTCCACCATCGTCATGCGCTCCTGGTCCCAGACCGTCCGCTGGATCCGCGCCCGCCACGCCCGCTGAAACCGAACTTTCCGAGCTGCCCGCAAAGTTCGCGCTTTTGATCCGTGCCGACCGGGGCGGGCCGCTTTGCCGCGCCCGGCGGGCGGCCCCTCGAAATTGCCGCTAATATAGCTTAACTCTGCGCCATGCTGGAGCTTCCCCGCCACTTTCTCGACGTTTCCCGTTCCCTGTCCGGCCGTGCCTGGGTCGATCGCCTCGATCCCAATGCCACGCGCATTGCCACCGCCATCGGCCAGCGCACCGGCATTTCCGAAATCCTCGCGCGCATCATCGCCGCCCGCGGCGTCGGTCTCGACGATGCCGAAAGGCATCTCGAGCCCACCGTGCGCGAGCTGATGCCCGACCCGTCGACCCTCACCGATATGGACGCCTTGGCCGAGCGCATCGTCGCGGCAATCGAGGCGGGCGAGCCCATCGCCCTCTTCGGCGATTACGACGTGGATGGCGCCTGCTCCTGCGCCCTCATGGCCCGGTTCCTCCACCATTTCGGCGCCGCTCCGGACGTTCACATTCCCGACCGCATCTTTGAAGGCTATGGCCCCAATATTGCCGCCATGGACAAGCTCATCGATAGCGGCGCGCGCCTCATCATCACCCTCGATTGCGGCACCACCAGCGATGCCCCCATCGCCCATGCCCGCAATCGCGGCGTCGATGTTCTGGTGATCGACCACCATCTCTCCGACCACGATTTGCCGCCCGCTACCGCCCTGGTGAACCCCAACCGGCCCGACGACATTTCGGGCCTTGGCTATCTCTGCGCCGCCGGCGTCACCTTCATGGTGCTGGTTGGCGTCAATCGCCTCTTGCGCTCGCGCGGCCATACCGGTCTGCCCGATCTGATGCGCCTCCTCGATCTTGTCGCCCTCGCCACTGTTTGCGACGTGGTCCCTTTGGTGGGCCTCAACCGCGCCTTTGTGGTGCGTGGGCTCCAGATCGCCCGGCGCGGCGACAATCTGGGCATTGCCGCCCTCGCGCTCGCCGCCCGAGTGAACGGTCCGCTCAATCCCTACCACCTCGGCTTTCTGATCGGCCCGCGCATCAATGCGGGGGGACGCATCGGCAATGCCGCGCTCGGCACCGAACTCCTCACCCTTACCGATGAGCATCACGCCCTCGCCATCGCCGCTCGCCTTGACGAGCTCAATAACGAGCGCCAGCGCATCGAGATCGAAGCGG
This sequence comes from Devosia sp. Z6_126, assembly GCF_058133495.1. Taxonomy (NCBI): domain Bacteria; kingdom Pseudomonadati; phylum Pseudomonadota; class Alphaproteobacteria; order Hyphomicrobiales; family Devosiaceae; genus Devosia; species Devosia sp. Z6_126. The sequence continues at coordinate 653,797 of NZ_JBYUNO010000002.1, read as the reverse complement.
TGGAAGAAGCCACGCGCGTCGCCGAGCTTGAGATCGGTACTGGCGAGGGCCCGCCCGTGTTGGTGCTGGCTTCCGCCGCCTGGCACCCCGGTATTGTCGGCCTCGTTGCCGCCCGCCTGCGCGAGCGTTTCGAGCGCCCCGCCTTTGCCATTGCGCTCCAGCCCGATGGCTCTGGCACCGGCTCGGGTCGCTCCATGCCCGGCGTCGATCTGGGGCGTGCCGTGATCGAAGCGGTGGAAACCGGCCTCATCCCCAAGGGTGGCGGCCATGCCATGGCAGCCGGCGTCACCATCCGCCCCGGCCAGCTCGGCCCCTTCCGCTCCTTCCTTTTTGAAGCGCTGGGGTCCGCTGTGGGCACCGCCCGCCGCGCCACGAGCCTGCCGGTGGATGCCGCGCTCACCAGCCGCGGCGCCACGCTTGAACTTGTGCATGAAGTCGAGCGGGCAGGGCCATTTGGCGCCGGCAATCCTTCGCCCCTCTTTGCCTTTCCAGCCCATCGCGCCAAGTTCGCCCAAATTGTCGGCAAAGGCGGCCATGTCAGCTTTTCACTGACCTCGGGCGATGGCGCGCGGCTCAAGGCCATTGCCTTTCGTGCTGCGGGCACCCCGATCGGCGATGCCCTGCTTGGCAATACCGATCGCCCGCTGCATTTTGCCGGCGGGCTTTCGATCGACCATTATCAGGGCCGCGAACAGGTGCAGTTTCGCCTCACCGATCTAGCCGTGCCTGCCCCGTGAGGTGAACTGAGGCTTGCATCTGCTTGTGGGCTGCGTAAATTAAGCGCATGGGCCTCTTTGTCGCACTGCCGACAGCGCGCCAGGGAGGGGGTTCTATCTCGGGGCAGTCGCTCTGCAGCGCTGCCAGGTAGCTGGGCAAGCGTTTATGCGTAAAACTGCAGTCACGAATACCGCCGCCGGCAGCAAACCTCTGACGGCGATACTGTCCTGGGCCGTCGAGCAAATCGGCTCCCGCGTCGTCAACGCGCCCCGGCATGGCGGCGTCACGATCATCTTCCCCAATGGCCGCACACGAACCCTGGGCAATCCGGCCACCGGGCTCCATGCCGTGCTGCGCCTCAACAATTTCCGGGTTCTGAGCGAATCGATGCAGCGCGGCACGGTTGGCTTTGCCGCCGCCTATATGAATGGCGACATCGAGGTCGATGACCTTACCGCCTTGTTCCGCTTCTTTCTGCAGAACCGCGATATCATTCAGCGCGCCAATCCCGGCATCTTCCGCAAGGCGGCCGGCGATCTGCATTATCATCTCTCGCGCCGCAACACGCTCGATGGCTCCAAGCAGAACATCGCCGAGCACTATGACCTCGGCAATGACTTCTACGGCCAGTGGCTCGATCCCTCCATGACCTATTCCTCGGCGGTCTTTACCTCCGGGGACCAAAGTCTCGAGGAAGCCCAGCTCGCCAAATATCACCGCGTCGCCGACATGGCCGGCATCACCCCCGGCTCGAGCGTTCTGGAAATCGGCTGTGGCTGGGGCGGCTTTGCCGAAACCGTCGCGCGAGACTATAGCGCCAATCTGCGCGGCATCACTCTTTCCGCCGAACAGCTGCGCTTCGGCCAGGAGCGCCTGCGCCGCCAGGGGCTCGACAACCGCGCCAAGCTTCATTTCGAGGATTATCGCAACACCACCGGCCAGTTCGACCATATCGGCTCGATCGAAATGATCGAAGCGGTCGGGCAGGAACACTGGCCGAGCTACTTCCAGACGGTCCATGACCGGCTCAAGCCCGGCGGCACCGCCGCTATTCAGGCCATCACCATCGATGAGGCCGATTTTGCCGGCTATAGCAGCGGGCCCGATTTCATCCAGCGCTATATCTTCCCCGGCGGCATGCTGCTGACCAAGACGGCGATGCGCGAATGCGGCGAGCAGCACGGCCTTGTGCTCGAACAGGTGGAAACCTTCCGCCTTTCTTATGCCCGCACCCTGCGGCTTTGGCGCGAGCGCTTCCTTGAGCGTTGGCCCATGATCGCGCCGCTCGGCTATGACGAGCACTTCCGCCGCAAATGGATTTATTATCTCAGCTACTGCGAGGCGGGCTTCACCGAGGGCTGCATCGATGTTGGCATCTACCAGTACCGCCGTCCGGCCTGAGCTCTAATCCTTGGGCTTGGGCAGCCGGCCCATCACCCAGAAGAACACCGGATAGGGCACCATCCGCAGCAGTTTCATCGGCCACACCAGCCGCCGGGGAAACGCGATCTCGAATCGATCCGAGCCCAACAGGCCATCAACGATCCGCCGCGCCCCATCCTCGGTTTCCAGCAGGAAGGGCATGGGGAAATCGTTGCGGGCGGTCAGCTCGGATTTCACAAAGCCCGGGGCGATCATCCGCACTCCGATCCCACTGCCGGTGAGTTCGGTGCGCATGGTCTGCAGCAGCGCGATCATCGCCGCCTTGGTCGAGGAATACGCCGCCGAACGCGGCAAGCCGAAATAACCTGCGACCGAGGCGATCCCGGCAATCTGCCCGCCGCCTTGCCGGCGCATCTGCGCCAGCAGCGGATCGAGAAACCGCACGAACCCCAGGAAATTGGCGTTCACCACCGCGCTGAAGGGTTCAATGGCATAATCGCTGACCTTGCGCGCCTGCCAGGCCGCCACCCCAAAGACGAAGAGATCGATTCGCCCCAGTCGTGCAATCACCTCCGCCACCGCCGCATCCACCGCCACCCCATCGGTGACATCGAGCGGAAAGGCATGAATGCGCTCCCCATTCGCCACCTCGGCCAGCCGCTCGACCCGCCGTCCTGATACCGCAACCGTCCAGCCCCGGTCCGCCAGCACCCGCGCCACCGCCGCCCCGATCCCCGAACCGCCCCCAATGATCCAAGCAACTTTTTCGGTCATGCCATCGCTCCCAACCGCCCCTCGGCTCTAGGCCGAGACTAGCCCCTTCTGCCGCCCCAAATCCTCCCCGCCCCCTTGAGGGGAGGGGCTGGGGGAAGGGGTCCCTCAGTCACCCCTGATTCCAATCAGAATCACCGCCCCATCATCACCCAACCCGACCCAACCGGGCATAACTTCGGCGCCAAAAACCGCGATGAACAAACTGACAGCCGCCGTTCATCAACCCGGCGCAAAAATGGCAAAGGGGGTGCAAACACGCAAAAATCCGATCCGTCAGTTCCCTGACGCGATCAGCACAAGCGGCAATAAATTGGAAGCAAGACCCTGGTACGCCCAAGGGGAATCGAACCCCTGTTCCCGCCGTGAGAGGGCGGTGTCCTGACCGCTAGACGATGGGCGCGGAGGAGGTCTTAGTGCTAGCTTATCCTCGCAACAGCAGCAAGGAAAATGGTACGCCCTAGGGGAATCGAACCCCTCTCTCCACCGTGAAAGGGTGGCGTCCTGACCGATAGACGAAGGGCGCCTAAGCGCTGGTGGTCGTATAGTCGGACCCTTTTGGATGTGCAACACCTTTGCGCGCTTTCCATCAACTTTTTCAACAGCCTGAGAAAGTCACCGGCCGCCGATAGCCCTTGGGCCGCTCACGCACATCCACATGAATAAAGGGTTTACCGGGATAGCACCCCAGCCCGCCAACCGCCGGCGTGCGCATGGCAAAAGCGATCAGCTCGCGCTTGTCCACCCCGGGGATATAGAAGTCCGCCGCCATGCATTTGGTGTGAAAAGAATTGTCCGCGCCGCCCGCCGCCTTGTTGTGCCGGCCATCGCGATAGCCCGAGCTCATGATCACCTTGCGCCCGAAATGCCCCTCGAACTCCCAGATCAGGAATCGCAGCTGCGGGCTGATGCAAAACGCATTCACCTCCCGGCTGGCAACATAAGTGCCCCAGTCCGAGCGCTTGCCGGAATAGGCTTGCCCGCTGCCACTGGCGAACATCGCCATTGGCGCGCAGCCAGTCAGAACCAGAACACAGGTGAGGAGGGCGGCGATCGTTTTCATGGCGTCCACTCAGGTCGGCCAGTTGCGCACAAGCAACACAGCAACTGATGGTTTGCGAAGCCACTAAAATACGATCGAGATTGCTAACCCGCGCCTAAGCATCAGGGTTAACGAAGCTGTCTACCGGCCCTTGGCCGGCAGACAAAAATCGGGATTCGCTAGCTTACCACTTGCCGGTATTTGGCATGGAAGCCCAGGGCTCCTGCGGGGGCAGGGTGCCGTTCTGGATCAGCTCAACCGAGATCCCATCGGGCGAACGCACAAAGGCCATATGCCCGTCGCGCGGCGGCCGATTGATCACGACACCCATGTCCGACAGGTGCTGGCACAAGCCATAGATGTCATCGACGAGATAGGCGAGGTGCCCGAAATTGCGCCCGCCGGTATATTCTTCGGGATCCCAGTTATAGGTGAGTTCAACTTCCCCACCTTGGTCGCCCGGAGCGCGCAGGAAGATCAGGGTATAGCGGCCCTTCTCGTTTTCGCTGCGCTTGACCTCTTCTAGGCCTAGCCCCTCGCAATAAAATCGCAGGCTCGCTTCCACATCGGTCACGCGGACCATGGTGTGCAGATATTTCATCGGGGTAATTCCTCTGCAGTTCGGGCAACTCGCCTAACAAGTGAAGACGTGAGCCGCAACTGCCACACCTAAACTATTTCGAAACACCTTCTTAACTTTTGCCACTGAATCGGACACAGTGCTAAGGCTAGTGGAGTACCTCGCGGCGCGAGGCGAGTACGAAAAGGCGGCATCTATGGGGGCCAAACTGAGCGGCGAGGGCGACGAGCCTACGACCCTGTCTACCGGGGCGGTGACCGATCGCCCGCAAGCGACTGACGGCAGCATGGATACCATCGAGGTTTCCGGTGCCATCAAGTGGTTTGACGCTGGCAAGGGTTTTGGCTTTATCGTCCCCGATAATGGCATGGCCGACGTGCTGCTGCATGTCACCTGTCTACGGCGCGACGGCTACCAAACCGCCTATGAAGGCGCCCGCATCGTGGTAGAGGCCCTTAACCGCCCCGGCGGGCTACAGGCTTTTCGCATTATTTCCATGGACGAATCCACCGCGCGGCATCCTTCGCAGATGGCGGCGCCGCGCACCCATGTGGTGGTGGAGCCAACTTCGGGCATGGTCCGGCTCGAGGTGAAATGGTTCAACCGCATTCGCGGCTTTGGCTTTCTGTCCGCGGGCGAGGGCACGCCTGACGTGTTCGTCCATATGGAAACCTTGCGCCGCTTCGGCATCACCGAGTTGCGGCCCGGCCAGTTCGTGCTGGTTCGCTATGGCGATGGCCCCAAGGGCCTTATGGTTGCCGAGATTCGGCCCGATGGATGGGGCGACGCACCGTCTTCGCACTAGGATCACCATCCATGCTTACCGCCTTCACCGCGCCTCCCGCTGCCGCCCAAGTGGTGCGCCGTTCCGGTCTGCTCGTGGCTGCTCTCTTCGCGGTCGCGCCGCTGGCGGCCTGCAGCGATGAGGGCCAACTGGTTCTCCACACCTCGACCGGCGATCACGCCTTCAAAGTCGAAGTCGTCGATACGCCCGAAAGCCGCGCCAAGGGCCTGATGTACCGCCAGGAACTGGCTGATGACGAAGGCATGCTCTTTGACTTCGTGGATGAGCGGGAGGTGTCATTCTGGATGCGGAACACCTTTATTCCGCTCGACATGATCTTCATCGATGGCAAGGGTGTCGTCAAAACCGTGCATGTGAATGCCCGCCCGCACGACCCTACTTCGATCCCCTCGCAGGTTCCGGTGCGTTATGTGCTGGAGATCCCCGGCGGGCGCTCCCAGGAGATTGGCCTCAAGCCGGGTGACACCGTCGAGCATGACCTCATCGAGGCGGCGCCACAGCCCTGATCCTAGAGCCGCTTGAACACCATGCAATCAAGCACGGCCCACAGGTGCAGGCTGGCGCCCGCGACCACGAAGACGTGCCACAAGGCGTTCTGAAATCTCAGCGTTTCCCACAAGTGGAAGATAATCCCGAGCGAATATACGACGCCGCCCGCCAGGATCAGCCACAGTGTTGAGGCGGGCAGGGCGGTGGCCAGCGCCTGGAACACCAGGATGCCGCTCCAGCCGATTGCCAGGTACAGCAGAATGGCAAGGCGCCCGAAGCGGTGCGGCACCAGCAGCTTGAGGGCCACGCCAATCAGCGAGGCGGCCCATACGAAGGTGGTCATCACCATGCCCGTGGTCGTGCCGCCCAGCACCGCGAGGAAAGGCGTATAGGTGCCGGCGATGAACAGGAAAATGGCGGCCTGGTCGAGCCGCGCCAGGTGCATCTTGATCGGCGAAACCGGCCATAGATTATAGGCCAGCGACACGCCAAGCACGCAGATCAGCGTTGCCACATACAGCACAAGCGCCGGAAACGCCTCCGGCGCAGTGTGCGTCAGGGCAAATACCAGAAGGAACGATCCGGCAACAAGCGCCCCCACCAGCCCGAACACATGCACCAGACCATCGGCCACCAGTTCGGCCGGGGTATAAGGACGCTGCTCGCGGCTCCACCAGGAATAGGACGGGGACTGCTGAACGGGGTGCTGCACTACGGGCTCCTGCGGCGAGCCTGTTGCTGCCAGGTTGCCAACGCACTGATAAGCCACAGAGTTGCAGCGCGTGCGCCTGTGCCGCAGGCCAGAAGGCCACGAGCGGCCTTGGCGCTCCGTCCCACCGGCCCGCAATCGCTTGACCCGACCGGCCGTTCCATGTTCGACCAGCCGGGGAGGAATAGCATGTTCGACCTGACGCTGCCGACATTGTTGACCCGCATTGCGGTGCTGGTCCCAATCCTCGCCATCTACGGATTTGCCCTTACGGGTGCCGCGCGTTTGCTGGGCGACGAAGGCCCCGCCCAAGACGGCCGCCTCACCCTCAACCCTGCTGCTCATCTGGATCTAATCGGCGCTGTGGCCTTCTTGGTGTCGGGCCTGGGGTGGATGACGCCGCTGCACCTGACGCCGGCACGTATGCGACCGCCCGTTCTCGGCGCAGTTGCGGCCATGCTCACCCCAAGCTTAGCCATGCTGGCGTTGGCTTGGCTCGCCCAGCGGCTGATCCCCCTCGCGATCAACATGGATTCGCTGGCCTGGGGCGCCATCGTCACCAGTGGTCTGCAAGCGCTTTCGGGCAGCGCCGTGCTGTTTGCGCTGATCAACCTCGTGCCCGTGCCGCCGCTGGCGGCCAGCGCATTGCTCGGGCGGACATCGGAAATTGCCGGCTGGCTGGAGCGGCGGCAACTGCTGGTCAGCCTTGCCATTCTTGTGGTGTTCGCGACCGGCAAAATCCAGCTCTGGCTGGCCCCAGTCGTCGCCGCGGTTTTGGCGCTGATCGACTGAGTTCGGGCTAATCGAGGTACTTGACGGTCAAGTCATTGAGCCGCCCGTCGTCACGGATGCGCGCCAAGGCAGCAACGATGGCGCGCTTGAGGGTTAAGTCCCCTTTCCAGAGGCCAAACACCAAAGCGTCATGCCCGAGCGGCGGCGGCAGATCGGTCATGACCAAGCCAGCCTCGCGCGCCAGCGCGTGGGCATAAAGCGCGTCGGCAATGCCGGCATCGGCCGAACCGTCTGCAATTGCGGTCGCGAGATCATCGGGCGAGCGCACCAGCTGGGGGGTAACGCCTTTCCCGCGCAAGAACCGCGACAGGCCCAACCGGTCGGCACCCGGCACATTGGCCAGCACCGCCACTGTCGTCCCGGGCTGCAGTCCGCCCGCTGCCCGGGACAGAACCACCCAACCCGTCTCGCCAAATGGTGGCGTTACATCCAGAAAGGCGCGGGTGGCTGCTGTGTCGAGCGTGCCACCACCCACCACCGAGCATTGCGCCCGGCTGATCCGCCACAGGCTCAGATCAAAATCCTCACCCATGGCGGGCACTGTGACCGGCCGGAACCGGACGCCGATTTCCTCGGCAATCATCTGCAGCAGTTCAACTTCGAGCCCCGGTTCCGCCTCGTCAGCGGTCACGAGCGGCGGCCGCGTCACGGGCAGGCAGGCGCTCAACAGACCCTGGCGCCGCACCTCCGAAAGCGAGGTATCGGGCGGGAGCAAATACACCGCCAGCAACAGAGCCACTCCCCCGATTAACCAGGCATATTGCGACACAATATCGAGGAGGCGGCGCAACATGGCTCAGTTCTTGCGGAAGTCGAACAGCGCCCAGCCAAAAAAGACCACGCACATGCCCACCAGCACCAGCGGCCCCAGGGCTGGATCGAACTGGGCGAAACCGATGAAGTTTTTCCTTAGTGCATCAACGGCATAGGTCATCGGATTCGCGTGGATCAGGAACACCAGCCATTCCGGATAGATGATCGCCGCCTGCGCCCGCGACAGCGCTGGATCGAGCGGAAACACCGAACTCGAGAGAAAATACAGCGGGAGGATCACGGCATTCGAAAACACACCGAAGCCCTCGAAACTGCGCACCCGATGCGCAATTACGATCCCCAGCGACGTCAGGCCAAAGGACAGGAGAAACATCAACAGCAGGCCCATGGCGATATCGGCTGGCGCGATGGGCACATCGACGAAAAACGCCAGGATCAGCACGAGGCAGCCATGAAACATGGCCACCGTCGCGCCGCCCAGCACCTTGCCGAGCAGCACCAGCGAGCGTGGCATGGGCGATACCAGCACTTCCCGCAAGAAGCCGAACTCGCGGTCCCAGATCAGCGACACCGCCGATTGCACCGAAGTGTACATGATGTTGAGCGCGATAACGGCCGGGAAGATAAACTGCAGATAGGTGAATGGGATCACAAAGCGGACCGCGCCATAAACCTCGCCGCGGAAATAAGGGTTAAGCCCGATCCCTAGTACCAGAACCCAGAGCAGCGGCCGGCTGACCCCACCGATTAATTGCCCTTTGTCCCGCGCGGCCCGCTTGATCTCGCGCAGCCAAATGGCAAACACCCCGCTGGCCAAAGCCCGCGGCCCCAGCGGTGTGGTTTGGGGAAAGTCATCTACCAGGCTCATCGGCGTCCCTCCCGCTTGGGCGTGACGGGTTCCGGGCGCTCCAGTTGCCGACCGGTAATGGCGAGAAACACGGAAGCAAGGCTCGAGCGATCAAAGGACAAGTCGGTGAGCCGATCGCCAAATTCGCCCAGGAATTCACGCGTGAACTGCGATTGTGGGATGCGAACCAGCAGCCCTTCTGGGATAGGCGTCACCAGTTCAGGATAGCGCGACTGAATAGCCTGTGCTGCCGCCGCATCCACCGGGCGCAGCCGCATATATTCTTGGCCATAGCGCGATTTCAGCGCATGTGGGGTGTCCAGCGCCACCACCTTGCCCTGGTCGATAATGCAAACCCGGTCGCAGTTCTCAACCTCTTCGACATAATGGGTGGTGATGATGAGGGTCAGGTCACGTTCAGCGCGCAGCTTGGCGACATAGTCCCACATGGCGTCGCGCGAACGGGCGTCGAGCCCCACCGTCGGTTCATCCATCACGAGGATCCGCGCGTCATGCACCAGGGCGCGGGCAATTTCGAGCCGCCGCTTCATGCCGGCCGAAAGCGTCTGCACCAATGCGTTGGCGCGATCCGCAAGCTCGACCGCCGCCAGCATTTCCTGGATCCTGTCCCGCCTCAAAGCCTTGGGCACGCCATAGACCATGCCGTGGAACTCGAGGTTTTCACGAACCGTCAGGCGTCCATCTAGGCTGGAGGTCTGGAACACTACGCCGAGATTGCGCCGCACCCGTAATGGGTCGCGCATCACATCGGCCCCGCCGACCTTGGCCGTGCCACTGTCGGGCGCCAGCAGGGTGCAGAGGATATGCAACAAGGTGGTCTTGCCGGCGCCGTTGGGGCCGAGCAGGGCAAAGACCTCGCCGCGGTTGATCGTCAGGCCTACCCCATCGAGCGCCAGATGACGGCCATAGCGCTTGCTGAGGTCGTGCAGTTCGACGGCAGGAGTCATGGATTGGAGGGTGCCGCACCGGGCATGTCGATTTGCGTCAGCAACTCATCGACGACGCCATCCGCCACCAGCGCCGCAATCGCCTGGTCGATATTGTTGCGCAAGAAGGTGTCCCGGCTAAGCATGACGCCACCAATGGGCACCGGCGGCAGGTTGAGCGGGCTGGGAGAGGCGATGATGTCGAGCGCGGCGATATCAGGGCGGCTCTTGCCCAAGGCATAAAACGAGGGTGCCCAAACCAGGGCGGCGGCGACAGTGTCGCTCAGCACGGCGTCGAGCGCCTGGGTGTCGGTCGCCATCGGAAAACGCCGCCAGCGCTCCCCGGCCGGGCGGGAATTGTTGAACTGCACGAGGCGGAAATCTGCCGCAGAGCCGATCGTGGCCCCAAGCGCCTGGCCCGGGGCGATGGCGCCGAGGGTCGCGGGGGCAGGGGACTTGGCCACAAACACATAGCCGGTTTCGTAATAAGCCCGGGTGACTGTCACCCATTCGGGATAACCGCCGGCAAACAGTTTGAACCCGAAATACACCGCGCAATCGGCCAGCAGGTGGCGGTACACATCCTCGAATTCGGCGCGCTCATTGGTGTCGGTCACCACATGCATGCGCGGCTCGAGCAAGAGGCTATCGGCAATGGCAAGGCCAACCGCCTTGTCGAACTCCCATCCGGGATCACGCGGATCAACACAAAAGCGGAAGGAATACTCGTCGCTGGCCCGGCCGAACTTTTCTTGGTCGGGCAGGCTGGGGCGATCCTGCGCCAGTCCCGGCGCACAAAGGGCAGCCGCACAGAGCAGGCACGAAGCAAGAACCCGCCCGTGGCGGCGAAGGCGGGATAGCAAAACCATCAGGTTGGTTCCTCAAGAAAAACCGCGGGCGCCGAAGCGCCCGCGTCCAACTGCCTAGTTTGCGGCAGCTTGCGTGTCGGCAGCACCTGCTGCGGCGTCAGGCAGGGCGAACACCCAGAGCACCGAGCCAGCGGTCGGCACGACCAGTTCGGGCGTCAGCGTCGCTACCGAGCGCGCCATGCTCGAGCCGTTACCCACGGCAACCGCGACATACTGCTTGCCATCGGCTTCGTAGCTGACGGGGAAGGAGTTGATCGCGTTGTTGGTGCGCATCTTCCAGAGCACGTCGCCCGACTCGTCGTCGAACGCATAGAACCAGCGGTTCCAGTCACCGGCGAACACGACGCCGCCTGCTGTGGGCAGCACGGCCGAGACGATCGGTGCGCGCTGGCGATGCGACCAAGCGGTTTCCTGGTCAACCATGCTTACGGCATCCACGCGGCCGATATTGCCGTCGCTGCCGTCAACCGGAATACGCGAGAAGGTCGCACGACCACCACCGGTATAGATCTGGCCGGCGTCAAGCGGCTGCGGCGTGGTGTTCGAGCAGTACTCGTTGAGCGGCAGATAAAGCATCTGCGTGCGCGGGCTGTAAGCCGTTGCTGGCCAAGCGCGGCCACCGGGGTCAGCCGGGCAGTTGAGCGTGGTTTCGCCGATCTTCGGGATGGAATCAGGGTTGATGGTCTTTTCGCCGGTTTCCTGGTCGATGGAAGCGACCACGTTCTGCGGCACGGTTTCCTTGGCCCAGAGCCATTCACCCGATTCGCGGTCCAGCGATTCGATGATGCCCAGCTTGCCGGCTGTCACGACCTGCTTGCGATCGGTACCATCATGGGGAAGATCGATCAGGATGCGCTCATAGATATAGTCCAGATCCCAGGTGTCGTTCTTGAGATACTGGTGGTGCCACTTGAGCTCGCCCGTCTGCGGATCGAGGGCCAGGGTCGAGTCGCTGTAAAGCGCGTCATTGGTGACGCCTTCTTCCTCGGATGCCGGCAGCAGGCCGCTCATCTCGGCGATCCAGGGATAAGGCTGGCCCACGCCGCTGAACACGGTCTTGGTTTCCGGATCATAGGTCCCGGCCAGCCACACCGATGCGCCAAAGCGGCTTTCGAGCGGTATGCCGTTCCAGGTCTTGTCGGCTTCGCCATCGCGAGCAATGGTGTAGAAGCGCCACTTTTCTTCGCCCGTTGAGGGGTCGTGTCCGGTGATGAAGCAGCCGCCAGGCTGGGCATTGCCGCAACCGGTCATGCCCTGGATCACCACGCCGTCGGCAATCAGCGGACCAGCTGAATAGCGCCAGCCCTTGTTCCAGTCCGCAGGCTGCACGTCCCACACGACCTGGCCGGTCTTGGCGTCGAGCGCGATGATATGAGTGTCCGATGTCGCGAGGATGATCTTGTCCTCGTAGATCGACATGTTGCGCTTGGTGGCCGTGTTGCCGGTGCCAGCCGCGACAACGTCCTCAGGCAGATCGCGCACATATTCCCAGAGCAGGTCACCGGTAGCGCCGTCGAGCGCCTGGACCTTGTCGAGGTTGTTGTGCACGTAAAGAATGCCGTCGTGAACGATCGGCGTGGTTTCGGTCGCGCCCGGGGTCAGCGACCAGGTCCAGGCCACGGTCAGGTTGCTGACATTGTCCTTGTTGATCTGCTCGAGTGGACTATAGCCCCAGCCGTCATAGGTGCGGCGCCAGTGCAGCCAGTCGCCATCGGCGGGGTTCAACAACGTTTCGTCGGTCACCGGGGTGTAGCTATCGAGCCGGGACGGCGTTTCCTGGGCATGAACAATGCCCGAGGCAAGAACAAGCAATGAGCTCGCGAGCGCTGATGAGGCGAGCAGTAACCGCTTTTGCATTTGAGTATTTCCTCCGTAGACGCTGAAAGCCCGATTTTCGTCACGGGCTTTGTGCCCTCGCGACGCAATGGTTTGGCAGCGTTACACCGATCATGCGCCCCGTTACTTGGAGCCGTCAACCTTGGTCAGGCTAAGCGTGATCGCCATTCCGTGTGGGCGCGGACGGCAATATCGACGGGGGTGATTCGGGCGCAAACCCCTCTGTGCCGGGCCATGGGCCGTGCTCGTCGGCGGCTGCGGCGGCCTGCCGCAGCAAGTCCACCCGGCGTCGCATTCAACTAAAGTATGAAGCTCACCTGCGACTCCTAGGCCCGGCGGTAAACCCGCGCCGCATCACAAATAAACTTGTTGTCCTGCGCAGCCGTTTGCTTCACGCTTGAGTTTGCCCAGACCGGGTAACCAAGCCCGGCAACTAGCCTGTGACGCTCTGAGGAGAATTTCGATGCTGCTTCGTACCTTCGCCATCTCGGCGGCAATGGCCGGACTCGCCTTGTCTGGAACACTGGCCAATGCCCAGGAAGACCTGCCCAAGGCAAGCTTCACTGCCGCCCAGGCCGATGCTGGACGCGCGGAATATCAAAAGAGCTGTCTGGATTGCCATGGTGCCAATCTCGACGATGGCGAGTTTGGTGGTCCGCCCCTGCGCGGCAGCAATTTTGAAGGCACCTATTTCGGTTTCACCGCCGATGGTCTGTTTGGCTTCATCAAGACGGCCATGCCGCCCGACCGCCCGGGTCGCCTGAGCGACAAAACCTATGCCGAACTGACGGCCTATATTCTGTCTAAGAACGGCGTCCAGCCCGGCACCACCCCGCTGCCCGACAACCTCGATGCCCTGGCGGGCCTTGTTATCGAGAAGTAGCGGCGGCGCTGTTTCGCGATTGTGCGGGGAGGGGACACCACCCCCTCCCGGCCCTTACCATGAGCACCGAAGTTGCGGCGCGTGGCGATCCCGGCAGGGCCGTGCGCTAAAGCGAGAATGCTGATCCGAGGGGATTCAACCGAACCCTGCACTGGACTGAGCAGCAGTTGGACTGGCCAAGCCCGCTGAAGCCGATCCGATCCTCGAACATGAGATCAGCCCCAGCCTAGACATGCACCGCGTGAACGGCTTAATGAATTCGTCCGCACGCCCCGCCTGTCAGCGGCACCGGCAGTTCCGTGTTACTGCTGGTCGGATCGGTCGCCGGTAAGCTCGAAAAACAGCCAGGTCGAGTAAGCGGCAATCGCCAGAGTGGCGCACACATACAATTCGGACATTCCGGGATACTCCTCACGCAGGCCTTGCAGCCGTAACTCAGCATGGCCTGTTAACCTAAACGAGCTCCTAACGTTCCACGGTGCTGAGATTTTTCCGCTAAAGCAGCTCAGCCGAATTGCGATCCGGAATTAGACGCCGGTTCGGTCCGATTTGGCCAAGCCAGGAGCGGTCAAGCCTGGGCCAGCGCTCGCCAAACCTTTGATCGGTGCTGTGTCACCGCTTCCACCCAAGTGCGCATGAGCAGAGACTCGGTTGGATCCTCCCCCATATCTGCAATCGTGTCCCTGACCTCGTTTACGCCAATCGACGTAATCTCGTCATAAACCCAAGGCGCCACGCGGGGCAGTTCATCCAAATCAAACCGGTCGATGAGCGGGTCAGGGATGCGGTCGATTGTCGAAATGGCCATTCTAGGATCTCCTCTGGTTGAGACCAATGCCAATGACCTAGCGTAGTTCCCCGCGCTCACTTGCTGTTGAAAAAGGTCAACGCGCGGAGCGCCAAGTCCTGCAGGGGAGTGTGCTCGCAAAATCTGGTGAAATTGGCGATCCCGGCAGGACTCGAACCTGCGACCAACAGCTTAGAAGGCTGCTGCTCTATCCAGCTGAGCTACGGGACCTCGGCCAAGCCCTCCTTTACCCGATTTCGGCCAGAAAAAAACCCGCCTCTTGGTCTCCGGCGCATCCATCTTTGTACGGGGCGTCGCGACAGCAGTCACCACGCGCAATTTTGTCGATCCCGGCAGACGGTGCCCCTACGCTCCTGCTCGCAAGAGCCGGGTTTTCCGGGTTTTCGCTCCGAGTTCAAATGCACCTTGACAGCAATGAGGTACGTGTATGAAACTAATGCAATCGATTGCAGAGGTCTCATGAACGCCAATGAAATCGATTTAAACGCGGCCAGCTCGGGATATCTCACAAGAAGATAACCTTGCGGCTGGCAGATTTGCGGAGCGGTTCGCTCCAGGATCCTTGGGAGGATGCATCGATGACAAAGTTTACCGTGGCTGCCGCGATGGCGGCTGCCTTGATGAGCTCGACTGCCGCAATGGCTGCAGAGCTGGAAGTCACCCATTGGTGGACTTCAGGCGGTGAATCCGCTGCCGTGGCAGAGTTTGCGCGCTTGTTCGACGCGACCGGCAATAAATGGGTCGATAGCGCCCTGGCTGGTTCGGGCACCGGCGCCAACCCCGTCATCATCAGCCGCATCCTGGGCGGCAATCCGATGGGCGCCACCCAGATGAACACCGGCCGCGATGCCGAAGGCCTCATCCAGGCCGGCCTGATCCGCGACCTCACTCCCATTGCCGAAGAAGAGGGCTGGAAGGAATTCTACGCCGATCCCGGGCTGTTTGATGCCTGCACCTATGAAGGCAAGATCTATTGCGTGCCGGTCAATATCCACTCCTGGCACTGGCTGTGGCTCAGCACCAAGGCCTTCGAAACGGCTGGGATTCCTGTTCCCAAGGACTGGAATGAATATGCCGCGGCCATTCCCCAGCTGCGTGAAGCTGGCGTCATCCCCTTCGGCCTTGCTGCTGGCTGGCCGCTGAACGGCATTCCCGGTGTGTTGCTGGCTGACGTTGGTGGTCCCGAACTCTACGAAAAGGTTTGGGGCGAACACGACGCCGAAGCCGTTCGTGGCCCCGAGTTCCGCAAGGTTGCCGAAGCTTGGGCCACCATCCGCGATGCTGTTGACCCGGCTGAAGTCGTGCCACAGTTCGGCGACGTCGCGAATCAGCTGATTGCCGGCGAAGCTGCCGCCAACATCCATGGCGACTGGATCCAGGGCGACCTGCAGGTTGCCGGCGCCGTTCCTGGCGAAGACTATGAATGCCTGCCCGGCCTGGGTCTGACCCAGCGCATCGAGGGTGGCGGCGACGCCTTCTACTTCCCGCAATTGCCAGAGGGCACCTCGCAGGACGTTTTGGATGCTCAGGTGGAGCTCGCCAAGCTGCTGGTCAGCAAGGAAGCCCAGGTGGCGTTCAACCTCAAGAAGGGCTCCATGCCCATCCGCACCGATATCGACCTGTCGACGGCCAATCCCTGCATGCAGAAGGCCATCGCGATCCTCCAGAGCCCCGAAGGCCTGCTGCCTTCCGGCGAAACCCTGAACTCGAGCGACACCCAGCAGCAGTTGGACGACCTCAACCAGGAATTCTTCGCCGACAAGAGCTTCTCGGTTGACGACTACATCGAAGAATACGCTTCGATCATCGAGTCCGCCAACTAAGCTGGTCCTGCCGAACGGGGGCCGCCTGTGGCGGTCCCCACCGGCGCGGCGGGCGGCTCCTTGGCCGCTTCGCCCAAGTTTTCGCTAAAGGGGAAGCGCTATGACCGACATCCGGCACGCTGGTGCTCTGGGTCGGCCGGTGGCGGCCGACAAGCCACCAGGATTCCTGCACAATTTGTTTGTGCGCAATATCAGCGCCAAGATTGCGGCGACACCCATGGTGGTGATCGTGCTGGTGGTGTTTATCGGCTGCACGCTCTGGAGCGTCTGGTTTTCGTTTACCGATTCACGCGCGCTGCCCAATGGCGCCTTTATCGGCTGGGAACAATATGAGCGCCTCTTTGCCGCCCGGCGCTGGCGCATCTCGGCCACCAATCTGTTGACCTATGGCATCTTCTCGCTGGTCTTCACCATGGTTGTGGGCTTCCTGCTCGCCGTGTTGATGGACCAGAAGATCCGCTTTGAAAGCGGCTTCCGCACCATCTTTCTGTATCCCTTTGCCCTCTCGGGCATCGTCACGGGCCTTGTCTGGCAGTGGATCATGAACCCCACGCTGGGGTTGCAATCCACGATGCGGGGCCTCGGCTGGACCAACTTCACCTTCGACTGGATCACCAATACCGACATGGTGCTGTATGCACTTATGATCGCGGGTACCTGGCATGGCACCGGCTTTGTCATGGTGCTGATGCTGGCCGGCCTGCGCGGGGTGGACGAGGAAATCTGGAAGGCCGCGCGCGTCGATGGCATTCCCACCTGGCGCACTTACCTCCAGATCGTGCTGCCCATGATGCGCGGCGTCATCGTCACCACGCTGGTGATCGTGGGCTCGGGCCTTGTGCGCACCTATGACCTCGTTGTGGCACTCACCAATGGCGGCCCCGGCCTGTCCTCCGAAGTGCCTGCCAAATACGTCATCAACTACATGTTCAACGCTGGCAATCTGGGCCAGGCCCTGGCGGCCTCGACAGTGATGCTTGCGGCCGTGTTCGTGATCCTGATCCCCTGGATCGTCATCGAATTCGGACCCAAGAAGGCGCGCTAGGAGAACACCATGGCCACTATTGCCGCTCCCGCCGAGCCCTTTGGTCCTCGCCCCCGTCCGTTTTTCACGCCAACCCGCATCATCATCTACGGCATCATCATCGTTGCGGCTCTGTATTACCTGCTGCCGCTCTACGTGATGATCATGACCTCGGTGAAGGGCCTGCCCGAGATCCGTCTCGGCAACATCTTCGCCCCGCCGCTCGAAGTCACCTTCGAGCCCTGGGTCAAGGCCTGGACCAGCGCCTGCACGGGCCTGACCTGTAACGGTCTGGCGCCCGGCTTCTGGAACTCGGTCAAGATTACGCTGCCCTCCACCGTCGTTTCGGTCTTCGTGGCCGCCGTCAGTGGCTATGCGCTCGTCAACTGGCGCTTCAAGGGCTCGGAGTTCTTCTTCACCTGCCTGCTGCTGGGCTCGTTCATCCCCTATCAGGTAATGCTCTACCCCATGGTGATGATCACCCGCGAGCTCAAGATCTTCGGCACGCTCTGGGCCGTGATCCTGGTGCATACCGTGTTCGGCATGCCCATCCTCGTACTCCTGTTCCGCAACTACTTCGCTTCGCTGCCCCAGGAGTTGTTCAAGGCGGCTCGCGTCGATGGGGCCGGGTTCTGGCGCATCTTCTTCCAGATCATGGTGCCGATGTCGCTGCCCATCTTTGCCGTGGCGATCATCCTCCAGGTCACCGGTATCTGGAACGACTTCCTGTTTGGCGTGGTCTTTGCCGGCACGCAGAACAATCCAATGACCGTGCAACTCAACAACATCGTCAATTCGGCCCAGGGCGTGCGCGAATACAATGTCAACATGGCCGCGACGATCCTGACGGCAGCGGTACCGCTGATCGTTTATTTCGTCTCGGGCAAATGGTTCGTGCGCGGCATCGCCGCTGGCGCGGTGAAGGGATAAAGCAATGCAAAGCAGTGTTTCCATCAAGGACCTGACGCTCAACTTCGGCGCCGTGCCGGTGCTCAAGAGCCTCGACCTCGAAGTGGGGCAGGGCGAGTTCATTGTCCTGCTCGGGCCCTCCGGCTGCGGCAAGTCCACCTTGCTCAATTGCATCGCCGGATTGCTCGATGTCTCGGGCGGCCAGATTTTCATTGGCGGCAAGAACGTCACCTGGTCTGAACCCAAGGACCGCGGCATCGGCATGGTGTTCCAGTCCTATGCGCTTTATCCGCAGATGAGCGTGGAAAAGAACCTGTCCTTTGGCCTGCGCGTCGCCGGCATGCCCAAGGATGAAATCCAGCGCCGCGTCGCCCGCGCCGCCGAGATCCTCCAGATCGAGCCGCTGCTGCAGCGCAAGCCCGCCAATCTGTCGGGCGGTCAGCGCCAGCGCGTCGCCATCGGGCGGGCACTGGTGCGCGACGTGGACGTGTTCCTCTTCGACGAGCCGCTGTCCAATCTCGATGCCAAGCTGCGCAGCGATTTGCGTGTCGAGATCAAGCGGCTCCACCAGCGGCTCAAGAACACCATGATCTACGTCACCCACGACCAGATCGAGGCGCTCACCCTGGCCGACCGCATCGCCATCATGCGGAGCGGCGAAATCCAGCAACTGGCCGATCCGCACACCATCTACAACAAGCCCGTGAACCTCTACGTGGCTGGCTTTATCGGCTCGCCCTCGATGAACTTCATCAACGGAACGCTTCATGCCGGCGAGCAGCCCTTCTTCGTGGCCGAAGACGGCACCCGGGTTTCCATGGGCACCTATGACTTTGCGGCCGCTCCGCAAGGCACCACCAAGACCGTGCTGGGCGTGCGGCCCGAGCATATCGTGCTTGGCGATGTCGCCGCCACGATGCCCTTCTCCACCGAAGTCGAGATCGAGATCGTCGAGCCGATGGGCTCGGACACGCTCGCCTGGACGCGGATTGCCAGCCACCCCGTCACTTTCCGCGCCGATAGCGATGTGCAGCTTCATGTCGGCCAGAAGCTGCTCGTTGGCTTTGATCCGGCTCGTGGCTCCATCTTCGATACCCAGAGCACCAACCGGCTCTGACAACCGCTTCGGCTCCGCCGTCCGGCGGGGCCCCCTATTCACGCCAGATTTTTCGAACAAGAGGCCCCAATGACCGAGTTGTCATTCCAGCTTTATAGCGCCCGCAACTACCCCGATCTCGATGACTTCCTCGCCAAGCTGGCGGCTCTCGGCTACACCCAGGTGGAAGGCTATGGCGGTCTTTACGCCGATGCGCCCGCACTGGCGGAAAAGTTCAAGCGCAATGGCCTGTCCATGCCGACCGGCCATTTCGGTCTTGCTCAGCTGCAGGACACCGATACGGCGCTCAAGACCGCCGAAACCCTTGGCGTCAAGCGCCTCTACTGCCCCCATATCGGCCCTGAAGGGCGCAGCGAAGACGAAAGCAAGTGGGTCGAGCTGGCTGAAACCCTTGCGGGTCTGGGGGAAACCTTCACTCGTGAAGGCTATGGCTTTGGCTGGCACAACCACGATTTCGAATTTGTGCCCACCACCAGCGGCCGCACCCCGATGGAAATCATCCTCGAAACTGCCCCCGCGCTGGAATGGCAAGCGGACGTTGCCTGGATCGCCCGCGGCAAGGCTGACCCTGTGCAGTGGTTCGACCGCTATGGCGACCGCATCACCGCCGTGCACGTCAAGGACATTGCCCCGGCCGGGGAAGCCACCGATGAAGACGGCTGGGCCGATGTCGGCTTTGGCGTCCTCAACTGGGACCAGTTGATCAACGAGGTCACCAGCCGCACCAAGGCCCAGTATTTCGTCGCCGAGCACGACAAGCCTTCCGACGCCGAGCGCTTTGCTCGCCGCTCCATCGCTACCGCCAAGAACTGGAAGTAACCGCTATGGCCAAGACCTTTGGCGTCGGCATCATGGGTGCCGGCAATATTTCGAGCGCCTATCTGCGCCTCGCCCCCCTGTTCAAGGGGCTCGAAGTGCGCGCGGTTGCCGACATCATCCCCGAAGCCGCCCGCAAGCGCGCCGAGGAGTTCGGTGTCGCCGCCCAGACGCCCGACGAGCTGCTCAAGAACAGCGAACTCGACGTGATCGTCAATCTGACCATCCCTTCGACCCATTATTCGGTGTCCATGGACATCGTTTCGGCCGGCAAGCACGCCTATTCCGAAAAGCCCTTCGTGCTCTCGCTCGAAGAAGGCCTCGCGCTCAAGAAGGCCGCGGACGAGCGCAATCTCCTGGTTGGCAGCGCGCCCGATACCTTCCTGGGCGGCGCCCATCAACAGGCGCGCGACATCATTGATTCCGGTGCCCTCGGGCGCATCATGAGCGGCACCACCCATGTGATGAGCCGCGGCATGGAGCACTGGCATCCCAATCCTGATTTCTTCTTCCAGGTTGGCGCCGGCCCGGTGCTCGATGTCGGCCCCTATTACGTGACCGACCTCATCCACCTGATCGGCCCGGTCAAGCGCGTCTCCGCCTTCACCAACATGGCGCGCACCGAGCGTGAAGTGACGGCACCCGGTCCCTACCAGGGCACCAAGATCAAGGTTGGCACCCCCACCACGGTTCATGGCGTGCTCGAGTTCCACAACGGCGCCATCGTCACCATGGGCGCCAGCTGGGACGTGGCCAGCCACGGCCACCACAATATCGAGCTCTATGGCACCGAAGGCACGATTTATTTGCCCGATCCCAACTTCTTTGGCGGCGAACTCGTCACCACCGATATCGAAGGCACCAAGACCACGGTCACGCCCTGGGATCATCCCTTCGGCAAGGTCAACCAGGATCAGGATAAGCCCAATCCGCGCGCCAATTACCGCACGGCGGGCCTTGCTGACATGATGGCCTCAATCGAGGGCGGCTATCGCGCGCGTTGTGGCCTGGATGTCGCGCTCCATGCCGTTGACGTCATGACCTCGCTGCTCAAGGCCGGGGAAAGCGGGCAGGTACTGACGCTCGCCACCACTTGCGAGCGGCCCGAGGCGCTCAAGCCCGAACAGGCCCAGGCGCTGCTCAAGGCGTCGGCTTGACACCGTCGCCGCGGGCGATAGCGTAACACCAACGAGGATCGGCGGCCGCGTGCCGCCGATTGCATCTGGGGAGCCCGAGCTGGCGACATGACTTGCCCGGCTTGGGAACGGATAATCGAGGAGAAACTTCATGCGCACCATCAAGGGTCCAGCCATTTTTCTGGCCCAGTTCGCCGGCGACACCGCCCCCTTCAATGAGTTCGGCAGCATCTGCGCCTGGGCGGCGGGGCTGGGCTACAAGGGCGTACAGGTCCCGACCGGCGTTGGCGCCATGATCGATCTGGAAAAGGCCGCGACCTCCAAGACCTATGCCGATGAAATCGCCGGCATCGCCCGCGAGAACGGCGTCGAGATCACCGAACTCTCGACCCATCTTCAGGGTCACCTCGTCGCCGCCCATCCCGTCTACGACACCATGCTGGATGGCTTTGCCCCCGCTTCGGTGCACAACAATCCCAAGGCGCGCCAGGAATGGGCCGTGCAGCAGATGCTGTGGGCCGCCAAGGCCTCGCAGAACCTGGGCCTGACCGAACACGCGACCTTCTCGGGCGCGCTCGCCTGGCCGTTCCTTTACCCCTTCCCGCAGCGCCCGGCCGGCCTTGTCGAGGAAGCTTTTGACGAGCTCGCGCGCCGCTGGACGCCCATCCTCAACGCGTTCGACGAGGCGGGCGTCGATGTCTGCTACGAGATCCACCCGGGCGAGGATCTGCATGACGGGGTCACCTACGAGATGTTCCTCGAGCGGGTGAACAACCACCCGCGTGCCAACCTGCTCTACGATCCCAGCCACTTCGTGCTGCAGCAGCTCGATTATCTCGAATACCTAGACATCTACCACGAGCGCATCCGCATGTTCCACGTCAAGGATGCCGAGTTCAACCCGACCGGCCGCCAGGGCGTTTATGGGGGCTACCAGAGCTGGATCAACCGGGCAGGGCGCTTCCGTTCGCTGGGGGATGGGCAGGTGGATTTCGCCTCGATCTTCTCCAAGATGGCGCAATATGACTTCGCCGGCTGGGCGGTGCTCGAATGGGAATGCGCCCTCAAGCACCCCGAGGATGGGGCGCGCGAAGGCGCCGAGTTCATCAAACACCACATCATCCACGTCACTGAGCGCGCCTTTGACGATTTTGCCGCTGCTGGCACTGATCAGGCGGCCAACCGGCGCATGCTTGGGCTCGAGTAAAGCTCCGCGACCTCACATGGCTCATTAAGGGCCCATCACCTCCCCCCTTTTGGGGGAGGCTGGGTGGGGGTATCGCCCCCGAACACAGTAATCAAAGAACAAGGGGAGGCATTTCATGGCTGAAAACGGCGCAAGGCGCATTCGCCTGGGCATGGTTGGCGGCGGCAAGGGAGCCTTTATCGGCTATGTGCACCGCGTCGCTTCGCGCATCGATGGTGACTATGAACTGGTGGCCGGCGCGCTCTCGTCGCGCCCCGAAGTCGCCCAGGAATCCGGGCGCAATTTGGGGCTCGCACCTGACCGCATCTATACCAGCTTTGAGGACATGGCCCGCGCCGAAGCGGCTCGTCCCGACGGCATCGAAGCGGTCTCGATCGTCACCCCCAACCATCTCCATTTCGCCCCGGCCAAGGCCTTTCTCGAGGCCGGCATCCACGTCATCTGCGACAAGCCGATCACCTCGACCCTCGAGGATGCGCGCAAGCTTGCCGAAATCAAGCCGGCCAAATCAGCCAAGTTTCTGCTCACCCACAACTACACCGGCTATCCCCTGATCCGGCAGGCTCGTGAACTGGTGGAATCAGGCGCTCTGGGCACGATCCGCGTCATCCAGGCCGAGTATCCGCAGGATTGGCTAACCGAGCCTGTCGAGCAATCCGGCACCGCACCGGGCGCCGAATGGCGCACCGACCCCGAGCGCTCAGGCGCTGGCGGCGCCATCGGGGATATCGGCACCCACGCCTATAATCTCCTGCGCTTCGTCACCGGGCTGGAGACCGAAGCCGTGTCGGCCGACCTGACCAGCTTCGTTCCCGGCCGCAAGCTCGACGATAACGTCCATATCATGCTGCGTTTCGCCGGCGGCGCCCGCGGCATGCTCTGGGCTAGCCAGGTCGCCGTCGGCAATGAAAACGGCCTGCAACTGCGCGTCTATGGCGACAAGGGCGGCCTCGAATGGCGGCAGGACAACCCCAACTACATGTGGTTTTCCGAGTTCGGTAAGCCGCGCCAGCTGCTGACCCGCGGCGGCGCCATCTCCCAGGTCGCTGCCTCCACCATGAATGTGCGCATCCCTTCCGGCCACCCCGAGGGGTATCTGGAAGCCTTCGCCACGCTCTACAGCCAGTTCGCCGAAGTGATCCGCGGCAACGGGGAAGCTTACGAAGGCCTGCTCCCGAGCCTCGCCGATGGCGTCGAAGGCATGCAGTTCATCACCGCTTCGGTGCAATCAAGCCGCAATGACGGCAAGTGGACCAGGCTCAGCGAAGTGTGAGAAGGCCTGGAGCTGGCACGCGACGCCTGAGCCAGGGCCGTACGCCCCGCTAGGCCTACCAGCCGGGGTGGCGCACCGCGCTAACCCCACCCACACCTGTCACCCCGGCCTTGAGCCGGGGCCCATCCCGAGATGCCTCGGGAAAGCTTCCCAACGACTACCCGCCTAGACCGCGCATCAAAAAACCAAACCAGACGGGCGTGCAAAAACCCCCGCCATCACTGGCAGGGGCAGCCAACACCCCGTCGGCAATGGAACGCCTAGTGCGTCCAGGGAGCCTTGCGGTCGTGGCGGAAATTGTCGGGATAGCTCACGCGCTTGACGGTGGGCTCATGGGCCGGCTGCACTGAATAGGCGATGCCATTCTTTTGCGCATAGGCTTCGGCCGCTTCCAGGGTCTCAAACGACAGGCGGATCTGCTGGCGCGTATCGGCTGAGCTGGTATAGCCCATCAGTCCTTCGATCGAGCGGGGCGTTGCCTGCTCATGCACCAGGACCCACTGCTTGGACTTGCCCTTGCCCGATTGCGTCGCGCTACGGGCAGGACGGTAGATGCGAGCGGTCATGGAACAACCTCAAGACTATGCGGTGCGATGGTCGGAGTACAAAGATTCGAACTTTGGACCCCCGGTTCCCAAAACCGGTGCTCTACCAGGCTGAGCTACACTCCGAGATCGCCGGGCAGTGGTTAGCCTGTTCCGGCGCAAAGGGCAAGGCACCCGTGCCCCTCATTTCACACTAATCGTGTATCACGCGATTTGGTTCACCGCGCGGCGCTATAGCGCTCCAGTGCCCGCGCGAGATCCGCCTTCAGATCATCGATCGACTCGAACCCGATATGGAGCCGCAACATACTGCCCTTCTGCGTCCACGGCACCGCCGTGCGGCTCCCAGCCGGCTTGATCGGCAGGCAAAGGCTTTCATACCCGCCCCAGGAATAGCCCATCGAAAACAGCGACAACCCATCAACGAACGCGGCGAGGGCCGCGCGCGGGGCAGGGGCCAGCACAATGCTGAACAGGCTCCCCGAGCCGGTAAAATCGCGCTGGAACAGCGCATGGTCGGGGTGGCTGGGCAGGCCCGGATGCAATACCGCCGCCACCTCAGGCTGCTCCTCGAGCCAGCGCGCCATCTCTAGGGCCCGCTTCTGGTGCTCCGCCATTCGAATCGCCAGCGTGCGCAAACCCCGTGCCACAAGGAAGGCTTCGTCCCCGGAGGTGAAAAAGCCCAGCAGTGTGCGTGTCTTCAACACATCGGCCCAAACGGCTTCTGTGGTGGAAATCGTGCCGGCAAACGCATCGGAATGGCCCACAAACATCTTGGTGCCGGCATGCATGACGATATCAGCGCCCAGCGCTAGCGGCTGATGATAAAGCGGGCTAGCCCAGCTATTGTCCACCAGCAGCCGCGCCCCCCCGTCATGGGCCACCTTTGCGAGCGCCGGCAGATCCTGCACCTCGAAGGTCAGTGATCCCGGGCTTTCCGCCAGCACCGCCTTGGTGTTAGGCTGCATCATCGCGGCAAGACCCGCCCCAATCCGCGGATCATAATAGCGCGCTGTCACCCCCATTCGCGCGAGAAAGCCATCGGCAAACTTGCGCACCGGATCATAGGCGCTGTCCGAAATCAGCACATCATCACCCGCCTTGACGCAGGCCAGGAGCGCCACGGTGATGGCAGCAAGGCCCGAGGGGAGCAGGAGCGTGCGATGCGCGCCTTCCAGCGCCGTGACGACAGCTTCAACGCCTGCGGTGGTCGGATTTCCCGCGCGACCATACAAGAAGCGCTGCTCCTGGGCTTCTAGATCTGCCAGGCTGTTGAACAGTACGGTTGAACCGCGATAAACCGGGGTATTCACAAACCCGAACTGATCCTCGGGCGAGCGGCCAGCATGGGTGAGCAAGGTTTCGACGGACAGTTTCGGCGTCTCGTCCGGTGAATTTTGGCGATGCATCTATGCTCACTTCCACGTCAAATCGCTGTTCTGACTAAATATACGCCAAATCATCGCGGGAGAGCTAGCTTGGGCTCTTGACGCAAATGGCTTTAGTCGGTTCGATGCATATCAGCATCAAAGCCGCCCAACCAAGCGGCGGTGCAACCAGAGCCGGGCGCCTGCGCCGAACGAGCTGTGGGACACTAGTCAGGAAACAAAAGGCAACCGAATGCACAAGACGCTCGTCAAGTTCGCTGTGACTGCCGCTTTTGGCCTCACAGCAACTGCCGCCTACGCCGATACGCTCGGCGACGTTAAAGCCAAGGGCTATGTTCAATGCGGCGTTACCGGCGGTGTTGCCGGCTTCTCGGCACCGGACGCCAACAACAAGTGGGCCGGCCTCGAGGTCGACTTCTGCCGCGCCGTGGCTGCCGCCATCTTCAACGACGCCGAAGCCGTCCGCTACACGCCCCTGACCTCCCAGGAGCGCTTTGCCGCCCTGTCCGCCGGCGAAATCGATATCCTGTCGCGTACCACCACCTGGACCATGAGCCGCGATACCGATCTGGGCATCAAGTTCATCGGCACGATTTATTATGACGGCCAGGGCTTCATGGTGCGCGAGGCCGATGGCATCGCTGCGGCCACGGACCTTTCGGGCGCTGCCATCTGCATCGAATCGGGTACCACGACCGAACTCAACGCCGCCGACTACTTCGCGGCCAACAATCTCGAATTCAACACCGTCGTCTTTGTTGATCAGGACGAAGTGGTGAAGGCCTATGAAGATGGCCGTTGCGACGTCTATACCACCGATGCTTCGGCGCTTGCTGCCGAGCGCTCCAAGTTCGCCAATCCCGACGAGCACATCATCCTGCCCGAGATAATCTCCAAGGAGCCGCTTGGTCCCGTGGTGCGCCAGGGCGACGATCTGTGGTTCAACATCAACCGCTGGGCCTATTTCGCCCTGCTTGAAGCTGAAGAACTGGGCGTAACCTCCGCCAATGTCGATGAAATGCTGGGTTCGGACAATCCTGCCATCAAGCGCCTGCTCGGCGTTGAAGGCGATTTCGGCACCCCGATCGGCCTGACCAAGGACTGGGCCTACCAGATCATCAAGCTCGTGGGTAACTACGGCGAAGCCTTCAACCGCAATGTCGGTCCCGACACCGCTATCGGGCTGGAGCGTGGCCTCAATGCGCTGTGGACCGATGGCGGTCTGCAGTACGCCCCGCCGATCCGCTAAGCCTTGAAGTAACCAGCCGGCGCTTTCCCACGAAAGCGCCGGTTTTGATTCGAACCGACTATTGGGTTGCCGGAAGATTTGGTTTTTCTGCCATGCAGGGCCGACTGCCTTGTGCTTCCATATCCTTTTGCAACCCGGGTTCATCATGAAAGGACCGCATGCCACATGGCCATGCAAGAAACCCTCGGCACCAGAGCGCCGCGCAGCTCCTTGGTGAATGACCCGGTAATCCGGGGCATTATCTACCAAGTTCTCGTTGCGGCGGCGGTGATCGCCTTTTTCGGCTGGATCATTCTCAACACCGCCCAGAACCTCGCCGCCCAGAACAAGACCACCGGCTTCGATTTCCTGTTCCGCACCGCTGGTTTCGATATCAGCTTCACGCTGATCCCCTGGAGCCGCACGTCGCTCTATTGGGAGGCCTTTCTCGCCGGCCTGCTCAATACGCTGGTTGTCGCCGTGATCGGCATCTTCTTTGCTACGATCATCGGCTTTGCCCTTGGCATCGCGCGCCTATCTTCCAACTGGCTGATCGCCCGTGTGGCTACGGTCTATATCGAGACCATCCGCAACATCCCCCTGCTGCTGCAGCTCTTCTTCTGGTATTTCGCGGTGCTCAAGGCCATGCCGGCCGTGCGCGATAGCTTCCTGCTGCCCTTGGGAGTCTATGTCAATCAGCGCGGCATCATGGTGCCCAAACCCTTGCCGGACCACGAGTTCATCTGGGTTGCGGTGGCTTTCGGCATCTGCCTCGTCGCCGCCATTGCTATTGGTGTCTGGGCCACTCGCCAGCGCACCCTGACCGGGCACTATCCTGCCGCCATTGTGCTGGCGGCACGCATTGCCAATGCGATCGTCATGTTTGCCCTGGGCTACCTTGCCTTCGCCCTGATCGGCACGCTGCTGCCCGCCCTCGGCCAGCCGGCCGTTGCCGCGCTCGGCGGCGCGGTGTTGGCGGGCCTGACCTTTACGGCGTTCCGCCCCTATGCCGGCGCCTTCGTCGCCTTCGCCCTTAGCTGGATCGTCCTGGTCTTCCTGCTGCAGGGCATGTTCGCGTGGCTGCCAGCGGTGATCATCTATGTCGGTGCGGCGCTTCTCGGGCTGACCGTCGGCTGGCTCACCCTGATCCGCATCAGCGACACGCCCGCCGACGATAGCAAGTTCCCCACGGCGCTGCCCATCCTGGTGGTCGCCGGCATTCCCCTGCTGCTCTACTATCTCATCGGTGCCGAGTTGGCCTTTGAAGTGCCCGAACTGCAGCGCTTCAACTTCCGCGGCGGCGTCCAGCTGCCGCCCGAACTTGTCGCCCTGGTTTTCGGGCTGGCCATCTATACGGCCGCCTTTATTGCCGAGAACGTCCGTGGCGGCATTCGCGCCGTCAGCAAGGGCCAGACCGAGGCGGCCCAGTCGCTCGGCCTCAAGGAAGGTGATCGGCTGCGCCTGGTCATCATCCCCCAGGCCATGCGCGTCATCGTGCCGCCGCTGACCAGCCAATATCTCAACCTCACCAAGAACTCGTCCCTTGGCGCGGCTATCGGCTACCCCGAACTGGTGAACGTCTTCATGGGCACTACGCTCAACCAGACCGGCAAGGCCATCGAGGTGGTTGCCCTGACCATGGCGGTCTATCTCACCATCTCGCTGCTCACCTCGGCATTCATGAACTGGTACAATGGCCGCGTGGCCCTGGTGGAGCGCTAGAGCCATGACCACAGATCTCGGCTTTGTCCGCAAGGACTTCATCGCTTCCAAACCGGCTCCCGGCCGCACCGGCGGCCCCATCCTTTGGCTGCAGCGGAACCTCTTCGCCACTCCGACCGACGCGCTCTACACCATTATCGGGATGCTGTTCCTCCTCTGGGCCGTCCCGCCGATCTACAACTTCATCATCGGCCACGCTGTGGGCCCAACCGGGACCGTTCTTGAATGCCGCGCCGAAGGGGCAGGCGCCTGCTGGGCCTATATCTATGCCCGCTTCAACTTCTTCATCTACGGCTTCTACCCCATCGACCAGTACTGGCGGCCCAACCTCGTCTTTGCCCTGCTGGCGGTGCTCATCGTTTCGCTGCTGACGCCCGCGGCGCCCTTCAAGCGCACCACGGCCCTGCTATTCTTTCTGGTGTTCCCGGTGGTCAGCTTCTACCTTCTGCATGGCGGCGTTTTCGGCCTGCGCACCGTGCCGACCGGTGATTGGGGTGGCCTCATGGTTACGCTCATCATTTCTCTGGTAGGCATCATCTGCTCCTTCCCGATCGGCGTCCTGCTTGCCCTCGGCCGGCAGTCCAAGCTGCCCATCATCAAGACGCTCTGCGTCATGTTCATCGAGCTATGGCGCGCCGTGCCGCTGATCTCGGTGCTCTTCATGGCATCGATCATGCTGCCGCTGTTCATGCCGGCCGGCACGACGGTGGACAAGCTGCTGCGCGCCTTGGTGGGCGTCACGCTCTTCACCTCGGCCTATGTGGCCGAAACGGTTCGTGGCGGCCTTCAGGCGCTACCGCGCGGGCAGTACGAGGCGGCGGCGGCCCTGGGGCTGGGCTACTGGAAGCGGATGTACTTCATCATCCTGCCCCAGGCGCTCAAGCACGTCATTCCGGGCCTGGTGAACAACTTCATTGCCCTGTTCAAGGATACGTCGCTGGTTTCCATCGTCGGCATTTTCGATTTGCTCGGCACCGTTCAGGCCGCCAGCGCCGACATTGATTGGGCATCTCCAACCCAGGCCGTGACCGGCTACATCTTTGCCGCCTTCATGTTCTGGATTTTCTGTTTCGCCATGTCCCGCTATTCGCTCTGGATGGAGCGTCGGCTGGATACCGGGCACAAGAGGTAAGTTATGAGCCAAGTTTCCGAAACCACGGTGGAACGCGATATCCGCACCGAGGGCATGCAGGTCTCTAAGACGGACGTGGCCATTGACGTGATCGGCATGCACAAATGGTATGCCGACTTCCATGTCCTGCGCGACATCAACCTCCGTGTCATGCAGGGCGAACGCATCGTCATCGCCGGGCCCTCCGGCTCCGGTAAGTCGACGCTGATCCGCTGCATCAACCGCCTCGAAGAGCACCAGGAAGGGCGGATCATCGTCAACGGCACCGAACTGACGGCCGATCTCAAGCGCATCGATGAGGTGCGCCGGGAAGTCGGCATGGTGTTCCAGCACTTCAACCTCTTTCCGCACCTGACCATTCTGCAGAACCTGACCCTCGCACCCATTTGGGTGCGCGGCATCCCCAAGGGCGAGGCGGAAGCCACGGCCATGCATTATCTCGAGCGCGTCAAGATCCCCGAACAGGCCAACAAATTCCCCGGCCAGCTGTCGGGCGGCCAGCAGCAGCGTGTCGCCATTGCCCGCTCCCTCTGCATGCAGCCCCGGATCATGCTCTTTGACGAGCCGACCTCCGCGCTAGACCCTGAAATGGTCAAGGAAGTACTGGATGTGATGATCTCCCTAGCTGAAGAAGGCATGACCATGATCTGCGTCACCCACGAAATGGGGTTCGCCCGGCAGGTCGCCAACCGGGTCATCTTCATGGACCAGGGCCAGATCATCGAGCAGAACGAGCCCGAAGCCTTCTTCTCGGCGCCACAGCATGAGCGGACCCGTCTCTTTTTGAGCCAGATCCTGCATTAATGCCGCACGCTCTTTGGTGAAGATCAGCCACTGATGGATTGACCCACTGGCGGCCCGGTCCAATATGGGCGCGCAATGGAGCAAGACATCGTATTGAGCCGTTTTTCCAAGCTGTTGCTGCGGATTGCCATAGCGCTGGCCGGTCTTTGCGCGTTGGCGCTCGCCAGCACTGGCGCGGCGCAGGCGCAAACCCTGCAAACCGTGCGCGACCGCGGCTTTCTGATCTGCGGTGCCACCAGCCCCTTGCCCGGCTTTGCCCAGCAGGATGCCGAAGGGCGCTGGTCGGGTTTTGACGTCGATTTGTGCCGTGGCATTGCTGCCGCGGTGTTCGGTGACCCCAACCTCATCGAGTTTCGCGCCCTGCGCGGCGAAAGCCGCTTTGCCCCCTTGCAAACAGGGCAGGTCGATGTGCTCACCCGCAACGGCTCTTGGACGCAGCGGCGCGATACGCTCTTTGGCGCGAGCTTTGTTGCCACCGCCTTTTTCGACGGGCAAGCCTTCATGGTCCCGCAGTCGCTGGGCGTGGTTTCCGCCTTTGAGCTCGACGAGATCAGCATCTGCGTGATCGATGGCGGCGAAGAGCTCGAGCGGGTGCAGGAGTTCTTCTTCCTCAACCAGGCCAGCTATACCGAAGTGCCCTATGAGGACGTGGCCGATCTGGCGGTTGCTTATCGCGCCGGGCTTTGCCAGGCCGTCTCGGCATCAGGCCGCCAACTGCAGGCAATGCGCCGCGATCTGCCCGAGCCGGCCAACCATCGCATCCTGCCCGAGCGCATTTCCAAGGAGCTGTTGGGCCCGGCCGTCCGCGCCGGTGACGATCAATGGTTCAACATCGTTAAATGGACCATCTTCGCCCTGATCAACGCCGAGGAAGTGGGCATCACCGCCCTTAACACCAACTCCCTGGCCAATGCCCGCACTCCCGCCGTGCGGCGCCTGCTGGGGGTGGATGGTGATTTCGGCACGCCGCTGGGCCTCCGGCGCACCTTCATGAGCGATGTTGTCCGCGCGGTCGGCAACTATGCCGAACTCTATGACCGCCATTTTGGCCCGCAAACCGGGGCGGCGCTGCTGCGCGGTCAAAACGCGCTCTGGAGCAATGGTGGGCTCCTATATGCACCCCCCGTCTTGTAGCGGAATCTAGTCGGCAAAAAGCAGGTTTACGCGCCTGTTCTGCTTGCCTTTATTCTCGATCTTGCCGATCCGCAGCGGCCCGATCTCGCTCGTATTGGCCACATGCGTGCCCCCGCAGGGCTGCAGGTCGATCGAGCCGATCCGGATCAGCCGCACCCGGCCTTGCCCCATCGGTGGCTTGACGTTCATGGTCTTGATCAACTCGGGATTGGCTTCCATTTCAGCGTCGCTTATCCATTCCTGGCTGATGGGGTGCGCCGCTTCCACCATGGCGTTGAGCGCCGCTTCCACTGCCGCCATGTCCCCGGGCACTTCTGGCATCTGGAAATCGAGCCGCCCCTTGTCCGCGCCGATCGAGCCGCCAGTCACGGGGAAGGGCAGGGCGACCGACAACAGATGCAGCGCGCTATGCATGCGCATCAGCCGGTAGCGCCGCTCCCAATCGAGCTCGAGTGCCACCTCTTCCCCCACCTCCGGTAGCGCCGCCCCAGCCTCGGGCACATGCACGATTTGCGTCTTGTCGCCATCGGGGTGAACGGCCGTCGCAATACTGATTGCCGGCCCGTCCGCCCGCTGCAGTCTGCCGCTATCCCCCGGCTGTCCGCCCGAGGTGGCATAAAACACCGTACGGTCGAGCACGATCCCGCCTTCGGGCGTGATCGCCGTCACGGTGGCAGGGGTGGAGCGAAGATAGCTGTCGTCGCGAAACAGGAACTGGGTCATCTCGGCACTCAAAGCAGGGGGGAAAGCAGGCGCGCCGCCTGCGTCAAGAAGCGCATCGGCAGGCTGCGGGTGGTGACTTCTTCCATGTCCACCTGCCGGCATCCCTCGAAATCCTGGATCAGCATGGATTCCACCGCCTGGATCGATTTGGGATCGGCGAACCACAAGGTAATCTCGAAATTGATCGCAAAGGACCGGTTGTCGAAATTGACACTGCCCACCGAGGCGATCTGGTCATCCATCAGCACCACCTTCTGGTGCAGGAAGCCGTTCACATAGCGGTAGATCGACACGCCATGCTCCACCATTGCATCGGCATGGGCAATGCTGGCGAGCCACACCATCTTGTGGTCGGGCACATTGGGCAGCATGATCCGCACATCAACGCCCCGTAGCCGTGCGGCAAACAGCGCCGTGCGGATATCGGTGTCCGGCACGAAATAGGGGCTGACGATCCAGAGCCGCTCACGCGCCCGCCCGATGATATCGGTAAAGGCGATGGCGCATTCCTCGAGCTTGTCGGCCGGCCCGCTGCCCATCACCAGCACCGATTCGTCGCCCGGCGTCTTGACCACTTCGGGGGGCGTCGAGGGCAGAACTTCCCCCGTCGCCCATTCCCAATCTTCGCGGAACAGCAGCGCGCAGCCAAGCGCGGCAGGGCCCGAGACCTTCACATGGGTGTCGCGCCAATGGCCGAACCGCTTGTCGAGGCCGATATACTCCACCCCCACATTGTGCCCGCCCACCCAGGCTTCCTCGCCATCCACCACCACGATCTTGCGGTGGTTGCGATAGTTGATGCGGCTGGGCCCATACATGCGCAGGAATTTGTGCCGCTGGTTGAAGCCGGCAACGCTGATACCCGCTTCGCGCAGGCGCTTGCGATACTTCCGGGGCATCCCGGTGCTGCCCACATCGTCATAGAGCAGTCGGATCTTGACGCCCGCCTTGGCGCGCTCGATCAGCCGCTCTGCCAGTTCCTGACCCAGTGCATCGTCGCGCACGATATAGAACTGCACGAGGAGATAAGACTTGGCCCGCGCTATGCCGGCAAAGATCGAGTCAAAGGTGGCCTGCCCATCGATCAGCAGTTCCACCTCATTGCCGTTGAGAAAAGGCACTTCGGAAACCTTGCTCTGCACCGGCCAGCGCTCGCTGGTTTCCCGGTCGATCAGCGACAAATCCTTGGCCCGCAACGGCCGCGCCGAACGCCCGTTGCGGATGCGGTCGGTGGCGTAGTCGTCAAAAAACTTCCAGCCAAAGATCAGGTAGAGAAACGCGGTGGGGAAGGGCAGCAGCAGCAGCGACAGCAGCCAGGCGATGGAGCCCTGCGAGGTGCGCGAATTCATGATTTCGCGCACGGCGCAGACCAGCGCCAAAAGGTAGATCAGTGCGGACGCGATGGCGATCAGGTGCAGATCGGCCGCCACCATGTCGAGAATATCTATTAAACTAAACAATGCTGTGCCCGAACCTGTTGCGGCGTCAATCTAGCAGGCGCCGGCCCGGGCACAATGGTTGAGTGGCTCAGGCCGGGTCTGCTTCCATCACCGAGGAAATGTCGATGCTGGGGCGCTCCTCGAGCCAACGGGGGACCGGCAGCCCCTTTGCTCGCAGGAACTCGGGATTATAGAGCTTGCTCTGGTACCGATTGCCGTAATCGCAAAGTATGGTGACGATCGTCTTTCCGGGCCCGAGGTCGCGCGCCATGCGCACGGCGCCCGCAATATTGATCGCGCTGGAGCCGCCAAGGCAAATGCCCTCATGCTCGAGCAGGTCGAACACATAGGGCAGGGCCTCTGCGTCGGGGATCTGGTAGGGATTGTCGATCGTCAGGCCTTCGAGATTGGCCGTGATCCGGCCCTGGCCGATGCCCTCGGTGATCGAATCGCCCGAGGACGCCAGCTCTCCCGTCGTGTAATAGCTATAAAGCGCCGCCCCTTCGGGGTCAGCCAGCCCGATGCGCACATCCGAGCTGCGCGCGCGTAGCGCTTCGGCGACCCCGGAGAGTGTGCCGCCCGAGCCCACCGCGCAGATAAAGCCATCGATCCGGCCATTGGTCTGCTGCCAGATTTCGGGACCGGTGGTTTCCACATGCGCGCGCCGGTTCGAAACATTGTCGAACTGGTTGGCCCAGATCGCGCCGCCCGGCAGCTCGCGCGCCAGCTTTTCGGCCAGGCGCCCGGAAACCTTGATATAGTTGTTGGGGTGGCGGTAGGGCTTGGCCGGCACCTCGATCAGCTCGGCGCCAAACAGGCGCAGCGCGTCCTTTTTTTCCTGGCTCTGGGTTTCGGGGATCACGATCACCGATTTGAAGCCGAGCGAATTAGCCACCAGCGTCAGCCCGATGCCGGTATTGCCAGCCGTGCCTTCAACGATCGTGCCGCCGGGCTTGAGCGCCCCGCTCTTTACCGCGTCATGGATGATGAACAGCGCTGCCCGGTCCTTGACCGACTGGCCGGGGTTCAAAAACTCGGCCTTGCCCCAGATTTCGCAGCCCGTCAGCTCGGAAACACGGTTGAGGCGGATCAGCGGCGTGTTGCCGATAGCGGAAATCAGGTCTTTGTGCTTGGCCATGGATCGCGTGCGTTCGGTTGGGGGAAGCTTAGTGTAGGTGTGCACCCAACGAGCCACAAGGAAGAAGGGTGCACCCGGGAAGGGCGTTCCCCCATAAAGCGCGGCGCTGGGCCATGGTGCTGGACAGGACCGGCTGGGTAGAACCGTATTCCGGCGCGGCGTCGATCAGCCCATCACTTCGGCCAACTGCTCCATGGCCGCGCTCCAGGCCTCGATCGAAAAAATGCGCGTTTGCGGATCGGCATGGGGCAGGCCCCGCTCAGTCAGCGTGATACGGGTGCTGCCTTCGCCGGCCGGCTCGAAGACGATATCGAGCACAAAGATAAGTTCGTTCTCTTCCTCGTCGTCCTCGTCCTTGTGCACCCAGGACAGCACCAGCCGCTGGTTTTCGATGAATTGCAGAACTTCGCCGCTGACCACATGCTCATCGGGGTCTTCGTCATCGCCATAGGTGACGAACCGATATTCCCCGCCTTCAAAGGCGTCGAACTCGGCATAGTCGGCCTGCCACTGCTCGATCAGTGCCGGATCGGTCCAGGCGGCAAACACATCGGCCAGTTCGGCATCGATGGTGCGGGTCAAAGTGATCTGGCTTTCGCCATCGAGGTCCATGCCGTCGCTCATCGTGGAGCCTTTCTGTGCGAGCCAGCGTCATCGGCCACAATGTCGTGGTCGCTGAACTGGTTCAATGCGGTGCTGGGTAAGATGGGGAGCTGGGCTCGACCCTTGAAAAACGAATGGCTCCGCGAGTAGGACTCGAACCTACGACCCAGCGGTTAACAGCCGCTTGCTCTACCAACTGAGCTATCGCGGAAGACATTCGGTGGCCTTCTTGCGAAGGCGTGGTCCGTGTAACCAATGTGATTTGGTTTGCCAACCCCCTAAGCCACCAGTTCACGAAATTTGCGGTGGATTATGTTGGCGCTCGCGTTTTTCGGCCGCCAGCAACTCGGCTAGCGTGTTGATGTTGATGAATGGATTACTCTCCCCCGCCGGCCAGTCCAGTTCCGCCGAACCCAGCTGCCGGTGCAGCGCCTTGAGGCTGGCTGGCGCGCAGCCCCTGCCAAGATCACCGGGCAGCGATTGCAGCGCCTCCAGCCGCCACGCGGCAACCGGCGGGTAGAAGTCTTGCCCATGCCTTGCATAGATCGCCTCTGCCTGCCCCAGCGCATCGGCCATCATCTGGGCAAAACCGGCCGGCAAAGACGGCGTATCCACCGGTGCCGACACCAGCACCCCCGATTCGATGCCGCTTTGCTTCAGTGCTGCCACCGCAGCCGCCAGCCCAGCCAGCGGGCCGCCAACCGCGGCAGGGAGGTCTGGGACGGCGAGCGCCCCGTCCGGCAGCGGAGCCGGTGCTCGATGAGGCCCTGTCGAAATCAACAAGGGCGCAGCGACAAGTCCGAACGCGGCTGCCACCCGCTCGAGCAGGCGCACCCCGCCCACGCGCAGTTCCGCCTTGCGCACCCCACCCAGCCGCTGCCCCGCACCCCCGGCGATGATGACGCCGAAGGGGAGGCTCACGAGCGCGTCGCTGTGTTGCGGTTCAGCTTCCAGCCCAGCAGCACCAGCATGCCGATGCCACCGACGAGACCCCAGAAGGGGGCGCCTAGTCCGGCGATGGTGATGCCGGAAGCCGTGGTGATGAAGCACATCATCGCCGGCAGCCGCACCTCTTCCTCCGCCAGCGCCCCGGTCAGCGCCGCCACGAGGCTCGACAGCAGCGCGAGGCCTGCCACCGTCTGGATCAGCAAGGGCGGCGAAGCGGCAATGAACGCCGCCGCCAGGCTCGCGGCCAAGCCCAGAAACAGGTAAACGACACCCGCAGCGATTGGCGCGGGCCAGCGATGCTGCGGTTCCGGGTGGGATTCGGGGCCGGCACAAATCGCCGCAGTCAGCGCGGCCAGATTAACAGTATGCCCGCCGAACACCGCCGAAACGGCGCTGGCCAGCCCCGTCACCGTGAACAATGGCGCGGGCGCCGGGTGGTAGCCATTGGCCTGCAGCACTGCGAGCCCGGGCAGATTCTGCGACGCCATGGTGACGATAAAGAGTGGCAGGCCCAGCCGCAGCGCGCCATCGAGCGTAAAGTGCGGCATCACGGGCAGCAAGGCGGGCCAGGTCCCGTCGAGCGAGCCGGGCGCCAGATGCGTCGATACCGCCAGCATGGCCGCCGTTACCGCCACGGCAATCGGCACCGCATAGCGCCGCGCATAGCGCAGCGCCACCACCCAGGCAAGCAGAATCGGCAGCGCCAGCGCCGGCAGTTCCGCTACGGCGGTCAGCGGCACCAGGCAGAGCGGTAGCAACATGCCCGCGAGCATCGCATTGGCGATTGGCGCGGGGATCGCGCCCACCAGCCGCGCCAGCGGCTTGAACAGCCCCGTCAGCACGATCAGCCCGGCTGCCACCATGAACCCGCCCAGCACCGCCGGGAACCCACCCTCGGTCGCCCCCGCCGTCAGCAAGAACGCCATGCCCGGTGTTGACCAGGCAAAGCTCACCGGCACGCGCAGCCTTGCGCTGCCCACAATGTTGAGGACCCCGATCACCAGGCACGCAGCGAACAGCCCCGATCCGGCCTGCTGGGGCGAAGCGCCGGCTGCGGTCAGCGCCGCCAGCACCACGGTAAAGGTGCTGGCATAGCCAACCACCGCCGCGAGCGCGCCAGCCATGATTGGCTGCAGA
Source organism: Devosia sp. Z6_126 (assembly GCF_058133495.1). NCBI lineage: Bacteria > Pseudomonadati > Pseudomonadota > Alphaproteobacteria > Hyphomicrobiales > Devosiaceae > Devosia > Devosia sp. Z6_126. The sequence continues at coordinate 616,299 of NZ_JBYUNO010000002.1, read as the reverse complement.
TAGATTCGCCAGCCAGGGTCTTGTGTTGATGTGTTGGTGGACACGCTTGCTCTTCCCAGTGGCGACCGCCCAAGCTGCGCCGCAACAAGGCGCCGGTTGCTCGGGCTCCTGGGATGATGATTTGGAGGCCACGCCCGGAATTGAACCGGGGTTCACGGATTTGCAATCCGCTGCGTCACCACTCCGCCACGTGGCCTCACCGGCGAGGTTTCTAAGTTAGGCCCTTGGCTTGCGCAAGAGCGCTGATGCAATTTCGCTCGCCATTCGCGATTAGCAGTCAACTGGCCGGTGCCGCCGCTGCAATCGCAGGTCAAGAGATGTTGAACTTCGTGGCCGCTTCGGAACCAAGCGCCACCGCGTTTCCCTCGTCCGGTATCCTGCAACAGCGGAGCGCAGCGATGAACGGCAGAGAAATCTCCAACATTGTCGAGACTTCAATCACGGCGGCCGTGCGGGAGCGCAACTCCAGGCACCCGGTACTGCCGGTGTCGCGGGCCGTGAGCCTGGCCATGGAGCGGATGAAGGCGGCGGACAAGGAGCGGGCGATGGTGTCTCGCCTGGTCTGCGACCACGGCATTCGCCGCGGCCTTGTGCTTCAGTTCGACGACAGGTGAGTTCCGCTACCCAGCGGCGGCGACGGTTTTCAGCGCGATCGGAGCCATCACGGCCCGGTTCTTGCCGCTGGCCTTGGCGTGATAAAGCGCTTCGTCCGCGCTTGCCACCATGGCCGAGAGTGGCTCGGACTGGTGCCTTGTGTGGATCCCGATGCTGATGCTGAGGGGATAGTCGTCGGGCATGCCCGCGATCTGGACCCGCGGAAATGCGGCGCGGATGGATTCGGCGATCGCCAGCAACTCGCTGCGCTGGCATTGGGGAAAGAACAAAGCGAATTCTTCGCCCCCCGTCCGGCCCACCAATGGGGTCTGCCCGAAGCTGGCCAGCACCCTGCTCGCCGCCGCTATCACCTTGTCGCCGGCAATGTGGCCAAAGCTGTCATTGACCTGTTTGAAGTTGTCGATGTCGACCAGCATGATTGCCGCCTGGGCTCGTCCCGCGCCTGGGGCCGCCATTGCGGCGTGCACGCCGGCATCAAATCCCCGCCGGTTCAGCAATCCGGTCAGGTGGTCGCGGTCGGCCTCCATCCGCAACTCGCTCAGCGCCCTTACCGTCCAGGCGGCAAAGAATGCCAGGGCCGTCGTGGTGGCGAGCACCGGGGTCATGGCCTGCACCGTCGCCCAATAATCGGAGGCCTGCAGCGAGCCGCCCGCATTGGTGTCGAGCGCATGCGCCACGGTGGCAAGCGGGCGCGCCAGTGCCAGGGTAACCAGGAGCCCACCCAGCCCGACAAACAACCAGTCCACCGCTGATTTGGGTGTCGCTTGCAACAATTGCCATACTGTCACGGCACCCATGATCGCCAGGGTGGTGTTTGCCGTATAGATGCGCCCTTCCGTTGAGGGGGCAACCAGCAAGAACCACAGGAACAACACCGCCCCGAGCATATTAGTGGCGGCAAAGGCCGCAACCGGAACCGGGGCGCCAACACGCACCATGGCGCTCACACAAAGCGCGCCCACGGCTACCGTGAACAGCAGATTGACCGCGATCCGAAGCCCCGGTCCCTCCCAGTGTTGCAGGAAGTCATTGGCGACAAAGGCCGCTCCGCAGCACACAAAGGCCAGCGCCAGAACGCAAAGGTAATCATGGTTGGGTCGGAGGCGCCACAGCAACAGGAAGGTTAGCCCCAAAACAGCCGATAATGCTGGGTTCAACAGCGCGAAAATGAACTCACCGGTCACAACTGCGAACTCACTTCCTGAACGCGGGCCTGGACCATGTCGCTGCACCGTCACCAAGAAAAGGTTAAGTTGATTGGTTGGATTGTTCCTACCCTTAACAATTCATCTGCACTGTGTCTGGCTGTATACTCTCTCTAGCCTGAGCTTACCTAGGTGCGGACAGGAGCGGCTCGCCAAAGCTCCGGAACGCTTCCCCTGCCGGGTCCCTTGTGGCGCAACGGCTCGATCCGGACACATTAACTAAAAATTAACCATTCTTTCGGTCATGGTTAAAACCAGCGGCTTGCCAGCGGTCCGGGGCAGGGATATTCACGTCCGGCATATCACCTGCCAGGACGTCCAGCCGATGACCGATTACGAACGCGCGCGCAAGCAGATGGTGGAGAATCAGCTGCGCACCAACAGCGTGGTGGACCGGCGCCTTTTGGCTCAGATGGGCCACGTGCCGCGCGAACTGTTTGTTCCGCCCGAGCGCCAGCCGGTCGCCTATATCGATGACATCCAGCCGCTCGGCGAAAACAGCCAGCGCTTCCTTTCCATGCCACTCACTTTTGCCCGCATGGCCCAGCTTGCGGACGTCCAGCCGGGGGACGCTGTGCTCGATATCGGCTGCGCCACCGGCTACTCGGCTGCAGTTCTGGCTGGCCTTGCCGCTTCCGTAGTGGGTCTGGAGGAGGATGAGAGCCTGGCACAATCGGCTGCCGCGACCCTCGGTGAGCTCGGCATTACCAATGCTGAGATACTGGCCGGCGGACCCGAACAGCTGTCCGGGCGCGATTTCGACGTCATCATCGTTGAGGGCACGCTCGATGCCGCGCCCCAGAACCTTTATCCGCTGCTGCGTGATCACGGGCGCATGGTCGCCTTGATTCGCGATCGAGGCGTGGCGGTAGCCCACCTCTTTGTTCGCACCGGCAGCACCGTCGCGGCGCGGGCCGAGTTCAACGCCCATTTGCCGCCGCTCTGGCTCGCCAAACCCGAAGAAAACTTCGTGTTTTGAGGTGTCTGGAGTGTTGCGTTCAAAGCACGAGTTTCAACGATTCGTGCACCTTGTCGTGCTAGCTCTTGCCCGCCGGTTGTTTGCCGCGGCTGTGCAGCGTACAGTTTTTTGAGTATTGGAGGCGCGCGATGAGCATACGCGTTAAATTAACCGCGAGCGCCTTGGCTATTGCATTGGCAATGGGTGGGACCGCCGCGCAGGCGCAGTCCATCACTCAGGCGCTGACGGCTGCATATTCCTATGCGCCCGATTTGCAGGCGGCGGTGCTTGACGCCAAGTCCCGGGCCGAGAATATCGTCCAGGCCAAGTCCCGCAAGCTCCCCACCATCGGTGCATCGGTCAACGGCACCTATAACTGGAGCATTGCAGGTGGCCAGTTCCAGGACAGCACCTCCTTGAATGCCGGGCTGTCCTACAGCCAGACCCTTTTCGACAACTTCCAGACCGAAGCGCAGATCGAAGCGGCGCGCGCCGGTGCGGAGGCTGCCGAATACCAGATCCGCAACACCGAGCAGAACGTGCTGCTCAATGTGGTGCAGGCCTATATGTCGGTGCTGAGCGACCGCCAGCTGGTCGGCCTGCGCCAGGAAAACGTCAACTTCTACAACACCCAGCTGTCTTCGGCTCGCGATCGGCTCGAAGTGGGCGAGGGCACCCGGATCGACGTTGCCCAGGCCAATGCGCGTCTGGCGCAGGGTCAGGCCGCCTATCAGGCCGCGGTCAACAGCCTTGAAGTCAGCGAAGCCACCTTCCAGCGCTATGTCGGCCAGGCCCCTCGGGACCTGCAAAGCTCGCACAGCTTTGCCCGGCTGATCCCCAATTCGCTGCAGTCTGCCATTGCCGAAGCCGAAAGCGGTCACCCCGCAATCCTGACCGCCAAGGCTGCGATCCGCGCCGCCCAGGCTGGCAGTGATGCCGCCCAGGGTGCCTTTGGTCCCACGATCGATGTCACCGGCAGCATCGGCGCCAGCGATGGCACGTCCAGGCAAGGCACTCCCCAAGCCGTCAGCGGTCAGATGCGCCTCAACATCAGCGTGCCGATCTATGCCGGTGGTGCCCTGGGTTCGGGCGTCCGCCAGGCCAATCTCGATCAGATCCGCTCTGAAGTTGACGCCATGTCCATCTATGACCAGATTCGGGAAGCCGTGATTTCGGCCTGGGCGGGCATCCAGAATGCCGATGCCCAGATCCAGGCGGCGCAGTCCGCCGTTTCGGCTGGCCAGGAAGTGGTCAATGGCGTGATCCAGGAACGCGATCTTGGCACCCGCACCACGCTCGACGTCCTTAATGCCCAGGCCGAACTGATCAGCGCCCGCGAAGGCCTGATCAATGCCTCGAGCAGCAAGGTTATTGCTACCTTCTCGCTCCTCGCTTCGATCGGTCGCCTGACCGCGGGCGATCTTGGCCTGCCGGTGCAAACCAAGACTGCCGTCAACTACACCCAGGAAGTGGAAGATGTCTGGCAGGAGCTGCGGGTCGTCAAGGACGAGTAGGTCCAGGCGCATCGCAACAAGTTCTGGTGGCTGGGCAGTGCTCGGCCACAACTTTTAGGGGACATCTCTCCGGGCGGCCTCGCGGGTGATTCCCCATCGCTGCGCCCGGAGTTAATGTGTTGTTGACGAATCATGCGGCTGCGCCGGCGAGCAGCCCTCGTCCAGCGCAAGCGAGAGGCCCATCATGAACAAGCCTGCACCCAAAGAACCCTCCATGGACGAGATCTTGTCGTCCATCCGCCAGATCATCGCCGATGATGATGCGGCGGGGCTTCCGCGACGCTCCTCGGCTCAGGCCGCGCCGGCGCCAATGCAGCCCGCCTCCGCTTTCGCGCGAGCATATAGCGCCCCCGCACCCATCGACCTTGATGACCAGTTCGAGGACGCCGAGCCCCTGGCCCTGTCCCCCGCCCAGATCATCGAGCAGCGAACCGAAGAGGCCCCATCCCCGTTCAGCTTCGAGAACATGCTCGCTGAAACGCCGTCCGCCCGCCAGGACGATGCTCAAGACGAAGAGGAGGCCCCCTTGGCCGCACCCGAACCCGTAAGCTTTGAGCCCGAGGAACCCGAGGAACGCCCGGTTGCGACCGCTGCGCCGCTGCGTGTGCCTGGCTCCGATGCACGTCCCACGCCTGAGCCCGCTCGTGCCGAAACCGTACGTGTGCCCGAGCCGCCGCGGCCCGAGGCGCCAAGTGCCCAGGCTGCAGCCTTGCCCGATCCCACGCTCAGCAGCGATTTCGCCGAAGAACTGCTCGGGCCCGCCACCAAGGCTGCTGTGCGCGGCTCCATCACCAAGCTCAACGCCATTGGCCTTGGCAATGCCGGGCTCACCATCGAGTCCTTGATGCGCGACATGCTCCGCCCCATGTTGAAGGAGTGGCTGGACGAAAACCTGCCCGCCGTGGTCGAGCGCATGGTCGAGCGCGAGATTGCCCGCGTTTCGCGCGGCGAATAAGTTAATGCACCCTTGCGCGCGCCGCTGTTGACCATCCGGCGCGCATTTGGTTGATACACCGACAGATTTAGAGACGGCCCGCACAGTGCGAACTGGCGGGTCATTGTTGTTGCGAGTGACGCTATGATTGAAAAGAGCTATGAGCCCGGCGCCGTTGAAGGACGCATCTACGAGCAATGGCTCGAGGCTGGCGCTTTTGCCGCCGGGGCAGGGGCCGCACCCGGTGCGGAAACTTTCACCATCGTCATTCCGCCGCCAAATGTCACCGGCTCGCTCCATATCGGGCACGCGCTCAACAACACCATCCAGGACATCCTGATCCGCTTCAACCGGATGCTCAAGAAGGATGTCCTCTGGCAGCCCGGCACCGACCATGCCGGCATTGCCACCCAGATGATCGTCGAGCGCCAGCTGGCCGCCAAGCAGATGAACCGCCGCGACATGGGGCGCGAAAAGTTCATCGAGCGCGTCTGGGAATGGAAGGCCGAATCGGGCGGCACCATCATGAACCAGCTCAAGCGGCTGGGCGCGTCAGCCGATTTCAGCCGCGAACGCTTCACCATGGGCGATAATGGCTCGGCTGACGACCAGATGGTGCGCGCCGTCACCAAGGTGTTTGTCGAGCTGCACAAGCGCGGCCTCATCTATCGCGCCAAGCGCCTCGTCAATTGGCATCCGGGCCTCGAAACCGCGATCTCGGACCTCGAAGTCGAGAATATCGAGATCAAGGGCCATATGTGGCACCTGCGCTATCCGCTCGCGGATGGCGTCACCTATCAGTTCCCCATTGCCCATGACGAAGAGGGCAAGCCCACCGAGTGGGAAACGCGCGACTACATCATCGTCGCCACCACCCGCCCCGAAACCATGCTCGGCGATGCCGGCGTTGCCGTGCATCCCGAAGATCCGCGCTATGCCGATCTCGTCGGCAAGTTCGTCGATCTGCCGCTGGTCGGGCGCCGCATCCCCATCGTTGCTGATGAATATGCCGACCCCGCTCTCGGCACCGGCGCGGTCAAGATCACGCCCGCCCACGATTTCAACGACTTCGAGGTCGGCGTTCGCAACAACCTAGAACAGATCAACGTCTTTACGACGCGCGGCGCCATCGTCGATGAGCCCTTCATCCCCGCCGCTTATCGTGGCCTGGATCGTTTCGACGCCCGCAAGCGCATCGTCGCTGATCTCGCCGCGCTCGCCGAGGAAAATCCCACTCGTGGCCTCGATCACATCGAGGACAAAAAGATCATGGTGCCCCATGACGAGAAATCCAAGCTCGTCGTCATCGAGCCCTTCCTGACCGACCAGTGGTGGGTCAAGGCCGATATCCTCGCCCAGCCCGCGCTCGCCGCAGTGCGCGAGGGCCGCACCAAATTCGTGCCCCAGCAATACGAAAACACCTATTTCGCCTGGCTCGAGAACATCAAGCCTTGGTGCATTTCGCGCCAGCTCTGGTGGGGTCACCAGATCCCCGCCTGGTATGGTCCCGACAACCACGCCTTTGTCGCTTCGAGCGAAGCCGAAGCCCAGGCCCAGGCCGACGCCCATTATGGTGCGCCCACCCCGATCAAGCGCGACGAAGACGTGCTCGATACCTGGTTCTCTTCGGCCCTTTGGCCGTTCTCGACCCTTGGCTGGCCCGACGAAACCCCCGAGCTCAAGCGCTACTACCCCACCGATGTGCTGGTCACCGGCTTTGACATCATCTTCTTCTGGGTCGCCCGCATGATGATGATGGGCCTTGAATTCCTCGAGGAAGAGCCCTTCCACACCGTCTACATGCACGCCCTGGTCCGCGACGAAAAGGGCCAGAAGATGAGCAAGACCAAGGGCAACGTCATCGACCCCCTGCAGCTCATCGACCAATATGGTGCCGACGCCACCCGCTTCACCCTGGCGGCCATGGCCGCGCAGGGCCGGGACATCCGCCTCTCGATCAACCGCGTCGAGGGCTATCGCAACTTCGTCACCAAGCTCTGGAACGCCGCGCGCTTCCTTGAGATGAACGAGTGCCGCCGCGTCGAGGGTTATGATCCCAAGGCCAATACGCTCCCGCTCAATCGCTGGATCGTTGGTGCCACCGCCCGTGCCGTCGCTGCGGTGCGCCGCGGCATCGAGGACTACAAGTTCAACGAAGCCGCCAACTCGGCCTATGACTTTGTCTGGGGCACCTTCTGCGATTGGTATGTGGAATTTGCCAAGCCCGTCTTCATGGGCACCGATGAGGGCGCCAAGGCCGAAACTCGCGCCACTGCCGCCTGGGCGCTCGACCAGATCCTCAAAATGCTGCACCCCTTCATGCCCTTCGTCACCGAAGAGCTCTGGGCGGAAACCGGCGCCCTCGGCCCGGCCCGCGACGGCCTGCTTATTCTCTCGACCTGGCCGGAGCTCGATGGTCTCGAAGATCCCTCCGCCGATGCCGAGCTCAGCTGGCTGATCGAAGTGATCACCAATATCCGCTCGGTGCGCAGCGAAATGAACGTGCCCGCCAGCGCCAAGCTGCAGCTGGCCGTGATCGGCGCCGACGACACCACGCTGCGCCGCCTCGTGGCCGGCACCAGCCTCATTACCCGCCTCGCGCGGCTCGAGGCCATCAGCCCGCAAGTGACGGTACCCGGCGAATCGGCACAGTTCGTTGTGGGCGAAGCCACCTGGGCGCTGCCCCTGGCCGAGTTCATCGACATCACCGCCGAAAAGGCCCGTTTGCAAAAGGAAATCGGCAAGCTCGACGCCGAAGTCAGCCAGATCGACAAGAAGCTGGGTAATGAGCAGTTCGTCGCCAAGGCGCCCGAAGAGGTAATCGAAGAACAAAAGGCCCGTCGCCAGGCGGCCGCCGACCGTCGCAGCCGCATCGGCGACGCCCTGCAGCGGCTCAGCTGACCGCGATGGATGGTCATCCTCCCGAGCCGACTGCCCGCGCCATCCAGAACGGTCTGGTTGGCGTGGGCACGGTGCTCGTCTTTGACGGCAAGGGAGGGGTTGGCCGCCAAGGCCCCGGCGGCGACCAGCCAATGGTGCCAAGCCGGGGTTTCAAGCTGATCTCGGGCAATCCTAAGTCGCCCGAGTTCGCCGCCTGGCTAAAATCCGACCTTGGCGACTTCAATGCCGGCCTGCTGACCACACCCAGCACCCGCACCCGTTGCACGGTGCTGGAAGACAAGGCGCTGGTCGTCCTGCGGGTCGCCCGGCCTGGTGCCGAGCCGGAGGATATTGGCCGTCAGTTGCTGACCTTATGGATCGAGCGCGGCCGCGTTATCATCGCCTCCGAACTCAACATCATCGACTTTCTTGGTGTGTCCAAATGGGAAGCCTCTCACCACGCTCCCCTCAGCCCGGCGGACCTGATTGCGCGGCTAGGCCTGCGGGCCGCGGATCGGCTGGAGCCGCTGGTTGAGCGCCTTGCGGAGCGACTGGACGAGATTGAAGAAAAGCTGCTTTCCGAAAATGGGGCAAAGTCGCGTAGCCGGCTGGCGCATCTGCGACGTACCTTGATCAGCTTTCGCCGTTTGATCTGGCCGCAGCGCGACGTGCTCAACACGCTCGAAATCGAGGACCTCTCGTTCTTCACCGCCAAGGACCGGCTGCGCCTGCGCGAAGCCTCGGGACGAACCGGCCGAATTGGCGAGGAACTCGCCGCCCTTTCGGAGCGTGCTGTTCTGGTCCATGAGCAACTGGCCGACGCACGGGCCGAGCAGATGAATCACACCATGCTGATTCTTGCCGCCGTCACGGCGGTCTTCATGCCACTGACGCTGCTCACCGGTGTGCTCGGCATGAATGTGGCGGGCATTCCGTTCTCCGAAAGTGCCCACGCCTTTTGGGGCGTTTGTGTCATGCTCCTGGTGCTGGCGCTGGTGATTGTTGGGTGGATGCGCAGAAGGCGCTGGCTCTAGTCCGATTTCGCTCCGAGAGCCTGCTTGTCCGCGGCACAAGGGCTTGAATCAAACTCTGCGCCACCCGACCTTACTGCTTCCAAACACATACGATTTTGCCCAGCAAGCATTAGGCGCATTCCTGCTTTGTGCTTATTGCGCAACAGCGCAGTTGATTCACTGCATTAACATCGTCATGCAACGATTTAGCGACATTTCCCGCCACAATGTTTGGGTATGAAGCAAGTCATGACAGGCATGGGCGTTGACCTAGGGGATCGCGGTTCCCAGTTGATCAGCATGCGGGGATGGGTCCGCGGTTTCGGGCCATGGTTCGACGACGTCCACCTTGGAGTGGGCGAAAGGAGTGAGATGCGGATCATGGGGGAACATTCCCTGATCTCCGTCGCGATGGGCGCGGTATTCGCTTTGGCGATGCTGGTACCCGCGCAGGCGCAGACTGCGGCAGATGCAGCGCTGGATATGGCCAAGATGCTCGACGGGGCAGGGGGCGGCGTGTCGGGCGACGACCTCGTGGCAGCGCTCGAGGATGCGGCTGCCGCGGGCCAGCCCATGGCCATGTGGCAGCTTGGCACGATGTATGAAAATGGCGAAGGCGTCGCCCGGGACCCGGTCAAGGCCTTTGGCTATTTCGCCCAGATTGCCAACCAGCATGCCGATGCCGCGCCCAAGGGCGTCGAATCCGACATCGTCGCGCAGTCCTTCGTCAAGATCGGCGATTATTTCCGGGACGGCTTGCCCGATGCCGGCATCAAGGCCGATGCGGATCGCTCCCATGCTTTGCTCCTCCATGCCGCCACCTATTTTGGCGATGCGGATGCGCAATATCGCGTTGGCCTGTTGTATCTCGATGAAAATGAACTGGGCCTGAACCCTTTGCAAAGCGCCCGCTGGTTTTCGCTGGCCGCCCGCAAGGGCCATGGCGCGGCTCAGGCCCATCTAGGTGATCTGTTGTTCCACGGCGTTGCCGGGCTCGTGCCCCAGCAGGTCGAAGGCTTGATGTGGCTGTCCCTGGCGCAGGCCCGGGTCGCCGGCACGGCCGACGAGGGCTGGGTCAACAAACTGGTCAGCAATGCCATGTCCGTGGCAACGCCCGAGCAGCGCGCCGAAGCCGGTTCACTGGCCGCCAGCGTTGCGCCGCAATTCGCCTCGTTCTGAGCGGCGCTAGAAGGTAAACCAGCCTTCCACGGGCACATGGTCGCTCGGCTTGTCCCAGCCGCGCACATCCTTGTGCACCACCACGTCATCGAGCCGGTCGGCAGCCTGCGGCGACAGCAGCAGGTGGTCGATGCGGATGCCGTGGTTGCGCCGCCAGGCGCCGGCTTGGAAATCCCAGAACGTATAGGACGGCTCTGCCGTGATCGCGCGCAGGGCATCGGTGAACCCCAGGTTGACCAGCGTGCGGAACCGCTCAAGGCTTTCAGGCCGGTAAAGCGCGTCGCCCCACCAGTTTTCCGGGTGATGCGCATCGATGGGGGCGGGGATCAGATTATAGTCCCCCAGGATGATGAATGGCTCTTCGAGCTTGAGCCGCTCCTCGGCAAACGCCGTCAGCCGCTCCATCCAACGCAGCTTGTAGGGGAATTTCTCGCTATCCACCGGATTGCCGTTGGGCAGGTAGATATTGCACACGCGAATGGCGCCTGAGGGCACCGAGAACACGCCCTCGATCAGCCGCGCCTGCTCGTCTTCGTCATCGCCCGGCAGGCCGCGAGTCACCTCATCAAAGCGCATCAGCGACAGGATCGCCACGCCATTCCAGCTTTTCTGCCCATGCGTTTCCACATGGTAGCCCAGCGCTTCGATTTCGGCGCGCGGGAACGCTTCATCGACGCTCTTGATCTCCTGCAGGCAGACAATGTCGGGCTTTTCCTGCTCAAGCCACTGCAGCAGCAGCCCCAGTCGAGCCTTGATGCCATTGATGTTCCAGGTGGCGATGCGCATGCGATGGTCAACTCCTTGCGGGCGCGCGAAAGCTAGTCCGCAACGCCGCGCGCCGCAACCGCCCTCAGGTCGGCCAATAGATGGCGTCGCGGATATCGAGTGGAAAAATCCCGTCGCTGCCTTCCAGGCCCGTATTGGTCATGGCCACAACCGAAAGCCCCGCCACCGGGTCGATGAACCAGCTATGCCCATAAATCCCACCCCATCGCATCGTGCCCACGGCGCACGGGCTGTCAGCGGCGATCGGATCAACCAGATACGCCCCGAAATAGCCGAACTGCCAGCCCGGCCCGCTCGCATGCTCCAGTTGCGGCGTCTGGTTGCCCAGCCCGGCTGCGGTGGTTTCCCCCTTGATCACGCCACCCCCGCCGGTGCGCAGCGCTTCGAGCAGCACCATGAAGTCGGGCGCCGTGCCGGCCATCCCGCTGCCTCCGGAATGATAGGCGTTGGCATCAAAGATGCGCCCGGGCGAATAGGTCGTGAGTGTACCGGCGGGATTGGGGACGCTATGGGGATCGCCCATCAACACCGGCGGCTCGCCATGCTCGGGATTATCGGCATAAGCCGCCGCCAGCCGCGGCTCTCCTTGCGGCAGCAGAAACACCGTATCCGCCATGCCCAGCGGCCCGGTCACATAGCGCGCCACCGCTTCGCCCAGCGTCGTGCCCGTGACCCGCGCCACCGCCGCACCTAACAGATCGGTGGATTGCCCATAAGCCCAGCCCGTTCCGGGCGCAAAGGGCAGCGGCACGCCGGCAAGCAATTCCATGTTCTCGTCCAGGGACAAGTGCCAGCGATTGCCTCCCACCGCCTGCACGGCCGACTCCGCCAGATCAGTCTCCGACAGCACGTATTCGCGCCCGAGCCCCGATGTGTGGGTCAACAGCTGCCGGATCGTGATCTCGGCGCCTTCGCCGCTCGCGAGCTTTGGTCGGAAATAGGGGAGATACCGGCTCACCGACGCCTCGAGCTCGAGCAGCCCGGCATCCACCAGCGCCAGCGCCGTTGTGGCAACGATAGGCTTGGTCAGCGAGGACAACCGGAACACGGTGTCGAGCGCCATGGGGCGCTCGGCTTCCCGGTCGGCCAGCCCCAGCGCGTTCTCGTAGATGGTTTGTCCACGCTCCTTGGCGATCACCACCGCCCCGACAATGCGATTGTCGCTGATGGCGCGCTTGATCGTGGCGTCGAGGCGTTCGGCTATTGGCACATCGATTCTCCCCCTGAGGAAGAAACGATCACCGCGAAATCAGCTCAATCGCAAGTGCTTAAACGGCAAAGCTCGTGCCACAGCCGCAGGACGCCACGGCATTGGGATTGCGGATCTGGAACGCTTGCCCGATCAAATCGTCCACAAAGTCGATCTCGGCGCCGCCCATGAATTCAAGGCTCATGGCATCGATCAGTACCACCGCATCGCCTTTTTGCAGCACGACGTCGTCGGCCGCGGGCTGTTCTTGCACGAGGTTATACTCGTACTGGAAGCCCGAGCAGCCCCCGCCGGCCACCGAGATACGCAGCACCGTGCCGTCCGGCTCCTTGCTAAGGATGCGCGACACGCGCTTGGCGGCCCGATCGGTGAGCACAACTTCCGGAGCGAGGGCGATAGCTGACATTTGCGATTCCATGCCGTTTTAGGGGGACATAACGGTCAGGCTAAAATAGGAACCTTTGGGCCAATTGGAAAGAGCCCTGCGATCACCGATGAGCGACACCGCGCCCTATGCCTCCAAACCCGAACAATCCCTGGGCCGTCTTTACGGCACCGGGCCCAGTCCGACCCGTTCGGAATTTCAGCGCGACCGTGACCGCATCATCCATTCCACCGCCTTTCGCCGCCTGCAGCACAAGACGCAGGTCTTCCTGCACCACGAAGGCCGTCACTTCCGCAACCGGCTGACCCACACGCTCGAGGTCAGCCAGATGGCCCGCTCCATCGCCCGGGCCCTGAGGCTCGACGAAGACCTCGCCGAAGCTGTCGCCCTGTCCCATGATCTGGGCCATACGCCCTTCGGCCATGCCGGCGAGCGGGTGCTGCAGGGCAAAATGGCCCCTTGGGGCGGGTTCGACCACAACATCCAGGCCCTGCGCGTCGTCACCCGGCTCGAAAACCGCTACGCGGAGCATGACGGGCTCAACCTCACCTGGGAAACCCTGGAAGGCATCCTCAAGCACAACGGCCCCCTCATCAATGCCGATGGCACCCCCTTTGGTAAATATGCGCTCGAAGGCCTGCCCGCTGGCCTCCATGATCTGCCCGCCAGCGCCGATCTGCGCCTGTCCACCTTCGCCTCGCTCGAAGCTCAGGCTGCAGCCGTCGCTGACGACATCGCCTACAACGCCCACGACATCGACGATGCCCTGCGCGCCGGCCTCTTAACCCTCGATGCCCTCGCGCCCGTTCCCCTGGTCGGCCCCATGATCGCCGAAGTGCGCGCCCGTTATCCCGAGGTCAGCCCCAAGCGCCAGGCCCATGAAGTGCAGCGCCGCCTCATCACCTCCAGCATCGAGGATGTTATCGCCGCGTCCTCCGCCAATATCGCCACCGCGGGGATCGAGACCGCCGAGGATGTGCGCCATGCCGGCACGACCCTTGTCAACTTCTCCCGAGCCATGGCGACGCAGGTGCAGGGCCTCAAGCAATTCCTCTTCGAGCAGGTTTATCGCCACCCCAGCGTCATGGCCCCGGTGCGCCAAAGTGAGGACGTCGTGGCAGCCCTCTTTGATCATTATCTTGCGACCCGGGATCTCCCCGGCCGCTGGGGCACTCTCGCCGCCGACGCGTCGACGCAGGCCGAGCTTGCCCGCGTGGTCGCGGACTTCATCGCAGGGATGACCGACCCCTATGCCCTCGATGAATATGCCCGCCTGTTTGACGCTCGCCCGGAATTCCGTTAACCCGACCCTATATTCCCTGTCAGGTTGAATCATGGACGTTTTCGCGCTCTTTGCCGCACGAGTGGCCGATGCTTTGGCATCGCTTTACCCCGATCTTGCCCCCGAGCTGCTGGCGCGCATCGTCGTGGAGCCCCCGCGCGATCCCGCCCATGGCGATCTCTCCACCAATGCCGCCATGATCGTGGCCAAGCCCCTGGGCAAGAATCCGCGCGAAGTGGCCAATGCCATCGTCGAGCACTTCAAGGCCGATACCGACGTCAGCTCGGTTGAAGTGGCCGGCCCCGGCTTCATCAATTTCCGCCTCGCCCCCGCCATCTGGTTCCAGGTGCTGCGCTCGGTCGCCGAGCTCGGCCCCGATTTCGGCCGCTCGACCCTCGGCAAGGGCGAAAAGGTCAACATCGAATATGTCTCGGCCAACCCCACCGGCCCCATGCATGTGGGCCACACCCGGGGCGCGGTCTTTGGCGATACGCTGGCTTCGCTCATGGCCTATTCGGGCTTTGAGGTGACGCGCGAATACTACATCAACGACGCCGGCAGCCAGATCAATACGCTCGCCAGCTCCACCCTCCTGCGCTACCGCGAGGCCCTGGGCGAAACCATTGAGATCCCCTCGGGCTTCTACCCGGGTGATTACCTGGTCCCCGTAGGGCAGGCCCTGGCCGCCGAGTTCGGCCCCAAGCTGCTCCACATGCCCGAAGCCGAAGCCCTCGCACTGGTCAAGGATCGCGTCCTTGTCGCCATGCTCGAACTAATCCAGGGCGATCTGGCCAAGCTCAACATCCACCACGACGTGTTCTTTTCCGAAAAAACGCTGCACGGGCAGGGCGGGGACATCGACACCACCCTCGAATGGCTGCGCGAGCAGGGCATGGTCTATCAGGGCCGGCTCGAAGCGCCCAAGGGCAAGACCCCCGAGGATTGGGAAGACCGCGAGCAAACCCTGTTCCGCGCTACCGATTGGGGCGACGACGTCGATCGTGCGCTCGTCAAGTCGGACGGCAGCTACACCTATTTCGCCGCCGACATCGCCTATCACCGCAACAAATATCTGCGTGGCTTCAAGCACATGGTCAATGTGCTGGGCGCCGATCACTCCGGCTATGTCAAGCGCCTGCAGGCCGCCGTCAAGGCCGTGTCCGGTGGCGCCGCCGATATGGACGTCAAGATCTGCCAGCTCGTGCGGCTGATGAAGAACGGCGAGCCGTTCAAGATGAGCAAGCGCTCGGGCGATCTCGTGACCCTTGCCGACGTCGTCGAGGAAGTGGGCGCCGATGCCGTGCGCTTCATGCTCCTGTTCCGGCGCAACGATGCGGCCATGGATTTCGACTTTGCGCTGGTCAAGGAGCAGACCCGCGACAATCCGGTGTTCTATGTCCAATACGCCCATGCGCGCACCTTCTCGGTGTTCCGCACCGCTGCGCGCGACCTGCCAGAAATGGATGTGTCACCGGCAGCGCTCGCGACTGCCCAGCTTGATCGCCTCGATTCTGCGGCCGATCTCGAACTGATCCGCGCCCTTGCGGCCTGGCCGCGCTCTGTTGCCGCAGCCGCAGTCGCCCACGAGCCGCACCGCGTTGCCTTCTACCTGCACGAGTTGGCCGCGGCGTTCCACGGCTTTTGGGCCAAGGGCAATGAAGATGCGCGCTTACGCTTTGTTAACGCTGAAGATCCAATGCTGTCATTGGCGCGGCTCGCGCTTGTTGATGCCGTTCGTCAGGTGCTTGGCAACGGCTTGGCGATCTTGGGCGTGTCTGCGCCCGAGGAGCTTTCATAATTCGGGCGTAATACTATGTTGTCTCGCCGCCAATAGCCGGGCTTCGGCTATTGCAGGAACCTAGAGGGCGCTGCTCCAATAACGACAGCGAAACCGCAGCCAATGGGTGCACAGTCCACATCCCCTGATGATCTGATCGCTGAACTCGCGCGTCTCATGGCCGAAGATGCCACGCCGACCCAGCCCAGCCCTCCACCCGCTCCGCCTGCGCCCGCACCGGCTGCGTCCGCTGCTGGCGTGCGCGTACCGGGCGCCCATGCGCCTGAGCCGAGCCAGCCTGTGCCGGCGGCGCCAGCCGCTCCGGCATCGCCGTCGCGCTATGATTTCGGCCGCTTCACCCCGGCCCCAGCACCGCGCACCGAGCCCGCGCCCGATCAGTTCCGCCTTGAGCCACGGCCGCAGGCCGCAGCACCCACGCCCCCTGAGCCGGTGGAGCCGTCTGCTCCCGCTCAGACCGCCGCAGCCGAGCCGGCCCCGCGCCACGACCCCTTTGATTTTGACTTCGGCTTTGGCACCCCCACCGCACCGGCTCAACCGGCAGCGGCGGCGCCGGTCGCTGTCTCCACTTCTCCCGCTGCTGATCCCGTGCCGACGCCCGAGCACGATTCCATTGGCGATCTGATCGCCGCCGAACTGTTTGGCGAAACCCGCGACGAACCTTCGCCCGGGCAAGCGCCCGACGTGGTGACGCCGGGCACCCAGTCCCGCGTCGAGCCCGAAACCGGCCGCGAGCCAGGCCAGCCACAATCGGGCGCCCGCATCGAGCCCTCCATGGGTGCGACGCGGCCAATGCCTTCGGCTCCGCCGCCATCCGCTTCGCAATGGGCCGCGCCGCCCGTGAATATGTCGCGCACGACGGAGCCCGCGCCGGCACCCGTGAACCCGCCACCGCGTGAGCCCGAATTGCCATCCGCTGCCGCAGCGCCGGTGCGGGGTACGCCCCAGTCCGGCGCCTCGGGTGATCCTATCAGGGACATCGAAGATCTGATCGGGCGCGCCGCCCGCGTGGATATGGAAACTCCACCCCCTCGCCCCGCGCCCGCGACACCGCAGCGCAGCCTTGCGACGCCCACTTTGCCGCCTCAGCCCACGGGCAAGCGCGTTGTTTCTGGCGCCGACGAGGCCATCCTCGCCGCTGCCGCCGCCACCGGTGCGGAAGTGGGTTGGGTGGATGATCCCGAACCGGTTGAACCTGCGCCCCGTGGCCGCCGCGTCAAGGCCGAGCGGGCACCCAAGCCCGAACGTGCGCCCAAGCCGCCGCGCGTCCGCCGCGTCAAGCCCGACCGCGCGGACAGGGCCCCGCGCTCCTTTGGCTGGAGCCGCGCCCTTGTTGGTCCCGGCGTCGCCCTGGTTCTGCTCCTGCTGGCCGGTGGCGGCCTTTACTGGGTGCTTGGCAATAACGGCGACAGCGGTCCTGCGCCGCTGCTCACCGCTGACGCCACCCCCGTCAAGGAAGAGCCCCCTCCGGTCGATGAATCCGCAGCCCCCCAGCAATCGGTGATCTTCAACGAGATCGATGGCGTCGTGCCCGGCGCCGAAGAACAGCTGGTGTCGCGCGACCAGGCCGATGTCAACGAAGTCACCCAGGTGCCGCCCCCGGCAGCTGCGCCCGTACCTGAAGGCGTGGTCAATCGCAAGGTCCGCACCGTTACGGTTCGTCCGGACGGCACCATTGTCAGCGGTGACAACAGTGTCGCCGGCAGCGCCATGCTGCCGGTGGACCGCCCCAATGTCCCGGAAGTTCCGGGCGCCAATCCCACCGAGCCGAGCCTGCTGGGCAGCCTTGGCGCCGATCCCGCGCCCGGCCTCGCTCCTCCGCCGGGCGGCACTGCTCCTGCAACGCCTGCCGCCCCTCCCGAGGCGCAAGTCCCCGCGGGGCCACCGGTCACCCCCGTTGTGCCTGGCTCCACGGTTCCCGCTGTTGACGTCAGCGGTGCGCCCATCCCGGGCAAGACCGCGCCAGTGCCGCTCAATCGTCCCGCTTTCACCGCCCGGCCAACCGCTGCAGCGCCAGCTGCTGCGGCGGGCGGCGCCAACCTCGCGCCGCCACCGGCCGCAACTTCGCCGGTCAATGCGCTGGTTGACCCCGCACCGGCGCCGCAGGCTGCCGCTCAGCCCCCGGCTGCGCAAACCGTGATCGAGGCCAGCGCTGCAACGCCCCTCAGCAACGCGCCGGCTTATGTGCAGCTCTCGTCGCAGCGCACCGAGGAAGCCGCCCGCCAAAGCGCCTTGCAGATCGCCAACCAGTACGGCCCGCTGTTCAAGGGGGCCAATCTGGAAGTGCAGCGCGTCGATCTGGGCGAACGGGGCATCTTCTATCGCGTTCGCGTCCCGGCCAACTCCACCGCCGACGCCAACCAGCTCTGCTCCAGCCTGAAATCGGCCGGCGGCGATTGCTTCACGCTTTAGTCGTGCGTATCGCCTTGCTGCGGGCCGGCTCCGCTTGACCTTGATCGGCTGAGGCGCCAGCTTGCGCGCCCAGCCACCCGCAGAACCTTTTATGACCAGCAGCATCGCCACCGATTGGCTCGACCCCAAGCCCGACCACGGCCCGGTGCTGCATGTCGATCTGGACGGCTACGAGGGTGCCCTCGATCTCCTGCTCGATCTGGCCCGCCGCCAGAAGGTCGACCTCTCGGCCATTTCCGTGCTGCAACTGGCCGACCAATATCTCGCCTTTGTGGAAGAACAGCGCGAACAGCGCATCGAACTCGCCGCCGATTACCTCGTGATGGCCGCTTGGCTCGCCTATCTCAAGAGCCGCTTGATGTTGCCCGCCGCGCCCGCCGACGAGGCGCCCAGTGGCGCCGAAATGGCTGCCCGGCTGCAATGGCGGCTGCGTCGCCTCGAAGCCATGCGCCAGGCCGCCACTCGCCTGCGCGATCGGCCGCGCCTCGGCATTGCGGTGCATCCCCGCGGCGATCCAGAGCCGGTCGAGATCGCCCGCCACACCCGCTGGGACACGAGCTTGCTTGATCTGCTCAAGGCCTATGCCACCCAGCGCGAGCGCGTCCATCCGCCCGCTTATTCTCCCCGCATCCGCGTCGTCTGGTCGCTCCAGGATGCGCGCGACCGGCTGCGCATTCTTGTGGGAGAAACCGGTGATTGGGTCAGCCTCGACGCCTGCCTTTCCGCCTATATCGATGATCCCGCCGAGCGGGTCACCGCCCGCGCCTCGAGCTTTGCCTCGAGCTTGGAACTGGTGCGCCAAGGCGAGATCGAGCTGCGCCAAAAGGAAACCTTTGGCCCGCTGATGCTCCGCCGCCGGAGCGGGGAGGGCGCTTGACCAACCACGATCCTCTCGCGCCCGATCAGGCGCTGCGCATCCTCGAAGCGCTGCTCTTCGCCTCGGCTGAGCCGCTGACGGCGGCCCAGCTGGGCGCGCATCTGCCCCAAGGCGCCAATGTCGAGGCCGCAATCGATCAGCTTGCCCGCCATTATGCCGGCCGCGGCGTCAATCTCGTCCGCCGTGGTGACGCCTACGCCTTTCGCACCGCGCCCGACCTGTCCTTCCTGCTCCGCGCCGAGCAGGAGGAGAGCCGCACCCTGTCGCGCGCCGCGCTCGAAACCCTTGCCATCATCGCCTATCACCAGCCCGCCACCCGCGCCGAGATCGAGGAAATCCGCGGCGTCGCCGTTGGCAAGGGCACCATGGACATCCTGCTCGAAACCGGCTGGATTCGCCTGCGCGGCCGTCGCCGGGTTCCCGGTCGCCCGGTGACCTATGGCACCACACCAGCCTTTCTCGACCATTTCGGGCTGGAAAGCCTCGCCGATCTACCTGGCATCGAAGACCTCAAGGGGGCAGGGCTGCTGGTTTCGCGCCCGCCAACTTCGCTGCGCCTGCCCTTTGATGGCCCGTTGCACGAGGATGAAGATCCGCTGCAAGACCTCGATTCCGCTGAGCAATAGTCGCCTGCGGCGTTACGGGGTGTGCAATCAGCAACACGTTCTTGTGTTTGCCCGCGATTAAACCTATTTCTCGCTATATCTGTCAGGCTATCGCGATGGACGTAGTTCAAGGGAGATTGATATGCACGCGCCAGGAATTTGGGGCATCCTCGTTGTGGCCGTTGTGGTCATCCTGTTGTTTGGCCGTGGCAAGATTTCCGGCATGATGGGTGAAGTCGCCAGCGGCATCAAAGCCTTCCAGAAAGGCATGCGCGACGACGATGACAAGCCGGTCAACCGGGTCACCACCACCGCTGATATCGAAGCCCGCGAAGCCGAAAAGACCCGCGAGCTCTAAGGTCCCGGTCATCGGGTCCGTTTAGACGACGCGTTCGTAGGCAAGGATACTTATATGCTCGGCTTGGGCTGGACAGAGATGCTGGTCATCGGGGTCGTGGCGTTGATCGTCATTGGCCCCAAGGACCTGCCCGTAGTGATGCAGCGCGTCGGCAAGATCGTCGGCCAGATCCGTCGCATGGGCAACGAGTTCCAGCGCGAGATCAACAAGACGACGGGGCTCGACGAGGTGCGCAATCTGCGCAACTCCATCACCGCGCCGCTTAAAAAGACCAGTGAAGAAATCCGGCGTGAGTTCAACGCCATGACCCCGACGGGGCCCAAGCCCAGCGGGATCATCAAGCCTGCCGATCCGGCGGCCGAAAGCGTGGTCGACGAGATACGCGCTGCCGCTGGCATCCAAACGCCCGCCGCCGAGGCGACTGCTTCGGCGCCCGCCCCGCTCCCTCCCGCTCAGATTGTTGAGGCGCCTGTGCAAGCCACCCCAGCCCCTACCGCGCCGGTCACCACCACCGAACTCGCGCCCCTCAATGCCCCGGCCACGCCCAAGACGCGCAAGCCGCGCACCAAGAAGGCGGCATCTGAGGGCGAAGTGCCCGATGCTCTGCCCACCGAGCCTGCCGATTCGCCGGCGGCCCCAACGCCCCGCCAGCCGCGCAAGCGCTCCAAGAAACCGAGCGAAACCGAACAAGTGCCCGCGCTTCCCGGCGAGCCTGCCGATAGCCCGGCAGCTCCAACGCCGCTTGAGAACAGCTGATGGCCGACGAGAAGCTCAAGATCGAAGGCACGGCGCCCGAGCCTGAAGACGAGCTGGCGGGTAGCGAAGCCCCGCTGCTCGAGCATCTGGTCGAACTGAGAAAGCGCCTGATCTATTCGGCGATCGCCGTGGTCGCCCTGATGATGCTGTGCTTTGTTTTCGCCGGCAACATCTTCGATGTGCTGCTCGGACCCTATCGCTCGATCTATTCCGATCCGGGCGATCTGGAGCTGATCTATACCGCGCCCCAGGAATTCTTCTTCACCCAGCTCAACCTCGCCCTGTTTGGTGCCATTTTCCTGGGCTTCCCGTTTATCGCCAGCCAGATCTACATGTTCGTGGCGCCCGGCCTCTACAAGCATGAGCGCCGCGCCTTTATCCCTTACCTCATTGCCACGCCCATCTTCTTCATTCTGGGCGCTTGCATGGTGTATTTCGTCGTCCTGCCCATGGCGCTGCACTTCTTTGCGGGCATGCAGACCGATGAGATCCGCATGCTCACCAGCGTCTCCGAATATCTCGGCCTAGCCATGACGCTGATCCTGGCTTTCGGCGTTTGCTTCCAGCTGCCCGTGGTGTTGACGCTCCTGGCTCAGATCGATCTGGTCCATGTCGACATGCTCAAGAAGGGCCGCCGCTACGCCATTGTCGGCATCCTGATCTTTGCCGCCTTCATCACCCCGCCAGATCCGATTTCCCAGATCGGTCTTGCCGTGCCCATGTACCTGCTCTACGAGCTTTCGATCATGTCAGTGCGCATGATCGAGCGGCGCCGCGCTGCCGCCGAAGCGGCTCGGGCGAGCGGACTCTCGTCCTGATCGCCGGCAACTGACCGACCCGCTTGGGGCCTGCCTGCCGCATCTGCTGGCGGCTGGCCCCCGCGTCCCGAAACCCTTGAAGAGGTGGGGTGCAGCCCCTCTAGCCATGTTCGATATCAAATGGATCCGCGCCAATCCCGAAGCCTTTGATGCCGGCATGTCGCGCCGCAAGGGCGTGCCTGTGCGCGCGGCCGATCTCTTGGCCATTGATGATCGCCGCCGCGACATCATCACCCGCCTCAATGACGCGCAGGAAAAGCGCAACACCCTGTCCAAGCAGATCGGCCAGGCCAAGGCACAAAAGGACGAAGCCAAGGCCGCCGCGCTGATGGCCGAGGTCGCCGGCCTCAAGGAGTTCATCCCTCAGGGCGAAGCCGAAGAGCGCGCCGTTGAGCTTGAGCTTCGCAACGCTCTGTCGGTGCTGCCCAACCTCGTCTTCGAGGATGTGCCGGATGGGACCGACGAAACCGGCAATGTCGAATATTTCGGCCGCAACGGCACCGCCGAAACCGCCGCGCAGGTGCGTGCGCCAAAGCCGAGCCTGAGCTTTGCCCCCAAGGAGCATTTTGAGCTCGGCGAAGCCATGGGCGCCATGGACTTTGAAACTGCCGCCAAGCTCTCGGGCAGCCGCTTTGTTGTCCTCAAGGGTCAGCTGGCCCGCCTGGAACGCGCCCTCGGCCAGTTCATGCTCGATCTGCACACCACCGAGCATGGCTACCTCGAAGTGCAGCCGCCCTTGCTGGTCAAGGACGAGGCGCTGTTTGGCACCAACCAGCTGCCCAAATTCGAGGAAGACCTGTTCTTCACCCCGCATGGCGACAGCCGCCTGGCACTCATCCCTACCGCCGAAGTGCCGCTCACCAATCTCGTGCGCGAAGCGATCCTTAGCGAGGAAGAACTGCCCCTGCGCTTCACCGCGCTCACCCCGTGCTTCCGCTCCGAAGCGGGCTCTGCGGGTCGCGACACCCGTGGCATGCTGCGCCAGCACCAGTTCAACAAGGTCGAGCTCGTTTCGATCACCACGCCCGAAACCTCGGTCGACGAGCACGAGCGCATGCTGGGCTGTGCCGAAACCGTGTTGCAGCGCCTGGGCCTGCATTATCGGGTCATGAACCTGTGCACCGGCGATATCGGCTTTGGCGCCAAGCGCACCTATGACCTCGAAGTCTGGCTGCCCGGCCAGAACACCTATCGCGAAATCTCCTCGGTTTCGGTCTGCGGTGATTTCCAGGCCCGCCGCATGGATGCCCGTTATCGTCCCGCCGGCGAAAAGCAGGCGCCGCGCTTCGTTCATACCCTCAATGGGTCGGGCACGGCCGTGGGCCGCTGTCTTATTGCCGTCATGGAAAACTATCAGCAGGAAGATGGCACCATTGCCATTCCCGCTGTGCTCCAGCCCTATATGGGCGGCCTCACCACGATCGGACGCCCATAATGGCCTTGCGCATCCTCATCACCAATGACGACGGTGTGGATGCGCCGGGCATCGAAGTGATGACCGCCATCGCCCGCGAACTGAGCGACGATGTCTGGATCGTCGCGCCCGATGGCAACCAGAGCGGGGCAGGGCACCGCTTCACGCTCGGGCGCGAACTCAGCATCGACGAGCGCGGGCCCCGCCGCTTTGCCGTGGTCGGCGGCTCGCCCGCCGATTGCGTCGTGGCCGGCATGACCCACCTCCTGGGCGATCACCCCGCCGACCTCGTTCTTTCCGGCGTCAATGCCGGCCAGAACCTGGGCGATATCATCAATTGCTCCGGCACCGCTGGCGGGGCGCGCGAAGGCGCGCTTCAGGGGGCAGTCGGCATCGCCATGAGCCAGGCCATCAATTACGAGCAGGGCCACGCCATCGATTGGTCCAATGCCCGGCGCTATGGCGCCGCTGCCGCCCGGGCAATTCTCGCTGCGTCCCCGCCGCGCGACATCTATTACAACGTCAACTTTCCCACCTGCGCTCCCGATGCAGTCAGCGGCCTCGCCGTGGTGCGGCATCAGCGCTTTTCGCGCTCTCCCTTCCGCTATTACGCCAGCGACAATCCCGGCAAGTTCTTCGTCGCCATTCCCGAAACTCCCATGCCCTTGGATCCAGCCGCCGATTTCGAGCAGCTGCGCCAAGGCCATGCGGTAACCGTAACCCCACTGGGCCTGCAGCAAACCGACACCGCCGAATTGTTGCGCATCGCCGGAACGCTGACGCTCGCCCAGGGCTGAGCGGCCTTTCCGCGCCTTAACCTTACCGAACACAAAACCCGTTCGGATTTTATGCAAATCGCGACGGCTTTAAACTCGTCTTTACCTTACCGGCCTAGATTCAAACTCGTGTTGAGTAGCCGCGTACGGATGAGAATAATGAGTACACGCGTATCCCGCCGGGCCTTAAAGAATGCCGTCGCGATCGGAGGCCTTGTGGTCGGTGCGGTTGCGCTTTCGGGCTGTTCGAGCCTGGGTAGTCGCAGCTTTGGTGACTCGACGGTCACCAGTTCTGTGGGCCAGTCCTCGCCGGCTTCGCTCAACCAGCCCATGCCATCGAGCTTGGGCGCGTCCACCCGGGTTGCCGAAGGCTCGTTCGTGCCCCCCGCTAACGTTAGCGGCGGTGGCGGCGGCTGGAATTCGCCTCCCTCAGGCTACCCACAACCGATGACCGCAATGGCGCCGGTTGCGCCGACGGGCTCGATGCCGTCCGTGCAGTCCCAAGACCTTCCAGTACTGAGTTCACAGTCTTCAATGGGAACACAACCCGCCATGCAAGCCCAGACCAGCCTTGCCCCCGTCGCTCCCCTTCCTCCCGCCGTTGCCATGGGCGCTCCGCCGTCCAACCTTGCAGCCCAGCGGCCCCAGCTGGCTGCCACTCCGGCCCCAACGGCTCCCGCCGCCAGTGCCAATGGCGCCTACACCCACACCATTGCCAGCGGCGAGTCGCTCTACACCATCGCCCGTCGCTATGACGTGACCACCCAGGCCCTGGTGCAGGCCAATGGCCTGTCCTCACCCGACAAGATCGTTGTGGGCCAGGCCGTGATCATTCCGGGCCGCTCGGATCTGGCCAAGCCAGCCGCTCCGGTGACCCAGCTGGCCAGCGCTGCACCGACTGCCGCGCCTGCCGCCGCCACCATCGCCACTCTGCCCACGACGCCGACTCCAACGGCTGCGGCACCCGCCGCTCCGAGCCAGCCCGCGGCGGCACCGGCAGCGCCCACCAAGACGGCCACGGCTCCGGCGCCCGCCGCCGAGCCGGCCATGTCGGGCAATGACAAGTTCCGCTGGCCCGTCACCGGTCGCGTCCTCACCGATTTTGCCTCGTCCAAGGGCACGGGCATCAATATCGAGGCCTCCGAAGGCAGCGCTGTCGCCGCCGCCGAAAATGGCACCGTCATTTATGTCGGCTCGGGCGTCGAGGGTTATGGCAATTTGATCCTGATCCGCCACCCCAATGGCTATGTCTCGGCCTATGCGCACCTCAAGTCGATGAGCGTTGCCAAGGGTGCCGTGGTCAATCGCGGCGACACCATCGGTGCCGCCGGTATGTCGGGCTCGGTGTCCAAGCCCCAGCTCCACTTCGAGCTGCGCAAGGGCGCAACCCCGGTCGATCCGATGCCGCTGCTCGCCAGCTAGGCATCGCCTGACAGCTTCGGAGACTGCTTGAAGGGCAGGGCGGTTTATACCGCCTTGCCCATTTCTCCAGCCAGCGTCCGCACCAGCTGGATCGCCACGCGGCCTGACCGCGCCCCGCGCGTCGCCGACCATTCGATCGCCCGCGCCCGCAACGTTTCCTCGTCGATGTCGAGCCCGTAATGCTCGGCATAGGTTTTGACCATGAGGAGGAACGTGGGCTGGTCGCAATTGTGGAACCCCAGCCACAATCCGAATCGATCCGACAGCGACACCTTCTCCTCCACCGCTTCCCCCGGCGTGATCGCAGTGGCGCGCTCGTTCTCGATCATGTCGCGCGGCATCAGGTGCCGCCGGTTCGAGGTGGCATAGAACAGCACATTGTCCGGGCGCCCCTCGAGCCCGCCATCCAGAATGGTCTTGAGCGACTTGTAGGAGGTTTCCCCGCTGTCAAAGCTGAGGTCATCGCAAAAGACGATGAACCGCCCCTCGGCATTGGCGATCCGCCGCATCAGCACCGGCAGCGATTCCAAATCCTCGCGCGCAATCTCGATCAGCACCAGCCGCAGGAAGCCCTCATCGGTTCGCTCGACGATGTCGGCATGGATGGCCTTGACCAGCGAGCTCTTGCCCATGCCTCGCGCGCCCCAGAGCAGCGCATTATTGGCCCCATGCCCGCGCGCAAACTGCTCGGTATTGCGCAGCAGGATATCCTGCACCGCATCGATTCCCTTGAGCATGGCCAGCGGCACCCGGCTTACCCGCGGCACCGGCATCAACTGCCCGGCAGCACCGTCCCAGTGGAATGCCGAAGCGCTCGCCAACACCGCCGCCTGGTCGACGCCTGCATCCTTTGGCTGTAAGGCTTGGGCGATCCGGGCGAGGGACTGGGCGATCTCGGCGAGATAGTCTTGGCTGGTCAACGGGGCTTCCTTTGTTGTTGCCGCGGCAATGTGTGACTCCCGGATTGCCTTTGCAATGGAAGGGGGCCGCGGGTATACTCCGCGCGATTTTGATCCGGGCGCAAGTGCTGCAGCCTAGATTTGCGTCCAGTCGCGCCCTACATGCCAATCGGCTAGGCGCCCGTTCTCCAGCAAAGCCAAAAAAGAAAACCTAAAGGAGCTCGCCGATGTTTGTTACGCCCGCTTTTGCCCAGGCGGCAGGCGCCCCCGTCGCCGGTGGTGGAATTCA
This sequence comes from Devosia sp. Z6_126, assembly GCF_058133495.1. Classification (NCBI taxonomy): domain Bacteria; kingdom Pseudomonadati; phylum Pseudomonadota; class Alphaproteobacteria; order Hyphomicrobiales; family Devosiaceae; genus Devosia; species Devosia sp. Z6_126. The sequence goes on along the minus strand of NZ_JBYUNO010000002.1, from coordinate 589,917 downwards.
GGACATCATCATCCAGATGATGCCCATTCTGCTGCTCGTGGTGATTTTCTGGCTGCTGATCTTCCGCCCCCAGCAGAAGCGCCTCAAGGCGCAGCGCGAAATGCTCTCGGCGATCCGTCGTGGCGATACCGTTGTGACCACTGGCGGCATCATCGGCAAGGTCACCAAGGCCGTTGACGGCGAAGACCTCGAAGTCGAGATCGCCCAGGGCGTCAAGGTCAAGCTGGTGCGCGGCATGGTTGCCGATGTTCGCACCAAAGCCGAGCCCGTCAACGACAACAAGCCTGTCGTCTAAGCAGGATCATGCCGGGGCTCTGCCCCGGTTTTTTCGTCTCTAGGACACCTGATGCAGTTCTCGCCCGTTCGTACCGCTATCATCGTCATTGTTGCCCTGATGGGCATTCTCTTTGCCGTGCCGAGCTTCTTGCCGGACAATGTGAGGGAGAACTGGCCCGGCTGGCTGCCGAAGCAGACCGTGGTGCTGGGGCTTGATCTGCAGGGCGGCTCGCACCTGCTGCTTCAGGTCAACGAACAAGGCATCGTGTCCGAACGGCTGCAAAGCCTGCGCCGTGATGTGCGCAACGTCCTGGCCAACCAGAACGGCATCGGCAATCTCATCACCACCGATGCCGCCAACAACAGCCTCGTCATCGAGCTGACCGATCCCGGCCAGCTCGAAGCGGCGCGTACGGCCCTCCAGGGCCTGCAGAACACCGTCAGCAATTCCATGTTCGCGGCCGCCGGCGTCAACGAACTGGCCTTTGGCGAAACCCCCGATGGCAAGCTCACCGTTTCCCTGACCCGCGAAGGCATCGCCGAGCGCACCTCTTCGCTCGTGTCCCAGTCCATCGAAGTCATTCGCAACCGCATCGACGAGCTTGGCACCACCGAGCCCTCCATCCAGCGCCAGGGCACCAATCGCGTTCTTGTCCAGGTTCCCGGCTTCGGCGATAGCGAGCGCCTCAAGAACCTCATTTCCCAGACCGCGCGCCTGACCTTCCACATGGTCTATCCCGGCCTGACTGCTGCCCAGGCGGAAGCCCAGGGCTTGCCGGCCGGCACCATGATCCTGCCCAGCCAGGATGGCGGCGCCGAGCTGATCTTTGAAGACGTGGCCCTTGGCGGCGAGTCGCTCGTTGATGCCCAGCCCAGCTACGACCAGCAGCGCGGCATTCCGGTCGTTTCCTTCCGCTTCGACACTAATGGCGCCCTGACCTTTGGCCAAATCACCTCGGCCAATGTCGGCCAGCGCTTTGCCATCGTGCTCGACGAGCAGGTCATCACCGCGCCCGTGATCCAGCAGCCCATCACCGGTGGCACCGGCCAGATCTCGGGCAGCTTCACCACCCAGAGCGCCAGCGATCTTGCCGTGCTGCTGCGCGCCGGCGCCTTGCCCGCCTCGCTCGATGTGGTCGAAGAGCGCACCGTTGACGCCAGCCTTGGCGCCGACTCCATCCGCTCGGGCCTCACCGCTGGTATTGTCGCCGCCGTCCTCGTGATCACTTTCATGGTGATCGCCTATGGGCTGTTCGGCGTCTTCGCCAACATCTCGCTGATCCTCAACATCGTCCTGATCTTTGGCGCGCTGTCCATGCTCGGCGCCACGCTGACGCTGCCCGGCATCGCCGGCATCGTGCTGACCATCGGCATGGCCGTGGACGCCAACGTGCTTATCTACGAGCGCATGCGCGAAGAAATGAAAGCGGGCAAGACCCCGCTGCAGGCCATCAATGCCGGCTTCGAACGGGCCTGGGGCACGATCGTTGACTCGCACCTGACCCAGCTCGTTGCCGCCGTGGTGCTCTATTTCCTCGGCTCGGGTCCGGTGCAGGGCTTTGCGGTTACCCTCGCGCTCGGCATCGTGACCTCGCTCTTCACCTCCTACACGGTCACGCTCTACTTCGTGCGCCTGTGGTACAACTGGCGTCGCCCCAAGACCCTCAAGATCCAGCACTTCCGCTTCATTCCGGACGGCACCAAGATCCCGTTCATGAAGATCTCGCGCTATGTGATCGCCTTCTCGCTGGTCGCTTCGGTGCTGTCGCTGGGCTCGGCCTATTTCAAGGGCTTCAATCTCGGCATCGACTTCGTGGGCGGCACCGCGATCGAAATCCAGCATGTCGGCGGCCCCGCCGATGTTGGGCAGGTGCGCGAGCTGCTTGAGGGCCTCGGCCTCGGCGAAGTGCAGGTGCAAGGCTTTGGCACGCCCGAGGACGTGCTGGTGCGCGTCCAGGCCCAGGAAGGCGGCCAGGATGCCGATCAGGTCGCCGTCCAGAAGGTCGTCGACGCCCTCGCTACCGAGAACTACGAAGTGCGCCGCACCGAAGCGGTGAGCGGCACCGTTTCGAGCGAATTGGCGTGGAAGGGCACGATCGCCGTGATCATCGCGCTCGTGGCCATCCTGTTCTATCTCTGGTTCCGCTTCGAATGGCAGTTCGCCATGGCCGCGGTCACGACCACCACGCACGACATCATCATGACCATCGGTCTGTTCTCCATTACCGGATTGGAGTTCAATCTGACCTCCATCGCGGCGGTGTTGACCCTGGTGGGTCTGTCGCTCAACGAAACCGTGGTGATCTCGGACCGCGTCCGCGAGAACATGCGCAAGTACAAGAGCATGCCCATGCCCGAGCTGATTGATCTGTCGATCAACCAGACCATCGTGCGCACCTCGCTCACCCAGTTCACCGTGTTCCTGGCGCTCATTCCACTGGTGCTGTTTGGCGGGGAAGTGATCCGCTCCTTCACCATCGCCATGACCTTCGGTTCGCTGGTGGGCATGTATTCTTCGATCATCGTTGCCGGCCCGATCCTGATCAATTTCGGCCTCAAGTCCCGGGCTGAGCGCACCGATCTGGCCGAAAAGAAGCCCGTCGACGAGCCGGCTGTCTGAGGCCATGTCGGAGGAAGGGCGCGGCAGCGGCTTTTACCCGCAACAGGTCGGCATTGATGCCTATGGCAAAGGCGGGTTCCGTTTTGCCGACCTGTCCCATCGCGGCTCGCTCCTCTGCCTGCCCACGGGCATGCACGCCTGGGACGTCACCGAGCCCGGTGACATCACGCTCGAAAGCCTCGCTCCGGTTTTTGCCGCGGCCGACGCCATCGATGTTCTGCTGATCGGGCTCGGCTTTGACATTTTCGGGCTACCCCGCGGCATCCGCGAAGCGCTGCGCGAGTGCAACATCATCGTCGAAGCCATCGCCACTGGTGGCGCCGTGCGCACCTATAATGTTCTGCTGGCCGAGCAACGCGCCGTTGGCGCCGCGCTGCTGGCCGTCGACCGGGTCCGGTGATGGCACAGGCCCAGGCGACTGGCAGCAATCAAAGCTTCAGGCATGCCGCCACGAGCCTGCGCGAACTCGACCGCGACCGTTATCTCTCGACCCTGGTGCTGGGCGAGCACCGGGACCCCGTCACCGCGCTTTATGCCTTCAGCGCCGAAGTCGCCGCCATTCGTGAGCGCGTCTCCAATCCCGCGCCCGGCGAAATTCGCCTCCAGTGGTGGAATGACGCTCTGAGCGGAGAAGGGCACGGCGAGCTGCGGCAGAACCCGGTAGCCGACGCGTTGCTCCAAACTGTGGAGCGCTACGCCATTCCCGCCGGCACCCTGCAGCGCCTGCTGGGCGCGCGGCGCTTCGATCTCTATGACGATCCCATGCCCGATCTGGAAAGCTTCGAGGGTTATGCCGGCGAAACCGCCTCGACCCTGTACCAGCTCGCGGCGATGGTCCTCAACAACGGCCAGCTCGTCGAGCCCGGTGACGCCGCCGGTCATCTCGGCGTCGCGCACGCCCTGATCGGCCACCGCCGCGCCTTTGGTGTCCTCGCCCGGCAAGGGCGCATCATGCTGCCCTGGACCATTTTTGCCGCCAACGGTGTGCGCGAAAGCGAGATCTTTACCGGCACCGAAAGCGACGGCCTTGCCGCTGCTCTCGGCCAGATCGCCGAACTCGCCGCCGACCACCTCGCCAAGGCCGAGACTGCTATTGCAGCGCTGCCCGGAGATCTGCGCCCCGCCTTTGCCCCGCTCACCACGCTGCGCGCCCAGCTCGAGCGCATCAACAGCTCAGGGGAGGGTCTCTTCGCGATTCCCCCTGACTTGCCCGACTGGCAGAAAATCGCCCGCCTCTCCTGGTGGACATTCCGCAACCGCTAAGCGCCCCTGCGGCCGGGCGGACTTCCGAGGCCGCCCCACCCACTAGCTGTCACCCCGGCCTTGAGCCGCGGCCCATCCCGAGATGGCGGTGCCTAAGCACGACGCGCGGCTACTCCCGCTCCCCGCCAAACGCCACGAACTCGCCGCGAAACGCCCCCGCCATCTCACCGGCATAATCCAGCCGCGAGACGACCGCGATCCGCGCCACGCCCTTGCGCGCCAGCATGCGCGTAAACGCCGCCCAGTCGCCATCCAGCGTTGCCGTTGCCGTGAACTCTCCGGCAATGGGGCGCAAATATTCCATGCTGTTACGCTGGATCACCAGCCGGCTCGGCAACCCCTGCGCAGTCACCCTCACATGCAGCAGCGACCAGGCCGCAAGCGTCGCCAGCGCCGAAGCGCTGCCGCCAAACACCGTATCGCGGTGATTGATATTGGGCGCGAGTGGCGCGCCCAAAGTCACGGCTTCGGCGCTGCTCGAGACCACCTGCACGGCCATCGCCCGCGACAGCGGGATATGTTCATGCAGATAGGCTTGCAGCGCCTCGTTCGTCATGCCCAGCTCTTGAGATCGTCCAGCGCCCGCGCCGTGATCATGCGCCGTTTGGCGATCACCTTGTCATTGCCGCGCCAGCGCCCCGCGCCCTCGGGCTTGGTCACCGTCACTTCCGGGAACAGCCCGAAATTGACATTCATCGGCTGGAACGAGCGTGCTCCGCTATAGCCTTCGGCTTCGAGGTGCCCGCCCGTGATATGGCCGAGCAGCGCGCCCAGTGCCGTGGTGATCGGGGGCGGGGGCAGGGTGTCGCCACGCGCTTCGGCCGCCGCCATGCGTCCGGCCAGCAGCCCGATCGCCGCGCTTTCCACATAGCCTTCAACGCCCGTCACCTGGCCGGCAAAGCGCAGCCGCGGATCAGCCTTGAGTTTGAGATCGGCGCCCAGCACCTTGGGGGAATTAAGGAAAGTGTTGCGGTGCAGGCCGCCGAGACGCGCGAACTGCGCGTTCTCGAGCCCCGGGATCATGCGGAAGATCTCGGCCTGGATGCCATAGCGCATCTTGGTCTGGAACCCGACCATGTTCCACAGCGTCCCCAAAGCATTGTCCTGCCGCAACTGCACGATCGCATAGGGCTTGACCGTGGGGTTGCGCGGATTGGTCAAACCGACCGGCTTCATCGGTCCGTGGCGCAGCGTTTCGCGGCCCCGCTCGGCCATCACTTCGATCGGCAGGCAGCCATCGAAATAGGGCACCTTCTCCCAATCCTTGAACTCGTGCAGCGGCGCTTCGATCAGCGCGTCGACGAACCGGTTATACTGCTCCTGGTCCATCGGGCAGTTAAGGTAGTCCGCCCCGGTGCCGCCCGGCCCCGCCTTGTCATAGCGCGACTGCGCCCAGACAATGTCCTGGTTGATGCTGTCGTAGTGCACGATGGGCGCTATGGCGTCGAAAAACGCCAGCGCATCCTCGCCCGTCAGCTTCAGCACCGCCTCGGCCAGTGCCGGGGAGGTGAGGGGCCCGGTCGCCACGATCACATTGCGCCAGTCCGCTGGCGGCAAGCCGGCGACTTCCTCGCGCTCGATGGAAATATTGGGGTGGCTCTCGATCGCCTTGGTCACCTCGGCCGAAAAGCCGTGCCGGTCCACCGCCAGCGCACCGCCGGCCGGCAACTTGTGCTGGTCGGCCGCCTGCATGATCAGCGAGCCGCAGCGCCGCATCTCTTCATGCAACAGCCCCACGGCATTCTGCTCATGGTCGTCCGAGCGGAAGCTGTTGGAACACACCAGCTCCGCCAGGCTCTCGGTCTGGTGGGCATCGGTGGCGCGCACTGGGCGCATTTCGTGGACGATGACGCGCGCGCCGGCCTGTGCCGCCTGCCAGGCAGCTTCGGAGCCGGCCAGACCGCCGCCAATGATATGGATAGGTTCTGATGAGGACATGCGCGCCCATAACAAGGCCGCTGCCTCAGTGCAACTGCCGCGTCTCGCGGCCGTGCTGCCAGGCGCTCAATTGCGCTTGAGCACTTGTTCAGCAGGCGTTCATCGCCGTGAACGGCAATCCTGCTTTGCCCTATTGCTGGGCGAATCTTTGCAGCTGATTGTCAAACGAGCAGGCTCGCCTGAACAGCAAAACACCCGCATCTCACAGAGAAGCGGGTGTTCGGTCTATGTCAAACCTGATGCTTGGGCAGTAATGCTTAAAGCGTGCTGGCATGATCGCGAGCAACACGGGTGATATCGGTACGCGAAATACCCAGATCGTTCAGCTGGCGATTGTCGAGAGCGGTGAGCTCACGGACGGTCTGCTGGTAAGCGGCCCACTTCTTGAAAGTCTTGCGGATGTCCATTCGATTTCTCCTTGCGTCTACGCCGATATATCTAGGCCATTGCGCACGACACTTGCAGTGGGTGATTGGTCAAACGAGCCATGCACGCCAAGCGCGGCTTTAACCACCGCCGTTCATTTCCGGTTAAAGCTCCGGTCAAAAATAAGGCCGCGGGATGGAGATCCCACGGCCGGTGCTTATTTCTGCGCTTGGCGTGTTCAGCGGTCGAACAGCCCGCGCGTCATTTTGTTGAACTCCGGCCCGCAAAGCCCCAGCGGATCAGGCTCTCGCCGGCAGGGGAGGTTGATTTCCCGGCGGTCCTGCTTGATCTCGACAGGGCGCTTGATGCACCAGACGGCACGCACGAACATGGCCCGTGCTCCTGTTCCAAATCGCGACAAACCCAAGCATGCCGAGCTTCGCTGTCACCTTCCACTGCTCATCGGGCAGGCGCGACATGCGCCCTCCGCATGGCTGGCTACTCCGCCGCCCGCCGCGCCGTGGCCGGCCGCCGCTCCATCACCTGCTTGAGGAAGGTGCCGGTATGTGAGCGCGGGCTCGCCGCCACCTCTTCGGGCGTGCCTTGCGCCACGATCTCGCCGCCGCCATCGCCTCCTTCGGGGCCCAGATCGATGACCCAGTCGGCGGTTTTGATCACTTCGAGATTGTGCTCGATCACCACCACCGTATTGCCGGTATCCACCAGCTCGTGCAGCACATCGAGCAGCTTGGCGACATCATGGAAATGCAGCCCCGTCGTCGGCTCGTCCAGCATATAAAGCGTGCGCCCGGTGGCCCGCTTGGACAGCTCCTTGGATAGCTTGACGCGCTGCGCCTCGCCGCCCGACAGCGTCGTTGCCGGTTGCCCAACCTTGACATAACCCAGCCCCACCCGCTGCAGCGTCGTGAACTTGTCGCGGATTGTCGGCACCGCGGAAAAGAACTCCACCGCCTCGTCGATGGTCATGTCGAGCACATCCGAAATGGACTTGCCCTTGAACTGCACTTCCAGCGTTTCGCGGTTGTAGCGCTTGCCCTTGCACACATCGCAAGTGACATAAACATCGGGCAGGAAGTGCATCTCGATCTTGAGCACGCCATCGCCTTCGCACTTCTCGCAGCGGCCGCCCTTGACGTTGAACGAGAACCGCCCCGGCCCATAGCCGCGCGTCTTCGCTTCCGGCAGGCCCGCAAACCACTCGCGCAGCGGCGTGAACGCGCCGGTATAGGTCGCCGGATTGGAGCGCGGCGTGCGCCCGATGGGGGACTGGTCGATATCGATGACCTTGTCCAGATGCTCGAGCCCGGTCAGCGATTTGTGCGGCGCCGGCATCACCCGTGCCCCGTTGAGGCGCCGCGCGATGGCGGTATACATCGTGTCGATCATCAGGGTCGACTTGCCGCCGCCCGACACCCCGGTAATGGCCACGAACATGCCCAGCGGCACATCCACATCCACATCCTTGAGGTTGTTGCCCGTGGCGCCGCGCACCGACAGATACTTGCCGGTCTTGCCCTCGCGGCGCTCCGCCGGAATGGCAATGCCCATCCGGCCCGACAGATATTTGCCGGTGAGGCTGTCCTCATGCGCCAGGATCTGGTCGGGCGTGCCTTCTGCCACGATATGGCCGCCATGCACCCCGGCACCCGGGCCGATATCGACCACATAGTCGGCCGTCAGGATTGCATCCTCGTCATGCTCCACGACAATGACGGTATTGCCGAGGTCGCGCAGCCGCCGCAGCGTATCGAGCAGGCGCGCATTGTCGCGCTGGTGCAGCCCGATCGAGGGCTCGTCGAGCACATACAGCACGCCCGTCAGCCCCGAGCCGATCTGGCTGGCGAGGCGAATGCGCTGCGATTCCCCGCCCGACAGCGTGCCCGAATTGCGCGACATGCTGAGGTAATCGAGCCCCACATCGATCAGGAAGGTCAGCCGGTCCCGGATTTCCTTGAGAATGCGCTCGCCGATCTGCTTCTGGCTAGGCGTCAGCTGCGCCATCAACCCGGCAAACCATTCATCCGAGGCGCGGATCGACATTTCGGTGACCTGCCCGATATGGAGCCCCGCAATCTTGACCGCGAGCGTTTCGGGCTTGAGCCGATACCCGTTGCAGGCAACGCATGGCGCCTGCGACATGTATTTTTCGATCTCCTCGCGCATCCCCGCGCTTTCGGTTTCCTTGTAGCGCCGCTCGAGATTGCCGATCACCCCTTCAAAGGGCTTGGTGGTCTTGTATTGCCGCAAGCCGTCGTCATAAACGAACTCGATTGCCGTCCGTCCGGTGCCATAGAGCACCGCCTGCCGCACCTCGTCGGGCAGGTCGGCCCAGGCGGTCCCGGTCGAGGCGCCGAAATGCTTGACCACCGCGCTCAGCGTTTGCAGGTAATAGGGCGCCGAAGTCTTGGCCCAGGGCAGCACCGCCCCGTCGCGCAGGCTGAGGCTTGAATCGGGCACGACCTGGCCCGGATCGATCTTCTGCTCGGTCCCCAGCCCGTCGCACACCGGGCAGGCACCAAATGGATTGTTGAACGAAAACAGCCGCGGCTCGATCTCGGCAATGGTGAAGCCGGAAACCGGGCAGGCAAACTTTTCCGAAAAGGTGATCTGGCGCGGCTTGCCGCTCTCATCGGTTTCGTCGGCCAGTTCCACCAACGCAATGCCGTCGGCGAGCTTGAGCGCCGTTTCAAAGCTTTCCGCCAAGCGCCCGCTGAGGTCGGGGCCCACGACCACCCGGTCGATCACCGCCTCGATATCGTGCTTGAACTTTTTGTCGAGGGTAGGGGCATCCTCGAGCTCGTAATATTCGCTGTCGATCTTGACGCGCTGGAACCCCTTGCGTCCCAGTTCCGCCAGTTCCTTCTTGAACTCGCCCTTGCGCCCGCGCGCAATCGGCGCCAGCAGATAAAGCCGCGTGCCCTCGGGCAGCTCCAGCACCCGGTCCACCATTTGCGACACGGTCTGGGACTCGATCGGCAGCCCCGTGGCGGGCGAATAAGGAATGCCTACGCGAGCAAACAGCAGGCGCAGGTAATCGTAGATTTCTGTGACCGTGCCCACCGTCGAGCGCGGATTGCGCGAGGTGGTTTTCTGTTCGATGGAAATCGCGGGCGACAGCCCCTCGATATGCTCCACATCGGGCTTTTGCATCATTTCGAGAAACTGCCGCGCATAAGCGGACAGCGACTCCACATAGCGCCGCTGCCCCTCGGCATAGATCGTATCGAACGCCAGCGAGGACTTCCCCGAGCCGGACAGGCCCGTCATCACGATCAGGCTGTCGCGCGGCAGCCGGACATCGATGCCCTTGAGATTGTGTTCGCGCGCGCCGCGCACCACGATTTCACGATTAAGGCTGGGATTGGGCATCACGATCCATGTTCATAAAGGCTGCGCCAGACAGGTGTCGGCATATAACGGCCGGACGGTCGGCGGGAACTCACAAATAGGGGCGCGCCACCGGGCAGGCAAGGCAAAGGGCCGGCATGGCGGCCTTGCACCCGCTGTCAACGCGCCCAACAAAGCCCCGGGGTCAGGCGCTCACCCCCTTGGAGCCACTCCATCCCGCAGGGCTGCTGACACAGCGTGTCAGTAGCGTCCCCATCGCGCACCTCCCGAGCGGCCCCTTCCGCCATCCTTGACTCACCCTGCGCTGAGAACATAAGATGAACGAAGTTAAAGGGCAATCCCCATCTACTGGGGTCCAGCGGTCAGGCGCAGCCGGCACAAACCGGTTCAAAACGCCAAAAAAGGCTGAGCGGCCGCGGTTTTGGGCGTTAAGTAGAACCCAAGCGGGCCGCAGGCCAAGCAAAGCGAAACGGAGCATGTCATGGCAGGCAGCGTCAACAAGGTCATTCTGGTAGGCAATCTGGGCAACGACCCCGAAGTGCGCAATCTTCCCAGCGGCGGCAAGGTGGTCAATCTGTCCATCGCCACCTCGGAAAACTGGAAAGACAAGAACACCGGCGAGCGGCGCGAAAAGACCGAATGGCACCGGGTGGTGATCTTTTCGGAAGGTCTGGCGCGTGTAGCCGAAAGTTACCTCAAAAAGGGCTCCAAGGTTTACATCGAAGGCCAGCTTCAAACCCGCAAATGGCAGGACCAAAGCGGCCAGGACAAATACTCCACCGAGATTGTGCTGCAGGGCTTCAACTCTAACCTTACGCTGCTCGACGGCCGCGGCGAGGGTGAAGGGGCAGGGGGCGGCGAGCCCGGCGGCTTCCGCGGCGCCCGCCAGTCCGACAATGGGGGCGGTGGCGGCGGCCGCCGTCCATCCCCGAGCGCCCCGGCCTTTGAGTCCGGCGGCATGGACGACGACATCCCGTTCTAGAGCCCGGTATCCGGCGGGTGTAAATCAAGCCGCCACAACACATTGATATCTAACAGGAAATGGCCGCTTTCGAGTGGCCATTTTTGTAAACTAATTCTGGATCTAGAACCCGATATCCGCCGAGTGTAAACTAAATCGGCGCAAGCGGTTGAATCCAAAGCAGATTCAGCCATCATCAATGTGTTTTAGCATTGCAATTAGACCAAGCCATGCACTCGTGAGAGCCTGAATGGGAGTTTTCCATTTGAGTTCCGCGCATGCAGTCAAGGCCGATCCGGTTCACCGCCCAGCCGTTCACGTTCCCGTCCACAGGCGAGCGCATCGTCATTGTTGAAGGACCGCCGCACGGTATCATCTACGAGCCGGCCTCGATCTATATCACCATTAACCTGCGCTCGCATGGGCTGTCGCCGAACACCATGCTCAAGCAGATGCAGGCGGTCACGATGCTTCTGAACTGGGCAGTCGATAGCAACCTGGATATCGAGCAGCGCATAGGGACCTGTGACCTCTTTCTGGTCGAGGAAATTCACGCCCTGAAAGAAGCCCTGCGCATGCACACCGGCAACGGGCAGCGTCGCGACCAGGAACTCGTTAGCGCCTCGCATTATACCAATCGCGTTATCGCCGTTCGAGATTATGTGGCCTGGCACGTCCAGCGAGTGATCCAGCGCATTCCTGCCAGCGGTGTGCACCGCGTTCTCGAGGCCCGTCGTCGCCTGGATGATTTTCAACGCCTAATGACGAGCGACTTGCCGTCGGCACGCATCAGGGAGCGAAATGGGCTGTCGGACGAGATCCAGCAGATATTCTTGGACGCGATAGTTCCGGGCAGCCTGACGAACCCTTTCAAGCCGCCCTACCAAATCCGGAACTACTGCCTCTTGCTATACTATCATGAGTTTGGATTGCGGCGAGGAGAGCCCTTGAAGATCAAGGGCGAAGATCTTGCATTGCACGGCACCCACCCCATCCTAATGCTGCGCGACCGCAAGGACGAAATCGAAGATCCCCGGTCGAGGGAGCCAAGGTTCAAGACCTATGCGCGCGACCTGGCGATGGGGTCAGTTCTCGTCTCGGCTACCAAAAAATGGTTGGCTGACAGATCCAAGAATTACCCGCTAGCAAAACGGTCGCCCTACCTCTTTCTCTCTCGGACGGGCCGGCCGTTGTCGATGAACACCGTCAACGACATGTTCCTGCTGATGAGGACCAAAGTCCCTGGATTGCCGCCTGACTTCACGGTCCACCATACCCGCCACAATGCGAATGACCGCTTTACCGCATTTGCAAAGGAGCAGGGGTGGGATGAAGCGACCACCAAACGCAATCGCAACTACATGTTCGGCTGGGCAAAAACGTCGGACCAGGGCGAGAAGTACACCAATCGTAGCACGCGTGAAGATGCCGCCCGGGCGTCGATGGCAATGCAAGATCGTAGTGTGCGCGGAGGGTTTGCGCCATGATGAACCCCAACAGCAAGCAGGCCCATGCCGGGTATCGCTCTCAGGGCGTCATCTACGACCTGGACAATCTGCCGGTCGATGCAACCACCCAAAAGTGGCGCTTGAACAGTGTCGGCAACCACGTGCTCAATTGGGCGGGTGTACCCTTTACGTCGCCCTCCATTTTGGATGCAGCGATCGGGTTCATGAAGTCTGTCGTGGCCACACAGGCCCCAGTATCGGCCTTCAATACCTTCCACGCCATCCAGACATTGGATCGCAGCCCAGCATTCGTGGATGCTGATGAGTCCGACGATGTCATTCCGCTGGTCGCCTTCACCGAATTGCTGCTGGCAGATGCAAATGACACATGGCGTACCCACTACGTCCGCCACTTTTACAATTGGGCGGCGGATTGGGGTTACCCCAATTTTTCGGCTGAAGTCGCCTTCGAAGCCAACCAAATGCGAATTGGCGGCAACGAAAAGGGGCGTGCTGTCCTGTCGGCAGACCCAGAAGCTGGTCCTCTTACCGATCTGGAAATCACGGGCCTATTGAACGCGCTTAAGGCGGCCGAGGACTCAGGGTCGCTCAATCCAGATGAAGCGGCCGCCTTGTGGCTGTCGATCGCCCTGGGACCAAACTCCGTGCAGATGTCGACCTTGCGTGAGGAAGACCTCAAAATCTTCAAAGACGATGGGGGAAAGCCGGCGTTTTTTCACATGGACGTACCGCGCATGAAAAAGGCGGGCCTCGGCCTTAGGGCCGGCTTCCGTAGACGGCCGCTGAACACTCAGATTGCTGCGAGCGTCCTTCGTCTCATTCATCACAACGCACGAATGCGGAAGAGCTCGAAGCACGTGCGTGAGAAGATCCGCCCGATGTTTCCTCGGCCTGCCGTGAGGCACTCGATCGAAGACGGGCCGATGGCTGACTACGCTACCCATATGACCCCACCGGAGTTCACCCGCCTCATAGCCAGTGCCGTCGACAAACTTAGCGTTATCTCTCACCGCACCGGGCGGCCGCTCAAGGTGACCACTCGGCGCCTGCGCTATACCTTCGCCACTCGCCTGGTGCGCGAAGGTGTTTCCAAGCGCGAAGTGGCGGATCTGCTCGACCACAGTGACCTGCAGAACGTCCAGGTCTACTTCGACATCAAGTCCGATATCGTCGACAATCTCGACAAGGCGATGGCGATGACGCTGGGGCCGCTCGCTCAAGCCTTCATGGGAAAGGTGGTCCAGGGCTCGGACCAGGCCACGCGTGGCACCGATCCCACCAGTAAGGTGGCGACGATCGACAAGGAGCGGAACGCCATACGCGAAGTCGGCAGCTGCGGCTCATTCTCGTTCTGTCGCCTGATGGCCCCGATCGCCTGTTACACCTGCAAAGACTTCCAGCCTTGGATGGACGCACCTCACCACCTGCTGCTCGATGATCTTCTCAAAGATCGTGAGCGCAAGCAGAAGGCTGGTATGGACGCCCGTATGGTGTCGATCGCCGACAGCACCATCCTGGCGATCGCCGATGTCATCAACCGAATTGAGGAAGCGACCAGGGAGGCTGGCAAATGAATGTCATCATCCTTCCGTCAGCTCGCGAGCGGGATGCCCGTACAAATCTAACCGCATTCATCGACAAAGCCCGGCAAAGTGGCGCATTCGGTCCTGTCGTCTTCCAAGAACCGGTGTGGGAAGCCGTCGCTCTTCGCACCAAAAAGCGTGTGACGGCCGGTAAGGTATCAGAGGGTTTGCACTTCCTGACCAATGGCGGTGGCAAGGGTGCCGGCGCTCCGGTACCATTCCCGGAACCGTTCGGCGCGTTCGTCAAAGCTGTGGTCAGGATGCGGGAGACATGGACGCCGACGGCGATCGAGAACCATCGCGTCTTAATCCGCGCTTGCCGGTACCTGCTCCCGGAGTTGGAGCAGTTCGGCTATGACCCCACATACCTGATCGCAGATCATTTCGATGCAGCCGCCCGGCGAGCACTGGAACAGTTGTCACCTTTGACGGCGTACGGCACCGGCAAGGCCTTGGCTCACGTGGCGGCGATCGTCTCGCAATACAACCTGGCGCGTGTTCGCATCGACTGGTCCAATACCATCCGCCGCCCTCATAGTCAGGACCGTGTGAGCGATGAAGCGGTGGCGACCCGTACCAAACGCCTGCCCACGCAGGCGGCGCTGGATGCGCTTCCGACAATAGCTAATCTGGTCGCGGAAGATCGTGACATCCTCCGCATGCGCGCCATCGAGCTTCTGGTCTGTGGGGGATGGCGTATCAACGAGTTGCTTAACCTGCCTCTCGATTGCGAGGTGGAGGAGGCAACACTGAAGCACGGCCGGCCATCCGAAAACGACGACGGTTCACCGGCCGTCCGGTACGGCATCCGCTACAAGGCGGAGAAAGGCTTCAGCTGGACTATCAAGTGGATACCGACCGGAATGGTCGACGTTGCTCGCCGAGCTGTCGCTGACATCACCAGGATCACCCAGCCGGTGCGGGACGATGCCCTATGGATGCTGGATAACCCTGACTCCATCAATATTCCCGAGCTGCACCGAGATCCGGAACGGTTGATCAAAACCAAGGAATTTGAAGCCATCACGGGCCTCAAATCTCAGTTTTTTGGAGATCGCAGCGTTCCTATCTTCAAGACCGGAGGGCCTCGGGGGGAAGTGGCTGCGAAGGCAGGCGACATCATCAAAGCGCTCCTGCGCGAGAGCCCGATCGCTCAAGGAGAATATCCCGCTCACAAGTACCTCTTCCTGATCCGAGAAAACGGCATGCACGCGCAGCGTGGAGCCCTTCCCGGAACGGTCCGACACCTGACCGACGCGATGATCTCGAACTTCATAGTCGGCAGCGCCGGGGTGAGGAATGTGTTCGAACGCTTCGGCATGTTCGAATCCGACGGGTCGCCGATCAGGGTGACGTCGCATCAGTTTCGGCACTGGCTCAACACCCTGGCGCAGGAAGGCGGGATGAGCCAGGAGCTGATCGCGCGCTGGTCGGGACGGAAGGACATGGCACAGAACGCGGCATACGATCATATGACCGGGCGCCAGCTGGCCGAACAGGTTCGAGCGATGGCCGACAGCGGTCGGGTCCATGGCCACCTCATCCAAGTCGGCGAAGGCTTGCCGCCGGCCGACCGCAAGGACTTCCTGGCAACGCAGCTCGCGACCGCGCACGTCACCGATCTCGGTCTATGCTCTCATGATTGGGGGCTCGCTCCGTGCCCGGTGCATGGGGATTGCGCGAGCTGCGGTGAGCACCTGATCGACAAGGGAAACGAACTCCAGAAGCAGGCGGCGATTGATCTGCTTGCCGATGTCGAAGGTCTGATTGCGGTGTCGGTGGTGGAGGCTGAAGACGGGACCTATGGTGCGAACCGATGGTTGGACGCGCACGTGCGACAGCGTGATGATCTGAAAGCTGTGTTGGCGGTGCACGAAGATCAGTCCATCCCAGACGGCACACTGGTGCATTTGGGTGAGCAGGCGGCCGAACCGGTAAAACGGACGAGTGGCAGGTAAAATATTCTATCCACTGTATTCCCAGGCATTCCCGGAATTCGGCAAGCCTTACGAAAATTGCCTTTTAATGACAATCACTTACGTTGCAGGCGGCTCATAGTGAAGTCACGATGTCGGTGGGCGGCGGTTGCCCCCGTCGTGTCGGCATGCGCTGCCAGGCTCGTTGAGTGATCTTCGGGGACGGCATCGGCTATCCTTAAGGTACGTGAATTCATGCTGGAATCCGTCCTGCAATCCATTCGGGTCAGACCTTCGTTAAAGGTATCGCTCTATGCATCCCATAGAAGTGGGAGCCGATCCTTGGCCAAGCCGATGTCGAAAGTAGCGTTGCGCAACGCCGAGGGACCGAAGCTACGGGTCGCCGGGCGCCGGCGCATCACCGACTACGACATGAGGACGATCGTGCAGATCGTGCGCAATTGGCCTACTGCTCCAATAACGTGGGAACTCATTGTCGAAAAGGTGGAGCGTGAACTCGCTGTCGCCGATCCGGAAGGAAAAAAATCAGGTCTGGGCGGTTGGACCCGCCAGGGCCTCTCCCGCCGGCCTGCAATCAAGAAAGCCTATCTCGAGCGACGGACGGAATTGGCGGTCGAGGTCGAGCGCGTCAAGAAAAACCCAGCGCGAAACCGGGATCCTGAGATCGTCGTCTTGCGCCGAGAGCGAGACGCCCTCAAGATCGAGAATGCCCAGCTAATCGAGCAGATCCAGCAGTACCGGCAGCGCATTGCCTTCATGACGCATAACGCTGCAGTAGGGAAGCCGCCGGACCAGCTCGAGCAACCCCTCAAGAAGAAGATGCATCGCAGAGGCCTGGATTGAACGCACTTTCCGGGGCGGACATCGGCGCCAACAATGCCAGTCGGCTTGCAGAGTATCTGTCGGGCTTGGAGACCGCAGGCATAGGCTTGCCGGTGCGCGGCGGCAAACCCAACATGTCTGCTATCGCCATCGCCTGTTCGTTCGACCGTCAGGTGCTCTACAAGAACCCTGCGGCGGCATCCTTGCTCGAAGACTTCATTGCCCGACATCCGATCGCTGGGTCGGGTACGGACGTCGTCGTCGATCGCGAAGACAAGCCAACGGCAGACAAGCGCGACAACCGCATCCGTCAACTCGAGCAGCAGCTCGCCGCGGCCCGGGCCGAAGTGTCCGGCTTGCGTGAACAACTGCGGCGATACCGGCATATCGAAGAGCACGTCATCTCCACCGGTCGCGGCGTCCGTGCTCCCTTTCTTTCCGGGCCGTCCCTTGGAGAGATCGGAAAGCCGTGACCGTCCCTCGGAGCCGACCTGCCATTGGCGGGACTGCCGCGCGCAGCGATAGGCAAGAGGTGACCCGGTCCGCGCTTCAGCGCGGAGTGGTGCGGGAACCTCTTGCCGAAGCGAGCACGGCGGTATCGTCGAATGCAGTCGGGTCGAACGCTGGTGCATTGAGCGTCATCGTTAAGCACCTGGCCACCGATCCCGAATTCATCGGTATCGGATACGCCAAAGCCGGCAAGCTCGCGGAAAAGTTCGGTAGCGAGCTGCCCAAGATGCTGGCGGACGGCGACCCCGGACCGTTCGCGCCTATCGTGGGCCAGGAAGCGGCAGACACGCTGGTCGCCGCATGGCGCCGGAACCTTGCCAAAGGCGATGTCGTCGTCTGGCTCGCCGAGCTCGGCTTCGACCCTCATCTCGCCGGCAAGGTGGTCGACTTGTGGGGCGACACCGCCACCGAGCGGCTCCACGCAGATCCTTACGCGATGATGGCTTTGGCGGCCTTTCCGACCGTAGACGCCGCGGCGGCGAAGCTGGGGATCGATCCTAATGATCCTCGCCGGCAGGTCGCGGCCGTCGAAGGCGTCCTTTACCTGCGTCTGGACAAGGCCCACACGTGGATGTCGGCAGACGACTTAGCTGCCGGTACAAAGGCAATTCTCGGTGTGGAGGAGCATGACGCCCTGCGCGCGATCGATCTCGCGGCCGAGCTTGGCGCGGCAGTCAAATCCGGATCGGGGTACCAGCCCGCCGGCGCCGCCATGATGGAGGCCTATGTGGCGGACCGCATTGCCGCCATGGCGGCGCCTCCGGAGATGGATGATCTGATCGCCCGAGAGGTGTCGGCCGAAGAGGTCGACCAGTTTCTCGACGGGTGGACACGGGCCCGGGGCCTGGTCCTCGACGAAGACCAGCGCGATGCGGTGCATCTCGGCGTGCGCAGTCGGTTCTCGCTCGTGCTGGGCGGCGCCGGTGTCGGCAAGACCACTGTGCTGAATGCTGTGGCCGCGGCCTGTGAGACATTCGGCCGGGTAACGCATATGGCGGCGCTGGCTGGCCGTGCAGCCGTGCGCATCAGCCAGTCGACCGGACGTCCGGCAATGACCATCGCGGCCTTCCTGAAGGGCTGCGAGGCCCGCCAGATCGCCTTGGGACCCGAGAGCCTGGTGGTGATCGATGAGAGCTCGATGCTCGACTTGCCGACGCTCTACCGGCTTTTGCGCGCATTGCCGGAGGGCGCCCGCCTGATGTTGGTCGGCGATCCCGGGCAGTTGCCGCCGATCGGATTTGGTTTGACCTTCCACGTCCTGGCCGAGACACCTGAAATGACCAAGGTCGAGCTGAGGCGAATCTACCGCCAGACCAGCGACAACGGCATACCGGCGGTGTCGCGCGTGATCCGGGCCGGGTCGATGCCGGAGTTCGACCAGTTCAGGGGCTCCGGCCAGGGGGTGAGCTTCGTCCAGGCGCCGAAGAGCCAGATGGCGGACATCATCACCGACATTGCTGCCGATCTTGGCGGTATCGGCGACGACCTCCGCATCCTTTCCGCCGTGAAGGCCGGCGACGCCGGAGTGCACGGGCTGAACGGCAGATTGCATGATTTTGTGGCCCGCGGCCGCCGGGTGGTCTCCGGGTACGCCGTTGGTGAGCCGATCATGTTCCTCAAGAACGATTACCGCCGGGACTTGCGCAATGGTTCGCTGGGAACGGTTGTGTCGCTCGAGGATGGCGTCGAGTGCGATTTCGACGGCCGGCGGCACGTCTTCAGCGGCCGCGACCTCGCCGACCTTCAGCTGGCCTACGCCATGACCGTCCACAAATCCCAGGGATCGCAGTTTCGACGGGTGATCGTGCCGATCCAGCGGAGCCGGGTCTTGGATCGTACCCTGGTTTATACGGCGGTCACTCGTGCCACAGAGCACGTGGTGTTGGTCGGAGACCTGCCGGTGCTACAGGAGGCGATTATGGCGCCGCCAGTGGCCTCGAGGCGGGAGACAGGGTTATCAGGGCGTCTGGCAAGTACCGTTGCCTGATTGCCTGCTTGCCCCATTTCGGCCGTTGGACGGCCCATTACCAATCCAGAATGTGGGCATCCCGGCAGGAACCGACCCCTATTCGGCCGTTTGACACTCTTCGGTTTTTCTGAATAGCGGACGCGGTGGGCGACCTAGGGAGCCACCCATTCCGTCTGAAATGGATAAAGCCCAAGCGGGAGCCGCTCAGCTTGCGGTTCGGACAGGCTCTGGCATACTGCGTTCGTTGCGTAACTGGCGAACGAGATGGGACACCATCGGGAAGCGCAACCTTGCGGTGCCGCTCGCCTGGGCAATTCCATGACTTGAATGGTGATGCCCATGCACGTGACCATGCTCCTCTACCCAGGCCTGACACAACTTGACCTGACCGGCCCCTTTGAAGTCTTCGCTCGCGTACCTGGTCTTTCAATTGATTTGGTTTGGAAGGAACGCATGGCGATTGTGGACGCCTCGGGTCTTCGCCTGTTTGCCACTCACGCCTTCCACGATGCACCGCCTACTGACATTCTGTTTGTTCCGGGCGGCCCAGGGCAACTGGCTTTGATGGACGACGCTGAGACGCTGACCTTCCTGCGTCAAAGGGCGAAACAGGCCAAGTTCGTGACATCGGTATGCACAGGGTCCCTCGTTCTTGCGGCTGCCGGGTTGCTGCAGGGTTATCAGGCGACTTGCCACTGGATGTCGTTATCACAGCTTGCATTGATGGGATCAGTGCCGGTGCAGGAACGCGTAGTTATCGATCGCAATCGTGTAACCGGGGCAGGGGTGACTTCGGGGATCGACTTCGCACTCGCACTGGTGGCCAGAATATTCGGCGACGAACGCGCCCAGCTCATCCAGTTGTCTATGGAATACGATCCGCAGCCGCCCTTCCCAAGCGGCTCCGTCGCCAAGGCCGAGCCGACGCATGTCGAGCAACTCAAGGCTCTGGCGGCGGGTTTTCAGGAACACCGCGAGCTAGCGGCGAGGAGGGTGGGCGAAACGCTCAAGTTGGGCTAATTCGACTGATGAAAGAATGCTACCCTAATATACCGAACACCGTCGTCCCTAGGGTTCACCCGCGGATCGACCAGAAGATCAGAGGGGTTTTGGATAAGTTCAATGCGAAAGAACCTTCTCCGTCCTGGAACGCTGGCACAGGTCCAGCAACGCGTGATAGCGGCCAAAGTCTTTTTAGGGACGCCCTGGCCGAGTTTCTTGACGACTTCTATCTCGATGGTGACGTGTCTTCGCGGGCAAGCCGGCTGGCAGAACGTCCCGATAGGTGCGACGATATGGTCCGGGAGGCCTACTTGGCGGCCATAGCCGAGCACCTTTCCGCCAGATGGATGTTGGGCGACGCTCCAGATTGGGTGCACGAGCAACACCGCTTCCTTTCGCGTCCATTCTTCCTGGGCGCCGAGCGCGACAAGCCTTTTTTGCTTGCCGAAAGCCCGGCGGCCTTCCGGCGCCGGTTTATCTTCACGGAGGCCGAGCCACTGCGCCGCGCGCGCATGCCACAGGATCTGAAGTGGTGGTCCTACGAGAACATGAGAAACGGCTCCATTCCGACGATGGAGGACCTTCTGCACGCCATCAGCCTCTCCGGTGTCAAAGAGAGCAAAGTCCCCGAGATCTTGGCAAAGTGGCAGGTTGGAGAACGGCGGGAGCTGATATTCAGCTGATCGACCGAGAGTTCCCGCATGAAGACGCACGTGTTTCGCTGAAATCCGTCAGTCTGCAATGCAGCCGGAGGCGCCGGTCTGATACCGACCCCATTTCGGGCGTTCAAGGTTGCAACTGGCGAGCTCAAAAGCAGACCAAGACCGTGGAAGCAGCAAGTGTATTAGGGCACCTGCCTCCCAATGGATGCACCGCTGATGAAGCAGCCGCGCGATATCTTTAGCCGAGTGCGAGCTTGTACTTTTTTACAAGCCAGTTCATTGAAATACCAAAATGGCAGCAAAAACATTCCATCAATCTTGAGATGCAGGAGGTGATCATGCGGCGTCGCTGTCTATGGCTCGCCGCAGCCGCGTTGCTATTGGCGCAGCCCGCACTACCTCAGGAGGCAATAGCTACAACCGTGCCCGAAATAGATGCATTTCTTACCTTCTGCTGGCGAACCGATGCGGATCCGAGTGCGGTAGCCGCTATAGCACAGCATAGGAGATTGAAACCACAAACGGGAGCCTTCGCTGCTCTAGTCGAAGACGAGGACACGGAAGAGGCAACAGCTTGGCTGCTCAACGAAACAATCGCGATTACGGCGTCTACTTTCACGATCGCTGAGGCTCGCCTGCGCATCAACAAATGCGCTGTAAGTGGAGGTAGTTATCTTTATGCAGACGTAGAGAAGATGTTAGCTGAATTAAAATCTAAAGGACCGCCCGACAAGAACCTTGATACCGGCACCATGGATCTTTGTAGTGCTGTTAATTCTTGTGTGTGGAAGGGGAACGACTTGTTCGATGTGATTTTTGTTGGGGAAAGCCAGGAATTTTATCCCTCACACCTTTTCCTAGTTGATCTGCCGGAGCACATCCCCGGTTTGGAGAAGCCCTGAAGCTAAAATAATAGGCAGCAAATTCACGGCAGCAGGCCGCAACTGATCTCTATGCATCCTTTATTTGCCCGTTCAGCAAAAACGGTATGACGCAGCCGGCTACCTCTTGTGACCTAATCTAAGGGGTCAGAGGCCCAAGGAATTTATAGACGGCAGGCTCACAGTTGGTGGCAAAAGGCCCCTCGCGAGGCTGCCAAAGGACGCATAAGCAAACGCTGGGTGATGAGTTCAAGATGCTCTATCGAGCTCCTCCTGGACTGCAGGCGCCGGCCGGATCGTCCGCTTCCAATCCCCACCTACCCAGAAGCAGCCAGGCAGCAACCCACCCCCAAGATGCCGGTCCGGAGCCGACCCCATTTTCAGCCGCTCCGCGCACGCCAGCTTTTGCTCCGAAGCAGTCCCTCCCACGGATCCGGGCGGAGCTTGCAACTTGTAGCTGGAGCGTGACAGGAAGCCGGGGATGCGATGCCGATATGCGCATATCCTTGATGCTGAGGTGTGATGGCGGATCATGCGAGCTACTTTGCCCTGATCCGTCTGCCCGTGCCGAGGCGATTAGCTATGGCCAGCTTGCCAGCGGATTTTGCCGATTGGCTGGACTATGCCGCCATAGTTGCCCTTCTGGTTTACGGCTGGGGACACGGGCCGTTTGTTCTGGCAGGCTTCGCCCTCGCATTGAGCCTTCCCTATATTCTGGCCGGACCATTCGTGGCAGTGATTGTGGATTGGGCTCCGATCCGAAGCGTTCTCGTGATTAGCAACATCGGAAGGGCCGTAGTGACACTGGCATTTGCCTTTACAGGCGATGCCGCGGCTTTGCTGGCGCTGGTGTTCTTAAGAGGGGTGATCGACTCCGCCTTTACGCCTGCACGGCAGGCAGCTGTTCAGGCAACGACCCCAGCGTATTTGCTAGGTCATGCCAATGGGCTGCACCAAGCCATCAATCAGACGTCGAAAATTGCCGGTCCGGCAATCGGCGGCCTGTTATTGGCGTTTTGGCCCGCACAGAGCGTGTTCATGCTCAACTCTGGACTGTCGCTCATTGCTGCGTTGATCGCGCTCACCCTAACAATTGTGCCACACGAGCCCAGGAACGAGCGTGGCCGCTTCTTCATCGAAGCCCTCGCGGGAATATCCGAGTTTGGGCGCAGCCGCAGTCTGCTCGTGGCACTCGTCTTCTCGGCTTTCGCCTATTTTTCTTTCTTTCTCTATGATGCGCTCATCGCTCTTCTTGCCGAAGGTTTTGGGTTCGGGGCAACGGCTTTTGGTCTTTCCATCGCGGCATCAGGACTCGGCGGATTGATCGGCGCCTTGGTAGCAGGGCGCATCGCAGCGAAACATCCGATTGCGACCATGGCAGTTGCGGCCATAGCATCAGGGCTTGCTACCGCCACCCTTGCAACGGCGGCGATGGCAGGCTGGCAGCTGCATCTGGCGACATTCCTTCTGGTGTTGACCTTGATGGGTGGGGCCACGGCATTCATGCTGGTGCCCTACCGGACCATTATACAGGTTGAGACCCCGCCTGATCGCATAGGTCCAGTCTTCGCTGCGGGAGAGGCAGTGGTCACCCTCGCTATGCTGTCAGCCCCGTTGATTGGCAGCGCGATCGCTGCACGTTGGGGAACTCCAGCGGCGTTCCTGGTCGGGGGATGTCTACTAATCATCCTGGGTGCCGTAAGCATTGCGACCGCACGCCGAGAATGAAGCGGAAGCTTTAGCGCCTCGGCTACTGCGGGTCGGCGACATTGCCCATCCGAGACGTTGAGATCTATGCGCGGGCTATCCGAGAACGGACATAGGCGTCATGTTCCTCAACCATATCGGCCACACGGTCGTGAATGCTTGAGCGATCAAGCCCCGGAGCATCCTCGAACAGCTCCGGAGCCGCCTCCCGTCCTTTGCCGCTACCTTCTGGTAAGAAGGTGTAGTGGTTTACTCCGCCATGGATCATCTCGAAGATGCTGGTCGTAACGCTCTCCTTGAGCGGCTGGCAGCATAGGTCTGTTGGCGCCGTCGTGTCCGCGTCGCCCCCAATGAGGAGGACGGGACAGGTTATGGCCCCTAGGCTTGCTTTAGAGAGCCCGAGCACCGACCGACCGGGAGCAATGGCTACAGCACCGTGGATTCGTTCGTCGCGGTAGTCATCGCGACGCCTGTCAAAGGATTTTCGAAACACTGGGTTGGTCTGCAACTGCGGCCACTCGTCGGCGAGCATGGGGAATTCGCGGGGGCCGCGGATCGGACTTTTGACGGGGTTGTCCGGTTCGAACTGCGAATAGGATACACGCGCTCCGGCCAGCAGCATCGCCGTGTAGGCACCAGCCGAGAAGCCGGCGATGCAGGCCTGATCTTCTACCACCATTCCAAGCTCGGCTCGCCAGGACGGTTGGTCAAGCAGGACGGTGAAATCCCGTGCTCGCTCCCAGAGACAGAAGAATCCCTCCGCACGGTACGCTTGCGTACTCGTATGCCCGTGGTGATCGAGGCCTACCGCAACGAAGCCGCGTGCGGCCAGTCTGTGACCAAGCCAGTCCATGGCGAGCGCGCTTGCGCCACTGCCATGAGATAACAGCACCAGGGGATGAGGCCTGGATGGCTCGAGCGGCGGTGCGTCAAGGGCAGCAGGTCGGAGCTTAAACCAAGGCGCGCGCTCTGGATGGGTCTTTGGGTCTTCGCCTGCGCAGGGATACCAGGCCGACCACGTCAGTGGGCGAGTGTCCGTTCCTTCCCAGTTCGAGCGAACTGGATCGGAGCACAGCCCGGAGCGGAACCCAACAGCCATGAACACGCATTCCACACGCCAACCGTCACGACCCTACAGGTTTGTAAGCGCAATGGCGAATGTTTGTCTGAGCACTCACTCGAAACAAGATGGTCTGCGCTGTTGATATCAGGACGTGTCGGCTTTGAAAGCGAACCTTGCAGGTGGCCGTTTTTCATGGATCATATCTGTTGAGATCGGGGGGGGCAGAACTGTCGCTTTGACCGGGAATATAGCGAAATCAACCGCCGAGGAGGCGTGATGAGCGCAGGAGATGAAGTTGTAGGTGCTGCTTCCGCAACAAGCGAATTCGAGAGCCTGCACGAGATCGTGGGGAAGGCTCACCAGGTTCTGCTGAAAGAAAAATGGGATAGCCTCACAGGTGGGGCGGAAACGGAAACAACCCTCAAACGCAACCGTCTGGCCATAGATTCCATCGCCTTCAAACCGCGTGTGTTACGCAACGTCGGCACCGTAGATCTTTCCGTCGAGCATTTCGGCCGCAAGCTTCGACTGCCCGTGTTTCTCGCACCTACTGGTCCGTTGAGCCTATTCGACTCTGGCGGAGGAGCAACTGTTGTATCGGCCGCTCAAGCTTTCGGCATCGGCCACATGCTCAGCTCGGGATGCACACCGCTTGAGACCGTTGCCAAGGTGGCTCCCTCAGCTCTGCGAATGGCGCAGCTCTATGTCAGAGGTGATGATGTTTTCGTGCATGAGTATATTGGTCGCGCGCTCGCATGCGATTGTGCCCTAGTCTGCCTGACTGTCGATAGCGCGGTTCTCGCTCGTCGTGATCGAGACATAGCCAACCGCTATCGCACGGCTGGATTGGGAAAGTGGCAAGGTCAGGCCCATCAGGCCGGCCTCGACTGGCGAACCGTCAAGTTGATCAAGGACACCTACGACATTCCACTCGCGCTCAAAGGCATTGCCACGGTCGAAGATGCTCGTATCGCGGTCGATCATGGCGTGGACTGGATATACGTTTCGAACCATGGTGGCCGCCAGCTCGACCATGGCAGAGGTACGATGGATGCCTTGCCTGAAATCATTGATGCCGTAGCCGGCCGCGCAAAGGTGATGGTCGATGGCGGTTTCTGTCGCGGGTCAGATATCCTAAAAGCCCTCGCGATCGGTGCGAACCTAGTGGGCCTTGGTCGCATGCAATGCTATGCCCTCGCTGCGGGAGGTGAGGCCGCAATTACTCGCATGCTTGAGTTAATGGAAGACGAAATGCTCCGTTCCATGGCCCTGCTTGGTGTTTCAACCATTGGGGAGCTGGATCGGTCTTATCTGCATCCGGCAGTCCCGGTCACGATACCAGGCGCCTTGAGCGCATTTCCGCTCGTAGATCTGTCGTGAACTTAGTGACAGATCGGTCGCTCTGAAAATCCATGGGAAAATTAGGTGAAGCTGAGGAATTGTTCGAGGCCTGAAGTCAGGTCTATAGCCTGCCAATCCGAAAGCCGCCTTTCCCCTTCCCACCCCTTTGAAGTCGTTGCGGATATTCGGCCCACCGATCACTGAAGAGCTCGTTGTTCGAAGTCGGTTCTGTCATGCTGGAGTCCTGCCATCCATGCTCCATGCGGGTCGGTCCACGCGACCGGGATCCGGTCCACCGACAGCAGGAACGCTCCAGGCTCTGGCGCAGTCGCGAGAGCCATGTCGGTAGGCGGCATGACGCCCGGTGACTCGTTGCAGATCCACACGTCGGCGACTGCATCAACACGCTCGGCAAAGGCCATGCGGTCGTGCGGGTTCGATACGTAAGCAAGAACGGCCGTGTGGAAGACGACGAGGGTGGCCTCGGACGGAGCCTGGCGGCAGAGAATTTCGAACTCCGATCCGAGCAGGTCACCCCGCATGATGTTTGGCGGAGCGGCCGCAGCGATGTCCAGGGCCAGGAGGAGACGCTGAGAGCGTTCCTGCTGTTCGGGCCAAACTAGGGTCTCCAGCCAAGCCGCCTCCTCAGGATCATCGGCGCGCAGAGGGTTGAGATCGAGGCCGGCGCGCCAGACGACCTCAGGCAAGGTGTCGGGAACGGCAAACCCATTCGCCCTGCAGGGAAACACCGGATAGCGGCCCATGCCGTGCGACGGTCGAAGGCTGCGCCCAGGATAATCGTAGCCGTAGCGGTCGGGGAACAGGCACAGACCGGCGGATGCACCTACCTCCAGCAAGGCCAAGGGTTGCGGCAAGCCCCCCAGGATGGGCAGGAGCGCGGCACAGCGGTGTGGCTCGTTGGTTTGGGTGGATCGCTCCATCATTACCTGACGAACCGCGCCGAGGTGCTCCAGGAGGCCGGCGCGAAAGGCGGCAAAGCCTTGAGGCACGCCGAGGACGTGCCGGTACGATGCAAACAGCAGGTTCGGCTGCTGCTTGGCACTCGGAAGCTCCTCCAGGAACCCGATGATCTCGGGGTCGTCGGCGACGCAGGCGGAGAGCTGTTCGTATAGCGGTGACTTTCCGCGCGCTTCCCGCACGGCGAAGCGCCGGTACCGCCCCACGATCTCTTCAGCTGATCCCAATGATTTCCCCTGCTCTCAAGTAATCGGTCCACCGAGAGTTCATCTGCACTATCGTCGTGATTAACGCCTTCTCCAGTTGCCGGCCCTTAATGGCGCCGCCAAGCGTCGAACCGATGCCCAGACACTGGATCAGGTGCGTGCATGTGTGATCAAGTCTTAACTGCAGGATCATCTCTGTTATCTGGCTCTACTTAGGCATCGTGAGGGTTCGAATGAGACTACATGCAGACGAGATCTCCATTGATGATACGTTTGTTGCTCGTTTGCTCAGCGAACAGGCGCCCCAATGGGCGAAGCTCCCTCTTCACCGCATCGCTTCGTCCGGAACGGACAACGCGATTTTCCGTCTGGGGGATAACCTGGCGGTCAGGTTACCGCGGCGGCCCTCTGCCGTGGCCCTGCTGACAAAGGAACTTGACTGGCTACCACATCTTCAGGGCCTGCCTCTCGACCTGCCAGTGCTGGAATTTCGCGGGTGGGCGGATCGCGGTTTCGACTTCGGGGTATTCAATTGGATGGAAGGTGAGGTCGCCTTGCCAGAGCGGGTAGCCGACCTGAGAGATGCCGCTACTATCCTCGCGGACTTCCTCAAGGCGCTGCACCTTAAGGACACCAACGGCGCGCCCCCGGCTGGAGACCCAAACAAGAAGCGGGGGATCGCGCTTCGCGAACTGAGCGAGGCGATCCGGCCGGCAATCAACATTGTGGCCGACGAGATAGACTCCCGCCGCACTCATGACCTGTGGGACGAGGCTTGCGCTGCAGAGTTCCGCCGGCAACCGGTTTGGCTCCACGGTGATCTCAAGGCGGACAACCTGATCCTCCGTGACGGGGTCTTGCGTGGCGTGATCGACTGGGGGCTTTCCGCTGTAGGCGATCCTGCAGCCGACTTTGCGACAGCATGGTTCTGGGTGGACCCGTCCGCTCGCACGGTGTTCCGCGACAGGCTCAATCTGGATGACAGTGATTGGCTGCGGGCGCAGGGCTGGGCGATCTACGGGGCGGTTATTGCGCTAAGCTATTACCGCGGCGGCAAGAATGAATTGCTCTGTCGACAATCAAGGCTGACGCTTTCACGGCTCGGGCTGCTTCTTTAGCAGGGGACCTTAAATAGGTACCGTCGATGCGTCCAGCTCCTGGGTGAGGTGACGACCAACGGTGCTGCGCTAACTGGCGGTTTCAGGAACCAAGATGCGTAGCTTAGGATCGATCAGGCCGCTAACGACCCTCTGTTGAAGTGAATAGTTGGATTGGGGATCAACGAGATGGACCCTAAAAGAGAGATCCCCCAAAGCGACCCTTCGGCAGACATCTTGCTGACCCGAAGGCCGACATTTCAAACCTCCGGCTTGATCATCCCGACCCTGAGATCTTTGGCTGAGTAGATAACCTTCTCGTCCACAAACACATGTCCATCGGCCTACAGCGCCGGTGCACCACGCCGGGCTCGCTTGATGTCTACTTCGTACCTTACCACCCTGGATCAGGGCGTGACATCGCGACGAATACGTCACCTCACCAACGCCAATCGCCTGCTTTGCCGGCCGCACCCCACCAGCCCAGCCGAGCCGACGATCTCCCAGGCTTTGTGACAAAGGTTGGGAAGGATTGTCCTTGCGGTTCAGGAACCTGTCGGCGAACCTAGACGAACCTGAATTCCTGATTCTTTACACACGACCATTTCGAAGGCCGAAAATGCATGTGCTTTGCCAACGCACTAACACACACAGTTGCATTTGTTGCCGGGCACTACCGTTCTGAGGCCCGACGCCTCCATAAAAACCAGGAAAGTGGGTCGCTTCGGCGGCCCATTTTTTTTGCCGTAAAGCCTTTCCGGCTTCAAAGGCATGAAGCGACAGCGCGGCCCTGGGAAAAAGCCCCATTATTGACTTTGCTCAATTTGCGGCACCCGCGACGGGCTAGTTTCACGGTGAAATGAGGCGTGCATGCCCGCACCATCCAAGAGTCGCCCAGACTTTGGCGCGGTGGCACCGAGCTGCCGATCTCTGATTGCACGCAAGAGCCCTGACCGGAAGGAACCACCATGTTGACGTCCAAGGCATCTGCAGCTCTGCTCGTGACCGTCCTTGCGGGCTCACTGGCCCTGTCCCCGCTGGCGGTGGGGCAGGACAATGCGACCCCCGCCACCACGCAAGCCGCGCCTCAGGAGCCTGATGGAGCGCACCGCGCCATCCGCTGGGCGCAAGCCCATTTGCAGGAGATGGATGCCGCCATCACCGTTCTGGAGCAAAACACCGAACAACTCGCGGGCGACGCGCGCACCAAGGCCGAAGCGGAACTCGACAAGCTGCGCGCCGTGCGGGAGGAGTATCAGCGCTCGCTCGAGGAGGCGCTGGCCACCACGGACGCCAGGACTCGCGAGGAAACCGAGCGGCTGGGCAGTGCGCTCGCCACCCATTGGGACGACTTCGAGACCGATCTGGCCGCCTATTATGACGCCGCCAAGGCTGATCACGAACTTCGCCGCGCCGTATTCATCGCGCGGGCCGAGGCGCAGGAAGCCGCCTTCAGGCAGGAAATCGAGGACCTCGACCAATCGGTCGCTAATGCGGCTGCAGGCGCCAAGACCGGGCTCGACGCGCGCAAGGCAGCGCTGGAAGGCCGGCTGCAGGAAAGTCGCGAACAACTCGACCGGCTGGGCGCCGCGACCGACGCCTCCTGGCAGCAATTCGTCGAGGGCCTGCATAATGCCCGCACGGCATTCCAGGCCGAGTTTGAGAAACACCAGTAAGCCATTGATCTATTTACAGGCACTGCAGGCCCGTCGCGGTCGGCAGAACGGGAGATCGGCAGATGTGCACCGGCGCCAACTACACCACCAAAGACCATTATTTCGGCCGCAATCTCGATCTGGAATTCTCCTATAACGAGACCGTCACGGTTACGCCGCGCAACTTCCCCTTCGAGTTCCGCAGAATGCCCAGGCTCGACACGCACCACGCCATCATCGGCATGGCGACCATCTCGGATGGCTATCCGCTGTACTACGACGCGACCAACGAGAAGGGGCTCAGCATGGCGGGGCTCAATTTCCCCGGCAATGCCGACTACAAGCCCGAAGCCCCCGGCCAGACCAATATCACGCCCTTCGAGTTCATCCCCTGGATCCTGGGCAAGTTCGAAACGGTGGACCAGGTCAAGGACGAGCTGCGCGCGTTCAACCTTGTCGATATCTCGTTTAGCGAGGCCTTCCCGCTCTCGCCGCTGCACTGGATCATCTCGGACCGCGAGAAGTCCATCACTGTGGAGTCGGTGCGCGACGGCTTGAAGGTCTACGACAACCCTATCGGCGTGCTCACCAATAACCCGACCTTTGACATCCAGTCCTTCAACCTCAACAACTTCATGCACCTGTCGCGCAATCCGCCCGAGCCGCATTTCTCGGACCAGCTCAGCTTCGACGTCTACAGCCGCGGCATGGGCGCGATCGGATTGCCCGGCGATCTGTCCTCGTCCTCCCGCTTCGTCAAGGCCGCCTTCACCAAGCTGAACGCGATTTCGGGCGACTCCGAGTCGGAATCGATCAGCCAGTTCTTCAAGATCTTGGAGTCGGTGGCCCAGCAGCGCGGCTGCGTGGACGTCGGCAACGGCAAATACGAGATCACCATCTACTCGTCGTGCTGCAACACCGACAAGGGCATCTATTACTACACGACCTACGAGAACAGCCAGGTCACGGGGGTCGACATGCGCAAGGAGGACCTCGACGGCTCCGCGCTTGCCGCCTATCCGCTGATCAAGGGCCAGCAGATCCAGATGCAGAACTGAGGTCTCGGCTGCCGGCCGGCCCCCAGAACTCCCGGGCGAACGGGGGCAACTTGTCGAGGCACTCGGCAAAGCTCGATTGATCCATGCTGCGCCACAGCACCGTCGCCACATCCTCGATCGCGCTCGGGGGCGAGATATTATGGTTGGGCCGCAACTCCCGTACCTCCCGGCGCCAGGCCGCGCGGTCCAGCACCGGAGCGGGAGCGGCGAGGGGGTCCCAGTCCATTACAAACAGCGCCCGCAGCATTGGCGGCAGGATCTGCACGAACACGATCCCTTCCTCGAGCGTCAACCGTCGCCGGAACGCCAGCAACACCCCCTGCAGCATAGTATAGGCCTGATGCCGCGTCGTCAGACCCGCTTGCTCGGCAATTGCCGCCAGCAACGCATCGAACTCAGCCGAAGCCCGCCGGTATTCGTTTGGCACCGTCATCCGCGTCCTCCTCTCAGCCGATCACCAATCTGCCACCACTTGGCCGCGCGCGCACGCTGGCGGCGCCAATTCGCGCCCTCCTGACAAGACTTGTCCCGCGCGGCCCTTAAACCGCCAGCAGCAATCAATCAGGAGGCACGGAGATGAGTGAGTTTGCGGATAAAACCGCCCTGGTCACCGGGGCCGGCTCGGGCATCGGGGAAGCGACGGCTCGGGCCCTGTACCGGGCGGGAGCGCGGGTGTTTGGTGGCGTGCACACGCTCGAACAGGCGCAGCGCCTGCAGCGCGAACTGCCGGGCATCGTTGCCGCGCCCTGCGACGTGCGGGACCCCGCTGCCGTCGAGCGCATGGTGGCGCAGGCCGCAGCGGCGTTCGGCCGCCTCGAGCTTTGCGTCAACTGTGTCGGCATCACCGGACCCGCGCCAACCCCCATTGCCGATTACGATCCGGCGGTTTGGGCCGAAGTCATCGCCACCGATCTCACCGGCATGTTCCATTGCCTCAAATACCAGGTCCCGGCGCTTGCGGCGGCTGGCACTGGGGCCATTGTCAACATGTCCTCGGCTAATGGCGTGGTCGGCATTCCCGGCATGGCTGCCTATACTGCCGCCAAGCACGGCGTCGTAGGTCTTACTCGCAGCGCTGCTCTGGAGCTCGCCAACGCCGGCATTCGCGTCAACGCCGTCGCACCCGGCTATGTGGCCACGCCCAAAGTGCTCGCCGCCGGCGAAGATGCGCTGACCCTGTTCCGCCAAAGCCACCCGATGGGGCGGCTGGCCGAACCCGACGAAGTCGCCGAGTTCATCCTCTTCCTGCTGTCCCCGCGCAGCGCCTTCGCCACTGGCGGGGTTTACGCGCTGGATGGTGGCTACACCGCCCAATGACGCCGGAGCACATACGAAAGGGCGACCACCCGGCCGCCCCTTGCAGTCATCCGATGGCTCAAAGACTATTTGCTGAACGGCACATTGGCGCGGATGCTTTCGCCGGTTTCAACATAAACCACGTTGAAGCCCACCGTGATCTCGTCCTGGTCGAGCGCGATATCGGCCGAGATATCGTATTCCTTGCCTTCTTCGTCCTGGTCGCGTTCGCGCAGGTTGAACAGCAGTCCCTTGCCGCGCTTTTGCCCCACGGCAATGCCCGAAAAAGCGGCGTTGGAGGTCATCGCCGCCTCGAACCGCCGCTGCGCGTCCACATAGGCGAGCGTGCCATTGATCGAGAGCACCTTGCCGGCTAGCGTGCAGCGCCCGCTATAATTGACCTTGTCGCTATTGCCGGTGCTGACCTTGAGCCGGCACACCACGGTTTCCGAGCGATCCCCGGTTAGCGTGCCGCGGCCGCGCCAATCCCCGATATAGGATTGGAGCAGGGCCACGTCGGCCGGCGCGGCAAAGGCCGGCGCCGCACCAACAACGCCAGACAAGGCAAGACCCGCGAATGCCAGGGCACGCGCCACAGGCCCGAAATAGTTCATCCTAACCCTCCGAATGGAAAACTGCCCCCCGGCGACTGCGCCGAGCTTAGCAAAACCCTGCTGCCGCGCGGCAAAATTCGCCACAATGTGAACAACCCGCATCCCACGCCAGCGAGCCCCTCGCTACGACACGATCGAGGACGGCGCCGCGCCGCGCGAGGCCGCTTCTCCGCTCGGATCATCGGGCGTCGACTCATGATCGGCCATGCGCACCTTGATCTTGCCCAGCGGGTGAAAGAACTTGCCGCCCGCGGCCAGCAAGGCCGGCAGGATGAACAAATCCCCGATCACGGCAAAGGCCAGCGTCGATACGAACAGCTTGCCGAACAGCGCCACCTGCGGCAGCTCCGAAAAGGTCACGATCACCACCCCGGCGCAGAGGATGATCGTCGTCGCCACGATCGCCCCGCCGATCCGGTCCAGCGTGTGCTTGACCGCCGCCAGGTGCTCCATGCCTTCCTCTCGTCGCGCATGCAGATAATGCGACAGGAAATGCACGGTGTCGTCCACCGCGATGCCAAAGGCGATGGTCAGCGCAATCACCGTGGTCAGTTGCAGCCCGGCGCCCGAGAAATACAGCCACGCCTCCGTCCCCAGCACGGGAAAGAGGTTGGGAATGGCCGAAGCCAGCGCCACCCGGAAGCTCTGGAAGGCAAAGCCGATCAGCCCCAGATTGACCAGCACCGACAACGTCAGGTCGAGCTGCAGCCCGCTCACGATCTGGTCGGTGGCAAAGGTCGTCATCACCCGGAACCCGCCGATTTCAGCGCCCTCGATCCCCGCCGCCCTCAGTTCCGCCGTCACATCGGTGACGAGGTCCTTGAGGGAATCCGAATCAAGGATCGTCGGCATAAACCCGGTCACCAGCGCCTGGGAGCCGTCGTCATTGATGAAGCGCCGCTTCATGAACGGGCCCACGGCCTCAAACACCTCTTCGCGCGTAAAGCCCGCTTCGGTGTAATTGGTCAGGCTCGCGGCGGAGATGACCTTGTTCTCCCCTAGGTGGGCTTCCATGATCTCGTGCACGCGCCCGATCGTCTCGAAATCCTCGGGCGCGACATTGGGATCGTTCTGCTGCAGCGGCACCCGCACATAAAGCGGCGCCACCCCTCCCACGCCCTGGTCGATCTGCTGCGCCGCGGTGATCGCGCTGGATTCGCGCGCGGTGAAATCCTCGAAGGCAAAATGCGGCTTGATCAGGAAGTAGGGGACGAACAGAACGAGCGTGACCGCGATGGCGACGATTGAAACCAGTCGTCCATAGCGCCGGGCCAGAAACCAGCTCAGGGGCAGGGGAGCCGTCAGCACCAGGCTCGAGCGCTTGGGTGCCTTGAAACCGAGCCGCAGCGAGAGCTTGAGCATTAGCGGCATGAAGGTCATCAGGCACACAAACAGCAGGAACGAGCCGATCGCCCCCGCGATCGAAAACTCGCGCACGCCCTGGCCTGGGGTCAGCGACAACGACGCAAAGCTCACCAGTGTCGTTAGCATGGTCAACGCCGCGGCCGGCCCCACCAGCTTGACCGTGGCATCCACCGCCTTGTTGGGCTCCATCCCGTCGTCGCGCCAAAAGGCTAGCCAGTTGAAAACAAAGAACATGGATTCGGCGAACGAGATCACCAGCACCAGCGTCGTCACCAGGATGGTGAGGAACGAGAACGAGCCGAAAAACAGCAGGATGATTCCCATCGTCCACATCACTGCCACAAACGGCGTCGCGGCAACGAGAATGGCTCCCGGCAGCGAGCGCAGCGCGAGGAGCGCGATCAGCGACCCCAGCCCAAAGCCCCAGACGGTGAACTTGAGCTGGTCGCTGACCGCCGCGTTCAGCATTTCCGTGGTCCAGACCGGGGGGCCGGTCAGCTCCACCTGGATGTCAGCGTCCTGGTAAAGGGCGATGGTTTCGCGCAGGGAGGCGATCATCGCCTTTTCCCCGTTTTCCTGCACCGCATCGCGGTTGGGGAACATGATCAGCACCACGCCCGACAAATCGGGTGTGATCAGGTTGCGCATCATCGGGTCGTTCTGCTGCAGCTCGCTCAGCGCCGCCGCAACCTCCGCCGGATCAGTCATCCCTTCAGGCACTGCCGGCACCGAGCCGCCGCCGCCATCAGGCTTGCGCAGCGTAAAGGGCGACATCGTGCCCACTGCGTATTCGCTCAGCTCCATCTCGAAGGCCAGCTCGCGCACCCGCTCGAGCACTTCCGGATCGGTCAGGCGAGGCGAGGTCACCAGCACATAGATGTCGTTTTCAAAGGTGCCGAAATTCTCCGACAGCCGCTGATAGGCGTCGTAATGCTCGCCGGAATCGGCAAACACCCGCAGTAGGTCCCCATCCACATTGGCGCGTGGAATCTGGCTGAACGCCAGGGCCGTAATCGCCAGCACGGCAAGCGCCACCGCCAGCGGATAGCGCAGTGTGGTCAAACCGATATGTTCAAGCCCAAAGCCGATGGAGCGGTCATGCGTCACCCGGGCCAGGGCGCGCTGGAGCAAAGCAGAAAAGGCCAAGACACCCGGTCTCCACGTATAAGGCGACGAATTGGCGCGATTTCTACGGCTTTGCGGCAGTTGCGTCCAGCAGCCACTGTAGTGCTGGGCGCAATGTTGTTGGTGTGTGCTTGGAAAAGCGCTGGCTTAACTTGCCAGACTCTCGCGGTGCAGGGCCAGCACCGCGTGCAGGTGTTGCGGCGCGCGGCCGGTAAACCGCTCCACCGTGTCGGCAACAATGGCGTGGTGACCCTCGGCAGCATCGCGGTCAAACGCCACCAGCAGATTGGCCATGAAGGGCGGCAGGCCCGCTGCCAGCATGCCTTCGAGCAACTGCTCGGGCGTCACCCCGATCCGGGCAATGCTCTTGCCGGACAGCTCGCTGAGCAGACGCGCAACTTCTTCCTGGGTCACCGGGGCAGGGCCGGTCACATCGAAAATGTTCTGCCCTTGCGCCTCGAGCAACGCGCCCGCCGCGGTGCGGGCGCAGTCGGCCCGGCTCACATAAGCGCGGCCCTTGCCCGCCGTGGCATCGAACATCTGCCCCGATTGCAGCGCACCCCCGGCGCCCATCAGCACCGCCTCGGCATAGATGTGATTGCGCAGCACAGTGAACTCGAGCCCTGATGCCGCCACCGCCTGCTCGGTCCAGTAATGATCGGCAATGCCCCCGCCGCTGGCGTTCGGCCGGGGATTGGGGGCTGAAGTATAGATGATGTGCTGCACGCCAGCGCTCCGGGCCGCTTGCACGGCTGCGCTCTGCTGCTCGGCCCGGTTGGCCGCGACGGTGCTGATCATCAGCATGCGCTCGACGCCGTCCAGCTTGGCGGCGAGATCGGGGTCATCGAAGTCGATTTGCCGCAACTCGACCTCGCGACCTTCGAATTCCGCCAGCTTGCCTGGCTCGCGGGAGCCCGCAATGATCCGCCGCGCCCCCTTGGCCAGCAATTCCTCCACCACCAGCCGGCCCAACTGGCCACCGGCCCCGGTTACCAGCAGTGTTTTGTCGGCAAAACGGCTCATTATCGTGCTCCTTGTTCGGGCGTGAGGCAGGTGCCGCCCGGCACTTGGCCCTCGCCCCAGACTTAATGAGCGCGCAGCGGACTTGTAAGAAGGCACCCGCCTTATACCGCCCCCCACCTTATCAAGGCCCGGCGACAAGGGGTCCCACCGCAGCGATTGGTAATTTCGCGCGAAATCACCTATTTACTACTCAGCTGAATCAACCCGAATCGATACCGTGACCGATACGCCCGACACCGGAACCGGCGCGCCCCCGCCCTCCGACGATATCGCCCTCATCTCCATCACCGACGAGATGCGCAAATCCTATCTCGATTACGCCATGAGCGTGATCGTGAGTCGGGCCTTGCCCGACGTGCGCGACGGCCTAAAGCCCGTGCACCGGCGCATCCTGTTCTCGATGAGCGAGAATGGCTACGAGTGGAACAAGCCCTATCGCAAGTCGGCCCGCGTGGTCGGCGACGTTATCGGTAAATACCACCCGCACGGCGATCAGTCCGTTTACATGGCGCTGGTGCGCATGGCCCAGGATTTTTCCATGGGCCAGCTGCTGGTGGAAGGGCAGGGCAATTTCGGCTCGGTGGACGGCGATATGCCCGCCGCAATGCGTTACACCGAAGTGCGCATGCAGCGCATCACCAACAGCATGCTCGACGATCTCGACAAGGACACCGTCGATTTCCGCGACAACTATGACGGCTCCGAGCGCGAGCCTTCCGTGCTGCCGGCCCGCTTCCCCAATATGCTGGTCAATGGCGGCGGCGGTATTGCGGTGGGCATGGCCACCAATATCCCGACGCACAACCTGGCCGAGACCATCAACGCCGCGCTGATCCTGCTCGACAATGGCGAGGCCACGGTCGACGACCTGCTCGAAGTTCTGCCCGGCCCCGATTTCCCGACCGGCGGCATCATCCTAGGCCGTGCCGGCATTCGCGCCGCCTATGAAACGGGCCGCGGCTCGGTTCTGGTGCGCGGACGCGTCGCCATCGAGGAAGTGCGCAAGGAACGCGAAGCCATCATCATCACCGAGTTGCCCTATCAGGTGAACAAGGCGACGCTGGTGGAAAAGATCGCCGAACTCGTGCGCGACAAGCGCATCGAAGGCATCTCCGACATGCGCGACGAGTCCAGCCGCGAAGGCATGCGCGTCGTGGTCGAGATCAAGCGCGACGCGCTGCCCGACGTCGTGCTCAACCAGCTCTACCGCTACACCCAGCTGCAATCCTCGTTTGGCTGCAACTTCGTCGCCCTCAATGGTGGCAAGCCGCAGCTGATGACCCTCAAGGAAATCCTTGAGGCCTTTATCGCCTTCCGCCATGAAGTCGTGACGCGCCGCGCCCGGTTCCTCCTCAACAAGGCCCGTGACCGCGCCCATATCCTGGTTGGTCTGGCCGTCGCCGTCGCCAATATCGACGAAGTCATCGCCCTGATCCGCACGGCGCCCGATCCCGCGACCGCGCGCGAGCAGTTGATGACCCGCCGCTGGCCGGCTGCCGATGTAGCCCCGCTCATCGCGCTGATCGATGATCCACGCCACCGCATCAACGAGGACGGCACCTTCAACCTCAGCGAGGAACAAGCCCGCGCCATCCTCGAGCTGCGCCTCGCCCGCCTCACCGCCCTTGGCCGCGACGAAATCGGCGAAGAACTCAACGGCCTTGGCGCCGAGATCAGCGATTACCTCGATATCCTGCGCTCGCGCGAGCGCGTGATCGAGATCATCCGCGACGAACTGGTTGCCATCCGCGACCAGTTCGGCACCCCGCGCCGCACCGAAATCGCCGACAGCCTCGCCGATTTCGACGACGAGGACCTGATCGCGCGCGAAGACATGGTCGTCACCGTTTCCCATGGCGGCTACATCAAGCGCGTGCCGCTTTCGACCTACCGGGCCCAGCGCCGCGGCGGCAAGGGCCGCTCGGGCATGCAGACCCGCGACGAGGATTTCGTTTCGCGCCTCTTTGTCGCCAGCACCCACACTCCGGTGCTGTTCTTCACCTCGCGCGGCATCGCCTATAAGCTCAAGGTCTGGCGCCTGCCCCTCGCAGCCGCCAATGCCCGCGGCAAGGCGCTGATCAACATCCTGCCGCTCGAGCAGGGCGAACGCGTCACCTCCATCCTGCCGCTGCCCGAGGACGAGGCCACCTGGTCCGATCTCGACATCATGTTCGCGACCTCGCGCGGCACGGTGCGCCGCAACTCGCTGGCCGATTTCACCTCGGTCAACCGCAACGGCAAGATCGCCATGAAGCTCGACGAGGGCGACCGCATCGTCTCGGTCGAAACCGCCAGCGCCACCGACGACATCATGCTCACCACCGCACTGGGCCGGGCCATCCGCTTCGGCATCAATGATGTGCGCGTGTTCAAGGGCCGCGATTCCACCGGCGTGCGCGGCGTGCAGCTGGGCGAGGGCGATACCGTCATCTCCATGTCGATCCTGCGCCACTTCGAGGCCACCCCGGCCGAGCGCAACACCTTCATCAAGCAATACGGCGCCAATCGCCGTGCCGCGACCGGTGAAGAGGCCGAGGTCGAGCTCACCGGCAGCGAGGACAGCGAAGAGGATGTGGGCGTCACCGCACTGTCCGTCGAGCGCTACGCCGAAATGGACGCCGCCCAGCAGTTCGTCCTGACCGTCAACGAAAAGGGCTTCGGCAAGATCTCGTCTTCCTACGATTTCCGCCTGTCCAACCGCGGCGGCAAGGGCATCCGCGCCACCGACCAAAGCAAGCTCGACGAGATCGGCCATCTCGTTGCGTCCTTCCCAGTGGAGGAAAGCGATCAGCTCATGCTCGTGTCCGATCGCGGTCAACTGATCCGCGTCCCGGTCGACGGCATCCGCTTCTCGAGCCGCGCCTCCAAGGGCGTGCGCATCTTCTCGACCGGCGCGGGTGAAAAGGTCGTTTCCGTGGAACGCATCAGCGAGCCCGAAGGCGACGACCCCGGCGAAGTCGACGGCAGCGACGCCATCGCCCCCTCGGG
Source organism: Devosia sp. Z6_126 (assembly GCF_058133495.1). NCBI lineage: Bacteria > Pseudomonadati > Pseudomonadota > Alphaproteobacteria > Hyphomicrobiales > Devosiaceae > Devosia > Devosia sp. Z6_126. Next base: position 550,773 of record NZ_JBYUNO010000002.1, on the reverse strand, counting down.
CGAATAACCAAACATGCGGGCAGCGCCGGGGTATCGAACACTCCTGGCGCTGCCTGCCCCCCGCTGGCTGGCGCTCGCGAGCCTGCCTGCCGACTTCGCCGACTGGCTCGATTACGCCGCAGTGGTGGCGCTCCTCGTCTTTACCTGGCAGCAAGGCCCACTCGCACTCGCCCTTTTTGCGCTTTGCCTGGCGCTCCCCTATCTCACTGCCGGGCCGGTGCTGGCCATCTATGTGGATCGCCTGCCGCTCCGGCGCGTCCTGTTCTGGAGCAATCTCGCCCGCGCCCTCGCCACCTCAGCCCTCCTGATCGCCCCGAACACGGCAGTTGTGCTCCTTTTGGTCTTCGTCCGCGGCTGCATCGACTCTGCCTTCAATCCCGCCCGCCAGTCCGCCATTCAGGCCTCCACCCCGGCCGACCTCCTGCCGCATGCCAATGCCCTCCACCACGCCATCAACCAGGGCTCCAAGATCCTCGGGCCGGCCTTGGGCGGGCTCTTGCTGACTGCGCTCTCGCCCCAGGGCGTCTTTGCCGTCAATGCCGGCTTCTCACTTCTTGCCGCGCTTCTCGTGCTCCCGCTGCAACTCGCCTCGCGCCAGCCCACCACCACCCCGGAACGCTTCTCGGTGGCGCTCCTCGCCGGAGTCAGCGAGTTCGGCCGCAGCCGCCTCTTGCTGACCGCCTTGGTGTTCTCCGCCATCGCGTTCTTCGCGTTCTTTCTCTACGACACCTTTATTGCCCTGCTGCTCGATGATCTCGGTTATGGACCATCCGCCCTGGGTTTCTCGCTGGCTTGTTCCGGCCTTGGCGGGTTGTTGGGGGCCGTGCTGGCCGCCCGGATGCCTCCGGAGAACCCGCTCGCCAGCATGATCAGCGGCGCGCTCATAGCTGGGCTGGCGGTCGGTGCGCTCGGCCTTGGCGCCGCGCTCGAACTGTGCCTGCCGCTCCCGGCTTACCTCGCGCTGATGGCGGTTATGGGCGGCTCCACGGCTTTCATGCTCGTGCCCTATCGCACGATCATCCAGACTGAAACTCCGCCCGACCGCATCGCCCGCGTGTCGGCCGCGGGTGAGGCCGTTACCACCGCCATCATGCTGTCCGGGCCATTTTTCGGCAGCTTCATCGCCACCCTTTGGGGCAACGCCGCTGCGTTTATTGCCGGCGCCTGCGTGCTGCTTCTGCTCGCCTTTGCCGGCCTCGTCATTCTTGCACTCCGCCCCCGCCCGTGACACAAACACCGCAAAACTGGGGGAGGGGCGCATGAGCAGGCTGGTAGGGTTTTATCCCGGATCGTTTGACCCGGTGACCAATGGCCATCTCGATGTGATCGAGCGCGCCTGCAAGCTCGTCGATACCCTGGTTGTCGCCGTTGGCATCAATCCGGGCAAGAAGTCGCCGCTCTTTGCCCATGCCGACCGACTGGCCTTGCTCAACCAGGTGCTCGCGCCCATCGGCAAGCGCACCGATACCGAGTTTCGTGTCGTTGATTTCTCCGGCCTCATGGTCAATGCCGCCCGCGAACACGGCGCCAAGCTCATCATCCGCGGCCTGCGCGACACCACCGACTACAATTACGAGATGCAGATGGTGGGCATGAACGCCCAGATGGCGCCCGATCTGCAGACCGTCTTCCTGCCCTCCAGCCCGCCCGTGCGGCACATCTCGGCCACATTGGTGCGGCAAATTGCCGAAATGGGTGGCGATATCGCCGCCTTTGTTCCTCCCATTGTGCTCAAGGCTCTGCAATCCAGATGACCAATGCTTTTCGCCCGACCCGCCGCCTGTTCAGCGCCCTGGCGCTTGCCACTCTCGCCTTCGGCGCGGCTCCCGCCTTTGCCCAGGAAACGCCCAGCGGCACCCCGCACCTGCTGCTGACGCTCGAAGATGGCGTAGTCGATATCGAACTGCTGCCCGAGATTGCGCCCAAGCATGTCGAGCGCGTGGTCAGCCTGACCAATGAGGGCTTCTACAATGGCCTCGTCTTTCACCGCGTGATCGAGGGCTTCATGGCCCAGACCGGCGATCCGACCGGCACCGGTATGGGCGGCTCGGAACTGCCCGATGTCGAAGCCGAGTTCAACAGCGAAAGCTTTGGCCGCGGCGTTGTCGGCGCTGCCCGCTCGCAGAACCCCAATTCCTTCAATTCCCAGTTCTTCATCACCACCGGCGATGCCTCGTTTCTTGACGGGCAATACACCGTGTTCGGCAAGGTCGTTTCCGGCATGGAAGCCGTGGATGCCCTCGAAAAAGGCCCGAAGTCGGCTAATGGCCAGGTCGAGAACCCCGACAAGATCGTCGAAGCCAAGATCGAATATAAGTAACTCGAACCGGGCTGACCCTTCGGGCCTCCACGCACGCAATGTCATCCCGGCTTCGAGCCGGGATCCATCCTGAGACCCATCACCACGGCAGCGCCGGGTGAACCGCCCCCAGCGGTTGCACCCGCCGCCCAATGCCCTTACATCCCGCCCCATCAATCAACGAAAGCGAAAACCATGGCCGATTACGCCGATCCCGAAAACACCCTCGTCATTGACACCACCAAGGGCGAAGTCGTTATCCAGATGCGCCCGGACCTCGCCCCCAACCACGTCGCCCACATCAAGAAGCTCGTGCGTGAAGGCTTTTACGACGGCATCGTCTTTCACCGCGTGATCGACGGCTTCATGGCCCAGACCGGCTGCCCGCGCGGCACTGGCACCGGCGGCTCCAAGTACCCGGACCTCAAGCAGGAATTCAACAACGAGCCGCATGTCCGCGGCACGGTTTCCATGGCCCGCGCCCAGAGCCCCGACAGCGCCAATTCGCAGTTCTTCATCTGCTTTGACGACGCGTCCTTCCTCAACAAGCAATACACCGTTTGGGGCCAGGTCATTTCCGGCATGGAAAACGTCGACCAGATCAAGCGCGGCGAACCCGTCCAGAACCCCGACAAGATGAACTCCGTCAAAGTCGCCGCCGACATCGCCGCCTAAGGCATTTCTTCTCGACCAACTTCTACGGGCGCCCCACCAGGGCGCCCGTTTTTGTGTCTGCAGCCTCGCTTCCAGCCCCAAGTACCACCCTCGGTGCTCTTGCCCTCTCTCCCCCTTGAGGGGAGGGAGGGGAGGGGGTCGCCGTGCTGTTGCACCGATCCCTCTGATGCCGATAGCGGCACAAGCACCTATCTCAGTGCCATCGTCTCCCTCCCCCTTGAGGGGAGGGATCAAGGGTGGGGGTTCAGGCCGTGCGGCAAGTTCGGTGTTGAGGTTTGCCCCATCACAAACAGGACGTTCCCCCACCCACCACCCTCAGTGCTCATCCTCCCTCCCCCTTGAGGGGAGGGATGGAGGGTGGGGTGCCGGCCGTCCCGCGAACCGGGTTCCTGTGGCACCCCCGCGACGCCCAACACCCTTCCGCCCCCCCCACCCCCATGCTAATCCCCCCGCATGCGCGTTTCCGATTTTGACTTCGAGCTCCCTGAAAGCTCCATCGCCCTCCACCCAGCCGAACCCCGCGACTCCGCGCGCCTGCTGGTCGTGGACCCGCAGCACGGCCTTTCCGACCGCCACATCCCCGATCTGCTTAACCTCCTCCACCCCGGCGATGTCCTCGTCGTCAACGACACCCGCGTCCTGCCCGCCGAACTGCGCGGCACCCGCATCCGGGGCGAGAGCCGCGCAAGCGTGTCCTTCAACCTCCACAAGCGCGACGATGCCAGCACCTGGCGCGCCTTCGCCCGCCCCGCCAAGCGCCTCACCCTCGGCGACCAGCTCGAGCTGGGCAACGGCCAAACCGAGCCGCTCCGCGCCACCGTTGCGGGCAAGGGCGATGGCGGCGAAATCATCCTCCGCTTTGCCCAAAGCGGCGCCGCGCTCGATGAAGCCATCAAGTCCCACGGCGCCATGCCGCTGCCCCCCTATATCGGCGCCAAGCGCGCGCTCGAGGAGCGCGACAAGACCGACTACCAGACGATTTATGCCGCCGAGGATGGCGCCGTCGCCGCCCCCACCGCCGGGCTCCATTTCACCCAGGACCTGCTCGACCGGCTCCAGGCCAGGGGCGTCACCATCGAGCCCGTCACCCTCCATGTCGGCGCCGGCACCTTCCTGCCGATGAAGGCGGAAGACACCAAAGACCATGTGATGCATGCCGAATGGGGCGAGATCGACGCCCCGACCGTCGAGCGCATCCTCGCGGCCAAGCGCGCCGGCGGCCGCGTGGTTGCCGTAGGCACCACAAGCCTGCGCCTCCTCGAATCCGCCGCCCGTCCCACCGGCACGCTGGCCCCCTTTGTGGGCGATACCGATATCTTCATCACCCCGGGCTTTCAGTTCCGCTGCGTAGATCTGCTGATGACCAACTTCCACCTGCCCAAATCGACCCTCTTCATGCTGGTCAGCGCCTTTAGCGGGCTTGACACCATGCAGGCCGCTTACCGGCACGCCATCGAGAGCGACTATCGCTTTTATTCCTACGGCGACTCATCGCTGCTGCTGCGAGCGCAATAGTGCTCGCCCGAGTTCCACGCCCCTCCTGCTGCAGGCTCGTACAGAATTAGCGCCTCACCCTAAGGGCACTCGGGAATTTTGAACCCCGTGGTCTTCAGCTTCCGTAGCCCTCATGGTGAGGCGGGAGCGCAGCGACCCTCGAACCACGAGGGCGTGGCACGACGACGGGCTCTTCCCACTCGCAGTTCAACCCACTACAACCCAGCGCCATGAAACAGGTCACCTTCACCCTTGCTGCCACCGACGGCGCCGCCCGCCGGGGCCGCATCGACACGCCCCGCGGCGACATCCAGACACCCGCCTTCATGCCCGTGGGCACCGTCGGCACCGTCAAAGCCATGTATCCCGATCAGGTTCGGGAAACCGGCGCCGATATTTTGCTGGGCAACACCTATCACCTGATGCTGCGCCCCGGCGCCGAGCGCGTGGCCGCGCTGGGTGGTTTGCACGACTTCATGGATTGGCAGCGCCCCATCCTTACCGATAGCGGTGGCTTCCAGGTCATGTCGCTGGCCCAGCTGCGCAAGCTGACTGAACAGGGCGTCACCTTCAAATCCCATATCGATGGCTCCGCCCACCAGCTCACCCCCGAGCGCTCGATCGAGATCCAGACGCTGCTCGATAGCGACATCATCATGCAGCTCGACGAGTGCATTGCGCTGCCCGCCGAGTACAAGGAGATGGAACGCGCCATGGAGCTGTCCCTGCGCTGGGCCGACCGCTCCAAGACCGCCTTCAACAACCAGGCCAACCGCGCCCTCTTCGGCATTGTGCAGGGCGGCGACTCCCCCGAGCTGCGCTCCCGCTCCGCCGCGGGGCTGCGCAGCATCGGCTTTGACGGTTACGCCGTCGGCGGCCTCGCCGTCGGCGAGCCGCAGGAAGTGATGTTCCGCGTCCTCGACGAAATCACCCCCGAACTGCCCACCGACCGTCCACGCTATCTGATGGGCGTCGGCAAGCCCGACGACATCCTGGGCGCCATCGGCCGGGGCATCGATATGTTCGATTGCGTCCATCCCACCCGCGCCGGCCGCCACGGCCATGTCTACACGCGCTTTGGCGTCATCAATCTCAAGAATGCCCGCCACAAGGATGACCCTCGTCCCATCGACGAGCAGTCTCCCAACCGCAATTGCCGCCGCTGGAGCAGAGCCTATCTTCACCATCTGGTGCGGACGGAGGAAATTTTGGGGGCCATGATCCTTTCGCAGATCAATCTGGCCTACTATCAAGAACTGGTCAGTGGTGCTCGCGCGGCAATCGAGGCGGGTCGGTTCGCCGATTTTGCCGCCGAAACTCGCGCTGCTTGGGCTGCGGGCGATCTGCAGGTTATTTGACGTTCAGAAAGGGTTCATCTTCATGGCGAAATCAGGGCGCAAGGCCAGCTTCACCGATCTCGGCAAGCATCGCAAGCGGCTTGAAACCCAGCCCATGCGGCTGCAATTCGCCGAGGATCCCAACCGCTTTGAGCGCTTTTCCGCCCGTGCGGGCGACCTGCTGCTCGACTACAGCAAGAACCGCATCGACGAAGAAGCCATGGCCGCGCTCTTCGACCTCGCCCGCGCCGCCGGCCTCGAAGAGCGCCGCACCCAGATGTGCGAGGGCGAGCATATCAACCTCACTGAGAACCGCGCGGTCATGCACATGGCCCTGCGATATCAAGGGGATAGGCCTGTTCCTGTCGATGGCAAGGACGTCATGCCGGACGTGCGCGCAGTGCTTGCGGCCATCAAGACCTACACCGACGCCATCCGCTCCGGCGAGATCCGCAGCCATACCGGCGAGCAATTCACCGATGTCGTCAATATCGGTATCGGCGGCTCCGACCTCGGCCCCGCCATGGTGACCCTCGCGCTCGAGCCCTATACCCGTCCCGACTTGCGCGCGCACTACGTCTCCAATGTCGATGGCGCCCATATTCACGACACGCTCAAGCGCCTCAACCCGGGGACAACGCTTTTTATCGTTGCCTCCAAGACCTTTACCACCGACGAGACCATGACCAATGCAGGCTCCGCCCGCAAATGGCTGGCCGAATCGCTGGGCGAGGAAGCCGTCCCCAGCCACTTCGCCGCCGTTTCCACCAACATCCCCGCCTGCGCCGCCTTCGGCATCCGGGAGGATCGCATCTTTGGCTTCTGGGACTGGGTCGGCGGTCGTTATTCCGTCTGGTCGGCCATCGGCCTGCCCATTGCTCTAGCGGTCGGATACGACAATTTCTCGGCCTTTCTGCGCGGGGCCGACGCCATGGACCAGCACTTCCTCTCCGCCCCGCTTGAGAAAAACCTGCCTGTTATCATGGGCTTGCTGGGTGTTTGGTACCGCAATGTCTGGGGCTTCTCCACTCACGCCGTCTTGCCCTATGACCAGCGCCTGTCACGCTTTCCCGCCTATCTGCAGCAGCAAGATATGGAATCCAATGGCAAGTCGGTGACCCTCAGCGGCAAGCCCGTGGCGTGGTCCACCGGCCCCATCGTTTGGGGTGAGCCCGGCACCAACGGCCAGCACGCCTTTTACCAGCTGATCCACCAGGGCACCGATGTCGTGCCCGCCGACTTCCTCGTCGCTGCCCGCCCACACGAGTCCATGCCGCCCCACCACGCCAAGCTCGTCGCCAATGTGCTGGCGCAGTCCGAAGCGCTGATGCTGGGCAAGACCGAAGAAGAGGTTGTGGCTGAACTCAAGGCACAGGGCCTCGACAAAAAAGCCATCAAGTCTTTGGCTGCCCACAAGGTTTTCCCGGGCAATAGACCGTCCAACACCCTTTTTTATCCCCAGCTCACCCCCGAAATGTTGGGCTCGCTCGTCGCTCTTTACGAGCACAAGGTCTTCACCCAAGGTGTGATCTGGAACGTCAACTCCTATGACCAGTGGGGCGTCGAGCTCGGCAAGCAACTCGCCAAGGCCCTGCTGCCCAAGGTAGAGGGCACCAGCGGCGCCGAGGACCATGACAGCTCAACCCGAGGCCTGCTCGCCTATTTCCACGCCAACAAGGGCGGACCGGCATGACCGTCAGCACCGAAGAGCAGCTGCAAGCCCTCAAGGAGATCGGGCGGATCTGCGCCATCACCCGCGACGCTATGAGTTCGGCGATGCGGCCGGGCATGACCACGGCTGAGCTCGACGATATCGGCCGCGCCGTTCTCACCGAGCACGGCGCGCGCTCGGCACCCGAGATCACCTATGAGTTCCCCGGCGCCACCTGCATTTCCGTCAACGAGGAAATCGCCCACGGCATCCCGGGCAACCGCGTGCTGCGCGAGGGCGACCTCGTCAATATCGACGTCTCGGCCGAAAAGAACGGCGTTTTTGCCGATACTGGCGCGTCCTTCGTGCTGGGCAAGGGGGACGCCCGGCTCGATGCCCTTTGCCGCGACGGCAAGAAGGCGATGTGGGCCGGCATCCGCACCGTCAAGCCCGGCGCCGGGTTCAACGAGATCGGCAATGCCATCGGCAAGTTCGCGAAGAAAGGCGGCTACACCCTGATCCGCAATCTCGCCAGCCACGGCGTGGGTGATAGCCTGCACGACGAACCCGGTGAAATCGCCACCTGGCCGGACCGCTCCGAACGCCGCCGCATCACCAATGGCTTGGTGTTCACCATCGAGCCTTTCCTGTCGCTCGGTGGCCGCTGGGCGGAGCAGAAATCCGAAGACGACGAATGGACGCTGGTCAGCAAACCGTCGGCCCCCTGCGTGCAATATGAGCATACAGTGGTAGCCACGCCCCGCGGTGCGCTGGTGGTGACGCTGGCCGCCTGAGCCTATACGGCGTTCAGGATCATCGGGGCAGCGAGGATAGCAGCAATTGCCACCAGAAACCGCAGATTGCCCAGCGCTCGCAGCGACGCCATGCTGAGAATTGTCGACAGCGCGGCGAATGCAGCTAGCGCAATCGCCATTGGCAGTAGCCCAGCTGTGGATATCGCCGCGCCGTACGTGAGTTGCTCATAGGCCGTCTGCCCGGCCCAGCAACCAAGCAGGGCCACGATCAGCACCGTCATGGCCTTCGCCGCGATCAAAAGGGCCAGATCGATCGTCTGGCTCGCCAGCAACAGGGCCACGCCGCTGGCACTGACATGGGCCGCGACCAGGATCACGAACAGCCGTGGGTCCGCCAGCAGCGGCACCATTCCAGGAGGAGACGCGAGGGGCAGGTTGCCGATGAGTGGCAGGTCGCCGCCGTAGCGCCTCAGCAGCAGGATGACATACAGCATGACCAGGGTGCCGACGGCGAAAACCAGCGCCGTCGCCACCCAGACTTTGATCAGTTCGATATTTTCCTGCGACACGGAGAAGTCCGGCTGATGGAGGGATGCTGATCGAAGTGCCGATCAATACCCGCCCAGCTCTAGCAGCCGAATCTCACCGCGAGGTAAAGCGCGGCTCTGGTAGGCTGCCGCTACTGGCCACCGGGATTGGAGGGGCCTTCGGATTCGCCGGCTTCGACATTTTCGAGTTCAGTATTTCCCGCGCCGCCGCTGGGAGCCTGGTTCACACCGGTAAACACCAATGTTGCCACCGCAATGATAACCACAACAACAATGATCGCCCCGATCACACGCCTGTTCATGCACATGCCTTTCTGCTTGTTGTCGACACAACGGGAAACGAGCGTTCAAGTTTCCTGCGCCGCAAATCAAGGCTGCCAAAACACTTAGCCTTCAAGCAACCCCGGGGGCAGGGTGCCGAGCCGAACCAGCACGCGGGGCTCGTCATAGGTGTCGGTTTCGATGTCGACTTCTTGGGAAAACGCAATGACCCCAGCGCGTGAAGGGGCCAGCCGTTCGGCTGTCAACAAGGCCTTGTCCTCGCTCTTGACCTGCTGCACCGGCTCGGCCACGAGCTTTTTGCCGACCTGCTTGAACGCCTGCACCAGATACATCGTCGCCACGCACGCCTCCGTTCAATGAGCACGTCCACGCGCGCCAAACACATTGCGCCTAGCCCTTCGGCTATGCACACCGAGCTTAACTCAGCATATAAGTGACGTGGATAAGAAAGATGGTATGCCGGGAGGGGGTCGAACCCTCGACCATTCGATTAAAAGTCGAATGCTCTACCACTGAGCTACCGGCACAAACCAAAGGGGACGCCTTGCGGCGTTGCGGCGGAACATAGTCAGTGGCTGCCCGCTGTCAACCGCAATCACAAACCTGTACCGCGATATGGTGCCGGTGAACAGGCAATGGATACCTGTTGCAGACGAGCGCACAGCGCCGCTGCCTCGCCTTCTTCGCCCATCGGACCCGCAATGATGCGCTCCTGTTCGCTCCCCGCTTGCTGTCCCAGCAGCGGAACAAGGCCGAGCAACAGCGGTCCCACCTTATCTTGCAGTTCGCGCCAGGCGGCGTTTGCTTCGGCAGGCGCGATCGCATCCCCCACAGCCACGCCGAACGCCGACCCCTCGCCCGTGGCGGCTTGCTGGACGCCGAGCGGCTCCGGCAAGGGTTGGTTGGGCGATAAACTCGGCAGCGCCGGGAGCGGGGTTCGCCGGATGCGCACTGAGCCGCCTTGGGCTTCCTCTACAACGCTTCCATCCTCCCCTACCGAGGCAGTGACCGCCTCGCGATCAATGCCCAATCCTGCCGGCAGAGCTTCGAGGAGATTGGGCACGCTGACCTCAAGTGCCCCAACGCGCTGAACTGTTTGGCGGTCCGCTTGCTCTTGCAGGGCAAAGCGGTTCAACAGCGTTCCATTGTCGCGGCGCAGCCGCACGGTCTCGGAATTGAGCTCAGCAACCTGGTCCTGCAACTGCTCGAGACTGGCGCCCCCAAGCCGCGATTTATGCAGGCCGTTGAGCACGCTAGGGGGCAACAGGGCCGACACATTCGCGGCCAATACGGCCAGGGCGCTGCACACCAGGGCTATGATAGCCCAGCGTGTTACGTCCGATTGCCGAAAATGCCCGGAAGGGTTAGCCACTTCAGCCCTCTTGCCGCCCGCCGAATCGCGCGGTTAATGGAGCTTAGCACTGCGGCGCTGTTATCGCTTCGCCAACGCTTGCCTGCCATAATTTCCTGCCAACGCGTGTTCCCAACAACGCGGTCCGGAGAAGACGATCATGACTGAACTGCTTTCGATCATTCTTGCGGCGGGCGAGGGGACCCGAATGCGCTCGGCAATCCCGAAGGTTCTACACCCCGTGGGGGGATTGCCCGTAGTCGGCCATGTGGTGCGCGCCGCCCGTGCGGCCGGATCCCAGCGGATGGCGCTTGTCACCGGGCCGCGACACCAGTCGATCCGCGATGCGGTGTCGCGCATCGATCCTGAAGTCACTCATTTCCAGCAAGACGTGCCCCGGGGTACCGCACACGCCGCCTCAATGGCGCGCGAATTGTTCAACAGCGCCGAAGGCTATGTTGCCGTGGTGTATGGCGACCACCCGCTGTTGCGCGGAGAAAACTTCCGCCTCGTGCTAGATCGCCTTGATGCCGGGCTCGACGTGGCCGTTTTGGGCTTTGAGCCCGCCGACCCCACTGGCTACGGCCGTTTCATCACTGAGGGCGATCAGCTGGTCGCGATCCGCGAGCACAAGGATGCGACGGAAGAAGAGCGCCGCATCGGCCTCTGCAATGCCTGCATCCTGGCGTTCCGGGCTGAAGTGTTCCGCGACCTCATCGACAAGGTCGAGACCAACAATGCCCAGGGTGAGTTCTACCTGACCGATCTGGTGGAGCTGGCCAACAAGGCCGGCAAACGCGTCGGTTTCGGTGTGGCGCCGGAAAACGACGTTATGGGCGTTAATGATCGCCGCCAGTTGGCGCATGCGGAAAAGCTGTTCCAGCAGGTACGCCGCGACGATTTCATGCGGGCCGGCGTTACGCTGCGCGATCCCGACAGCGTCTGGTTCTCCTACGACACCGAGATCGCCCAGGACGTTACGATCTTCCCCAATGTGGTCTTCGGCCCCGGGGTCAAGATCGCCAGTAATGTGGAAATCCGCGCCTTCTGTGACATCGAGGATGCGGTGATTGCCGAGGGCGCCAGCATTGGCCCGTTTGCTCGCATTCGCGGCGGCGCCGAGATCGGGGAAAAGGTTCATCTCGGCAATTTCGTCGAGGTCAAGAAATCGCGGATCGGCCCAGGCACCAAGGCTGGCCATCTTAGCTATCTAGGAGACGCGGAGATTGGGGCCAACACCAATATCGGAGCGGGCACAATCACCTGCAATTATGACGGGGTGAACAAGGACAAGACGGTGATCGGCGACAATGCCTTTATCGGCTCCAACGCCTCCCTGGTGGCCCCCGTCACCATCGGCAATGGCGCCTACACGGCCTCGGGGAGCGTCATCACCGAGGACGTGCCCGCAGAGGCGCTGGCCTTTGGCCGCGCCCGTCAGGAAAACAAGCCCGGCTATGCGCCGCGGCTGCGCGAGCAGGCGCTCGCCAAAAAAGGGGCAAAGGGAAAATAGCATGTGCGGCATTGTCGGCATTGTCGGCAGCGAACCCGTCGCCACCCGGCTCGTGGATGCGCTGAAACGCCTCGAATACCGCGGCTATGACAGCGCCGGCGTCGCCACCCTGGAAGCGGGTGCGATCACCCGGCGGCGAGCGGAAGGCAAGCTCGGCAATCTCGCGCAAAAGCTCGCCTTTGAGCCCCTAGGTGGGCGGATTGGCATCGGCCACACCCGCTGGGCCACGCATGGTGCACCCACCGAGCAAAATGCCCATCCCCATGCCACCGACCGCGTCGCGGTGGTCCATAACGGCATTATCGAGAACTTTCGCGAATTGCTGGCCGATCTCGCCAAGGACGGCTATTTGCCCAAAACCCAGACCGACACGGAGTCGGTGGCGCTCTGGACCAGCCGCGAGCTGGACAATGGTGCCGATCCTGAATTGGCGGTAGCGCGCACGCTCAAGCAGCTGCGCGGTGCCTTTGCGCTGGCCTTCCTGTTCAAGGATCGCGACGGCCTGCTGATCGCCGCGCGGCACGGCGCGCCCCTCGCCATCGGCTATGGCACGACCGAAATGTATCTGGGCTCCGACGCCATGGCGCTGGCGCCTTTCACCTCGCGCCTGACTTATCTCGAAGACGGCGATTGGGCCGTGATCACTCCTGAGGGCGTCACCATCCGCGACGGGCGCGACGCCATTGTGCAGCGCGAGCAGCAGATTTCCCAAACTTCTGCGCTCCTGGTCGACAAGGGCAATCACCGCCACTTCATGGCCAAGGAGATCTACGAGCAGCCCGAAACCATCTCCCACACGCTCAGCCACTATGTGGATATGGGCGCCGAAGCGGTCTCCTTGCGCGAAACCCTGCCGTTCAGCTTCGCTGACCTGACCCGCCTCACCATCAGCGCCTGCGGCACGGCTTATCTCGCGGGGGCCGTCGCCAAATACTGGTTCGAGCGCTTTGCCCGCCTGCCGGTCGACATCGATGTGGCGTCCGAGTTCCGCTATCGCGAACCACCGCTGGAGCAGGGCGGGCTCTCCCTCTTCATCTCCCAGTCCGGTGAAACCGCCGACACGCTGGCCGCCTTGCGCTATTGCGCACGTGAGGGCCAGCATGTCGCCTCGCTGGTCAACACGCTGGAATCCACTATCGCGCGGGAATCGGGCGTGGTGTTCCCCATCCTCTGCGGCCCCGAAATCGGCGTGGCTTCCACCAAGGCGCTGACCGCGCAACTGACCGCGCTAGCGAGCCTTGCCATCGCCGCCGGCCGTGCCCGTGGCGTGCTCAGCGCCGACCGTGAAGCCGAGCTCGTGCGCGCCCTGATCAGCTTGCCTGCCGCCGTCTCGCACGCCCTGGCTGCCGAAGGGCAGATCAACGACATTGCCAAGCGTCTCTCCAAGGCTAAGGACGTGCTTTATCTCGGGCGCGGTCCCATGTTCCCTATCGCCATGGAAGGCGCGCTCAAGCTCAAGGAAATCAGCTACATCCACGCCGAAGGTTATGCGGCAGGCGAGCTCAAGCACGGCCCCATTGCCCTGGTTGATGAGGACATGCCGGTGATCGTCGTCGCCCCGTCGGACGAGCTGGTCGACAAGACCCTGAGCAACATGCAGGAAGTAGCGGCCCGCGGCGGCAAGATCATTCTGATCACCGATGCGGAGGGCGCCAAAACTGTCGGTCACGGCGTGGCCGACATCATCGAGATTCCGCATGTCGACGGCTTCGTCGCGCCAATCCTCGCCTGTATTCCCGTGCAACTGCTGGCCTATCACACCGCCGTATTCATGGGCACCGATGTGGACCAGCCCCGCAACCTCGCCAAGTCGGTAACGGTGGAATAAGGCTAGCCCGCCCGGATCAGCTGGATCGCCTGATCCTTGCGGAACACGTAGAGCAGGGTGCGCAGTGCCTCGCCGCGCTCACCGACAAGTCCAGGATTGGCCGCCAGCGCCGCCTTGGCATCCTCATGGGCAAAATCCAGCAGGTGGCGGTGCACATCGGGCACCGCCAGGCGATAACCCGGCATGCCTGATTGCCGCGTGCCCAGCACATCGCCTTGCCCCCGCAATTCCAGGTCCCGCTCGGCGATCTCGAAGCCGTCTTCCGTGCTCTTGATCGTATCGAGCCGCGCGCGTGCCGTGTCGCTCAGTGGCTCCTTGTAGAGCAAGAGGCAAGCCGAGCGTTGCGAGCCCCGCCCCACGCGCCCGCGCAGCTGGTGCAATTGCGCCAACCCAAACCGCTCGGCATGCTCGATGATCATGATGCTGGCATTGGGCACATCGACGCCCACCTCGATCACCGTCGTTGCGATTAGGAGCTTGAGTTCATTGGCGGCAAAGCGGCTCATCACCTCGTCTTTTGCTGCCGCGCTCATGCGGCCATGCACCAGCGCCACCTGATCGCCGAACACCTTGCGCAGCTCGGCAAACCGGTCTTCGGCCGCCACGACCTCGAGATGTTCGCTTTCCTCCACCAGCGGGCAAACCCAGAAGGCCTGTGCCCCTTCGGCCAGTCGCGCCTGGAGCCGTGCCACCACCCGCCCGTAATCCTTGATCGGGAGCACAGCGGTGTCGATCGGCTGCCGCCCCTTGGGCTTTTGCCGCAGCACGCTCGCCGCCATGTCGCCGAAATGGGTGAGCACCAGCGTGCGCGGAATCGGCGTCGCCGTCATCACCAGCAGATCGGTGTGGCGCCCCTTGTCGGACAGGGCGAGCCGCTGGTGCACGCCAAAGCGATGCTGCTCGTCCACCACGGTCAGTCCAAGATCGTGGAACACCACCCCCGACTGGAACAAGGCATGCGTGCCGACGACAATAGTCGTCTCGCCGCTTGCGATCCGGGCGAGGATGGCCCGCCGCTCTCCAGCCGGCATCTTGCCCGTCAACAGCTCACATCCCAGCCCCGCCGCCTCGCAGAGCGGCTTGAGGGTGCGGAAATGCTGGTTCGCCAGAAGCTCGGTCGGTGCCATCATCGCCGACTGGGCGCCGCTTTCCGCCGCCGCCGCCATGGCCATCAGCGCCACCACCGTCTTGCCCGCGCCCACATCACCCTGGAGCAGCCGCGACATGCGCTCGGGCTTGGCGAGGTCCGCGCGAATATCCTGTACTGCCAGTTGCTGGCCTTCGGTCAGCGAAAAGGGCAGGGCGGCGGTGACCTTCTCGGTGATCTCGCCGGTGAACTGGCGTGCCACCCCATGCGCGGCGACCATGCTGGAGCGGATCAGTTGCAGCGTCAGCTGGCCCGCGAGATACTCGTCATAAGCCAGCCGCATGCGGGCAGGGGACCATAATTCCGCTTCAGCCGGGTTGGCGGGCAGATGCACCGCGCGCATTGCCTCGCCAAAGCTGGGCCAGAGCCGCCCGGCTATCGTGGCATCATCGATCCACTCCGGCAGCGCCGGCACCGTTTCCACCACTTGCCGCACCAGCTTGGCCAGCGCCTTGGAACTCAGCCCATTGGTGAGGGGGTACACCGGTTCGACCAGCGGCAGCGTGTCGAACTTGTCGGCTTCCACGATATAGTCGGGATGGGTGATCTGCTTTTCGCCGTTAAAAAACCCGATCTGCCCGGAAACGAAGCGCTCCTCACCCACGGGCAGCGCCTTTTCCACCCAGCCGCCTTGGGCGCGAAAGAATACCAGTTGCACATCCCCGGTCTGGTCATGGGCAAATACCCGGTGCGGCACATGCGGCTTGCCTCGCGGCGGGGGCTGGTGCCGGTCGATGTGAAGGCGCAAGGTGACGATCTGGTTGAGATAGGCCTCGGCAATACCTACTTGTCGGGAGCGGTCCACGACGCCCGAAGGCATATGCATTAGGATATCGAGCGCGATCGCTTCCTGCCCCTCCGGCGCCCCGAAAAAGCGCGACAACAAAGCCGCCAGCTTGTCGCCGACGCCCTTGATCGCGTGGAGCGAGCGAAACAGTGGATCAAGCGAACTTGGACGGGACAACGGCGAATTCCTGAAACAGCGCGAGGGACGAGTCCTGCTGACAAGCCACCCTATTGACGATAAGAAGCCCGCTCAATCAACCGCAACCAGGATCATGGCGCTCAAATGACTGCCGGTGAGGACATTTCCATGCGCCGCAAGAAGATCCGCTACCGCGCCTGGCATCGCGGCACCCGCGAGATGGATCTTGTACTCGGCCCCTTTGCCGATCGGCATGTCGATACGCTGAGCGCCGAGGATCTCGACCGCTTCGAAGCGCTCCTCGATGAGGAAGATCCCCCTTTGCTCAAATGGGTGCTCGACCAGGAAGCCCCGCCGGCCGGTGTGGACCTCGACTTTTTAGGCCGGGTTATCGCCGATCACAGGAGCCGCATGGCCAAATGAACGAACAAAAACCCGTGGTTCGTCCCAGCCGTATCATCTCCAATGTGCCCGATGGCATGCAGCCCATGGTGCTGGCCAAGCTGGTCGAGCAGCGCCTCAAGGCTGCGCCCGAGGACGGCACGAGCCTGGTTTTCGTGGCCCGCGATGGCCGCCGCATGCAGCGCATCGCCGACATTCTGGGGCCCATGCTGCCCGGTCATACCGTGCTGACACTCCCCGCCTGGGACTGCCTGCCTTACGACCGCGTATCGCCGAACAATGTGACCATCGCCGCCCGCATGAACACGCTGGCCGCACTCACGGCCGGCAATGAGCGTGGCGTGGTGGTGCTTACCGCCGTGAACGCCCTGATCCAGCGCCTGCCGCCCCGGGACGTGGTTGCCGGCATGTCGTTTTCGGCCGTGACCGGTCGCATCGTCGATAGCGAAAAGCTCATCGCCTGGGCTGCCAATAATGGCTATCTGCGTGTCCCAACGGTCCGGGAGTCGGGCGAATACGCCGTCCGGGGCGGCCTCGTGGACTTGTTCCCCGCCAGTGCCGAAGCGCCCTTGCGTTTCGACTTCTTCGGCAGCCAGCTCGAATCCATCCGCACCTTCGATGCCGACACCCAGCGCACCACCGGCACGCTCAAGCGCGTTGATCTGACGCCGATGAGCGAACTGGTGCTCAACGAAGAAACAATCCGTCGCTTCCGGCAGAATTACACCGCCGCCTTTGGCGGCAACACGGTCGACGACACGCTTTATGCCAGCGTCAGCGGCGGCGCGCGTTATTCGGGCACCGAACACTGGTTGCCGTTTTTCTACGAGCACCTGGAAATGCTCTCCGCCTTTACGGGGGACGCGCCCTTTGTGTTTGATGACCAGGCGGCCGAAGCCTATGGCGAGCGCGTCACCCAGATCCGCGATTACTACGAGGCGCGTGAATCAGCTCGCACGCAAAAGCCGGTAGCCGGGGCAGGGGCGCCCTACAAGCCGGTCAAGCCCGAGCTGCTTTATGCCGTTGACCAGCATCCCTATGAGCTCGCCGGCGCCTCGGTTATCCAGCTCTCGCCCTTTCTGTCGCCTAACACCAAGGGCGCCGACGATGCAGGCGGCCATATCGCACCCAGCTTTGCCGCCGAGCGGCAGGCCACCGACACCAACCTCTTCCAGGCCGTGGTGGATCGCCTCCAAGCCGAACGCCGGCAGGGTCGTCGCACGGTCATTGCCTGCTGGAGCGCGGGCACGCGCGACCGCATGTCCCAGGTGCTCAAGGACCATGGACTGACGAACCCTCGCCTCGCCGAGAACTGGCGCGACGCCGAAACCACTAGCGCCGCCACGACCTCGCTTGTGGTGCTGCCGCTCGAAACCGGGTTCGAAACCAAGGACCTGCTCGTTCTGTCCGAGCAGGACATTTTGGGCGAGCGCATCCTGCGGCCTCAGCGCAAAAAGAAGGCAAGCGACGCGCTAACCGAGGCGGCGAGCCTCGCGGCCGGCGACCTTGTCGTGCATGTGGATCACGGCATCGGGCGGTTCCTCGGCCTCAAGGTCATTGAAGCCGGCGGCGCGCCGCACGAATGCGTGGAGCTGGAATATGCCGGCGACACCAAGCTCTACCTGCCGGTCGAGAATATTGAGCTGCTGTCGCGCTATGGCGCCGACGATGCGAACACCGCGCTCGACAAGCTGGGCGGCGTGGCCTGGCAGGCCAAGAAGGGTCGCCTCAAGAAGCGCATCCGCGAAATGGCGGAACAGCTCATCAAGATTGCGGCCGAGCGCCAGCTCACCCATGCCGATGTGGTCGAGATCAACCCGGGCGCTTATGACGAGTTCGCGGCGCGCTTCCCCTATGAGGAAACCGAAGACCAGATGGCCGCCATTGAGGCAGTCTTCGATGATCTTACCTCCGGTCGGGTCATGGACCGCCTGGTCTGCGGCGATGTGGGCTTTGGCAAGACAGAAGTGGCGCTGCGCGCCGCTTTCGCGGTGTCCCTCTCGGGCAAGCAGGTCGCCGTGGTTGTGCCCACGACCTTGCTCGCTCGCCAGCACTTCAAGACGTTCTCGCAGCGCTTTGCCGGCCTGCCGGTGAAGGTGCGCCACGCCTCGCGCATGGTATCGGCCGCCGAGCTCAAGGCGACCAAGGAAGGGCTCGCCGATGGGCAGGTCGATATCGTCATCGGCACCCATGCCCTCTTGTCCAAGACCATCAAGTTCAAGGATTTGGGCCTCCTCATCATCGATGAAGAGCAGCACTTTGGCGTCGGCCACAAGGAGCGCCTCAAGGAGCTCAAAGCCAATGTCCACGTCCTGACGCTCACCGCAACGCCCATCCCGCGCACGCTGCAGCTTGCGCTGACGGGCGTGCGCGACCTGTCACTGCTCGCAACCCCACCGGTGGATCGCCTCGCGATCCGCACCTTCATTTCGCCCTTCGATCCCCTGTCGATCCGCGAAGCACTGCTCCGCGAGAAATACCGCGGCGGCCAGAGCTTCTATGTCGTGCCGCGCATCAAGGATCAGGCGGAAATCGCTGATTTCCTTCGCCAACAGGTGCCCGAAGTCAGCTTCGTCGTGGCCAATGGCCAGATGGCGCCGGGTGAACTCGACGACATCATGAACACCTTCTACGATGGCAAGTTCGACGTGCTGGTCGCCACGACGATCGTCGAATCGGGACTCGATATCCCTAATGCCAATACGCTGGTCGTGCACCGCGCCGACAATTTCGGCCTCGCCCAACTCTACCAGATCCGCGGCCGTATCGGCCGGGCCAAGGCGCGCGCTTATGCACTCTTCACTGTGCCGCCCGATCGAAAGCTGACTGACACTGCCGAGCGGCGTCTGGGCGTGCTCCAGTCGCTCGAAAGCTTGGGCGCCGGCTTCCAGCTCGCCAGTCACGATCTCGACATCCGTGGCGCCGGCAATCTCCTCGGCGACGAGCAATCGGGCCATATACGCGAAGTCGGCTTCGAGCTTTACCAGGCTATGCTTGAGGAAGCTGTCGCCAATCTCAAGAACGGCGACGCCGATTACGAGGACACCAACGAGTGGAGCCCACAGATCTCGCTGGGCATGCCGGTGATGATCCCGGAAAACTATGTCCCTGACCTGCAGCTGCGCATGCAGCTCTATCGGCGTCTGGGTGACCTGACCGACATCCGTGAGATTGACGCCGCCGGCGCCGAACTCATTGACCGGTTTGGTCCTTTGCCCGAGGAAGTCGAAGCGCTGCTCAAGGTCATTCTGGTCAAGGCTCTGTGCCGCCAGGCCAATGTGGAAAAGGTTGATGCCGGTCCCAAGGGCGCGGTATTAACCTTGCGCAACAACGAATTCCCCAATCCAACGGCTTTGGTGCGAATGGTTGCCGATCCTGCCAGTCAGGTTCGCGTCAAGCCCGACCAAAAACTCGTTTTCGCCCGCAACTGGCCCACTCCCGAGGCTCGCCTCAAGGGTGCTGCGGCCATCCTGTCTCGCCTCGCCAAGCTCGCCGCAGCCCAAGGGTGAGAGGCGCCGCATAATCCTTTGGCAAGAACGTCATGTTATTGCCCGATTTCAGCACTTGAAGGGCTACCAAGAATTGGGTGGCACCCTCGTCACCGGCTCCGCCAGAAAGCCAAGGAACGTTTATGATCTTCAGGAAACCTCTCGTAGCCGGAATTACCGCGGCAGCGCTTCTGCTCTCGCCTCTCTCCACCTTTGCGCAGGAGACTCCCGCTCCAGCTGCTCCGGCAGCCGAAGCTCCAGCTACGCCGGATGCGGCAGCTCCCGCCGAAGCTGCAACCGCTCCAGCAGCGGGCGGTCCCACGCAGAACTGGCTCAAGGTTTGCGATCCGCTGCCCAACAACCAGAAGGCCTGCATTATGCGTCAGGTCGTCTTGGCAAACGGGCAATTCCTGGGTTCCTTCCTGCTGCGTGATGATCCCGGTCAGGAAAGCCGCCTGCTGGCCGTCGCAGCCGTGCCGCTCGGCGTGCTGCTCCCTTTCGGCCTGACCTGGCAGATCGACGGCTCCAAGCCGGTACGCGTGCCGTTCATGCTGTGTGACCCCACCTCTTGCGCGACCCAGCTCGTGATCAACGAGGCCTATGTCAATTCCCTGAAGAAGGGCAGCACGCTCAAGCTGACCGCCAAGAACCGCCAGAACGAAGATCTGGTGATCGAGATCAACCTCGCCGGCTTCACCGCCGCCTATGATGGCGACGCTTCGCTGACCTTTGACCAGTTCCGCCAGGAAACCAGCGGCGAAAACGCCCTGGAGCAGGTTCTGCAGGATCGCGCCGAGCAGTTGCGCCAGCAGCTTGATGGTGGCGCCGCCGCACCCGCCGACGGTGCCGCGCCTGCCGCAGATGCTGCGCCCGCTCCAGCAGCAGCGCAGTAATCTGCAACTCAGAACAAGCAAACGGCGCGGGCAAACCGCGCCGTTTGTGTTTTCAGCCTAACGAATGCCCATGCCGAGCGAGAATGCCTGCCGGCGCAACCCTGGGAGCAGCTTGAGCGCCCACAGTCCGGCTGAACGCATCGCCTGGGCCGGCAGCATGTCTGCCAACAGCGACCGGAACAACGCATCCACCATGCCGCCGGTGCGGGCCAAATCCGCCGCCCGTCGATCAGAATAGGCGTTGCTGACCGCTTCAGCCCAAGAGGGGTTCGTCGTGGCAACGCCCTTCAGCACCGCCGCCAGATCAGCTACATCGCGCAGCCCGAGATTTAGTCCCTGCGCCCCAATCGGCGGGAATGCGTGAGCAGCTTCCCCCACCAACACCACTCCGCGGAAGCCCGCCCGCTCGACACTCAGCGTGCTGAGCGGAAACACATGCGTGGGTGTCGCCAGCGTGATCGGGCCGAACAGGTGCTGCGATTTTGCTTGGAAGATCGGTATCAGCCGCTCAGCCCCGCCTGCCTGGGCCCCTCGCAGCACTTCACGATCATCGATCCAGACAAGATTGGCGCGATTGTCCCCGGCCGGCACCAGCGTGAATGGGCCTTGCGGGTAGTGAAACTCAACCGACATGCCGCCGATTGGTCGCGCTAACTCGAGGTCACACACCAGCGCCGCCTGGGTGAAACCGTTCTCGCGTGCGCGAAATCCGGCCGCCGACCGGATCAATGACTTCTTGCCATCTGCGCCCACGATCAAAGGAGCGCGCAGCCGTGATCCACCGGTGAGTGTGAGTTCCGGCAAAATCGCCTCGAAAGCAAATTCGGCAACCCCGAGCGGGCGAGTTTCCAGGTTTGGCAACTCGGCGGCTCGGGTCCGGAACTGGGCCAGCAAGCGTTGATTGGCGAAGTTCCAGCCAAAGGCCTCCAATCCGGACTCGCGCGCTTCGAACAAGGTCTCGGGTGCCCGGATCAAGCGGCCTGTTGCATCGATGATCCGAATTTCGCTCAGCCGATGCCCCAAGGCTTCTGGTTGCTCGATCAAACCCGCTGAGCGCAGAAATTCGACGCTCGGCATCATCAAGGCGGAGGTGCGATTATCGACGGGGGCAGGAGGCGCAAGGTGAATGACCTGCAGACCCGTTTTTGCAACGGCGATAGCCGCCGCTAAGCCAACAAGCCCGCCACCAACAACGATGGCATCGGCATCGGCACTCGTTGACGCGCTCGGATTTGGCAGGTCGGACATAAGAAACCTCGGTTCGACGTTAGGCTGAACTAGCACTTTCCGGCCCGGTGAAGCCAGCGCTCCCGCAAACTGCTGCCTAACCAGCAGGAGCGGGAAAACACAGACTTGCACTTCTCTAGGAGAGCGGAGCAGCCTAGATATGGTGGCCTGACAGCCGAGATGGAGTCTTGAATGCTGGAGCTGCTCGCCGATCCCAATGTATGGATCGCATTTGGTACCCTGACGGCGATGGAAATCGTCTTGGGGATCGACAACATCGTCTTCATCTCCGTGCTGGTGTCACGCCTGCCCAAGGAGCAGGCGGACCGGGCGCGCAAGATCGGTCTTGCGCTGGCTCTCATCTTCCGCATCTTGCTGCTGCTGGTGATCAGCTGGATCATCAGCCTCACCCAGCCTGCGTTCAGCGCTTTCGGACTTGAGCTTTCCTGGAAGGACCTGATCCTCATCGCCGGTGGCCTGTTCCTCGTCTACAAGGCCACCCACGAAATGCATGCTGCCATCGAGGAGCCTCATGAGGCCGATCTCGCGCAGAAGGCTACCGCGGCCTTCGCTGCGATTATTGGGCAGATCATCGTAATCGACGTGGTTTTTTCCATCGATTCCATCGTCACGGCGGTTGGCATGGCGGACCATGTCGAGGTGATGATTGCGGCCGTGATCGTGGCTGTGGGCGTGATGTTTGTCGCATCCGGCCCGGTTGCCAAGTTTGTTGCCGATCACCCCACCACCAAAATGCTGGCGCTGGCCTTCCTGCTGTTGATCGGCATGTCCTTGGTCGCCGACGGGTTCGGCTTCCATATTCCCAAGGGCTATATCTATTCGGCCATGGGCTTCTCGGTGCTGGTTGAGGCGATCAATATCATCGCCAAGAGCCGCAAGGCCAAGAGTGCCGCTCCCGTGGCTCCATTCACCGGACCTAGCGGCGCAATCAGCGGCAACTCTGGCGCGGCTGCGGCAACGACTCGCTCCCCGGGCAAGTCAACGCCCGTGAGCCGCGCGCAGTCGCGCCCCAAATCTGCGCCCCGCAAGCCTCGGAGCTGAGCATGAGCAAGGCGATCGTCGTTCGAAATACCGGTGGCCCAGAGGTCATGGAGTGGACGGACTGGCCTGTGGCCAGCCCGGGCGAGGGGCAGGTCGCCGTCCGCCAAACCGCGATCGGCCTCAACTTCATCGACACCTACCAGCGCTCGGGCCTTTATCCGCTGCAGACCCCGTTTGTTGCGGGCAATGAAGGCGCCGGCGTTGTTACCGAAGTTGGCCCAGGCGTGCAGGGCCTCGCCGTTGGTGACCGGGTGGCTTACCAGGGGCAGGTCGGCGCCTATGCCGAGCAGCGCTTGTTGGCTGCGGACCGTATCGTGCGCATTCCAGATGGCGTGGACGACCAAACCGCGGCCGCGGTGATGCTCAAGGGGCTTACTGCCTTTTATCTCCTGTTCAAGACTTGGCCGGTCCAACCAGGAGAAACCATTCTATGGCACGCTGCCGCAGGCGGCACGGGTCAGATCGCCACCCAGTGGGCCAGGTCCCTGGGGGTGCGCGTCATCGGCACGGCGGGGAGTGAGGAAAAAGTCGCCCTCGCCCTACAGCACGGCTGCGATGCGGTCATTAATTACAAGAGCGAGGACTTTGCCGCCCGCGTGCGGGAGCTAACCGAGGGACGCGGCGTCGATGTGGTTTATGACGGCGTCGGCAAGGCCACGTTCGACAAGTCGCTTGATTGCCTTCGCCCCCGCGGATTGATGGTCAGCTTCGGCAATGCCTCGGGCGTGGTGTCCATTCCCGACCTCACCGTGCTGTCACGTAAGGGCTCGCTGTTCGTGACCCGGCCGATCAGCGTGCATTATTTCCCCCAACGCCGCGATCTGCTCGAGGGCGCCGAGGCCCTGTTCGGGGCAATCAGGTCGGGGGCGATCAAGGTCAATATCGGACGCACTTTCCCCCTCGCGCAAGCAGCCGAGGCACATCGCGCGCTCGAGGATCGGCAAACCACCGGCTCGGTGATCCTGCTGCCATAGGGGGATGGACAGCCAAACCGCCAGCGGCTAAACGCTGGCGCGTCGGGTAGGTGGCAGAGCGGTTGATTGCTCCGGTCTTGAAAACCGGCGAACGTGAAAGCGTTCCGGGGGTTCGAATCCCTCCCTACCCGCCAATTCCATAGTAGCAAACATTCTCCAACGCGTAGGGCAGGGGTGAGAACCCCAGCTTCTGTGCGCCTTTGCGGGTGTACCTGGTGACTGCCCATCTGGCCTAAACGCCCGAAATGCTCTCTCTGACCTGTTTGTTCTCCAAAGCTGGGGACTTCCGCATTTTAGTCCCCAGCTTTTTAGCCGTGGCATCTCAGGTACTTAGGCCGGGCCCCTGATTTGAGTTGGAGAGCCGGCTGTTGGATGGCAGCAGAGCTTGGCGTAGAACTTTCGCAGTTAGTGCCGCTTGCGAACAACGAAGCGTCGCACTTAACTGGCAGCAGCCAACCCCAAACGTGCACGTGCACGATAGTGGATGCAGTACAGGAGCACGGGCAATTTGCCCCTCCCAAGTCAGCTCTATGCCGGTGCTGTCGCTGAATTGCATTCGAGCGACAGCCAATCTCTTACGCAGCAAAGAGTATAGGGAGGGAGCATTGCTGGACCGCTTTCCATGTGAGCTGAAACTTCCCGGCGGATTCAGGCGTATGGCCTAGCGGAGGTGTTTATGGCTCAAACAGCAATTGCTTGGCTGCGTAACAATCTGCGGGTGGCGGATAACCCAGCGCTGATGCGCGCGGCCGGCGGTGGCCGCAAGGTCATAGCGCTCTATGTGCACGAAACAACCAGCGGCATTCGGTCGGTGGGGGCCGCGGGACTCTGGTGGCTGCATCAGAGTCTGCAAGAGCTCAGTGCTGCTCTTGCCGAGCGCGGCATCATTCTGGATGTCCGCACCGGTGACACCGAGAAGGTCCTTGCTGAAGCCGTTTCCGATTATGGTGCTGTAGCTGTGTTCTGGAACCGTCGCTACGCGCCGTCGGCGTCCGCTGTTGATGCCAGGATCAAGGACAAGCTGACAGCGCAGGGCATCCTAGCGGAGTCATTTCCGGGCAATGTTCTCACCGAACCGTGGACCGTGGCTACAGGGCAGGGCCGACCTTACTCGGTCTACACGCCGTTCTGGAATGCGCTTAAGCAGAAGCATATTACGGTTCCGGTCGGCTTGCCTGAGCGTCATGAGCCGCTGCGACCCGCTGCGGTCGACCAAGCCTATCGTGCTCCACGCTGGTCCGAAAAGTTCGCCGGCTCTAGCCAAGTCGGAGAAGCCGCAGCGCACGCCAAGTTGCACCGCTTTCTGGAGCACGCTCTTGGTGATTACCCGCTCGGACGGGATTTTCCTCAGCGGGAGGGTACCACAAGGCTATCACCGCATCTACGCTTTGGTGAGATCACGTCCCGACAGATATGGCATGCGGCCCAGGCTTTCAGTCATGCCCATCCAGACAAGGGGGACGCCGTGCACAAGCTGCTTTCCGAATTAGCATGGCGGGACTTCAACTATCACCAGCTGTACCATCGGGAAGACATCGAAACTATCGCTATGCAGGTGAAGTATGGAGGAATGCAGTGGCGAGAGGGTGGGGAAGAGTTCAAGGCCTGGAGCCGCGGCCTGACCGGCATCCCAATTGTTGATGCTGGCATGCGGGAGTTGTGGGCAACAGGTTTCATGCAAAACCGGGTGCGAATGCTCACGGCGTCTTTCCTGACCAAGAACCTCCTGGTGGACTGGAGGCGGGGAGCAGTGGTTTTGGGATTGCCTGTTTGATGCTGACGAGGCGAACAATCCTGGGAACTGGCAGTGAATCGCCGGCTCTGGGCTCGACGCCTCCCCGTACTTCCGTATCTTCAACCCGGTAGTTCAAGGGGAAAAGTTCGATGGCGGCGGTGAGTATGTCCGCCGCCGGGTACCGGAGTTGCTCTTCCTGCCTGACAAATGGGTGCATCGGCCGAGCGAAGCGCCCCCGGAGGTACTGAGCAGGGCAGGGGTCGAGTTGGGCTTCAATTACCCTTTGCCAATCGTTGACCTGCATACATCGCGTGTTCGCGCGCTTGAAGCGGTGCGGGGCATGTAGCTCCGAGGGCAGCTTTGCGCCCATTTCGGTCGTGGATCCAAATGAGCCGACGAGCCAAAAGCGGACACAGCTTCAAACGTGCCACAGTCCAAGAGCACTTTAGCAAACGATGTCATCCGCACTCATAACCTTGGCTTTTCGTTTGCAATTTGGTCTGCTCAAGGGGCCAATATTCCATATCGAACAAGGCGGCTTCATCGAGCGGAGTGAACCTACCGTAGCGCTCGGCGGACAAGACGATGCGGCAGGTCTGCTCGGCAAGGTCCGCCGCGATGGAGGCCGCTTTGAATGATGTCGCGATGCCGGCGAGCCCGTGTCCGCGCACAAGGACAACACGAGGAAGCAGGTCCAGCATGGTCTTGGCCTCGCTGGCCCGTGCAGCGTTGCGGCTGAAATAGGCGCCATACCGCGCCGCATAGCTGTCGAGAGCCGCGGCGATGTGCGCTTCCCCGTCATCGGCGTCCAGGATCAATGGGAATGGCTTTATGCGGATCACATGGTCGGGCGTTGCGGTGCCGCGGTGCGCGATTTCATCGAGGTTGGGCAGCGCGAGATATTCGCGGATGGCTTCGTTGGAGCGAAAGTCCCAAACGTGCTTGTTGGCGCCTGAGCGCTGGTCGAGCTCGCGCCCGAGGCTTACCAGCAGGCCGGCCGGCGCTGCACGATCCGATTGTTGCTGAGGCACGAGGGCAGCGTCGCTGTTCGCAAGTTCAGCCTCGGCGATGGTCACGAACTCGGTCATCAGCTCATAGGATGTGCGTGCGTCCGGTCCGAACGAGAAGATGCCGTGATTTTCGAGCCAAAGGCCTTCGCAACCCGGGTTGGTGTCGTAAATCCTGGCGCCCTACATAGAGAGGTCGTAGCCGGGCATGACATAGGGAACGAAGGCCACGCGCGATCCATACATAGAGGCAACGCGGTCACGCATATCCGGCTGGTTCGCGAGCGCAAGCACGGCGCTCGAGTGGCTATGATCAACAAATGCATGGTCGATGAAAGCGTGCAGCAACGCTTCCACAGAAGGGTTCGGCGCTGACGGATCAACGAGGTTGGCCCGCAACAGCCCCACCATTTCCGGATCGGTCAGCGCTGGGCCCGTCCGCGCGGCAAGGATGGGAGCAAGACGCACGGCCGGTAGCCCTGCAGCGGCGATGGTGTCAAGGTCCCAGCCACTGCCTTTGATATGCATCAGCGCTTCACCATTGTCGGCCTTGAGTTTCACCGAGGTGTTGCCGCCGCCATGCAGTACAAGATCCGGATCCTGCCCGATCAGGCGAGACGTGTAGATGCGTAGTCCGAGCTGGGGATCGTGGCCGTCGCTGCGGGCTTGCTCGGCAAACTCTTCCGCATCCGTGTCGCGCCAACGGCTTTGCATAGTAAAATCCTCGAAGAAAGACGGGCCGCTCCCAGGGAGCGGCCGCGATGGTTGCGATGTTGGATCAGAAATCGAAATCGTTGATGTTGTCGGCGGTGAAGACGGTACGCTCTTCAGTGCTAGCATTCTGGAACTGAATGGTGCGCCATACGAGCGCCCGCCAGTTGATCTGTCCGGGGAAGCAAAGGCTTTTGCTGAAGCGCTCAAGGGGGATCCGGCTCCGACCGGTGGCACCTACGTGGTCGGGGTGAAGCTGACCCAGGCCGCGTATGACGCTGAGGCTATCGTGGTCGCGAGTCCGCCCCCGTCGTCCACCCGCTGTGGCGTCCTAATAAATGGATGGGGAACAGCGGGGCAGGAGGCCCTCGAAGACTATGGGGCTTATGCGCTTTGAGATGAGCAGTTGAAGTAGGCCGCAGCGTAGATGTGTGCCGAGGTCTTCGGTGAGAGGTTCTTTTGTACATAAGCACGAGGTGTGTAATCGCTCCGCCGCTCTATGAATAACGAGAGTGTCGAGGCAAACTCGGGTAACGATGCAAACCGCTCCCCGCAATCGCTGGAGAAAAACGGCACTGATGACGCTTTGGGCGCTGAACCGCTAAATTTCTGCCAAAGCGGGTCAGCCCAATAGCCACGGTCCCAAGCAAGGATGGGCAGGCCAGAGGCCAACGCTTCTTGATAGGCAAGCCCTTGAGTCTCGTGCTCGCAAAAGAAGATCATACCGCGGGACCGGGCAAGAGCTTGCTGGTAGGTGGCGTGATCATGGTATTTGTACCGCATTACCTCGAACGACAGACCTCGTTTTGTGAGTTCGGCGCGGATCGGCTCAATGAGAGAGCTTTGAAACGCGTCATGCTCCCATCGAACCTTATCGTAGATGAGGAAATCGACGGACTTTGGCTCGGCTGAGAGATCCGGCCACTGGTGCGTGTCTATCCCAGCAAACCAGGGGATGCATCTATCTGGTCCATACACGGGCGCGAACATGTCGAAAGTCCAGTCCGCAAGTACAAGGTACTTCTTGAAGCGCGGATCATTAAACAGGCCGGGTCGCATCCCCGGGTGGTCATAAAGGGATGGACCCAACAGCGCTGGGTTTGGCAATTCCCAGCCATCTAGGATCAACGGGAAGCCAATCACACCGACAGGGTGTTCTGGGTGGCGTTTGGCGAAAGCATAGTCGTTGACACGGACTTCAAAGCCGTGGCCTTCAAGGGCGCTCTTAAGTAACTGGAACGACATACCGAACCCAGTGATCTTCTGCCGGTGATGTAGCCGTTCATAGAGCGGGCGTACGATCCGTTTAAGGTAGCGATCTCCAAGAAAGAACTTGTCGGCTTCA
Source organism: Devosia sp. Z6_126 (assembly GCF_058133495.1). Taxonomy (NCBI): domain Bacteria; kingdom Pseudomonadati; phylum Pseudomonadota; class Alphaproteobacteria; order Hyphomicrobiales; family Devosiaceae; genus Devosia; species Devosia sp. Z6_126. Next base: position 522,124 of record NZ_JBYUNO010000002.1, on the reverse strand, counting down.
TAATCCTTGAAGAAGATTAAGATGGTATTTTCTAGATGTCGGGGGGCCATGCAGCTTCCTCTGTTTGCTGCAGCGTATCGAGCTGCCCGTTCGGGTGCTACTTAGCGCTACCCCCATATCCTCGCATCGGGAAGCTAGCGCGAAAATGAGTCACTCGCGTGCACCGCTCGTTTATAAACGGCCGGGCTACCGGCATAGAGGCTTCGCTCGGGGACGCTCTTGGTGACCACTGAACCTGCACCAACAACGCTGTGGTCACCAATCGTCACTCCGGGAAGGATGATGCAGTCGCGAGCAATCCAAACGTTTCGTCCAATCACAATATTAGCGACCTTGGGCACAGATCCTTCGTCTACCTCGTGAAAGCTGTTGTCTTGGATCACTACCTCGTCACCGATCAAACAGCCCTGCCCGATGGTGACGGCCGCACTGACATTGATCTGGACCCCTGAGTTGATAAATGTTCTCTCCCCAATTGCGAGCGCGGCTCCTCGCCGTATTTGCAAGCTGGGTCTATGCAAGGTTCCGACGAACGTCACTCCGCGCTGAATGATCAATTCGCCGTCGAGGGAAAGTTTGGGTAGGCGGCCATAGAACCGGGTACCGTGACCGACGCTCGCTCCTCGCCGCTGCCACAGCATTCGTATTACGGCGTGTTTAAGCACCTTTAGTTGTGCAACCATTTTCAGGCCCTCCGGCGGACACCCTAGTGCCGCCAAGATAGGCTTCCTACTTGGGGTATCACCCACCGCCACGCCCTCACATCAGGTGATTCGCACGCGTGGCGGCGTCAATCCGCGCGGTGTAGCCAAAAATCAATGGATAGCTGTCAGGCCCATACATCCCGAGCATCACGCCAAATGGATGGATTGGTCGGAGGGGGGACACTCTCAGTAACCATGGCCCCTGCCGCAACGCGCGTTGCCGCTTCGTTAAGCGGTGGCAGCAATGTAGCGATATTAAGGCTGTAGAAGGTACCTATTTAGCCTCTTAATTTTGCAACAAGGGATTTCGCACCCCGAACAGCGTCCGCTACAACTGCCAGGGGGAGACCTGTCAACGGCGCATTATGGCCAGTTCTGGCCAAACCTGATGGCCCGAAGGGACTAGTTGACCTAAGCCAACTATCGTCTTCCAGTTCGCTCGCGTAGCTTCGTGCTAGCGTTGTGTATGGGGACCGAAGATTGTAATTATACTGGAAGCGCGCTGTCCAGCCAGCCGGCATTTCGCCTTTGGGCCACCAAGGGCGATAACCCTGGGAATGAACAAAAAAGGGGAGACCGCGTCGTAGGTGACCCAAGCGTTCAACTACCGTGTATCCTGATGGACCGAAGAACTGAATGATGTCGGGACCTCGTCGTAAATGTTTGATCGGCAGATCCGCGAAACGAGTGCTCGACAATAGTGCCGTTAAAACCTCTTGATCGCCAGCAAGATGTGTTGGCCGTTCAGTCCAATGCCTCACCTGCGCTTCTCGGTACTCTGGGCTTTGCAACAGCTCATTCCAAGTCTTAAGCAAATCGATATGGGCACGAGTAACGCGAACAACTCCGGTATTCGCGCAAAATGGAAGGATGCGGCCGACAGGCATGCCCCACATTCGGGCCCGCAGCGCCCCCGGGTCCGCGTAGGTGCCACTAAGCGCCTCTTCGGTTACCGCGATTGTTTCGTTTGACAAGGTAGAAAATAGAGGCCGAAAATCGCGCGCTATGAGGATATCAGAGTCAATCCAAACCACGTTTTCGGCACCAAAGCGAAGCGCGGTCAGTAACGCTAGTGGCTTAATGTCGTACTTTGTCCACGGCCCGTCGAGAGGACAAGGGTTAAGAGCACAATTTTGATAACGGGCGATCCATCCCCTAAAAGAAGCGCTGGGAGTTGGGCAAAAAACTAAGGACCGAGTTCCCGGACAATGCTCTGCTAAGCTTGCAATCAAAATGCGAAGTGCTGGCTCGCAGGTCGGGCGGTTTTCTGCTATACATATTGTAAGCATTTTCGCTGCGCCTCCGTTATACGATATCCGATCCGCAATCTAGCTGCATGATAAGCATCCCTCTAATGCGGACTTGCGGCAGTTGTCCTGGCCATTCCGTTTTCTTGGGCTACAGAAGCTCCCACTCCTGCGGCCAAGCGTTGGATCTCGAATTTGCTCTAGTCATTGTTTGGCAGCAATGCTCCGAGCCAAACCCGGTCGGCTTGGCCGTTAACAAAGATCCCAATGTGCCAACCTATGATCGATACCGCACGGAGTATACAAAGGCCGAAATCACCAAGATGGTCCCGTGACCAAACTGAGAAAACAACGGGACCTCAACCCAACTCGTGATGATAGTCATAACAATAAATCCCGCGAGAAATGCATTGGCTGAGGAAGGGGCAAATAGGCACCATCTAAGAACAAGCGTCAAAGCCGAGAGCAGCAGGGCAGCTTGAAGACCGACTCCAACAAGCCCAATATCAACGGCGTTCGATAGGTACATGTTGTGGAAGTGAAATCCGCTTCGGCTGGCAATTCCGAATTCATACCAAATAGCTTCGGCGGGGGCGAAGCCTTGCACCCAGAACGCTTGGTAGCCAACGCCGAACAGAGGCTTCTGGCTGATAAGATCGAGTGCAGTGGCCCAGAGATCGGTCCGGCCTGTCAGTGTTACATCTTTGCCGGAGGTTTCCAGCACCAAGTGCAGCAACTCAGCCGAGTAAGCAGCCAACACTAAACAAAGCAGCACGCCCACCATAAGAAATCCAACAACGGCTACAAGGCGATGCGTGGGCCTCAGCCACCTCAGACCGAGTACGGCTGCTATCGTTGCAGCACCGGGGAGTGCCACGATGATTGCGGTGGCGGACTGCGCAAATGTTATCAACGCCGCTGACAACAGCAGTCCCGCTAACCCGAATAGCCGTTCAGCAGGGTTGGCGTCACTATCCGCAAAGGTCGCGAGTGATGCCAGCGAGAAAAGAGCTACAACGGCCCCAAAGGCGTTCTTACTGCCGTAGATACCCACCCAGGCTCCGATATCAGCCCGAACACGACCGAAAAGCACACAAGCTAGCATTGTAAGAAAAAGTCCAATGAACATTCCGCGGAGCAGCGAGCGCGGCGGAACTCGGGCGGCGATCGTTATGCTAAGGACGAATGTTAGCGTAAGTTGGATTGATCCTCTAAAGGACTGTGATGGCGCTTCCGACCACAAAGTTGAAACCATGCAGTATACGGGTAGCAACAGCACATACCAAAACCGGACTATCGCCCGAATGGTGTGCTGCGGAATGCTAGCCATCAGCAGTCCGCCGCAAATCAAGAAAATGAGTACGGCAAGTCCGCCTAAGGGAACAGTCCACTGGAGTGCGCCGAGGGCAATTGCACTCAGCGCGGACGCTATGTTTAGGCGCAGGTGCCAGTCTCTGCGTAAAGCACGCGTCGCTTGAGTCTCGGTGGTCATGAACCTGTCCTTCCGGGGCAAGCGGTAATGCGGCTACTCCATTTAGGCGCACCGTATCGATCTGAGTTAGCTCACACTATCCGCGCTTCCCCCAAGGCCCCCTACCAGTTCATGAACGCCACGCTCAAGGACCTGAAGAAGGAGCTCGGGCTGCGTGGCGAGCAGATTTTCGGCCCCGATCTGCAGGACCGACTCGCCTATCACCTGCTCAAGCGCCGCGGTTATGAGCAGTTCATGGCGGGCAAGATGGACGGCCTCGAGTTCGGTAAGCGCCGGGCTCAGGAATGGGCGTCACTACCGGTCCTTGCGGCAACCAAGGGCGGTTCGCGTCAGGTTGTGCGGGGCCAGAGCTACTACGCCGGTGACGGGCTCAACAAGTCGCTGGTGAAGCCCGAGGCAGTGGAGGCCATCCTGCGCGAGGCAATGTCGGCAGGGGTGCTTATGCCGGAACCTGTATCCCCGCCGCTCGCGCCCGAGCCGCAGCCCTCCACCATCCCCGTCAGCGACAAGCACGAGGCGAAGGGCAGGGTTCGTGGTCCACTCGATATAAGCGTCGGCTGGGATCAGGCAGCGGCGCTTCTTGAACGGCTCACGGAACGCCGGAGAGGTGTCGATCGTCTCGAGACGGGCGTTGAACATCGTGGCCTTTGGCACTTCCTTGGCCCAGAACGGGACCAGCCATCAGCGACCTTGGTCCAGTTCCCGGTTGCCGGCCTTGTCGAGGTGAACAAACTGCACGTCTTGAGTCGGCGCGATGTTGTACGGCGGCATGTTGGACGGCGCCACAGGGTACAGCTCATCACTGAGCTTGTAGAGGGCGTGGATGGCCATGCCTCGGCCGTGTTCCGGTGCCGGGTATAGAAGTAGTAGTCCTGCTGCCTGCCGTGCTTTGGGGTCTTGGTGACCTTGTGCACATAGCGCGGCAGATCAACTCGCCCGCATTTGCCTGCTCTCAACGAACGGCGCTCCCAATCCAGAAGGCGCATCGACCAGCCCAAGGTGGCGGTCAAACGCCGCTACCACGCCCAAATAGAAGAGCACCTCGATCCTCACGCTTTCGTCTGGTTGGCCCCCGATCGTGAGAGCAGTTTCGGAATTTTTTAGCGAGGTTGGTTCTGGCCCCGCCCGGGCAGCAAAGCATCCTCCAGTCTAAGTAGCGTTTGGCTGTCCGGTACAAAGCTGCCTGGGAGCTACGGCAGTTCGATGATCTTTGTAAGGAGGCGGCGGTCAGATGGTCGACCGCAAAACGGCAGCTCACCTAATAACCTCACCACAACCGGACAGTCTGGAGATGGCCCCCACCCCCGAATGGCTGCTTTCCATCGAGCCTAGACCAAAAGCAGACAGACCGCTGTCGGCCCCCAAAGTGCCACTCGAAAACGGGGCTGCCTGACAAAGCTCTCCACTAACCGCAACACCGGCTAGCTTTTCTCCTCCTTTCGCTTGTTGTCAGCTCTCGCTGCGGACTCTGTGAGAGGTTCGAGCCGCATCAAGGCTGCGAACTCCTCGTGAGTTAGAAAACCTAGAGCGACCACCGTCGCCTCGACGGAATGTCCGCTCCCCTGCGCCGCCTTCGCAACGGCGACCGCGTTCTCGTAGCCGATACGAGGCACTAAAGCTGTTACAGCAACGAGGCTGTTGCTCAAAAGGCTCGCAATTCGCGTCTCGTCGGCAACGATCCCGTCGATGATCTCGTCGCAGATAGCGGCGATGATTTCGGCGAGCTCGGGGGCCAGCGCTCCCACCTGGGCGTTTGCCAGCGCCGCCGCCTTCTTCACCATAGCCAATGCGCGCGGTAGCTCAGGGAAGTGCGACAGCCTCACGCCCGTGATGGGAAAGTTGGTCACCGCCCGCGCGGTGTGGATACCATATAGGGAATCGGCTGAAAGGGGCAGTTCCCCAATTGAATCGTGCTCGAGGCGCTTGCTCATACATTTTCCTATGGCTTAGCCGGGGCCTGCCCCTCTCCTTGGCACCTGGCTCTCCGGCTGTTTTGTTCCGAGACGGTGAGACTGCGCTTGCACATCAGCTCCCAGCCACGTCAGCTGTATAAAGCAGAGTAACAGGAACAACATGCAACAGAAGCGCGACCCCACGTCGCCATGCGAACGGCGGATTGACGGTCGCGGATGCGGCCGGTCACTTGCCGTCCCCAAATGAGCCATGGACGTGTGGGCAAGCCAAACTGCTGCTTTCGACACCGCCGCCGCCCAGAGCTGACAGACCGCTTCCTGCCCCAAATCAGCCCTGCTTATCCCCGCAGCCAGAAACAGGGGTACTCTACCTCCATACAGGAGGTCGCCATGTCACAAGAAGTTAGTCGCACCCGAGCCCAGTACCTCAACGGCATAGCAGTAACTTTGCTGGGGAGTAGCCTGTCAGCAGGTTTCGGAGGCGCTCCGATCTGGGTGATTGTACCCGCGGCGGCAGGCAGCCTGCTGCTGCACTGGCAGGCGGTAGAAATTATCCGGCAGGGGAAGTGAGGTTCTCGGGGAAAGCGAGGGTTTCCGCCAAGCTGGTAACCACGCCTTTGTTCACGACCCGTGATGCAGCCTGCTTTTGCAGGATTCCCCATGAGCGTTACCCGTCTAAATCGCCCCGACCTAAGCCGTGAGGAGGTGAGAACACAGCTGGCCGTTCGCGATACCCCATACTACCACCTGATCGGCTATGGCCGGCACATCGGCCTGAGGCGATCTTCAGAGGGCGACTACTGGGTTGCCCGCATTCGCACCAGGGCAGGGGGGTACTACCGGCGGAGCATCGGCCCAGCTGTTGACAGCACTGGCTCGGGACTGACCTATGCGGACGCCTTAGCTGCTGCTCGGCAGTGGTTCGCTCGTCCCGTCGTTCACGCCCATGCCGCGGATGAGAAGCGCATTGGGGTTCGGCAAGAGCTTGTGGTCTGCCCTGTGCCGGGGCTCTATAGCGTCGCCCATGCAATGAACGACTACGTGGAGTGGAAGCGGCTGGCTGCGGCCAAGAGCCATTTCGAGACAAATCTGTCCCTTATCAACCACCACATCGTTCCACGTCTCGCTCATGTGCTCGTTGCCGAGTTCACCGGCGAGCACCTCCGGATGTTCATCAAGCAGGTGCTGGAAACGCCACCCAAGCGCGGCAATCAGGCTGTGGGCAAGAAGCGCAGCATCGATAACCTTGATGATGAGCAACTGCGTAAACGGAAGAAGACGGTCAACACGCTGATTGGCATTCTCCGCGTCGCTTTCCAGATGGCGTGGGAAAGCAGGAAGGTCGAAAGCGATCGATCCTGGCGGTGCTTGAGGCGCATCCCTGCGGTGGACCGGCCTCGCGTGCTGCATCTATCCCGACCTGAATGCCGCGAACTTCTGGCGCAGTGCCGGCCGGACGTGGAGCGCTTGGTTCTGGGCGCTCTGTACACGGGCTGCCGCGCTACTGAACTGCTGCGCCTGCGCTGCGGCGATGTCGGGCGCGACGGATACGGCATCTATGTGGCGCCGCTCAAGACGTACAAGCCCCGGTTCGTGTTCCTGCCCGATGAAGCCATGGCCTGGTTTCTGGACCTCACCAAGGACCGCAAGCGCTCAGACCTGGTGTTTATCCGCGACAGCGGCAAACCCTGGTTCGGCAACTACAAGCACCTGTTCAAGGCGGCTGTCCGCGCTGCTGCTTTGCCAGAAGAGTTCACGTTTCATGGCTTGCGCCACACCTATGCCAGCCAGCTCATCCAAGCCGGAGCAACCGTGTACGCGGTGGCCGAGCAGCTAGGTCATGCTGACCCTACCACGGTTCTGAGGACGTACGGTCACCTCTCCCCACAGATCCGAGAGTCTGAGGTGCGGCAGCGGTTCACCACTCTCAGCCACGATAATGCTCAAGTCGCCAAGGACCGCCGCGACGAACTCCGCACTTGGCGCGGTAGCCTGCATGGAGCCGACTGGCGGGAATATGCAAAGATTTCAGATGTGCAGGAATACGAGACCGAGCAGATCGATTAGCCGGCCAAGCTCCGCTCCTGCTCATGCCACAGCTCGGTCTTGAGCGACAGCAGCGCTGGCAGGAGCAGATCAATTCGCTGTCCTTCCAGGATGCCCTCGATAATCTCGGGCGCGAGAAGGGTCATCCTAACCACCCGGCTAACATAGGATCTATCGATCCCCTCTGCATCCGCCATCTCCGCCACGGCGGCGTAGGCCCCACTCTCCAGCAGCTTGCGCCACCGGAAGGCTCGCGCGAGGGCCTTGACTAGAGTGTTGTCGATCCGCGGGCGGGCAGAGGTGGTGATTTCTTCTCCTGCTGGCGACAGCACCAGCTTGCGCCCGCCGCGTCTGCGGATGGTTAGCGGAACGGCAATTGTGAGCGTGTCTGCCGCCTCGTTCTGATGTGTTCTGCTCATGCTGCCTGCTGGTGCTTGCTGGTAGTCGGCAGTTCGGCTGCGACGGTTTGCAGTCCCTCGCTCCTGATCCGAATCCTTGCGCCTTCGGTGCTCAGGTCCACTCGCTCAACCAGCAGCTGCACGATCCTGGCCTGCTCGGCCGGGAACAGCTGATCCCACACGCTTTCGAACTGCTGTAGGGCGAGCGTAACCTCATCATCTGTCACGCTTGGATTCTGCTGCCGTGCCGCCGCTGCTGTCTTGGCGATGATTTCGGGTGACCTCAGGATTCCTCGCAGCTGATCGATGACCACGCGCTCGATCTCGGCAGCACTAATGCGCCGGATGGGGCAGGTCTCAGGTCCCAGCTTCAGCACCGACATCGTCACGTAGTAGCGGTAGAGCTTGCCGCGGCGGCGGGTGTGGGTTGGGGTCATCGCCATCCCGTTGGGCGCGAACACCAAGCCCTTGAGCAGGGCAGGGGTTTGCGCCCTGGTTTTGCACGCACGGGAGCGGGGGCTTTCTTCCATGATAGCGTGCGCCTTGTCCCACAGCTCTTGGCTGATGATCGCCTCGTGCTCGCCGGAATAAGCAGTGCCTTTGTGGACGGCCAGGCCAAGATAGGTGCGGTTGCCTAGAAGTTTGTAGATGTACCCCTTGTCGATCGGTTTGCCCGAACGGGTGCAGAGGTTCTGCTCTCCGAGTTCATCGGCAAGGAGTGTGGCGGAGCCGAGTTTGAGGAAGCGGGCAAAGATGGTGCGGACGATCTCAGCTTCGTCTTCTCGCACCCGGAGCTTGCGGTTTTCCACCCGATAGCCGAACGGCACCAGCCCGCGAACCTGGAAAGCGGACCTCTTTCCGACTCATGTTGGTCAGCTTACCGACGTAGTCCGGGGACTGCACCGTGACGGGCAGTGACGACAAATGCGAAAATCCCGCGCGGCTTCAGGAACGCAGGTCCAGGGCCCCGCTTTGCGTGTTTGCAAAAGCAAGCACATGTCCACGATAGATGCTGCCCTCGCAGATCAAGTGCAGGATCGCCGGCAGATCGTCCTCCGAAGCACCTGATGCATTCATGACCGCCTGTGCGACGCCGTGGACGGAAACGACGGCATGAGGACTGTTTGTGGACTGCAGATTGTCAGCAATAGCGGCATCGATGGCCTGAGCAAGCCTTGGTGTGACCTCAATCATGGTAGCCTCCACATCTGGGAACCTCTTTGACGGCAGTCGTGACCTTGCGCATTTGCAAAGGTTAAGAACGTCAATTCGCTGCCGAAGAAATCACCGTGGGCTTGACGACATCTCCTTGCGGTATCCGAAGATAGGTTGGTTCGAGCTCGCCGATCTCAACCAGTCGGTCCCAGTCCGTAATGGTGATTAGGTCGCGTTCCCAGCAGATGACCTCTTCACCTCGCAGCAGCTGTATCACCCTGCCGATGATCTCCGTGCTGTTTCTGGCGTCGACATATTGAGCTAACGCCTTTGATACGGTCGAGTGAATCAACGGAACAGTAGATTGTCGGCGCGGGGCGAAGTTCACAACTACAAGCGAGCGCACTCGGCACACGCGCCGGCAATGCAGATCGCCCGCCTTCAAGTGCCACCGAGCGTTGCCATCGCCCGTTTCTGCGCCGCAATGCGGAATGGGGCGTTGACGGCGCCATAGCCGCGATAGCTGCCCCGGCGTTGCACGATCTCGAAAAAGAAGCCTTCACCGATATTGCGGGAATAAAGCTGGAAGAACTCCCCGTCTGCGTCGCGGTCGTAAAGAATGTTGCTGGCGCGCAAGCGATCAAGCATGGCCTGCTCGATCCCCAGTCTCGCCCGCAGATCCTCATAGTAATTGGGCGAAATTTCCAGCGTCGCCATGCCGTTGGCCCGCAGCGCATCGGCGGCGGCGAAGATGTCGTGCGTGGCGAAAGCCAGGTGCTGGATGCTCGAGCCGAAGGTTTCGGCGATGAAGCGGCCAGCGAGAGTGCGGTGGCTTTCTGCCCCGTTCAGCGTCAGCCGCAACGAGCCGCTGTCATTTTCGATGACCTGGCTTCGCACCAGGCCCGAGGGATCCACCACATCCACCATCGGGCTCTTGTCGGTCACGAAGATGGACCGATAAAACAGGATCCAGGTCAGCATCTCCTCGTAGTTCATGGTTTGCGCCAGGTGGTCGATGCGCACGAGGCCGGCGCCCTCCAGCGGGTCGGGATCGCTCACGGTCTCAAATTCGATGTCCCAGACCTGACCAAGCCGGCTCCTCGTGTCGAGAAAATAGATCACCCCACCCCCAACGCCGCGAATGGCGGGAATGCTGAGCTGGTCGGGTCCCGCTCGCTGGTTGAACAATTGGGCGTCCAGAGCCCGGGCCCGTTCGACCGTCGCGGCAGCGTCATCGACGAGGAGGCCAATGGCATAGGCCGAGGTGCCGTGGGTCTGGTAGGCGGAGTGGGCAAGGCCCTCGCGTTCGGTGTTGATGATGATGTTGATCTCGCCCTGGGTGAAGCGCTCGACGGCCTTGGCCCGGTGCCGGCCAGTGAGGCGGAAGCCAAGTTGGCGCAGATAACCGGCCAGCACGCCCGCTTCGGTTTCGTCGGCGGCAAACTCCACGAAAGCGACGCCCTTGACGTGGACGCGCGGCGGCAGTGTGGGCACGGCGATGGCGATATCGGGCTCGGCCTGGCGGACCTGATCCATCAGGTAAACCAGCGAGCGATGGCCATCGAGCGCGATGGTGCGCGGCGAGCCGGAGCGGAACTGGTCGTTGAAGATCTCGAGGGAAATGGGGCCGTCATAGCCCGTGGCGGCGACGGCGCGCATGAACTCGGTGACCGGCAGATCGCCTTCGCCGGGCATGTTGCGGAAGTGGCGGCTCCAATACAGCAGGTCCATGTCGATCAGAGGGGCATCGGCCAGTTGCACGATGAAGATTTTGTCGCCGGGAATGGAGCGGATGAAATTGGGGTCGAGCTTGCGCGACAGCGTGTGGAAGCTATCGAGGATGATGCCCAGATTGGGGTGATCGGCGCGGCGCACGATTTCCCAGGCATCGCGATGATCGTTGACATGGCGGCCCCAGGCTAGTGCCTCGTAGCCGATGCGCAGGCCCCGGCGCCCGGCTCGCTCACCCAGTTCCCGCAGATCGGCGGCAGCGCGGTCGATGCCGCCGAGCGAAAGGGGGGAAACGCTGGAACAGACGAGGATCAGGTCGGTTCCCAGCTGCTCCATGAGGTCGAACTTGCGCTCGGCCCGGTCGAACGCCTGGCTGCGCTGCGGCTCGGGCAAGCCTTCAAAGTCTCGGAACGGCTGGAAGAGGGTGATGCTGAGGCCAAGATCGGCCACCATCGCCGCCACATCGCGCGGGGAATGGTCATAGGCGAGGAAATCGTTCTCGAAAATCTCGACCCCGGCAAAGCCGGCGGCGGCAATCGCCTCGAGTTTTTCTCGCAGATCGCCGCTGATCGACACGGTTGCAATCGAGGTCTTCATGGCCGTTCTCCCCATTCTGAGAGGAGAGTACGAACTAGTTAGTACATTTGCAATGCAGGTTCGAATGGTGGCCGAAGCGGTGGCGATGCTGGGGTCAGGGGAGCTTGTCGGGCCTCGTGACGAAGCGCAGCACCATCTCGACGGCCTGCTGGCGCAGCGAGGCCTGGGCGGCGGGGCTGCCCACATCCTTGCCGAAGATCTTGGAAAAGGTGGCGCGGTTGGACACGTTGAAAAAGCACAAGGCGCTGATCTGCCAGTGGACTTCGAGCGGGTCGAGCCCGGGACGGAACACGCCGTCCGCCAGGCCCTTGGCATAGATGGCTTCGATATTGCCGATGGCGGTGACGTTGAGTTCGCGGATCACGCCGGAGCGCTCGAGGAACTCGCCATGATGAATGTTCTCGATCATCACCATGCGGATAAATTCCTCATGCTGATGGTGATGGTCAAAGGTGAATTCCACCAGGCGCTTGAGCGCATCGAGCGGGGGCAGGCCCGCCACGTCGAGTTGGGCTTCGCCCTCGCGCACCTGGCGATAGGCGTTTTCAAGGGCGCTGAGATAGAGCCCTTCCTTGCTGCCGAAATAATAATAGATCATGCGCTTGGAGGAGCGCGTCTTGGCGGCGATCTCGTCGATGCGGGCGCCGGAAAGTCCGTTGAGGGCAAATTCCTGCGCCGCCACTTCAATGATGTTCTGCCGGGTGCCCTCGGGATCCTGCGCGCGGCTTGGCGCGGCCCGGGCGCGGGTCTTGGTGGTTTCGAGCCGGGTACTCATATCAGCAACACCTTCCTCCGGCGCGGCAATTGACTAAACTAACCGGTTCGTACATTCTGCCGCAAATCGCTCAACAGCATTTATCGGCTGGCCGGCGTGAAACACAAGGCCACTCCCAGTTGCAACGGCAAGTGGCGGGCGGGGAGACGGGTTTTGCACATCGCCATTAGTCCGGCACAGCCGTTGGCCCACCTGGTGCTGAACGGGGAACTCCCCGCGCGCGACGGGATCACCATCGGCCTGGTGGGTCGCGGCATTGGCGGGTCCCTGTCGCCGCTGATGCATGAGCGTGAAGGGCAAAGGCTGGGGCTCAATTACCGCTACCACCTGATCGATTTTGACCAGCTTGGCCTGACTGACGCGCAATTGCCGGAAGTCCTCGCCGAAGCGCGGGAGTTGGGCTTTGCCGGCCTCAACGTCACTTATCCCTTCAAGCAGGCCGTGCTGCCGCTGCTTGATGACCTGGCGCCCGATGCCGCCGCAATCGGCGCGGTTAACACCGTGGTGCTGGGTGATCGTATGGTCGGGCACAACACCGATTGCTGGGGTTTTGCCGAAAGCTTCCGGCGCAATCTGCCGTCGGCCGCACGCCAGCGGGTGCTTCAGCTCGGCTCCGGCGGGGCGGGGGCCGCGGTGTCGCAGGCGCTGCTGCAATGCGGGGTCGGGCGGCTCGATATCTACGACACCGATGCCGCGCGGGCGCAGGCGACGGTGAGCCGCTTGCGTGAGCGGCTCGATGCCGATGTCCATGCCATCAGCGATGTGGCAGAGGTCGCGGGGCGGGTGGATGGGATTGTCAACGCCACCCCGGTGGGCATGACCAAGCTGCCAGGCATGCCGATCGATCCGGCCTTGATTTCGTCGCGGCATTGGATTGCCGATGTGGTGTATTTCCCGCTGCAAACCGAGTTGATCCGGCATGCCTATTCGCAGGGTTGCGCGGTGATGCCGGGCGGCGGCATGGCGGTTTACCAGGCGGTGCGCGCTTTTGCGCTGTTTAGCGGATGCCAGCCCGACCCCCGGGCCATGGCGGACAGCTTCAACGCTGCCATTACCGGCTAGATCCGGCCGGTCGAGAGCACATAATCGACGCCGCTCCGGATATGGGTCGCGAGCTTGGCGACAATGGCGTCGGCATTGCGCTCCATCGCCAGCTCGAACAGCGCCTTGTGGTCGCTCATCACATCAGCGCCGCGAAAGCTTGCCGCCAGCATATGATAGCGAATGAAGCGGTCAAACACGGAGGCATGCAGCGCCAGCAGCGTCTGGGAGCCGCAGGCCGAGATCAGCGCATTGTGGAAGGTGAAGTCATAGCGCACCCATTGGGCGGTTCGCTCGATCTCCCCGCGCAGCAACTGCGCCTCGACCACCGAAAGCTTGTGATGAGCAGCGACGACGCGGCCCTCCCAATCGAGATCGCCGCTGGCCAGCGACAGGCGGATGGCGTGGCTCTCGAGCAGGAGGCGCAGGTCGGCCACCTCAAGCAAATTTTCGGCTGAAGCGGGCGCCACCTCAAAGCCGCGCTGCCCCTCGGCGACGACGAGACTTTCGCTCGCAAGCCGGTTGAGGATTTCGCGTAGCGTGCTGACGCTGGCCCCATATTGTGCCTTGAGGGTGTCGAGCTTGAGCTTGCGGCCAGGGGGGAGCGTGCCGGCGATGATGTCGCCGCGAATTCGACGGAAGGTGAGGTCCGCTACGCCTTCATCCAATTGCTGCCCTTCGCCTGCCACGTCGTCTCCCGCGTTGTTCTGACCTCATGATCATCATACGAAAAGAAAAATCAATGACAAAGACGATTTAACCGGTTAGCTTCGAATGCATCAGAAGCCGCATTGACATGAACGAACTGTTTCGTACATTGTGCAGCGAGGACGAACAAACGACGGTGGCAAACCGTGCGTCCTTTACGCCTGATAGCGGGCGACCACATGGGAGGATGACTATGCGTTTTGGATTTACGCGTCGCGCAGTGGTGCTCGGCGGCCTGTTGTTGGCAGTGGCCATGCCGGTGGCAGCCCAGGAGAGCAAGCCTGTGCTCCGGTTTTCGGCAGTGTTCACCGAACAGGACATTCGAGCCGAAATGATGAGCCGCTTGAGCGAGGGTATCGCCGAGATCGCGACCATCGAGCCCTATTTCGGGGGCAATCTGTTCAAGCAGGGCACCGAACTGGTGGCCTTGCAGCGTGGCAATCTCGAGATGGGCAATATCGCGCCCCAGGATATCTCCAACCAGATTCCGGCCTGGTCGGTACTGACCTCGGCCTATCTGTTCCGCGACGCCGATCACCTGCGCACCTTCTTTGACAGCGATGTCGGTGCCGAGTTCAAGCAGATGGCGGAAGACCAGCTTGGCATCCGCATCCTTGGGCCGACCTATTTCGGCGCCCGCCAGGTTGGTTTGATCACCGACAAGAAGATCAATACGCCAGAGGACATGGCCGGCGTGAAGCTGCGTATGCCCGGTGGCGATGCCTGGCAGTTCCTCGGCACCTCCATCGGCGCCAATCCAACGCCGATGGCCTATGCCGAAGTTTATACCGGCCTGCAGACCGGGGCCATCGACGGCCAGGACAATCCGCTGCCCAATGTCGAGAACATGAAGTTCTACGAAGTCATGAAGCAGATCGTGCTGACCTCGCATCTGGTGGGCTTTGACCTGCTGGTGATCAGCAAGGCGAGCTGGGACGCGATGACGCCCGAGCAGCAGGCTGCCTTTGACGCCGCCGCCAAGGACGCGATCGACTTCAGCCAAAAGGAGCATCTGGCGCGCGAAGCCGAGCTCGTCGAGCGCTTCAAGACGGCCGGACTTGACGTCTATGAGCCAGACCTCGAGGCGTTCCGCACCTTTGCCCAGCAGAAATACCTGGAATCGGATCTGGCCAGGGATTGGCCCGAAGGCGTGGTCGACCGCATCAACGCGCTCTAGCCGCACACTTCACGACGGCGGCACTCCCAAGGGGTGCCGCCCCAGCATCCATGTCTGGCCAGCCGCTGCGGCTGCGCACCGGGAGTTGCGCCATGCCTTCTTCTTTCTCCAGCATCGGCCGGTGGCTGCATGCGCGCGCCGAAAACCTGCTGGCCGCCATGCTGGCCACCATGTTCGTGGTCTTCATCATCCAGATCGTCTTTCGTTACCTGCTCAACCTGCCCATCGGCTGGACGCATGAAATCAGCGTCGTGATGTGGCTGTGGATGGTGCTGTTCGGCACCGCCTTCGTGGTGCGCGACGACGAGGATATCCGCTTCGACATCTTTTACGGCGCGGCGCGTGGCAAGGTGAAGCGGGCGATGGTGCTGGTGTCCTCGCTCACCCTCGTTGTGCTGTTCACCCTCTCGCTGCCGGCGGTGGTCGACTACATCGCCTTCATGAAGGTCGAGAAGACGGCCTATCTCAAGATCCGATTCGATTATCTCTATTCCATCTACGGCATTTTTGCCGTGGCGATGATCGTGCGCCAGCTCCACCTCGCTTGGCAGGCGGCCTGGGGCCGGAGCGCGGACGATTTCGACTACACCAAGGTGAGTTCGGGCATATGACCATTTCCCTGGCATTCGGCTTGTCGCTGGGGCTGTTGACGGTCCTGGCCTTTCTCGGCCTGCCCATGGGGCTGGCGATGATCTGTGGCTCGATCCTTTATCTGCTGATGAAAGGGCAGGACCCCGGCATCGTCGCCGAGCAGTTTCTCAACGGCATGTACTCCAACTACATCATGCTTGCGGTGCCGCTGTTCATCCTGGCGGCCGAGATCATGAATTCAGGCACCTTGTCCGAGCGGCTGCTGAAATGGTGCGACGCGCTGGTCGGCCGGTTCCGTGGCGGGCTGGCGCAGGTCAATGTGCTGCAATCCATCGTGTTTGCCGGCATGTCCGGCTCGGCCGTGGCGGACGCTGCCGGCTCGGGCAAGATGATGCAGTACATGATGACCAAGGACAACAAATACACCCCGTCCTATGCCGCGGCGCTCACCGCCGTCACTGCCGTGATCGGCCCCATCATCCCGCCCTCCATTCCGATGGTGCTGTACGCGCTGGTGGCCGATACCTCGATTGGCTACCTGTTTCTGGGCGGCGTGGTCCCTGGCCTTCTCATGGCCGGTTTCATGATGGTGCTGATTGCCGTCACGGCACGGGTCAAGAATTTCCCCATCGAGCCGCCGGTGCCGGTGCGCCAGCTGCCGCGCATGACCTGGCAGGCTTTGCCCGTCCTCTTCATGCCGGTCGTGCTGATGTATGGCATCTATGGGGGCATCACGACGCCAACCGAAGCGGCCGCTGTTGCCGCAGCCTATGCGCTGCTGGTGTCGGTGCTGATCTACCGGGCGGTGAAGTCCAAGGACCTTTACCAATCGGTGCTGGTTAGCGCCAAGACCACGGCCTCGATCGGCATGCTGATCGCGGGGGCGCTGGTGTTCAACTATGTCGTCACCATCGAAAACATCCCGCGCACGATCAGCACCATCCTGCTGTCGTGGGATCTGAACGCGGTGACCTTCCTCATCATCGTCAACCTGATCCTGCTGGTGCTGGGCTGCGTGCTGGAAGGCACGACGATCCTCCTCGTCATCGTGCCGGTGCTGATCCCGACGGCGCAAGCGCTGGGCATCGACATGGTGCATTTCGGCGTCGTTGCCGTGGTCAACATCATGCTCGGGCTCATCACCCCGCCTTACGGGATGTTGTTGTTCATCATGACGCGCATTTCGGGCTCACCGATGCGGGCGATCATCGGCGATGTCATGCCGTTTTTGTGGACGCTGATCGGCGCGCTGATCCTCTTTACCTTCGTGCCCGACACCGTGCTCTGGCTGCCCAGGATGTTTGGCTATGGAGCCGTGCAATGAAGCCCATCTATGTTCTAAACGGCCCCAATCTGAACCGGCTGGGCAAGCGCGAACCGGCGATCTATGGCACGACGACCCTCGCGGAAGTGGAGCAGATCTGCCGCAGCGCCGCGGGCGAGCGTCCGGTCGTCTTTGGGCAAACCAACAGCGAAGAACAGCTGATTGACTGGGTGCATGAGGCGATTGACGAGGGGGCAGGGATCCTCATCAATCCTGCGGCCTTCACTTTCACCTCCATTGCCCTGCTCGATGCGCTCAAGATGTTCGAGGGGCCGGTGATCGAGTTCCACATCTCCAATGTGCACCGGCGCGAGCCGATCTATCACCGCTCCTATGTGTCCATGCGGGCCGACGCGGTGCTGGCCGGCCTGGGGGCCTCCGGCTACGCCACGGGCGTCGCGGCCCTGCTCAATATGATTGAAAGCCGGAGCTAGCGGCGAGCGGCGCCAGCCTTGGCGCCGGGTGGGAGGGAAAGCATGGGATTTGTGCGCAACGGCGAGGTGGTGCTGCGGTATTCGGTGCAGGGGCGCGCCGATGCGCCAGTCCTCGCCCTGGTCAATTCGCTCGGTACCGATGCGCGCATCTGGGACGGCGTGATCGAGAGGCTCGTGCCGCACTATCGCCTCCTGAGCTATGACAAGCGCGGCCATGGCCTCAGCGATGCGCCCCCGGGTCCCTACGCCCTTGCCGATCACCTGTCCGACCTTGCGGCGGTGCTCGATCATCTGGGGGTGGAGCGGCTCGCCTTGGCAGGGGTTTCGGTGGGCGGTTTGATCGCCCAGGGCTTTGCGCTTGCGCAACCCCAGCGGCTCAGCGCCCTGATCCTGTGCGACACCGCGGCGCGGATTGGCAATGACGCGCTGTGGAGCGAGCGCATCGCCGCCGTCGAGAATGGTGGCATGGCGGCGCTGGCAGACCTGCTGGTGGAGCGCTGGTTTTCACCGGGCTATCGGGCCGCTGAGGCGGACGCCGTCACCGGTTGGCGCAACATGCTGCTGCGCACCCCCGCCATTGGTTATGCCGGCACCTGCGCCACGCTGCGCGACACCGACCTGACCGAAGCCATTGCCGCTATTGGGCTGCCCACGCTGGTAGTGGCCGGCGATGCCGATCTCGCCACGCCGCCCGAGCTGGTGCAGGCGACCGCGGAGCGCATCCCCGGTACGCAGTTCAAGATCATGCCCGGGGTCGGGCATATCCCATCCATCGAGCAGCCCGGACTCTTGGCCGGGTTGATCGCCACTTTCCTCAGCGAGGCCGGTTATGGCAACAAGCCCAAGCTTTGAACGCGGCATGGCGACCCGTCGCGCCGTGCTCGGCGACAACCATGTCGACAAGGCGAACGCGCGCAAGACCGCGTTCGACGACGATTTCCAGACCTTTATCACCGAAGGCGCTTGGGGCTCGGTATGGTCGCGGCCGGGATTGAGCAAGCGCGAGCGCTCCATGCTGACCATCGCGCTCTTGGCGGCGCTGGGCCACGACGAGGAAGTGGCGATGCATGTGCGCGCCAGCGTCAACACGGGCACCTCACCCGACGACATCAAGGAAGCCCTGTTGCATGTTGCCGTTTATGCGGGCGTTCCGGCCGCCAACCGGGCCTTCCGGATTGCCAAGGAAGAGCTGGCCAAGCGCGATGAGGTGAGCCAATGAGTGCGATCATGCTGCCCGGCGCCGACGGCGCCCTCTATCAGCGCGACCACAGCTGGCACCCGCCGGCCAACACCCCCGGCTACAAGAGCACGACCTTTCGCGCGCCGCGCCAGCCCCTGTTGGCGCTGGGCGCGACGGCGAGCGAGCTGACCGGCCCCACCTTTGGTCATTCGATGCTGGGCCCGCTCGATAATGATCTGATCCGCAACTACAGCCAGGATGGCACCGAGGCAATCGGCCAGCGCATGATCGTTTATGGCCAGGTGCTGGATGAAAACGCCCGCCCCGTGCCCAATACGCTGGTGGAATTTTGGCAGGCCAATGCCGGCGGGCGCTATCGCCACAAAAAGGAAGGCTATCTGGCCGCGATCGACCCCAATTTCGGTGGCTGTGGGCGGGCCATCACCGATGAGAACGGGTTTTATTCCGTCCGCACGGTCAAACCCGGGGCTTATCCCTGGCCCAACGGCGCCAATGACTGGCGCCCCGCCCATATCCATTTTTCGGTATTCGGGCACGCCTTTGCTCAGCGGCTGATCACCCAGATGTATTTCGAAGGCGATCCAATGATCTGGCAATGCCCGATTGTGGGCACCGTGCCCGACAAGGCTGGCATTGAGCAACTGATCGCCCGGCTGGATCGCCACAACACCACGCCCATGGACGCGCTCGCCTATCGCTTTGACATCGTGCTGCGCGGACGCCGCTCGACCATGTTCGAAAACAAGCTGGAGGGGAACTGATGTTGCACCCTGTTCCAACCCTGCGCGAAACGCCCTCGCAAACGGCCGGGCCTTATGTGCATATCGGCATGACGCCGAACTTTGCCGAAATCCACGGCATCTATGACGCCGATCCGGGCCTGGCCATGCTGACGCCCCACACGGTGGGCGAGCGCATCGAGATCGTTGGCCACATCGTCGATGGCGCGGGCTCACCGGTTGGCGATGCCGTGGTCGAAATCTGGCAGGCCGATGCGAGCGGCGCCTTCGCGGCGCCCATGGGGCCCAACAGCAATTCGGCCCCCCCTTTTACCGGCTGGGGCCGCCAGCCCGTCAATGCCGAGGGTGTTTTTACCTTCGAGACGATCAAGCCTGGTCCCGTAGCAGGGCCGGACGGCAAGCCGATGGCGCCGCATGTAAGCCTTTGGATCGTGGCGCGCGGCATCAATATCGGGCTGCAGACACGGCTTTATTTCGCCGATGAAGCGGAAGCCAATGCGGCCGATTTCGTGCTCAACAGGATTCCCGATCCGCGCCGCCGGCAGACGCTGATTGCCCGGCGCGAGGAGGGCATGGTGCCGCGCTATGTGCTCGACATTTACCTGCAGGGTGACAAAGAAACAGTGTTTTTTGACATCTGAGCGGGGGAGTGACGGCTATGAACACCTTGCTCGCAGCCCTCGCCGGCGACGCCGAAGTCGCCAGCCTACTCTCCGATGACGCCCAGATCACGGCCATGCTGGCGGTGGAAAAGGCGCTGGCCGAGGCGAGCGCCGAGTGCGGCTGGATCAGCGAAGATGCGGCGGCTGCAGTAGGTGCCGGCATCAACGACTTTGTGCCCGATTGGCAAGCTCTGGCGGCCGGAATGGCGCAGGATGGCGTTGTGGTGCCGGCGCTGGTGCGGCAATTGCGGGGGCTGGTTGCTGAGCCGCATCGCGCGGCCGTGCACAAGGGCGCGACCAGCCAGGACATCATCGATACCGCCCTGATGCTGCAGCTCGCCGAGGTGTTTGATCTTTATGAGGAGCGGCTGAGCGCCCTGCTGGGGCAGCTCGACCGGCTGGCGGAAACGGCTGGCGGGCGGGAGCTGATGGCCCATACCCGCATGCAGGTGGCACTGCCGACCAGTTGGGGCGCCAAGCTCGCGAGTTGGCGCGAGCCCCTGCAGCGCTATTTGCGCCTGCTGCTGTCCATGCGCCGTACCCTGCTCGTGGTGCAACTGGGCGGGCCGGTGGGGGATCGCGGCAGTTTTGCCGGGCAAGGCGACGCCATTGCTGCAGCCCTCGCGCGGCGGCTTGATCTGGGACTCGCTGCCGCTTGGCAGGCCACGCGCGACCCCATCGTGGCGCTTGGCAATCTCCTGGCGATGATCAGCGGCAGTCTGGGCAAGATCGGCGCGGATATCGCCTTGTTGGCGCAAAATGAGGTGGCAGCTGTGCAGCTGCACGGCGGGGGCGGCTCGTCGGCCATGGCGCACAAGTCCAACCCGGTCAATGCCGAGGTGCTGGTGGCGCTGGCCCGCGCCAATGCGGGCCTGGCCGGCACGTTGCAACAGGCCATGGTGCATGAATATGAGCGCTCGGGCGCAGCCTGGACCCTCGAATGGCTGACTTTGCCGCCCATGCTACTCAACACCGGCGCCAGCCTGCGGCTGGGTCTGGAGGTGCTCGATCAGGTGGAACTGCGCTAGCGCAGCATACATTGCAATTCGCGTGGACGCGCCGCATGGCGGGCAGATACCTGGTCAGATCCTCGGCGCTGCTCCGCAGATCATGGGCCTCGCAGAAGATGATCCGCGCGTTAACTCCAATGGCGGTGCCATCGCCTTCGGGGCACCCGCTAGGCATGAGCGGGCCCGCATCACCGGCACCGCAGCGCTGGAGTTGTCACTTACTGGTAAGCGCCGCGCGCTCGTCACCATGTGCATCGGGGTAGGGCAGGGCCTTTCAGTCGGATTTGAGGGTGTTTAACCATGAGCAGGTGAAAAGAACACCGAATCAAGCAACGCAGGTTGGCAACACGTCTTTAGCTAGAGAAGCAATCGGTGCCTGCTTTGGACCAGAGTTGCTTGAAAGCGGACTGGCAGCATTCCACCACGTATCGGACGTCGGCGGGGCCAACCGGAATGGCAGCCTTCGAGAAAAGTCAAAGCTGACTCAAACGGCTGAAATAGGGTCGCTAACCCGACCTAAAGTGGAGAATGTTGGATGCCAGTTCCTCTTCCTCCGCCAGTGCCATACCAGCAAACATTCTCTGGCGCGTAGGGCGGGGGCGAGAAGCCCTGCTTCTGTGGGCCTTTGCGGCTGCACCTGTGGACTGCCACCAGCTGCAAAACACCTTGAATGCTCTCTCTAGGCCCGATGTTCTCTAAAGCTGGTGACTTCGGCGTTTTAGTACACAGCTTTATTGTTGTGCATTAACAGTGGTTTAGCTTGGTGGCTGGATTTAAGTTGGACGTACCATACTTGGCCTCGCGGGAGAACCCGCGTCGAATTTAACAGGTTCTATCGAGCACAAAGGTCGGCTTCGCGCCCCCATGCCGGCCGTTCAATGGATCTTCACGAGTCCCGAAAGCGGACATTGTCGTGCCGCCCAGCGAATGAGCAGAGGGTCCCTGGAAGTGCCAAAAGGCCCATGGGTTAATCCGCTACGGAGACAGATGAATTACATGTAGTCCATTTGCCGTGATCTAACTACACGGTGGCGCTAGTGAACCAAGCTGCGATGACCTAAAAATGGGCTGACGTGAGTCTGGCGGGTCTTAATGTCTGGGTTTCATCCAATACCTTCGCCAGCTTCCTCAAATCACAGAGGCAACATTGGTGCGTTTGAAAGACGACGCAAGAAAACGTTCGAGATTGCCCTTGAATGCGCTCCGCGCATTCGTGGTCGCGGCGCGATATGAAAGTTTTGCGGCAGCGGCCGACGAACTGGCTGTCACACCCGCTGCCATCAGCAGACACGTCCGTGTGTTGGAGGATAGCTGAATGAAAAACTGTTTATCCGCCATCCTCAGGCGATCGAACTTACCGAATTCGGCAAGCTCTGGCTGCCGTCTCTTGCCGACGCCTTCAACATTGTCGACAGCAGCGTTGACCGGGTTAAAAAGAGCATCAATCACGAGCCAATCACCATCCAGTGTCAAACGCCTTCGCTACTGGGTGGTTGATGCCCCGACTTAACTCCTTCTACCGCAAGCATCCCGATATCGAACTGCGCCTTTTCACCGGAAATGAGATTGCGCAGGATCTCGAGGTTGTGCGCTATGACGCAACAATCGTGAGTGGACGCGGCACCTGGCAGGATGTCGAGGCACACCTGCTTATCACCAACCGTTTCGTGCCAGTGTGCAGCCCGCAATATCTGGCGCAGGCCCAGCATCTGGAGCGGCCGTCCGATCTGCTTTCGGAAGCCCTTATCGTCTCGGAGACCAACGAGAATCTGTGGCGCGACTGGTTTGGCCAATATGCGATAAAGTATGCCGAGAGCCGGCGCAAAGTTGTGTTCCCAACATCCTTCCTGCCGGTGCAAGCGGCCATCAACGGCATCGGCATCGCCCTGGCCGATCGGGCGCTAATTGTTCAGGACCTGTCGCAAGGACGGCTGGTCCTGCCGCTCAATGTCCCATCGCTGACTCCCGGCACAGGCTGGTATTTCGTCCACCCTGCCCATCGTCGCCTCGACCAGCAGTTCCAGGACTGGAGCATCTGGTTGCGCAGCGAAGCCGATTCCTACGAGGCTTCGGTAGCCACCTGAGCTATCAGCTCGGGGTCATTGGCCAAGTGACAGGCGACGCCGTGTGCCGCATCGGTATTGTATGCCGGTTCAACCCTCTGGCAGATGGGTTGGCGCACCGGGCAGCGGCTGTGGAACCGGCAGCCGGACAGGGCCTCGCTGTTACTGGGGACCTCACCCTTCAACGGCACTCTGGGCGGGCGGGGGCCGGCATTTACGACCAGCGCCGCGTCCAGGAGTGCCTTGGTGTAGGGGTGCCGGGGTGCGTAGAAGATGTCCTGCGCCGAGCCGGTCTCGACGATCGCGCCCATATACATGACGATCACCCGGTCGGCTATGTATTCGACAATGCCCAGGTCGTGGCTGATGAAGATGATGGAAATCTGCCGTTCGCGGTTAATGTCCATCAGCAGGTTGACTATCTGCGCCTTGATCGAAACGTCGAGCGCCGACACCCCCTCGTCGCATACCAGCAGTTCGGGCCGACAGGCCAGCGCCCGCGCAATGCAGACGCGCTGCCCTTCTTGCGGGACGCCGCCACCTTGTCCCTGACGCGCTCGCCAATGACCTCGCGTTGTCCCGCACCGGGATCCAACCCTCTGGCTTCTGGCTGGTGATGTATGCGTGGCAGGCTTCCCGCGGGCATCGAGCGAGTTGAAGGCCATCTCTAAGCCCCTCTTCGGTCGATTTGCGGGTGTAAACCGCGCAGCGCAGCCGACGGACAACACCATCCCTCATGGCTTGCTCCTCTGGTTCTTAAAAGTCCAAAGAAGGTCCAGCCGTTCCAGCGGGTGCCGGTAATGCGGCGAGCGATGGCGGAGAGCGAGGTATAGGGAACACCAAGATAGTCGAAGCCCTTGTCGGTTACAGTGACCGTGTGCTCGACACCCTGCCATTCGCGCAGCAACTGGGTACCCGCAATCGGCAGCAAATTGGCTGACCGTTTCCGCACCTCAGCCCGGCCACCATCCAGTTCCTCCCCGAGTTGCTCCAGGCGCCGAATGGCCTCGGGCTTGAGCCCGCCATACACCAGTTCCTGGATGCGGTAGGTGAGGCGGCTCTCGAGGAACTTGCGGTTGTAAGGTGGTGGTTCGGTACCGAACAGGGTCCGCCACTTGGTCTTGAGGTCTATGAGAGACAGGGTCTTGAGTTCTGCGATCTGCGCCAGAACGCTCTCGCGCTGCCCGTCATCCGCATTCCTAGTCTTCGCTGCAGCAACACTCATGCACGCACTCCCGGTTGGTTCTGGGGCACACACATGCGTGGAGTTCGGGACCTATCCAGCCCAAGATCTGCCGACTGCCGAGAGAGTTTGGTTGATTGTGCCGCTCGCAGCCGAACCAGGCCAAGCGACAAGATCTCTCTCACCTCGGCAATGCGCTCCTGGGCTGTCATTCTGTTGGGGTGCAGCGGGTTCATCTGGTGCCTCCGGTTGGAAGCAAGATGCCCATGGCCAGCTAGCCGCACAAACAAAATCAGGTACTTAGGGTAGCGGTGCGGCTAGGAGCCAGTACCTGAACAGTTCCGGTCCTCGGCTTACCGCCATGCCGATTTCCGAAGCGTAGCCGCAGGCAGTGACTACACGCGGGGAAGCTCGCACAAATGGGCGCTCACGCCTAAACGGCGATGGCTGCGAAACCTCAAAATTCATCCCTATGCTCACCTGCTTAAGAACCGTCCCCTGTTCACTTGGACCAAGCCCGGGACGGCGTTCATCGCGCACTTCATCGGAATTTCCACTGGCTGAAAATATGACAGGTCGGTAGTGCTTCAGTCCGAAAAGTCGCTGAAAAAATTACCGCCCCTTGAGGACGCGCTAAACAAGGCATTTCTGTAGTTGCCCTATATGTGAGCTCTAAACGCACGCGAAAACAAATTTGACGGGCAGGCATTTCGCGCAGCCATTCGTGCCTCTGAGCAATATGTCGTTGCTACATAGTGTTAGCCCAAATGCTAGACTCGGAAGATGACACATCAGAGCCCTACGACTGCCGCTCGGCCGCGGACAAGATCGAGCGAAGTCCCGTGGCGGAACTGGTGCCCTACGTTAGGAACGCCCGCATCCATAGCCCCGCCCAGATCAGCAAGATTGCCGCTGCCATCCGAGAGTGGGGCTGGGCCAATCCGATCCTTGAGGAGGTGCCCGTAATGGTTGCCTAGGGCAGGACCAAAGCCCAGCGGCGCGCCTATGTTCTTCTGACAGTCGGCTAGCCCTGGATGCGGGCTGGGACGAGGACCTGCTGAGGAGCGCGCTAACCGACCTTGGCGAGTTCGGCTTTGACCTGCTGCTGACCGGGTTATCAGAGGCGGAGTTTGGCAAGCTGCTGCCCAATGTGGTGGAAGGTGACGCCGACCACATCCGGGCTGTACCTGAGCAGCCGGTGGGCCCGCCGGAGGATCTAGGGATCCGGCGTGATCATCACATCATCTACGGCGACAGCCCAATCTTGATGTAGTCGCCGATTAGTCGTTGGCGTCAAGCCTCATCTGATGGTGACCAACCCACCTTATGGTGTAACCATTCGGTGACTCCGTTCCTCGCAAAGCCAGCTCTAGTGCCGTTTGAAAAGCGACGCTCCAGCCAAAATTTGGCATCACGTTTTGTTATCATGGATCCTGCTCCGTCTGTTTGTCCACCACTAGTGCCATCCGTCTGAAAGTTCTTCCACTTGCTCGGGCGTAAGCAATCCGTGCAGCAACCAATTGGCAATGTGCTGCGACGAAATTCGCAGCGTTACCCGGTCTCGATCAGCGCCACATTGTCGATGTCGGCACCTTGAAGCAGCCGATGCCCTGGTCGACCCAGCGTACCACATAACCCAGCATGCTCTGCCCATTGTTGTTGAGTTCGCGCTCCACATCCTGGGACGAAAGGTTGCGCCCCCTGCAGCGGCAGCGGCGGGACCGCGTCGAGCGCCGCAGCGGCCCGGCTTTGCAGGTCGTGCAGCACTCCGGTTACCTCCACTTGGTGATAGTGCGTGGCATGCATCACGGCGGCGGCCGGGGAGGGGGCCCATGCGGTACTGGCCCCCGACTTAGGATGACCGATCTTGCTGGCCAGCATCTCGGCCAAGTTGTCGGGCAGCGCCCACATGCCATGGCCAATCTGCGCCTTGCCGCTGATCCCGCCTTTAGCCCCCTGGTCGACATTGTTGTTTTCATACGCGGCCAGCTACACCGCATCTTTGATGGTCGTGCCACCGCCTCGAGGATGATGTCGCTGATTTCGGCTGGGCTGATGCGACCGGTGGGCCTCTTCGGATCAAAGACAATTTCAACATGCAGCCCACTATGGGCAAACAACAGGCCCCCTCGGCCTGGCCCCAAAATTGGCAGGGGTCGGCCAGGGAAGCGCCGCTGCCATCGGCCAAGACCACCTGTACTTCGGACCCGGCCACTGTGTAGCTTTTGGCGCCGGCGTGCTGTCCCGCACTCAGCGAGATGGCGAGATCGAGAAACGCGACAGGCCTTGCCACCACTTCGATCCCACGCACAGGTTATAATTTTTGCCGGAAGCCAGCGCTCCTGAACGGTGCACGGAAACGGTGCCATAAAGCGCGTCGTGAAGGCTGCCCAGCGCCCATCTGCGGCGTTGATTGCAAACCGTGCATTGCTAACCGGCACCACCAGTTGCGGCCCGGCCATGCTGGCAATTTCTGGGTCAATATTTTCCGTCTCGATGGCGAACTCTGTTGGTGTCGGGTCTACGTGGCCAGTCTCTGCCAGGAATGCACGATAGGCATCCTCATTCCAGTCCTTGCCCTTGCGCGCCAGTGCCAGCGCCAGTCGTCGAGCTGCCCTTGCATCGGGAACGCGTCTACAATAATTGGCGATTACACGGCGCGAGATCCCTCAGCATCGTCGCATAATGGCGCCCGAACTGTTCTGGCGACACCGGAGTGCCCGCTGCGATTTCATTTTCGATCAGGTCATACATTACGTGGGCAACCCGCATGCTGGGGCGCGCGACATAGCTTGTCATGTCTACCACTCCCGCTTTGCCGTGAGGCTAGAGCAGGCAAGCCAGCCGGGTCGACGCAGGGCGGCTGGCTTTTTCACGATGTAGAATTCAAGTCCGGGTCAAAGGCGCGGCACTAAGAAGACGTTTTCTGATCAATGCCGGTGCCGCTAGCGCTGCGGCGGGCATCGGCCTGCATAGCGTGTTGAAATCTGATAGATCGCCCAGTTATCCCCCACGGGCAGCCCGGTTTGCTGGGGATTGACCCCGGTTGGAGCGCGAGGGGCGAGCGCGACGGTCACCACGTCGCCTGCGCGAAGGCGGTGGGCATGTAGCCCTCAATCCGGACCGCAAGTTCGCCACCCGCCCAGAGGATTTCGAGCCCAGCCTGGCCGAAAGCTGGGAGAGCTCGAAAGACGCCAAGACCTGGATCTACACGCTGCGTCAGGGCGTCCATTTCCACAAAGGGCAGGGCAAGATGACTTTGGAAGACGTGGCTTTACCTTCGGGGCGGCATTTTGACCCCGAGATCGCCCGGGCGGCAAGGTCGATTTTACCACCATCGCGAGCGTCGAGACCCCCGATGGCTACGGTCATATTCACGCTCGAGCGGCCGACCCTCTGTTCAACGGCGCTGCCATCTCGACCCTGCCAGCCTCCATTCTGAGCAAGAAGGCGTTTGAGGAGAAATGGGAGGAGTTCAACTTCGATCCTGTGGGCCGGCTCCTACCAGGTCGAGAGCGTCAACGAGACCACCGGTATCACCCTGGCTGCATTCCCCGAGCATTTCGGTGAGCAACCGGCATGCCGAAACTCATCGTCTCGTTCATCGCCGATACAACCGCCCGCACGCTGGCCTTCGCCTCGGGCGAGGTCAACATGGTCGAGGGCGTCCGCTCGCCCGGCTGGATACCGTCCATGCAGCAGCGCTCGGCCGACACCATCTTCGACGCCACGGTGCCGGGCAGCATCAACATGCTGCACCTGAACCTGACGCGCGAGCCCCTCCGGGATCTGCGCATCCGCCAGGCCATTCGCTATGCTATCGACAACGAAGCGCTGGCCTCCGCCTACGGCCTCTTGGCCAAGCCGATGGTGGGCATCATCGCCTCGGAATTCGAGGGCTCGGTAACCAAGGAGGAGCTGCCGCCCGAGTTGCAGTACAACTACGATCCGGAGAAGGCCAAGGCTCTGCTTGCCGAGGCGGGCTTCCCGAATGGCCTGGAGATTTCCTGCTATACCAGCCAGCGCGAAGATTATGCCGCCATCATGTTGATGATCCAGGAGCAGCTGCGGTCGGTCGGCATCAACCTGGTACTCGACATCATCGACCATACCGCCTTTCACGCCGAGAACCGTCTCGACAAGAACGCCATGCCGCTCAATTCGTCCAGCTATGGACCGGTGCCGCTCAACGTGTTCCTCCAGCAGGTTTCGGCCGGCGCCGAAGTCAAGGCGGACGATACAGGACAGGGCAATTTCAACCATTATGGCGTGACCATGCCCGGCATCGACGACCTGTGGCCAAGGCTCAGGACGAGCCGGATTTTGACAAGCGCACTGCGATCGTCAAGGAGATCGAGAAAAAGCTCCTCACCGACTTGCCGGTGTTGGGTATCATCACGCTGAGCTACTTAATCGCCCGCAACCCGCGCGTAGATCTGGGTTTCCCGATCGAGGGGGGGCTATGCCTACTGGCCGCTGAACAAGGCCCGCCGGACGACCTGAGAAAGGGCGGTGCGCCAACCAGCGCACCGCCACTCAAGTAGCGTCAGCCGATGATCGCCACTTCATGGTCGAGAATTTGCTCGACCGTAAAGACCAGTTCATCCCCCTCGCGCGTAGGGGTGACGGCTTTTCCGCTTACGCGCAGGTCCACCGACTGTGCAGGCCCGTCGGTTCGCACCCGCACCGTGACCGGACCGATCGGCACCAGATCGTACTGGCGTCCCGGTACCCGCGACAGAAGGAGGCGGTTGTTCAGGTGCAGGATGTGTCGCTGGCCCTGCCGATAGAGCTCTGCTGTCACAACGCCGTGGCCCCCCGAGAGCGTGACCTTGGACATATTCCCCAGCGCCCAGCGTACGGCATTGGCCAAGAGCAGCCCATGCTCGAACGCTTCGTCTCGGGCAAAGCAGCGATCGAGGTCGGCGACAAACCAGACCAGCTTGCCGCCCGAGGGCGCGGTCTTGACCGTTATGGCCGCCAGATCGGTCTTGGGTTCGCGCATCCACGAGGTTTCCGGCGGAAAGATCGGAAAGTCCCGGATATAGGTGGCTAATACCTCGACGTCGTCGTCCACGCTCATCACCGGCAACCAGCCACCAAAGGGCAGGGTGTCGGTTTCTTCAAGGCCAGCAAAGATGGGATGACGCTCCCCCTTGGCGGCAGGCGCCGTTACGTCTCTCGGCCCATAAACGTCCGCGCGATTTTCCGGCACCAGCCGCAAGTAGCTGTGACGCGACCATTTCTCGATATTGGGATCGATCTTGCCCGTGTCGCCGCGGCTGCCTTCGCCCCGGTGCAGGCCGAACAGCTTGGCTAGCGCCAGATCATCGCGTGCATCGCCATAGGTAGACACAACCGAGGTTTCCCCGGTGGCAATCACCGACCCGCCCGCGGCCACATAGGCTTCGACATGGGCTAATTGCGCGTCGCTCAGGGCGCCCATATTGGGGAGCACGATCACCCCGACACGGTCGATCGCGGTGGCAACGTCGTCGGCGTGCAAGGGCAGATAGGGGATCCCCGCGCGGTCCATGGCTTTGACCACCCCCTTGTAGGGCGCCATGGTCCTTTCCTTGGCATCGTCGCGGCCGAAGTAGTCGTGGTTCTGCTGGGACCACACGATACCGACGTCGGGCCGGATTTCACGGTTGACCAGGATATCCTGATTATCCTCATGCCACATGAATATGGGTTCGGCGGTGGTATATTGCCGGCGATCCTCGTGCAGCGCGCCGATATGGTGCCACCAGGGCTGGATCCCTCCGGCAAACCCCGAGGTCGCCCACAGGCGTACCTCCGGCTTAGGCATGCTGGACAGGCGGAACGCGGGTTCCCCCAGCTGGTATTGCGGCATCGATTCGGGGATCAGCTTGTCCCAGCCCGCCATCTCGTGCAGGCGCTTGCCCGCTTCGGTGTTCTGCTCGAAGCCATCGAAATGGTTACGGCGCTGATGGTCCAGCATCACAATGGCGCACTGCGCCATGATTTGCTGCAGGTCGATGAAGCGCTGCGAATTATAGAGCACCTCACCCCCGATCATGCCCATCCAGGCACAATCGGGCCCGCCAGCGGCGGTGGTCACGCGGTTGTTCAGGGCCCACAGATCCGTACGGCGCTGGAAATTCCAGCGGATCCAGTCCCGGTAGCCGTCGTCGGACCAGTCATGGCTGCGCGGCACCTGCTTTCCGGCTAACTCGGAAAACTGGCTCTGGCAGTTCTCGCAGTAGCAGATCTTGTCGCGCGGCAGGCCGGCCCAGCTGTTGTCGGCAAAGCCATCTGGATGGCTGCGCTCGATGATCTCCTCCATGACGCCAGGCAGATACTCGGTGTAGTAGGGCGAGCCGATGCACGTCACGAACTTGTCGCCCTGGGTATAGGGTTCACCGTCTATGTCGCGGCAGATCCAGTCGGGATGGGCTTCGTAGAAGTCTTGCGCAACCCGATTTGAGTCCATGCGCGCGATGACCTTGATGCCGTCCTCGCGGGCAAGCTTGACGATATCACCGTAAAGGTCGCGTCCACCGAGCTTTTCGGCACGATGGTGGAGCGGAAACTTGGATGGGTAATAAGCGACGATCCCGCCGGCATTGACGATGATACCCTGCACCCGCGTCCGCGCCCAGTGTTCGCGCCACCACTGGGCGTCGTAGCGCTCGGGGTCACACTCGACGAGATTGGTCTGGCCCCAGCGCAACGTCGTTTTATACCATGGTTCGGCGCTCATCGATGTCCTCCGCTCAACGCTTACGATCGAGCCGAAGGCCTAGCGCAAACTCTGCGGGTGGGCAGGGCCCGGCGTAACGTCTTTCCGCGATGTGGAAGGTATTTCGGCAGCTGGAGATCCGACTTCCACCATGCGGAAAATGCAGCAGTACTTCCCTTGACCGGTTTTTTCCGGCGGCGCTACGGTGACCCGATAGGGACGTCTGCACGCTCACTGCACCTGCCAAAAAGGGCGGGAGACAGCAGCGACGGCCCACAAAGGGAGGTTGAATATGCAGGTCACTAGAAGACATTTCATTGGCGGCGCAGCGGCCACCATGGCGGGACTGAGCCTTGCATCAGTCATGACAGGCCACGCATTCGCGCAAGGGACAGACACATTGCGCGTCGGCTTTGCCGCCCGCGGGTTGCGCACCATTGATCCGCACAAGTCAATCCAGGGCGTCGACAACTGGGCCATTATCGCGATCTACGACAAACTGGTCGATTTGCCGCGCTGGAGCTTCCCGGCCACTCAAGATGAACTTGTGCCGCGCCTGGCGACCAGTTGGTCCGGCTCGGAAGATGCCAAGACCTGGACGATCCAGCTACGGGAGGGTGTGCAGTTCCACAAAGGGTACGGCGAGATGACGTCGGAAGACGTCAAGTTCACCTTTGATCGGGCAACGGACGCACCGCGAGTAGGGGGTGTTCGCGCCAAGTTCACCAATATCGCCAGCGTCGAGACGGACGGGCCCTATACAGTCATCTTCAACCTCGAGCAGCCCGACCCCCTGTTCATGCTGGGTGCGCTCAGCGACTATGACGGCGCGGTCATGAGCAAGAAGGCCATTGAAGAAAAGGGTGAGGAGGCCATTGGCACCGACCCGATCGGCACCGGCGTGTATTTCCTGGAAACCACCGCTACCGATCCTTCCCAAGGTATAACGCTCGCTGCCAACCCCGACTACTGGGATACTCCCGCCGCGACTCCCAAGCTGCAGCTGCTGTACATTGCCGACACAACGGCCCGTACCCTAGCTATCCTGTCGGGCGATGTTCACATCATCGAAGGCGTACGGGCGCCGGGGTGGGCCGATTCCATGAAGCAGCGGGATCCCAACTTGCTCTTCGATGTGGTCAGCCCGGGCAGCTTCTTTACGATCCAGTTCAACCTGACCAAGCCCCCGTTCGACGACATCCGGGTGCGCCAGGCCTTGTTCTACGGCATCGATCGGGATGAGATTACCACGGCGATCGCGCCCATTTCCAAGCGCACCTATGGTCTCAATCCTCCGTCCTTTCCAGGCGGGTTCACCGCGGAAACCATACCTCCCGAGGTTGCTTACAATTACGACCCCGAAAAGGCCAAGGCACTGCTTGCCGAGGCTGGTTTCCCTGATGGCCTGAGCTTCACCAACGACACCTCGCAGCGTGAGGACTTCTCGGCCATCATGCTGATGATCCAGGACCAGCTGCGCCGGATCAACGTCAATATGGAACTTAACATCAAGGATCATACGGCCTTCCATGCCGACCAGAACATCGGCACCAACACGCTAAGCCAGCAGTCGTCGGCCATGCCGCCCGTGCCGACGCAGGTTATTCTCACTTATCTGCCCGCCGAAGCGGAAGTCAGAGCCGACGGCAATGGTGGCTCCAATATGAGCCATTACGGGGTGACCATCCCAGGCATCGATGATTTGCTGGGCCAGGCGCTCGCCGAGCCCGACCTCGACAAGCGCATCGCCATTGTCCAGCAGATCGAGGTCAAGGCACTCGCCGATGCCGTCATTCTGCCGGTTTCAAACAACGGCTTCATGATGGTGCGCTCCAACAAGGTTGATCTCGGGTTCCCTGTAGAATCCGGGTACGTCAACTGGCCGCTGTCGCAGGCCAAATTCGTCTAGACGAACACAGCATCGCGGTTCCGGGGAAGTTCTTCTCCGGAACCATCGTTCTTGCGTCTCCAGAAGGCATTTGGTTCATGAGCGCGGCTCCATCCATATCAATTATCGTTCCGGCATCGCTCAGCGATGCCGATGGCTCCGTAGCCTGGGCCTCGGGCCAGCTGCAGTACGCGCTCCGGCAGCGCGAGGTGACGGCCGAGATCGGCGCCATGGACAACGCCGCCATCACCATCGAAGTTGTAGCGCCTGGGGCCGGCGCTCCGCACTATCCCCAGGTCGCCGAAGCCATGGTGCTCGAGCGCGATAGTGATAATATTCGTGTTTGGGGCTATGATACCCGCGGTCTGGTCTATGCCTTGACTGAACTGGCCGACCGCGTCCGCACCGCGGGCACCGCAGATCTGTTTGCTGGAGAATTCCCGCTCGTCGAGCAGCCGACCGCCAGAATTCGATCCATGGCACGCCTCTTCTGCGCCGAGGAAGAGGACAAGGTCTGGTATTACGACAAGCAGCAGTGGCGGGATTACCTGTCCATGCTAGCCTCGAACCGGTTCAACCGTTTCTCGCTTACCTTGGGCATGGGCTATAACTACCCCTACCACAATCCCTGGATCACCGACGTCTACTTCTACTTCCCCTATCCGTTCCTGCTGCAGCTCGAGGGGTATGCAGTCGACGTTAAGGAACTGAGCGTCGAAGAACGCGAGCACAACCTCGAGATGCTCAAGTTCATCGGCCGCGAATGCGCCCGCCGGGGCCTCGAGTTCCAACTGGCCCTTTGGACCCAGCGTTATGATTTCGACGACGTCCCTCGCGCCAACTATACCGTCCGCGGCGTCACCGACGAGAACCTCGCCCCCTATTGCCGCGACGCCATCACTGCGCTGCTGACCGAGGTCCCCGAAATTACCGGCCTGACCTTCCGCGTCCATGTCGAGGGCGGTATTGCCGAAGGAGAATATGGCTTTTGGGAGGAAGCGTTTGCGGGCGTAGCCGCGGCGGGTCGGCCGGTCGAGATCGACATGCACGGTAAGGGTCTCGATCACAAGATGATCGACATCGCCCGCCGCTCCGGCATGCCGGTCGCTGCCTCGCCAAAATACCTGGCCGAGCACATGGGGCCCCCCTATCATCAGTCCGCCATCCGCAACAAGGAATACCCGCCCGAAAGCGCCAAGAGCGAACGCGAGCAGCTCAGCGAAGGCTCGCGCAAATTCCTGCGCTACTCCTATGGCGACCTGCTGACGAAGGACAAGGACTACAAGGTCATCTACCGCATCTGGGCCGGCACGCAGCGCGTGCTGCTCTGGGGCGATCCGGTGTTCGCCGCCGGCTATGGCAAGAGTTCGATGTTCGCCGGGTCGGATGGGGTCGAGTGGTGTGAGCCGCAGAGCTTCAAGGGCCGCATGGGCACCGGCATGGCGGGCCAGCGCTTCAACTATCAAAAGCACGGCCTGGCCGCCCGGCAGGACTGGCGCAAATACGACTATCAATACCGCGTCTGGGGCCGACTGCTCTACAACCCCGAGGCCCCTCGCCAGAGCTGGATGCGATGGCTTGAACATGAATGCGGCGATGTCGCGCAAGCTTGTGAGCAGGGACTGTCATGGGCCAGCCGCGTGCTGCCACTCATCACCCTAGCGCACGGTCCATCGGCATCCAACAACCATTACTGGCCCGAGATCTACACTAATCTGGGTTTGATCGAGGGCTCCGGCAAACGCGCCTATGGCTTTGACATGGAAGGGCCAACCCGCTTTGGCAACGCCCCCACATTCGACTCCGCGCTGTTCGCCTCCCCGCGCGAATTCGCGGAGCTGCTTCTGGCGGGCAAACCTAGCCACCGCTATACCCCCCTCGACGTTGCCGATTGGCTCGACACCATGGCCCAGGGCTGCGAGGACGCCTTGGCCGCCGCGCGCGGTGCTGCGGACTTTGGCCACGCCGAACCGCAGCGTATCCAGATCGACGTTGAAATCCTGGGGGGCATCGCCCGTCATTTTGCCGAGAAGTTCCGTGCATCCTGTTGGGCGGAACTCTTCATCGCCAGCAAGGCAACGGCACTCATCGAGCCGATGATCGACCATGCCAAACGCAGCGTCGCCGCCTGGCAGCGGCTGTCTGCCGTTTCGCGCGGCGTTTATCATGATGATCTGACTTATGGCCCGCAATCCTGGCTGCGCGGCTCCTGGCATGCCCGACTTCCCGAGATGGAGGCCGAATTGCTCGACCTGGAAGCCCTACGCGGCTTCGGTGGCACTGAATCGGTACCAGCTACGGCAGCGGTAGACTCTGCCATTGCGGCGCTCAGGGCACAGCGGCTCACCTCGGCCGACACGTCCATCAAGGTGCCCGTTGCAAGCTTCACAGGCGGCGAGCCGATGACGATCTCGGTGCCGGCTGGAGCCGATGACCTCCCGATCCTGCACTACCGCCACATCAACCAGGCGGAACGCTGGAAATCCATGCCCATGGCGGCTGGCAACGATGGCTTCTCGGCCACGATCCCGGCCGATTACACCCGGTCCGATTTCCACCTGCAGTATTTCATCAGCTTCCAGCGCGATGGCCGATCCGTGCTGGTCCCGGGCCTTGAGGCGAACCTGGCCAACGAGCCTTATTTTACGGCTTTGCAACGATAATCAAGAATGGCCGCAGCGCGCCCTCGGGGTATGCTGCGGCCAAAACGCCGAAGAATCGGTGGGAGGTGAAGATGGCGAGATACCTGTTGCTGCGGCTGGCCGACGCCGTGCCCACCATATTTCTTGTTCTGCTGCTGGTGTTCATCGCCATGCGCATCTTGCCGGGTGACCCCGCCATCGCCGCGCTGGGCGACATGGCAACCGCCGAACAACTGGCCCTTTTCCGTGAGCGCATGGGCCTGAACAATCCGCTCTGGCTGCAGTTCATCAATTTCGTCAAAGGGGTGTTCACCCTCGACCTGGGCACCTCGATGATGAGCAATCAGAATGTGGTTGGCCTGATCCTCTACAATCTGCCATACACCATCGAGCTCACCATCGTCGCCATGCTCATGGGGCTGTTGGCCGGCGTGCCGCTCGGCGTGCTTGCAGCCACCAACCGCAACAAATTGCCTGACGGCGCGGTGCGCGTGTTTTCACTGGTTGGCTATGCCATCCCCGACTTCTATCTCGGTGCATTGCTGCTTATCACCTTTGCGCTGAACCTTGGCTGGTTCCCGATCAATGGCGGCGGCACTGATTTCGCGAGCCGCATGTACCATGTATTCCTTCCCGCACTAACCTTGGCTTTCGTCAAGGCAGCCTTTATCGGGCGGCTGACGCGTACTTCACTGCTCGAAGTCCTCAGCAAGGACTATGTCCGCACCGCCCGCGCCAAGGGCGCCAAGGAGGGTAGGGTGATCTATCGCCACGGCCTGCGCAACGCCTTGCTGCCCCTGACCACGGGCCTCGGCCTCAGCACGCTCGCCACGCTCTCGGGCTCGGTCGCAATTGAAATGGTCTTCAACCGTCCCGGCATTGGCAAGCTGCTGATCAGCGCGATCGCCGAGCGTGATTACGCTGTCATTCAGGGTGGCGTCGTCGTCTTCGCCATGTTCGTGGTGGTCATCAACCTCCTGATGGACCTCCTCTATATTGTCGTCGATCCGCGCATCAGGATGAAATGATGACCACACTTTCAGAGACTTCGTCACATCTGCTCGCCCCCGAGCCGTCGATCTTCCAGAACATCAAATCCGTGCTGTTTGGGCGGCCGGGAACGATCGTCGCCGTTGCGATCATCGCAGTGTTGATCGTCGTGGCGGTCCTGGCCCCCGTGCTCGCCCCATATGATCCGCTGACCCAATCCATGCTCAAGATCAATCGTACGCCGAGCTGGGAGAACTGGCTCGGTACCGACCAGTTTGGTCGCGATGTGCTCTCGCGCATGATCTACGGTTCGCGCAACTCGCTGATCTTCGGGCTGATCTCGCCCTTCTGCGCCGCCTTGATCGGCACCACACTCGGTGTCATCGCCGGCTACTTCGGCGGCATCGTCGACCGCGTCATCTCGCGCGTCGTCGATCTTCTTCTCGCGTTCCCCGAACTGCTGCTCGCCATCATGATCGCCGCTGTGCTCGGTGGCGGGTTCTGGAATGTCATCATCGTCATCACCATAGCCTTTGTCCCGGGCTTTGCCCGCGTCGCCCGGGCGCAGACCCTGTCGGTCAAGAACGAGCCTTTTGTGGAATCCGCGATCTCGGTCGGCGTACGGACGCCGACCATTATCTTCCGGCACATCATACCCAACATCATGGCTCCCATCGTGGTGCTGATGATGCTGTGGGTTGCCTCCGCCATTCGCCTCGAAGCCTCGCTGAGCTTCCTGGGCATTGGCACGCAGGCGCCCAATCCAAGCTGGGGCAACATAATCAAGGACGGGCTCAACAACATCTTCGGTTCGCCCTGGCCGATCATCGGGGCCGGGGCAGCTATCACCCTGGTCGTCCTGGCTTTCAACCTCGTGGGTGACGCCGTGCGCGATGCGCTCGACCCGTCCACCTCGCAATAATGATGCCACGGGAGCACATCCATGAGTGATATTGGCATCGCCGAGATTTCCAACCGAGCACCACAAACTGCCGAATCGGTGCTTAGCGTCACTGACCTCAAGACGTCCTTTCAAACCAAGTCCGGCTCGATCGAGATCGTCAAAGGCATCTCCTTCGAGATCGGCGCCCGCGAAACCCTCTGCGTGGTCGGTGAATCAGGCTCGGGCAAGAGCGTTACCGCCCTCTCCATCATGCGCCTGCTTGATCCTACTCAAAGCCGGATCACTGGTTCGGTTAAGCTAAGCGGACGCGAACTGCTGACGCTTTCCGAACCTGAGATGCGGACGGTTCGCGGCCGCCAGATCGGCATGATATTCCAGGAAGCCCTGACCAGCCTCAATCCACTCGCCCCCGTCGGCAAGCAGATCGCCGAAACCCTAATTATCCACGGCCAGATGGACGGCGCCGCGGCCGATGCCGAAGCTGTGCGCATGCTCGAGAAGGTGCGTATTCCCGCCGCCAAGGCCCGCGCCAAGGAACTGCCGCATAACCTCTCCGGCGGCATGCGCCAGCGCGTCATGATTGCCATGGCGTTGGCGTGCAAGCCACAATTGCTGATTGCCGACGAGCCTACCACCGCGCTTGACGTCACCATCCAGGCCCAGATCCTGCAGCTAATCAAACAATTGCAACAGGACGAGGGGATGGGGGTGTTGTTCATCACCCACGATATGGGCGTCGTCGCCGAGATCGCGGATCGTACAGTGGTCATGCTGGGCGGGCAGGTGGTGGAGCAGGGACCCACCGACGCCATATTCAATTCGGCACAAAGCCCTTACACGAAGACCCTGATTGCGGCCGTGCCCCGCTTGGGCTCGATGAAGGGCAACGGCCAGCCCGAACATTTCCCTGTCGTTGATCGCAAGACGGGTGTGCTGCGGGTGCCCGAAGCGCGGCCCGATACGGTCGATCATGCCAGCGGGCCCGTGCTTTCCGTCAAGAACCTGGTCAAGCGCTTTGACCTCGGGCACGGTTTCTTCGGCAAGGTGCAGGGTCGGGTGCACGCGGTCGAAGACGTTTCCTTCGATATCCAGCCGGGCGAAACCCTTTCGCTCGTCGGGGAATCGGGCTGCGGCAAGTCCACTACGGGTCGGGCCGTCATGCGTCTCACGGAGCCGCAGAGCGGACAAATCTCGATTGCCGGCACCGACATCATGGCACTCGACAAGGAGCGCATGCGTGACATGCGCCGCCATATCCAGATGATCTTCCAGGACCCCTTCGCGAGCCTCAATCCCCGCATACGCGTGGGCGAGGCGGTCGCCGAGCCCTACCTCACCCATCGCTTGGGTACCAGGGAGCAGGCCCGCGCCAAGGTGGCGGAACTCCTCGAACAGGTCGGCCTTGATCCAGACGTCGCCAATCGATATCCGGCCCAGTTCTCGGGCGGCCAGCGCCAGCGCATCTGCGTCGCCCGCGCGCTTTCGCTGGAACCCAAGGTGATCGTCGCCGATGAGTCGGTGTCCGGCCTCGATGTCTCCATCAAGGCTCAGGTGGTCAACCTGCTGCTGGACCTGCAGCAGAAGTTCGGCCTGTCTTACCTTTTCATCTCGCACGATATGGCGGTGGTCGAGCGCATGAGCCACAAGGTGGCGGTCATGTATTTGGGGGAAATTGTGGAGATGGGGCCCGCCGCGGCAGTCTTCAAAAACCCGAGGCATCCCTACACGCAGCGCCTGATCGCGGCCGTGCCGATCCCTGACCCCTCCCGCCGCAACCAGGTCCGTCAAATTTCTACCGACGAAATCAAGAGCCCTATCCGGGCCGCAGATTTCGTCCCCCCAAAGCGGACCTATACCACTGTGTCGCCGGGACATGTGGTGCAGGATTGGAGCAGCGACTGGAAGGTCTAGGCTTAGGCCAATTCACCAGCCACAACCGGCCGCAACGCACCACTGCGGTCGGTACTGGCGCGCTTCATCACCTCGAAGCCGAGATCGACAACTGCGTCACCAGCCGCACCGCCATCGAGCTGATGGCGCACCGCGAGCATGGCTTCGTAACCGCATTGCCAGCGGTGAATACGCACGCTGCTCATAGCCGGGTAGGCAGCCTCCATATAGTCGAAGTCGTTGAACCCGGCGATACCGACCTGTTGCGGCACCGATACACGGCGTGAATGGAGCGCGAACAGCGCCCCAAGCGAAAGCACGTCATTGTTGCAGAACACTGCTTCGACGTCTGGTCGCCGATCCAACATGGCGAACATCAACTCGCGCCCCATCACCGCTGTCGAGAACTGACGAAAATCCTGGACCGAACCACGGCTGGCCTGTGGGTTCTCATTCCCGATCTGGCCGATCAAATCGGGATCGAACAAGCCAGCTCCATCTAGGGCATCACGATAGCCGGCCATACGCTGCTTGGACCGGGCATTCATCCACCCCGAAAAGAACGCCACGCGTCGGTAACCCGCCTCGATAAGGTGTTGGGTCATGGCGAAGCCGGCGCGATAATGCGAAAAGCCGATCACCTTCTGGATTGGATCGTCGCACAGATCCATGATCTGGATCACGGGACACCCGGCATTTTCCAGCATCTTCCGGGTCGCTGCCGTTTGCTCCGTCCCTGACACGATGATGGCTGCAGGCCCGTGCCGCAACGCCGCATAGACCTGCAACTCTTCGGTCGCGCTGTCATAGCGGGTGTTGCTCAATTCAATTCGGAGACCACTGTCTTCAACACCATCGTAGATGCCGCGTAGCACGTCTGAAAAAATGTTCTGCGTCAACGAGGGAACAAGAACGCTCACCACGTCGGTGCGTCGAGATGCCAGCGCTCTCGCATTTAGGTCAGGGACATAGTTGAGTTCTTGGACCGCCGCTGCGATCGATTGCCCCAACGCTTCCGAGACCTTGTCAGGCTGCCGCAGGTATCGCGACACCGTAATGGCGCCAACGCCGGCCCGCGCCGCAACGTCTGAGATAGTGGGGCGTCCCCTTGAGCTTCGTCGTGCCATGCCGTTTCCGATTGTCCAGAGCCAATCGCGGCCCGAGGCACCAGATCATAACGCAAAACCCCACATTGACAATAAAATTGGTAGCGCTACCATGACAGTCGTTGACGTCCCGGAGGACGAGGTTCGCCTGGTCGCCATTTAGCAATCCCTGGGAGGAGGGGCTGGAATGGAAAAGCAACTCGATGGACGGGTGCAGTCGGTTGACCGTGCCATGCTACTGATGGAAACCCTCAGTCAAGCAGACGGGGGGCTTAGGTTAACCGACGTCTCGAAACGTACCAGTCTCTCGCTGACGACCGTGCACCGTCTACTTACGACACTCGAGCAGAGGAGGTTTGTGCAATTTCTGGCCGCCGACAATCGTTGGCACATTGGCTCGCACGCCTTTGCGATCGGAAACGCCTTCATCCGCGAGCGCAGTTTTATGGCTCCCGCCCAGCCCTACCTGCGCCGTTTACGTGATCAAACCAATGAAACCGCGAATTTGGGCGTGGTGGACAATGGCGAGATCGTTCTCGTTGACCAGATGAAAAGCCGGGAAATCACCCGTGCGATATCCCGCATTGGCGGGCGAACGCCAATGACAGCCTCGGGGATGGGCAAGTCGGTTCTGGCAGCATACTCCGGCGGAGAAGTGTCGTCGTTTCTCGCGCGCCACGGCATGCGTCGCGTTACCGCAAAGACGTTGACCTGCCGAGATGCGCTGCAACTCCAACTCGCCGAGATCCGGAGCGAAGGTTATGCGGTGGATGACGGAGAGTATGTCGCTGGGCTTCGATGTGTCGCCGCACCAGTTTATGACAGCCATGCGGAGGTTGTCTGTGCTCTCTCCATTTCAGGCCTGCCAAGCCGACTTGTAGGTTCGCGCATTCCAGTTCTTGGAAAGCTCGTCGCCAGCGCGGCAGCGGAGATGACACGCTGCCTAGGGGGCGTAGTCGGCCCAAAGATGTAAAATCTGCAACTCATTCAGGGGTCTTGTATGAAGGACAAGCT
This sequence comes from Devosia sp. Z6_126, assembly GCF_058133495.1. NCBI lineage: Bacteria > Pseudomonadati > Pseudomonadota > Alphaproteobacteria > Hyphomicrobiales > Devosiaceae > Devosia > Devosia sp. Z6_126. The sequence continues at coordinate 480,792 of NZ_JBYUNO010000002.1, read as the reverse complement.
TCCGGTGGACACAATCGTAAGTCAGTGCTGTGAGGCCGGTCTGTGACCCGGAGCGAGAGGGGACGGGGCAACCTCGCCGCCGGCATTTTTCCGGTAAGGCGACATCCATTTTTGTAGTCATTTTCAGCTCAGGCAGGTTTTTGAACGAGCCGGCGTCGCCGCTGCAGGTTATTTTTTACGCTATCTTGGGGCATAATTACCAACGTTTCCTCGCGCTCATGCGCGGGTAAAACTGGGGTAGTCTCCAGAGCTCACAGCGGCCAACGCAGGTGTTCCGGGTTATGGCCGGCGCTTGGGTGGAGCAGCGGTGATCTTTGCGAACACGCGCATCCAGGTAGTGGGTGCCGATGCTATAAGCCTGCCGAGCGTCGTATTCGCAGTTGGGCTAAGCTTTATTTTTCTTCGACAAACTAAGCTTCCGCCAACTCGGGCCGGTATCGTGTGCTTGCCTGGGGCCTCTACCGTTATGTGATCGCGCTGCGCTCTGGTTGGATTTGATGCCAGCTTCTTTGTGCCAGCCGTAGTGGTGGTTGTAGGTGCTGCCTTTTTGCCGGACGCTGAAGGTATAATATTGACCGCCGACATGTCACATGATTGCCCATGCTAACGTAACTCGCGCTCCGTTATTGGCCTACGGCTAACCCGCTGACACAGTCCGTAGTGTGGCGAATTATGCCGGCGGGGCATTCCTGAAGAGCGTGTCGCCAAGGCTCTGACCATTAATCCCAAGACCCTGCGCCAGCAGGCGGCGGTGTAGGATGGCTCGAAACATTGGCAATGTCGGGACTTGTCCCAGCACGTGGCTCGCTGCCACGAGATCGAGACCGTAGCCAGGCGCAGCCACGGCGCCATTTCGGTGCTGGCGTGCTGAAAGGCTTGGACAGCCCTAGGTCAACGAATACCAGCCCCGCTAGTCGACGGCGCAACAGGCTCAACATCCATCCCGCCAAAAACAGCACGAAGGTAAGGCTGACGGGCTGCACGAACAGCCAGAAGATCTTGGACAGGATGAAAAACATGCGGGGCTAGATGCCCCGGAGCGGCAACGGAGTAAAGCGCTTCCCGCGCCACGTTGAATAAGTGGGGAGAAGTCTAGCCTATGGTGCTCTTGATGGCGGCGGTCAGGAGTTGGCCCACTGCGGTTGAGCCGACCCCGAGGTCAAGAGCTATGCTCATATGGTTGCTGTCCGGGATATCGATCCTTCTGGTTGGCACCTGCTGGGCAGCAAGCCGCGATTGCATCGCGTCTGCCTGGGAATGGAACGGCAGGGTTTCTTGCTCCCCGACCAGCAGCAGCACATCGCCGCCTGCACGATAGTTTCCCGAGAGAGGCGAGAATTTAGTGACCTCGTCCTCCATCAGGCCGATCATTGGCTGCAGAAAGGACGACCGCAGCGGCTTTAGGTCATAGATACCGCTGAGAAGGAGCGCGCTCTTAGGCGCTACTAGGAAATCCGCTTGCAGCAGCGTGCAGCACAGATGGGCGCCAGCGGAGTGGCCCGATACGCTCAGTTGGTTCGGGTCGCCGCCAAAGCGAGGTGTATTCGCTACAAGCCAATCGGCAGCGCGGCGGACCTGCGCTACAATCGTCTCCATGCGAACCGCTGGCATCAGGGAATAGTCCATAACAGCGGCGATGGCGCCGGCAGCGACCACCGTATCGGCAATAAAGGAGAAGTCGTCCTTGCTGAACATCCGCCAATAGCCGCCATGAATAAAGAGATGCACCGGCACCCGGGCGGCCGCGGGCGGTGGCAAAAACAGGTCGAGCTTTTCGTCTGGCTCGGGCCCGTACTCAAGGTCCAGTACAGCCCGGGGATTATGCCGCGCTAGGGCGCTGCGGCCGGCATATTCTTTCAGGTAGCCCTCAAAGTCCGGCACGTGATCGCGTGTCCGAAACAGGTCCTTGGCATCTTCCACCATCATTTCCCCAGCTTGCAAGTCATCCGTTTTTCGCACTGGCCACTTCCTATGCTGAGCCTCGTGTGCGCCCCGAGGCCACTCGGAGCAACTGCTGCGTCCGCAATCCAATATCATATACGATTGCATGTCGAGGTATGTCGTGCTAGCTGTTTGTCATTGCGAGGGGGAAGCAATGGCTCGGCACGTGCTCACGAGAGATGCGAAAATGGAGGCGGACAAAAGCGCCGCGCCAATCCCGCGCCCGATCAGTCTCGCCAACGAAGTCTATGAGGCAATCTTTTCCCAGCTGATGGCGCTCAAGATCGCGCCTGGTGCCCGCATCACCGTCGACAATCTTTCTCGCGAGCTTGGCGTCTCGCAGACTCCCATCCGTGAGGCCTTGGGGCGCCTAGAGGGTGAGGGGCTGGTCAACAAGACTCATCTCATCGGCTTTAGCGCCGCCCCACAGATCTCGGTTCGACAATTCGCCAACCTTTATGAACTTCGCCTTCTGCTCGAGCCTCATGCTGCCCGGGAGGCCGTTGCGCGCCTCACCGACAAGAACCTTGCTGCACTCACCGAAGCTGCGGGGGTTATGGGGCGGCGCGCCAAATCAGGCGATGAACGCGCGCGCTATTCGCAATTTGCCCGGCAGGACGCGGTGTTCCACGACATGATCGTCCAGACCGCTGGCAACGATCTGATCCGGGATACGCTGGCACACCAGCATGTCCACTTCCACATCTTTCGCTTGATGTTCCACTCGCGCGTCACCGCGGAAGCGCTGGAGGAGCACGAGGCGATTATTGCTTCGTTTGAAGCGCGTGACGGGCAGGCCGCAGAGCAGGCGATGCGGGCCCACATCGAGCGCTCGCGCGACCGCTTGCTGCCGGTTTTCGAATGACCGGGGTCGCGCACGCTGTGCTCCAGGATCGGGCGCAAACCACAGCGCAGCCGCTGATGCAATTGCAGGATCTCGGCAAAGCCTATGGCCCGATCACGGTGCTGAGCGGCGTTGACCTGGATATCCGCGCCGGGGAAATCCACGCCATTATCGGCGAGAACGGCGCTGGCAAATCTACGCTGATGCGCCTGGTTTCCGGGCATGTGGAACCCACCACCGGTACCATCACCTATCACGGTCAGCCCGCACACTTCAGCAAGCCGGTGCAGGCCGAAAATGCCGGCATTGTATTGGTGCATCAGGAGATCCTGCTCGCCGACGGTCTCACCGTGGTGGAAAACCTTTTTCTAGGCCGCGAACTCGGTCGCAACGGGCTGGTCGATGACGCGACCATGGAGCGCATCGCCGCCGAGCGGCTCGCGGCGATCGGCTGCACCGCTTCCCCCCGGGATTTGGTTCGCAATCTTCCCATCGCCCAGCGCCAGCTGGTGCAAATCGCCCGTGCCCTGCTCGAAGAGCACACCATGGTGATCTTCGATGAACCCACCGCGGTGCTCGCCGCCACCGAAGTCGAAACTCTGCTGGCGATCGTGCGTGGCCTACGGGACCAGGGCGCAGCCGTGCTCTACATCTCCCACCGCCTGGATGAGGTCGAAGCTCTCGCCGATCGCATCACAGTGCTCCGCGATGGCAAGAAGATCGGCACCTATCCCGCCGCTGATTTAACCCAGCAGGACATGGCCAACCTCATGGTCGGACGCGACCTGGCTATGCTCTACCCACACAAGCGCGGCCTCTCCACTGCAGCGCCGCTGCTCGAAGTCGAGCATGCCGATGTGCCAGGTTTCGCGCACGACATTTCCTTCGTCGCCCGCCCGGGCGAAGTGCTCGGCTTTGGCGGCATGATCGGGGCTGGGCGAACCGAGCTCTTTGAGGGCCTGCTGGGACTGCGGCCCGCCAAGACCGGTGCCGTGCGCGTCGGCGGCAAGAAGACCCATATCCGTTCGGTTGCCGATGGCATCGAGGCCGGGATCGGCTATCTGACAGAAGATCGCAAGGGCAAGGGTCTGCTGCTGCGGGAGCGACTGGCACCCAACCTGGTGCTGACGGCTCTGTCCTGGATATATCGCAAACCATATCTCGAGCAAAAGCTCGAAGATCAGCAGCTCGATCGCGCGGTGCAGGAATATGATATCCGCGTGCGCAGCCGCCAATTGCAGGCCGGTCAGCTCTCGGGCGGAAACCAGCAAAAGCTGCTGCTGGCCAAGATCATGCTGCTCAACCCTTCAGTCGTCATCATCGATGAGCCGACGCGCGGCATCGATATCGGCAACAAGAGCCAGATCTACACTTTCATCGACAAGCTGGTGCGCGAGGGCAAGTCCTGCATCGTCATCTCCTCGGAACTGCAGGAGCTGGTGGGCCTGTGTGACCGCATTCTCGTGATGCGGTCGGGCCGGCTCGTGGCCGAACTGGAGGGCGACGCCATCACCGAACATGCGGTGGTGCTTGCCGCAACAAGTGGCGGGACAACCGCCAGTTCAACTGGAGGAAATGCCCGTGGCTGAAATCAGTGCCGCATCACCGCGCGAAACCCTGCTCGGGCGCATCAACTGGGTGGATCTGGGTCCCTTCATCGCCTTGGCCGTCCTGGTGATCGTCGGTTTCCTCGTCAACCCCGATTTCCTCTCGCCCACTAACCTGACCAATGTCATTACCCGCTCGTCCTTCATCGCCATCATCGCGGTGGGCGCAACCTTCGTCATCTCCTCCGGCGGCCTCGACCTCTCCGTCGGCTCCATGGCAGCCTTTGTAACTGGCGTCATGATCATGTTCATGAACGCCCTCGTGCCCAGTCTGGGAGCAAATGCCATCATCGCCGGCATGGCGCTGGTGCTTTGCGTCGGTGCGCTGTGCGGGCTGTTCAACGGCCTCATCGTCACCATCGGCAAGATCGAGCCTTTCATCGTGACCCTAGGCACGATGGGCATTTTCCGCGCGCTCATCACCTTCATGTCCAATGGCGGCACGATCCCGATCGACCGCAGCCTGCGCGAGCCCTTCCGGCCCATCTATTTCGGCACTCTGGCGGGCATCCCGATCCCCATCATCGTTTCGATCGTCGTGGCTCTGATCGGCGCCTTCCTGCTCTACAAGACCAAGTTCGGCCGCCGCTGCGCCGCTGTCGGTGCCAATGAGGAAGTGGCGCGCTTTTCCGGCATTTCCATCCCCAAGATCCGCACCACCGCCTTCGTCATTCAGGGCGTTTGCGTGGCCATCGCCGCCATCTGCTACGTCCCGCGGCTCGGGGCCGCCACCCCCACCACCGGGCTCCTCTGGGAGTTGCAGGTGATCACCGCCGTCGTGATCGGCGGCACCGCCCTGCGCGGTGGCAAGGGGCGCATCTGGGGCACCATCGCCGGCGCCGTGATCCTTGAAATGATCGCAAATCTGATGGTGCTGTCCGATTTCATTTCCGAATACCTCGTCGCCGCGGTGCAAGGCGTCATCATCATCATTGCGATGCTCGTACAGAGGTTCTCGAAAGCGCAGCCGTAAAGCGACCGAACGGCTTGCACCTGCGAAAGGTCAAAGGGAGGAAACTATGTCTCGATTGAATATGCTTGCCGCGATCAGTGTCGCCGCCGCGCTCGTGGCCGTGCCTGCTCTCGCCCAGGAAAAAAAGCTGATCGCCGTCTCGATCCCGGCCGCCGACCATGGCTGGACCGCCGGTGTTGTCTACCACGCCCAGGCCGCAGCCGAAGAAATCCAGGCCGCATTCCCCAATATCGAAGTTGTCGTCAAGACTTCACCTTCGGCATCCGCCCAGGTCAGCGCGCTCGAGGATCTGACCGCCACCCGCCAGCCGGATGCCCTCGTGATCCTGCCCCATTCCTCCGAGGAACTGACAGGGCCGGTCCAGAGCATCAAGGATGCCGGCACCTTCATCACCGTGGTTGATCGTGGTCTGACGGATCCCGAAATCCAGGACCTTTACGTGGCCGGCGACAACATCGCCGTTGGCTCCACTACGGCCCAGTTCCTGATCGACAATCTCGGCGGCAAGGGCGATGTGGTGGTGCTGCGCGGCATTCCCACCGTGATCGATGACGAGCGTATCCAGGGCTTCCAGGACACGATCGAAGGCACTGACATCAATGTGCTCGACATCCAGTATGCCAACTGGAACAGCGACGAAGCCTTCAGCCTGATGCAGGACTATCTCGCCAAGTACCCCCATATCGACGCCGTGTGGGCCAATGACGACGACATGCTGCTCGGCGTACTCGAAGCCATCCAGCAGTCTGGCCGCACCGAAATCAAATATGCGCTCGGCGGCAATGGCATGAAGGAAATCATCGAAAAGGTGATGGCGGGTGACCCCATGACCCCGATCGAGACGCCTTATCCGCCGTCCATGATCAAGACCGCGATCTACATGACCGCTGCCCAGTTCAACGGGCAGGCTCCGGTGCGCGGTTCTGTAAAGCTCGACGCGCCCTTGATCACCAAGGACAATGCGGCTGAATATTACTTCCCTGACTCCCCGTTCTGATAGCTGCAGGGCCAGCCCAGTGCTGGCCCCCCCCATACAACCACTGGAGACGCAAAATGCCAGGCAAGAAAATCCTGATGCTGGTCGGTGAATTCACCGAGGAATACGAGATCTTTGTTTATCAGCAGGCCATGGAAGCCGTTGGCCACACGGTCCACGTCGTCTGCCCCGACAAGAAGGCCGGCGACATCATCGCCACGTCCCTGCACGATTTTGAAGGTCACCAGACCTATACCGAAAAGATGGGCCACTATTTCCAGCTCAACAAAAGCTTCGATGAGGTCAAGCTGGACCATTACGACGCCGTCTATGCCGCGGGCGGCCGTGGTCCCGAATATATCCGCACCGACAAGCGCGTGCAGGCCATGGTCCGGCACTTCCACGAAACCAACAAGCCCATTTTCACCATCTGCCACGGCGTGCAGATCCTGGTGGCGGTGGATGGCGTGGTGCGTGGCAAGAAAGTCGCGGCTCTCGGCGCCTGCGAGCCCGAAGTGATCCTGGCCGGCGGCACCTATATCGATCTGTCGCCCACCGAAGCCTATGTGGACGGCACCATGGTTTCAGCCAAGGGTTGGACGGCTCTTGCCGCCTTTATCCGCGAATGCCTCAAAGTCCTCGGTACCGAAATCCGCCACAGCGGCGACGTCACCGAGAAAGCCGCCTAACCACCATTGAGCCGGCCGCGCCACGTGGCCGGCTCAATCTTTGCATCAGGCAAGGTCGAGGAACCGACCCGTATCGAGATCGATCGGGACGCCATGCTGGCGCCGATGTTCGGCCCGCCTCCATTCCCGGTCGCCGGGCGCCATAACCTCGTGTCCCTCCCGCGTGGGAGCTTCGCGCAAGGAGGCGATATAGCGCGACATGCCCATCTCGAAAATGGCCCGGCCGGCGAAATGGTCAGGATCGATCGCCAGCACGAAGTGACCCATATTGCGGGGCGTGCTGATATCGTCCGCCCCGACCATCGGGATGAAATCGGCATCGAGGGTTGTGCCGGTGAGCACGGCCGAAAGCAGCGTGGCGAGGCCCGCTAGCCCCGCGCCCTTGTAGCCATACTCGTCCCCGCCCAATGGCAGAACCATCTCGGCGCTATGCGGGTCGGTCACGGTGCCGCCGCTCTCATCGGCCGCAACACCGGGCGGCAGTTCCTTGTCCAGCGATCGATGCAGCAGCACGCGGTTCATCGGGATCGAGGAAGTCGCCATGTCCAGCAGCCAGGGTTTGTGGCCGGGCAGGGGGGCGGCAAAGGCCAGCGGATTGGTGCCGTGAAAGCGCTTGGCGCCACCAAACAGCGGCACCATGGAATCGGTGTTGGTGGTGGCAAAGCCGATCATGCCCGCATGCGCGGCCTCCAGGGCATAGGCACCCGCGGCGCCGAAATGGGACGAGCGGCGGACTCCCACCGCGGCAATGCCGCTTTCTTTGGCCCGCTCGCAGGCAATATCCATCGCACGGTAAGAGGCGTAATGACCCAGCCCGTCATCCCCATCGAGCATGGTGCTGCCAGCCCCCTTGTGCTCGACGCGCAGTTCCGGGTTCTTGTTGATCCGGCCGCCACCCAGCATCTGGCAATAATGCCGTACGAGGCGCACGCCATGGCTGTCTACCCCAAGCATCGAAGCATGCATCATCGCCTTGGTCGCAGCCAGCAACGACGCTTCGCTCGCGCCCGCTGCCCGCAGCGCCCCCTGGACTCGTCCCTCCAGCTCCTCGGGGGCAATGGTAATGGTGCCGGCAGAAACATCCGTCATATCAGCGCTTTCAGTTCTTGTTGGGTGAGGGGTCGCGAGGCAATCGCGGTCGCCCGCGCAAGAGCGCGGTGGCTGCAGCCACTGCCATTCCGTGGCGTGCTTGATCCGGCGGACCTAGCCGAGATTTCGCCGGGTATGGACATTGGTGGGGCCGACATACCAGTCGCGCGCCGCAACCTCTTCGAACACCACCCAGACGTCCTCGGGCGCCAGCCCCGTCGCTTCGGTCACCGCGTCGCTCACCTTGCGCGCGATCTGGGCCTTCTTGCCTTCGGGATCATCAGCGATGACTTCCCGGACGAGTCGGATGTTGATGAACGGCATGGGGATCTCCTACCCTTTTTTGGTGCTATCATGCTCGGCCGGGGCATCCTCCACCCAGGCCAGGATGACGTCGCGTGCCCGCTCTATGTGATGCCGCATGGCGTCTTCGGCGCCCTTGGCATCGCCAGCACGAATAGCGGCACAGATCTTTGTATGTTCGGCAATCACCGCATCGGCATCGACCACGCCACGATTGCGATAAAGCGGCCCGATGCGATGATTGGCCTGCAACTGCGCGAGGGCGCCGGTAATAAAGATATTGCCGCAATCGGCGGCGATGGTTTGGTGGAACAGGGCATCTGCGTCCACGAAGTTCACGAACAGCTGGCTGCGTGGGCCCCGTCCGGCCGAGTTGATTCCCTTGATCGACTGCTCGAGCGTCGTAATGGTCTGCTCGGTACGATGCTGCGCCGCGAGAGCCGCGGCCGCAGGCTCCAGCAGTAAGCGCGTTTGAAACAGATGCGCGTAGTCGAGCAGGGACATGGCCGGCGCCGCCGTGTAGCGCCCATTGCGCAGACGTACGACGAGCCGGTCCCCTTCGAGGCGCGCCAGGGCTTCGCGGATTGGGGTCTGGGACACGCCCAGCTTGCTCGCGATCACATCGATGCCGATCACCTCACCGGGCTCGACGGCTTGGTCGAGCACCAGGTCGCGAATGTGATTATAGGCCTGCTCGGCCAGGCTGGTCTTGTCGAGGGTCTTGTCCGCCGCCGGCATAATCGTCCTTTCCGATGGCGCGTCCTGCAGCACGACGCCAGGCACGCCACGTCTTCACGGCTCCCCATCAGCAACCTGCTCTGCAAACCACCACAAGCCAGCTTGCTAATCAATATCCTATATACTACGAAATCGGACAGAACAGAGCCAGCTCGCATCCGACAACCTGGTGCGAAGCGACCCGTCCAAAGAAGCAGGTAAGCTGCTCAGGTGTTGCGCGAGCTGACGAGGGGTTCATAGGGCCGCCTGGCGGCGAGGAGGAATATCAATGAAGCGTTCACTGATTCTGCTGACTGCAGTTCTGGCATCGACCAGCCTGACCGGCATTGCGCATGCCGAAACATCGGGCAAGCGCATTGCCCTGTCCAACAACTATGCCGGTAATTCCTGGCGTCAGGCCATGCTCGAAAGCTGGGAGAAGGTGACGAGCCAGGCCGTTGCTGACGGGATCGTCGCGGCCGTCGACACCTTCACCACCGCCGATCAGGAAGTGCCCACCCAGGCCGCCCAGGTCCAAAACCTGATCCTGCAGGGCTACGACGCCATCGTCATCAATGCCGCCTCCCCCGACGCCCTGAACGGCGCCGTCAAGGCCGCCTGCGACGCCGGTATCGTTGTTGTCTCGTTTGATGGCACTGTGTCCGAGCCTTGCGCGTGGCGCGTGGCGGTCGACTACAAGCAGCTCGGCCAGCAGCAGCTCGACTATCTCGCCGGCCGTCTTCCCGAAGGCGGTAATCTCCTGGAAATCCGTGGTCTTGCCGGCACTTCCATTGATAACCTCATTCATGAAGGTATCGCCGACGGCGTCAAGGCTCATCCAAACTTCACCATTGTGGGTGAAGCTACCGGCAACTGGGATCAGGCCACGGCCCAGCGCGCTGTGTCGACCGTGCTGCCCTCGCTGCCCGAGATCGATGCCATCGTCACCCAGGGCGGCGACGGCTATGGCGCGGCTCAGGCCTTCCGTGCTGCCGGCCGTGATGTGCCGATCATCATCATGGGCAACCGTCAGGACGAGCTGGCCTGGTGGCAGGAGCAGCGCGATGCCAATGGTTACGAGACCTGGTCCGGCACCATCGCGCCCGGCATCTCGACGCTCGCCTTCTGGGTTGCCCAGCAGATCCTTGACGGCAAGGAAATCCCCAAGGACGTGACCGTTCCCTACCTGACCGTCACCCAGGAAACGCTGGATGAAGCTGTTGCCAACACGCCGGTCGGCGGCGTTGCCAATAAGGAATACTCGCAAGAGGAAGCCATCCAGGCCATCGCAGACAACCTCTAGGCGAGAGCAGAAGTAAGCCATGACCGCGCCAAACGGATCGGCAATTGAGCTGGCGGGTGTTTCCCGCTCCTTTGGCGCGGTGCGCGCCCTGTCCGACGTCAACTTGTTGATTGCCGGGGGCCAGTGCCTCGGACTTGTCGGCCATAACGGGGCCGGCAAGTCGACCTTGATGCATGTCCTTGCCGGCACGCTGCGACCCGATCAGGGCCGCATCCAGGCCGGCGGGCAGCAGTACGACCAGATTTCGGTGCACCTGGCGCAAACCCTGGGGCTGCGCTGCGTGTTTCAGGAACTGTCCTTGTGCCCCAACCTCACAGTGGCCGAGAACGCGCGCATCCTCCACCCCTCCATCAAGGGCTGGGGCTGGCGCAAAAAGGCCGGTGCGCTGATCAGCGCCATGCTGGAGCGCATTTTTCCCGGCCACGACATTTCGCCCGACACCGTAGTTTCCGACCTCTCCATCGGCCGCCGCCAGATGGTCGAGATCGCCCGAGCCTTCACCGTCAGCGAAGGCGTGCTGCGCCTCGTGATCCTCGATGAACCGACATCCTCACTTGATGCGACCACTTCGCGCCAGTTACTGGAATTCGTGCGCAAGGAGGTGCAAAACGGGGTCTCGTGCATCCTCATCTCGCATATGCTGGGCGAAATCCTCGATTACTCTGATCAGATCGCGGTGATGAAGAATGGCCAACTCGTGGCTTCCGGCCCGGTCGCTAACTTCTCGCGCGAAAGCCTCGTCGATCTGATGAGCGGCGGCGAGCATCCTGACCGCGCCGCGCGCGAGCGCTCGATCCGCTCCCTCGCCGACGCTCCCATTGCCGTCAAGGCCGAACGGGCGGGCAGGGGGCTGCCCTTCGTTGCCCGGCGCGGCGAGGTCATCGGCCTTGCTGGCTTGTCGGGGCATGGTCAGACCGAATTCCTGGTGCAGGTTTTTGAAGCGGCCCGCGCCCGCGAGCCCGAAATCACCGTCGCGGGCGCGGTGTCCTTCGTTGCCGGCGACCGGCAAGCCGATGGCATCTTCCCGCTCTGGTCCATCGCCGACAACATCGCGGTCGGCTCGCTGCCGGTGCTCCGCAACGGCCTGCTTCTGTCAGGCGCCAAGGAGCGGGAGCTTTCGAGCCGCTGGGGCCGAACCATGGCGATCAAGGCGCCCTCGCTTGACGACGAAATTCTTTCTCTATCCGGGGGCAACCAGCAAAAGGCGCTCTTTGCCCGGGCGCTCTCGACCACATCCGCCGTGGTGCTGATGGACGATCCCATGCGCGGCGTCGATATCGGCACCAAGCTTGAAGTCTATGACATCATTGCCGAGCAGGCAGCGGGCGGCCGAACCTTCCTTTGGTACACCACCGAGTTCGAAGAACTCGAATATTGCGACCGCGTCTACGTGTTCCAGAACGGGCGCATCGTGGGCGAACTGCAGGGCGCTGACATTACCGAGGCCAGCGTGATTGGCTCCTCGTTCAAGGACAAGGACGCGGCATGACCACCGACATTTCGACCACGGCACGCGGCCAGAACCTGGCTGCGTCCTCCCGTCAGCGCCTGCTGCGCGGCGCCCTGCCGGCCGTCTCGCTCGTCATCGTGCTTGCCGCGATCTGGTACTTTAATCCCCGGGCGATCAGCTATTTCGGCCTCAACCTGATGCTGAACCTTGCCATTCCGGTCGCTCTGGCCACCATCGCCCAGATGTGCGTCATGGCCACCAACGAGCTTGATCTGTCGATCGGTGCCTTTGTCGGCTTCGTCGCCTGCGTCACCGCCACCTATATGCCTGAAGCGCCCCTCCTTGCCGCGCTCATGCTGGCCGGCGGCGTGCTGGTTTACATGCTGGCGGCCGTCATCATTCACTTGCGCAATGTCCCCTCCATCGTCGTGACCCTGGGCCTGAGCTTTTTCTGGGCCGGCCTCGCCCTCCTGATCCGTCCGACGCCCGGTGGCTCGGCTCCCGGCTTGCTGCGCGACTTCATGGCCCTCCAGCCCCCGTTCATCCCGATGCCGGTCTTGCTGGCGATCGTGATTGGCCTTGTCGTGCACCTGATCCTGATGCGCTCCTCCTATGGCGCGGTGCTGCGCGGCGTTGGCGGCAATGCCCGCGCGGTCCATCGTGCCGGCTGGTCCATCCTCAAGGCCAAGGTTGCCATGTTCGCCCTAGCCGGTATCTTCGGCATTCTGGCCGGCATGACGCTCGTCGGCGTGTCCTCCAGCGCCGACGCCAACATGGCCACCGGCTACACCTTGCTCTCCATCGCCGGAGCGGTGATCGGCGGCGCCGAGTTCGTTGGCGGTCGCATCTCGCCCATCGGCGCGGTAATCGGAGCCCTGGTGCTACAACTGGCATCCTCGGCCCTGAACTTCTTCCAGGTCCCGTTCCTGCCGGGCGGCCGCATTCCGCAGGAATGGCAGGTCGGCGCCCAAGGCATGTTCCTGATCATCATCCTCGCCGCTCGCGTGCTCATCAGCAAAGCTGAAAAATGACCGATCAGACCCTTTCCCTTTCGCGGTTCACCCTAAACAGTCTTCCGGTCTGGCTCTGGTCATTCCTCGGCGCCTTCCTGGTCTGGGTGCTCTCCTTTTCCATTGCAGGGCAGGGCGCCCAGGGAATGCTCGTCGCCGCCCTGTCCTTCTCGGTGTTCACCGTCATGGTGGGCTTGGGCCAGATGTTCGTCATCACCCTCGGGCCCGGCAATGTTGACCTTTCGATCCCGGCCACCATTGGCCTGGCCAGCGCCGTCGCCATGAAGGTCATGGATGGGCAGAACAGCCTTATCCTCTGGGGTCTCCTTGCCGCGCTCGCCTGCGGCCTCCTGATTGGTGGCTTCAATTATCTGCTGATCCGACTGCTCCGCATCCCGCCCATCGTTGCGACCCTATCCTCGAGCTTCATCATCCAGTCCGTCGGCATCAGCTATGGCCGCGGCTTGCAGATCAAGCCGCCCGCAGCGCTCTCCGATTTTACCTTCTCGCGCTTTCTGGGTGTTCCCGTACTCGCCATCGTCGCCATCGCGCTGTCGGTCGTGGCGGGAATCGTGCTGCACCGCACCATCTATGGCCGCACCGTGCTCGCCACTGGCCAGAACATGCGCGCCGCCCGCTTCGCTGGCCTGTCGGTCGAGCGCACGCGGCTGTTGACCTATGTGCTTTCCGGCGCTCTTGCCGCGCTGTGCGGCGCGCTATTGGCCGGATTTTCGGGTGGTTCCTCGCTGTCGATGGGCCGCGAATACCTGCTGACCTCAATCGCCGTGGTCGTGCTCGGCGGCACCTCGGTCGCGGGCGGGCGGGCCAATGTCCCCGGCCTTTGGGGCGGCGCCTTGTTCCTGTTCATGGTGTCCACGCTGCTCAACACCGCAGGCTTCGGCTCGGGCTTGCGGGACGTCTTTACCGGCCTGATCATCGTTGCCGCGATCGCCATCACTGGCACGCGTCAGGCGCTCAGGTAAGAGCCCAAGAAGCAATCTCGGAGGAGGGTATTTTGGCTGCATCGGATTATGAGATTCTGGACGAACGCTTTGCGCGCCTGCCGTGCACCACGGCCAGTGTCCATAAGCTTTATCAAGGCTGCCATTGGGCCGAGGGTCCCGCCTACTTCCCGGCCGGGCGCTACCTCGTCTGGTCCGACGCGCCCAACAACCGCATGCTCCGCTATGATGAGGCCAGCGACGCCGTCAGCGTCTTCCGCCAGCCCGCCAACAACAGCAACGGCAACACCGTTGACCGCCAGGGTCGCCTTGTTACCTGCGAACATGGCACCCGCCGCGTCACCCGCACCGAGCATGACGGCTCCATCACGGTCCTTGCCGACAACTACAACGGCAAGCGGCTGAACAGCCCCAATGACTTGGTGGTCAAGTCAGACGGCTCAATCTGGTTCACCGACCCGACCTACGGCATCGATTCTGACTACGAGGGCAACAAGGCCGAAAGCGAGATCGGCGCGTCCAATGTCTACCGGATCGATCCCGCTTCCGGCGCTCTCACCATTGTCTGTGATGACTTCGTCAAGCCAAACGGCCTTGCGTTCTCGCCCGATGAAAAGCTGCTTTACGTCGTCGACACCGGCCGCACCCATGGCCCGCAGAACCCGGCCCATATGCGCGTCTTCGAAGTCGGCGAGAATGGCACGCTCTCAGGCGGCCGAGTCTTTGCGGATTGCACGGCCGGGCTGTTCGACGGCTTCCGCCTCGATACGGATGGCCGCATCTGGACCTCGGCTGCGGATGGCGTGCACGTTTATGATCCCGACGGCACCCTGATCGGCAAGGTGCGCATTCCCGAAGTGGTCGCCAATGTCTGCTTTGGCGGACCCAAGCGGGACCGGCTCTTTATCTGCGCCACAACGACGCTGTATTCCGTGCGCCTCTTCGTTAACGGCGCAAAGACCTTCTAAGCCCGACCACTCAACGCCAGGCACCGCACAAAAAACAAAGGCCCCGGCAGCTATTACAGCGCCAGGGCCTTCTTTTCGCCGGCGGCCGCGAGGAGGGGATCGCGCACCGGCTTGACCCTTAGATAGTTGCGGCTGGCCGACCCGCAAGACGCTCCCCGGTCACGAGATAGAGAGGGTGCCTCAAGGGTAGTTTCCTGTTCTTTGCTGCGTGCTCCGCTCCCGATCTCCCGAGCCCTGTAATACGGGCTTTCCGCGGCATTGAAGTGTTAATCCTTGTTTCCAACGGTCCCAACATCTCCGCTGGTACGTGCGAGCACAGGTTACAGCGGCGCCTAGCGAGCGTCCTCAATGTCAAGCTACACCGCCACCTGCGTCGACCAGGCACACCTGTCGCAGGGTTGACGATCCCGATTTGGACGCATGTTGGGCAGCAACGCCCCACAATAAGGACGCAATGCGGCAGGGTCCCAGAATCACCCTAATCCGGCCGTTCTGTCCGCCCATTGAGGCCGCAACGATCCCTTTAATGCTGACCTCAACGTCAACAGCGAGATATCGTTCCCTTAATGCAGAAGATTTTTAAAGCCGCCGCCGTTGCTCTTTCCCTCACCCTCGCCGCAGTTCCAATGGCTCCACAAGCTTTCGCCAAGGACAGCACTTTGTCGGGTGTGGCTTCCTGGTATGGCCCCGGCTTTCACGGGCGTACCACGGCTAATGGTGAGAAGTACAATATGCACCAGCTCACCGCGGCTCACAAATCCCTCAAGTTCGGCACCAAGGTTCGTGTGACCAACAAGAAGAACGGCAAGTCCGTCATCGTGCGGATCAATGATCGTGGACCTTACGTCGGCAGTCGGATCATCGACCTCTCCAAAGGCGCTGCCCAGGCCATCGGCATGATCGGCTCCGGGACCGCGTCGGTCACTGTAGAAATACTCGCATAAATAAGCAGAAATTGCACCTCAATGCGCTCGGGAACAAACCAATAAGACGGGTGTTCTCCAAGCAGAGGTGATCATCATGCGTAAAGTCCTTGTAGTCTTCGCAGCCGCTGTGGCACTGGCAGGCTGTTCTACGTCTCGAGAGCGCGTCGTGGTCTTATCACCACCAACTGCGGTTATTGTTCAGCCGCAGCCAGTGGTTCGGCGCGTCGAACCGCCACTCGCCAGGGGAAATGTGGATTCCGTCGCGGCGCTGCGGCCCGGCCGCGGCTATGTCGCCGCGTTTCCGGAAGCTGACCGCCGTGCGGCATGCGTGCGGCTCGATTATCGGCCCGGCACCCGCGGCTTCTCGCGCTGCTTGGTAGGAGATTTCCCGGAGAACCCCTACTTCGCCAGCCGATAGCCAAGCCAGCGTTGACCCAGAAGACTGCGCAATTTGCCCCGAGCGGCCGGTTCAGCGATCGGCTGCTGTTCGCTGAGTCCTGCGCTTCTGATCATCCGCCATTCGGGGTAGAGCTTGGCGCCTCCCGCACTTTTGTTGCCATGCGCCACTGGTTTATCGGCGAGCCAGATGCTAGGCGCGGTATCGCTCTGCCCAAGAAAGGCGCGTTCCCGTTTTGCAGCCGAACTTTCTCGTTACTCACTCCGGTGGCTTTCACGCCGACGAACTCCTGTCCAGCGTCGTTCTGACCCGGCTCTTCCCCGATGCGCAACTAATCCGCTCCCGCGCTGCACAGTGGATTACTCCCGCCCAAGACCGCATCATCTACGATGTTGGCGGCGCCTATGATGCCGCAGCACAGATCTTCGATCACCATCAGCGCGGTGCGCCGGTTCGGGACAGCGGCGAGCCGTTTAGCTCCTTTGGCTTGGTCTGGAAGCATTACGGACGCGATTATCTCCGTGCCTCAGGGATCATCGACGCCAATTTGGATGAGGTGCACGCCTCCTTTGACAGCGAATTCGTTCTCCCGGTCGACCTGATGGACAATGGCGCGCTCAGCGCCACCGTCGCCGGGGCCTTGGCCGAACTGACCCTGCCGGCTTTGCTGGATAGTCTCAAGCCCCCCTTTGATCAGGCCGATCCGGCAAGCGAAGACAGAGCCTTTGCCGAAGCTCTTGCCATCGTCAGCCGGTTTGTTGAGGGCAATGTCGCTCGCAGGGCTGCCAAATTGCGTGCCGAACAAGTGGTATTGCAGGCGATCGAAACAGCCGGCTCAGGACGGATCCTAGAGCTTCCCCAGGGCATGCCATACCGATCAGCGATCGCGAAATCAGGTGCCGACCACCTGCTCTTTGTGGTCCATCCCCGCGACAAGGATTGGTGCCTGGGCGGCATTCCCGTCGTGCAAGGCGAATTCAAGCTCCGCGCGGATCTTCCCGCCGCATGGGCTGGCCTGACCAATGGCGATCTCGAGGCCATCTGCGGCGTCGAGGGCGCGAGCTTCTGCCACAATGGGCGGTTCATCGCGGCGGCAAAGTCTCGCGACGCCATCCTGGCCATGGCCGACTTGGCTGTTCGAGAAATTACCTCCTGACCATCCCACTCCGCTCCGATACCTCGGGGCAGGGGCGTTGTTCGTTACTGCAGTTGCGGCTTTTGCAGGAAGCTGTTGCGGTCCGCGGTTTTTACCCGGACCCAATTGTCTCTTCCGTCTCGGACCAGGCGCAAGGCGAACTCGGAGCCCACCGGCGACGTGGTCCAAAGCTTGCGGTAAAAATCACTCAGGCCATTGATAGCATGGCCGTCGAGCTCACTAATGATGTCCCCGCTCTTGAGCCCCGCGTCTGCAGCGGGGCCGTGCTCGGCGACGCTCATCACGATCACCTCGTTGTTCTGCTCGGCCGTGAATACGCCTAGCCACGGGCGAGGCTCGTTCCGCGACCGCCCGAGGTTGACGAGGTCATCAAGGATGTCCTTCAACAAATCGATCGGCACGAACATATTGATGTCCGTGGTGCGCCCGAGTTGCAGCATCTGCAGGCGCAGCGAACCCAGTCCGATCAGCCGACCCTGCGGATCCACCAGCGCAGCTCCGCCCCAGGAAGGGTGGAATGGGGCGGTAAAGATCGCCTCATCAAGCAGATATTCCCAGTAGCCGGCGAATTCCTGCTTGGCGACTATCTCGGTCAGCACCTCACTGCCTTCCCCATCAATGATAGTGCCGATATCGCCCAACTTGGTGGCACCGGAACTGCCAAGGGTAAGGGCAGGGAGATCCAGTTCTCCCAAAGCCTGGACGAGGCCAAATCCGGTTTGCTGGTCGATGCCGAGCACATGGGCGTAGACAACCCGCCCGTCATGCGTGGTTAGCCATACTTCCTCAGCCTCGGTGATGAGATATCCGATGGTCAGGACCAGGCCCGTGGTGTTGATGACGACGCCGCTGCCTTCACGGATCGTACCCAGGGTCGAGGCGGTGAATGCCGTTTCGGGCACCATCGCCCTGAGGGACACAATGGAGGTTCGGAACTTGTTGGTCATTTCTATCTCCCCACGGCGAGCCATGCACTTGTTCCAGATAGGATGATATCGCACAGCCGCAAGGCTCGTCTCCAGCCCGTTAACATGCTCTGCCGGTTCAACCCGCGAGAGTGAAGTGCCATACAGAAGCTGGCCTCGTGCTTTACGTTCACTGGCGCCTGTCAGCTTCGGAGTGAAACATTGACAAAACGCATGTCCAAGACCCTCGCGGCAGAGATCGCAGAACGAACAATGCAGGTCGTCAACCCGCAAAACCGCGCTCTCGCGCTGAGCGCGACGCTGCGCCGGCACGGCTTTGCCTTGCCCAACCAGTTGCCCGCTTCCATTTTGGATAAGTCCGAGCTGAAGGCCTGGTTGCTAGCCACCTACACTACAACCGGCTGACGCCAGGAGCTCATTTCGGCAATCCAGGAAGGTAAGTCCCACTCCCTCAACGACAATCCTTGCGGCTTTGATCTAAGTTGCGGCAATCTCGGTTGGAACCACATAGGATTTTAGTGGTTCACTCTCCATCTTACCTCCGGAGGAAAACATGAAGAAGATTGCACCTATTGCCTTGGTCCTTGTTGGGGCCATGTCCCTTACTGCGTGCACCACCACTGAGCGTACTGTCGCTGGCGCTGCGATTGGCGCTGGCGCTGGCGCAGTTGTCGGCGGCGCGGTCGCTGGCACGCCCGGTGCCGTTGTCGGTGGCGTCGCCGGTGGCGCGACGGGCGCCGTTATTGGCCGGAACTCCCGATAGGGCGGCCAATACGTTTCGCGATTGTCTGGGGGCTTGAGTTCGCTCGGGCCCCTTTTTTCATTGGCGATAGGCTGGCGTCAGTCGCTGATCTGACGATCCGTACTGTCTCTCGCCTTGAGCTCGAAACCAAGGTTCACCACCGCGGGCACAGGGCGCTCGCCATTCGCGGCGGCAATGATCATTCCGATCGCCTGGCGCCCCATTTCGTAGCGCGGCGTGCGGATCGATGACACGCTCGGCGCGCTAGCTGCAGCATATTCCAGGTCGTTATAACCCATAATGCCGAACTGGCTCGGTACCCGGATATGTCGCCGCTGGCACTCGAAAAGGGCGCCCAGGGCCATGTCATCATTGTTGCAGAATACGGCATCTGCATCCGGCACCAGTTCCAGAAAATCGGCGAGCATCTCCGCGCCTCGGGTGACCGAAGATGGGTGCGGGCTGGTATAGATCAGCCTTTCGTCAAACAGATCGACAGCTTGCAAAACGTCCCGATATCCCTCCAGCCGCCGTTGCGCGCGCGGGTCCATACGGGCTCCAATGAAACCGATGCGCCGATAACCTTTCTCCAGCAGGTGCCGCGCCGCGGCGCGCCCGCCTTCCCGGTGGTCAAACCCGATCATCATGTCGATTGGGCTGGCGCCGATGTCCATGATCTGCACCACCGGACAGCCGAAGCTGTCGAGCATGGCACGCGCCAATTCGCTTTGATCGATTCCCGCGACCACGAGCCCCGCGGGACGTTGTGCACCAAACAAGCGCAGAAGCTCTTCTTCCTTGCGGTTCGTATAACGCGAATTGCCCAGCTGCACTTGGTAAGCTGTGCCTTCCGCCGCGTCGAAAATGCCCCGCAGCACTTCCGCAAAGACCTGGTTGGTCAGGGATGGGATGATCACCCCGATGGTCGAGGTGGTCGCGGATGCGAGCGCGCGGGCTGCCTGGTTAGGTGTATAGCCGAGACTCGCAACGGCTTCTTTTACCCTCGCCAAAGCAAGCCCGGACACTATGTCAGGCGTCCGCAAAGCGCGAGATGCGGTGATAACGCTTACACCAGCAGCGGCCGCGACATCCTTAAGCGTTACCGCCCTGTAACTTCTGCCATTTTCCCCCATCGCCCCTCCAAATGCACCCGTCCGCAGCAGGTGAGCCGTTGACAATGACATACGCTGTCATTTAAGCCGTTGTCTATATTGACGGCTGACCAGGACAGTCGTGAGGGGAGAGCGGCAGGCCGCAATGTGCGGCAGGCCGTGGGGAGAAGATCATCGTGACCAATGCGACTCCGTTCGCCACGCTCGGGGCATGCTTGCCATGAGGCGGCTCACTTCGGGCATCGGCAGGATCATCGAGGTATCCCTCGTGCTGCTGCTTGCAGGCATGGCGGCCATGATCTTTCTCAATGTCGTGCTTCGTTACGGCTTTAATTCCGGCCTGGTCATTTCCGAGGAGATGAGCCGGTTCTTCTTTGTCTGGCTCACCTTTATCGGGGCCGTGTTGGCCTTCAGTGAGAATGGTCATCTGGGTGTCGAAACGCTGGTCCGTCGGTTCGGCCGCCGCGGCCGCATTATCTGCATGGCGCTGACCAACATCCTCATCCTGTTTTGCGTGGTGGTTCTGTTCTGGGGCACCTGGATGCAGGCGCCGATCAACGCCTCCATGCGTTCGCCAGTCGCTGGCATGCCCCTGGCTTATGTGTTCGGTGTCACCTTCTTTACCGCGGCTGGCATTGGTGTGATCGCGATCTGGCGGTTGTTCCGAATTTTCACCGGCCGGGTGACCGAAGGCGAGATCGCCCAGTTCGTGGGTGACTACGAGAGTATCGACAGCTTGCTGGAGCGCGGCGAATGACGCTGTTCGTATTCCTCTCGTCACTGCTGGGCGCCATGGCCATCGGCGCACCGATCGCCTTTGCGCTGATGTTCTGCGGCATCGTGCTCATGACCTATATGGGCATCTTCAATCCGCAGATCGTCGCTCAGAACATGGTCGATGGCACCAACAGCTTCATTCTGCTGGCCATTCCGTTTTTCATCCTCGCTGGCGAGTTGATGAATGCGGGTGGCCTGTCCAAGCGCATCATCGATTTCGCCATCTCCTTTGTTGGGCATCTCCGTGGCGGCCTCGGCTTTGTCGCCATCTTCGCAGCCCTGATCATGGCCTCGCTGTCGGGTTCTGCCGCCGCCGATACGGCAGCGCTGGCCGCCATTCTGATCCCCATGATGAGCAAGGCCGGCTACAACGTGCCTCGTTCTGCTGGCTTGATCGCAGCGGGGGGCATTATCGCCCCAGTGATCCCACCTTCCATCGCCTTCATCGTTTTTGGCGTGGCCGCCAATGTGTCGATCACTCAGCTGTTCCTGGCCGGCATCGTGCCGGGCCTGCTGATGGCGGTGGCGCTGCTAGTTGCTTGGTCCATCGTGTCGCGCCGGGATGGCGTCGAGGTCCTGCCCAAGCAGGATTGGGGTGCCCGCGGCCGTGCCACCTTGCGTGCTGGCTGGGCGCTGATGATGCCCGTGATCATTCTTGGCGGCATTCGCTTCGGCATCTTTACGCCAACCGAGGCTGGTGTGATCGCCGCCGTATACGCCATGTTCGTCGGCCTGTTCATCTATCGCGAACTCAAGCTCGTCGATCTTTATTGGGTGTTCCTGCGCGCCGCCAAGACCACATCGGTGGTCCTGTTCCTGGTAGCGGGTGCGCTGGTTTCGGCCTGGCTCATCACCAGCGCCAACATCCCGGGCGAGATCACCCGCATTCTTGAGCCGGTGATGGGCAACCAACTGCTCCTGATGCTGCTCATCATGGTGCTGGTCTTCGTCGTCGGTACGGCGCTCGATCTCACCCCCACCATTCTCATCCTCACCCCGGTCCTGATGCCCATCGTGCGTCAGGCCGGTATCGACCCGGTCTACTTCGGCGTCCTGTTCATCATGAACAACTGCATCGGCCTGCTGACGCCGCCCGTTGGTGTCGTACTCAATGTGGTGAGCGGCGTAGCGCGCGTGCCGCTTGGCAAGGTTATCACCGGCGTGATGCCGTTCCTGCTGGCGCACTGTTTTGTGCTGCTGCTGCTGGTACTGTTTCCAGAACTTGTCCTCACGCCGTTGCGCTGGCTGCGCTAGCCTCGCCGCGAGGACCTGACGACTAAAGAACGACGTCCAAAAGAGGAGGACAACCACATGACACTCAAGGCACTTCTTGCCGCAAGCGTATCGGCAACCCTGATTGCGGCCCTGACCGTCCCGGCCAGCGCCGAAGTATCCCAGCGCACCATTCGCATCGCCAACGGCATTGCCGCCGATCATCCGGTGGGGGACGGCGTCGACGCGATGACCCAGTGCATCGCCGAGCGCACCGACGGCGCCTGGACCGTCAACGCCTTCTGGAGCTCGGCGCTGGGCGACGATCTGCAGTCCGCCCAGTCCCTTCGCTCCGGCACGCTGGAAATGGTGATTTCATCGAGCTCGCCACTTGTCGCCATCGAGCCGGCACTGGGCGTGTTTGATCTGCCCTTCCTGATCTCGAGCGAACAGGAAGCTGACGCCCTGCTGGATGGCGAGTTCGGCCAGTACATCGCCGACATGATGCCCAAGCACAATTTGGTCAACTTGTCCTATTGGGAGAACGGATTCCGCAATCTTTCCAACTCGCTGCGTCCGGTGGAAAGCCTTGAGGACTTCAAGGGCATGCGCGTTCGCGTGATGCAGAACAACATCTTCCTCGATACCTTCCAGACGCTGGGCACCAACGCCACGCCAATGGCATTCGGCGAAGTGTTCACGGCCCTCGAAACCGGCGCAATCGATGCGCAGGAAAACCCCTATGTGACGATCGACACCTCGCGCTTCTTTGAAGTGCAGGATTACGTCTCCAACACCCGCCACGCCTATACGCCGTTCATGGTCCTGTTCTCGAAGCCGATCTTTGACACCTACTCGGCCGAAGAGCAGCAGATCCTGCAGGAATGCTCCGTGGTTGGCCGCGACGTGCAGCGCAAGGCCAGCCGCACGCTTTCCGAGCAGTCGCTCCAGCGCATCAAGGACGCGGGCCTCGAGGTCAACGACATCTCGCCAGAGAACATGGCCAAGATCCGCGAAGCCGTGCAGGGCGTCTACGAGCGCAGCGCCGCCACCATCGGTGCCGAGGTCGTCGAGCGGGTCAACGCTGCTCTGACTGAAATCCGCGGCTAAACCCGCGAGCGCAGAACGGGGCGGGACCAGTGCTACGGTCCCGCCTCTTGTTTGACCTTTATGGCCTACCCAATCCGCTGCTCGTTATTCAGCACGGCGCGGACAACCGCTCCCGGATTGCCTAGATGAAGATCACCGGCGTCGAGACGCTTCGGCTTGCCGAATTTGCCAACATCGTCTGGATTATTCTGCGCACCGACGAAGGCGTCACCGGACTGGGCGAAACCTTCATGGGCGCCGCAGCCGTTGAAGCCTATATCCACGAGACAGTTGCTCCAAAACTGATCGGCCGTGACCCGCTGCAGATCGAGGCCATTAATCGGGACCTGATCGGTTATCTCGGCTGGCGCGGGGCCGGTGTCGAAACACGCGGAAATTCCGCGGTGGATATCGCGCTTTGGGACATCTTCGGCAAAGTGCTTGGGGTGCCGATCTCGGTGGCCCTGGGTGGCAAGTCGCGCGACAAGATCCGCACCTACAACACCTGCGCCGGCTACCGTTACATCCGCGACGCGCGTGCGCAAAGTGTTGCCAATTGGGGCATGGGCGAAGCGGCTCCCGGTCCATACGAAGACTTGGACGCATTCCTCAACCGCGCCGACGATCTGGCCCACTCCCTGCTCGAGCAGGGCATCACCGGCATGAAGATCTGGCCCTTCGACTTGGCGGCCGAGCGCACCAATGGCCTGGATATCTCTGCCGAGGAGCTCACCATCGCTCTGGCGCCCTTTGAGCGCATACGCCGTGCGGTAGGGGACAAGATGGACATCATGGTGGAGTTCCACTCGCTGTGGAAACTGCCGGCCGCCCAGCGCATCGCGCGCGCGCTCAAGCCCTACGACACCTTCTGGCACGAAGATCCTGTTCGAATGGATAGCCTTGAGACGCTCAAGGCCTATGCGCCCCATTCCGATGCGATGATCTGTGCCTCTGAAACGCTGGCCTATCCCCATGCCTTCCGCGACTATCTCGCGACCGGTGTCGCGGGCGTTGCCATGCTCGATCTGTCCTGGTGCGGTGGCCTCTCCGAAGCCCGGAAAATTGCTGCACTCGCCGAAGCCCACCACATTCCGGTGGCGCCCCATGATTGCACGGGTCCCGTCGTGTTCATGGCCTCCTGCCATTTTTCGCTCCATGCGCGAAACACCCTGATCCAGGAGTCCGTGCGAGCCTTTTACACCGGCTGGTACACCGAACTTGTGACCGCGTTGCCCCTCGTCAGCAAAGGCGAGATTTCGGTCACCGACGCGCCCGGCTTGGGGCTTGAGCTTCTGCCTGAGTTGTTTACCCGCCCCGATGCCATCCACCGCCGCTCAGGCGCCGACGGAGAAGTGACGTGACCACATCTAAGCCAGCCATGTCCCCCGCTCGAATGGGGGTGCTCGTCATGCTGCTGGCGATGTTCCTGTTCTCGCTCAATGATGCGATTGGCAAGTGGCTGGTCTCGACCTATTCGGTCGGTCAGGTCCTGCTGCTGCGCTCCGCCGTGGCGCTGCTGATCCTCTTACCCTTCCTGTGGAAAGCGGGACTGCGCCCGATCCTTTCGGCTGAGCGCCCCTGGCTGCAGTTCATGCGCGTCGTGTTCTCTACCGCAGAAGTGTTCTGCTTTTACTGGGCGGTGTATTACCTGCCGCTCGCCGACGTGATGACCTATTGGCTGGCCGCGCCCATCTATGTCGCAGCCCTTTCGCCAATCCTGCTCAAGGAAAAGGTCGGGCCAGTGCGCTGGGCCGCCATCGCCCTGGGCTTTGTCGGCGTGCTCGTTGCGCTCACCCCCTCCGGTGAGATCAATTTCATCGCGCTGGGCGCTGCCTTGGTCGGCACGCTGGCCTTTGCCCTGATGATGATCACCGGCCGCACCCTGCGCGGCACGCCCGATACTACGCTGGTGCTGTTCCAACTCGCGGGCGCACTGGTGGCCGGCCTGGTGCTGACCCCCTTCAGCTGGACCACGCCAACCGCGCCCGACCTCCTGCTGCTCGGCGCGCTCGGCGTTGTGGCCATGGTAGCCCATATCGGGGTCAATCGTGCGGTCAAGCTGGCCGATGCGGCAACCATCGCGCCCCTGCAGTACACGCTGCTGCCCTGGGCCATTATCCTGGGCTATCTGTTCTTTGGCGACCTGCCACGCCCGCTGACGCTGCTCGGAGCGACCATCATCCTGGCTTCCAGCTTCATCATCTATCTGCGCGAACACCGCGCCAAGACCGAACTCGGCGCGGCCCAGCCGGAACCGGGTTGATCAGGTCGCCCACATCTTCTTGCGCGAGGTCTTGCCGATGCCGGGGTTAAAGCTGTTGGTCGGATCAAGGCTCCGATAAAACTCTTCAAGCGCCGGCTGCGCCTTGTAGAGATGCCCCACATTGTGCTCGGCCGGATATTGCGCGCCGCGCGTGTCGAGGATCGCGAGCATCTCCTCCTCCAGCGCGTGGCAATCGACGCCCTTCTTGGCCAGATATTCCTGGTGCAGCACATGGCAGAAGAAATGCCCGCAATAGATCGTGCGCTCGATCCGGTCGGTGATGGTGGCCGGCAGGGTTTCAAACCAGTCGATGGCATTGCGGGGCAGGGCGACGTCCAGCGCCACGATATTCTCCACCGTTTGCTTGTGGGTGGCGCGATAGCGCACCACTGATCCACCCACGACGAAGCGATGGAGGAACGCAGCTTCCCCTTCCTCCTTGGTGCATTCGAAAAAGTCCGCATCCCCGGTCGGCAACCGCGCCGCAAGATAGTCGCGCGCCTCGGCTACTCCGGCGCCGCCCATCTTGAGCAGCAGGTGATGGGCATAGCGGTCGCGATACGCATTCATCCGCTTGGGCAGGTGCTCGGGCCACAGCCGCGCCAGCGCGTTGAGCACGTGATCGCCAATGGTCGAGCCCAGCCGCAGTTGCTCGGTCAGGCCATCGAACCAGCTCTTGGCCGCATAGGCCTTGGGCACATTGTCGGTGCCAAAGGCGCGGATGAACAGGAACAAATCCTTGCCGTAGACCTGCGCGGTCTCATAGGCCTCCCGGTGGATATATTCCCCGGCAATGGGCAGGTTCTCGAACTTGGCCAGGATATCGCGCCGGATCTCCCCCAGCGTATTGGGATCGTTAGCGCCGATATAAAAGACGGTCACATCCTTGTCCGCCTCGAAGGTGTCGAGCCGCACCGCAAACACGCCGATGCGGCCGGCCGAGCCCGAAGCCTCATAATGCCGCCGCGGATCGGCGTTGAACCGCGCCGGAGTTGGGGCATCGATATCGCGCACATGCTCGCAATATTGCTTGTCCGAGGCCCACTGATTGCTGGCATGAGTGATGTCGCTGTCCCGGTAATCCTTCCGGTCCAGCCGCGACAGCACCGTCTCGGGATCATCGCCTAGCGCCACACCCAGATGGTTGACCAGCTGCAAGCGTCCTTCCGCATCGATCTGCGCATAAAGGGAAAACTGCGTATAGGCCGGCCCACGCCGGATCAGCGAGCCGCCCGAATTGTTGCACACCCCGCCTGTCACCGAAGCCCCGATACAGCTCGATCCGATCACCGAATGGGGCTCGCGCCCGATCGGCCGCAGGGCTTTTTCCAGCTTGTCGAGCGTGGCGCCGGGCAGGGCGATCACCTGCCGCCCTTCCTCGATCAGGTCGATCCGGTCGATCCGCATCGTATTGATGATGACGATGGGCCGGTCATAATCGTTCCCTGCTGGCGTTGACCCGCCAGTCAGGCCTGTATTGGCGGCCTGAAAGATGACGATCACATCGGCCGCGACGCAGGCCTCGAGCACCCGCCATTGCTCGAGCAGCGTTGCCGGCCGCACCGCCGCGAGGATCTCCCCGTCACCATAGCGATAGCCCTTGCGGAAGCGGCGGGTGGCGCGCTCGCCCACATGCACATGTCCCGGTCCGACGATCGCTTCGAAAGTTTCAATCAGCCGATCCATGCTGCAGCTCCGAAATTTCAGACATTTGCCGCTTAGCACAGCGCTAACTAGTTTTCACGCCTTCCGAGGTGACCGAGACGTTCAATAATCAGCGCTTTTCATCGGCAGACCGCAGGGCCGCAGAACTGCTTAGAGGAAATCGGCGCGATGTGGCGTGAACACATCCACGAGGCGGCCCCGCTCAAGCGCCTTGACGCCATGGACCAGCCCTGACGGCACGATGAAGCTGCCCCCTTGGCCGACGGTTTGGGTTACCCCGTCGATGGTGACTTCGAACGAGCCCTCCGCCACATAGCTCACCTGGATATGGGGATGGCTATGGAGGGCGCCGATCGCACCGGCCTCGAAGGCGAACTCGACCTGCATCAGCTCGTCGGTGTGGATCAGCACCCGGCGTTTATTGCCCGGGCCCAGTCCGGTCCAGGCGGTTTCGTTGGCCTGCGCAAAAAGCTTCATTTCATTACCTCGCGAGCCAGCCGCCATCCACGGGGATGACAGCGCCATGCATGTAGTTTGCAGCATTGGACAGCAAGAACACTGCCGCATCTCCAATATCGGCAGGGGCACCCCAGCGCCCCGCTGGAATCCGCCCGAGGATCGCAGCCGAACGTTCCGGATCGGCCCGCAGGGCGGCGGTATTGTTGGTCTGGATATAGCCGGGGGCAATGGCATTGACGTTGATGCCCCGCGCCGCCCATTCATTGGCCAGCAGCCGGGTGATGCCGAGCACGCCGCTCTTGGACGCCGTATAGCTCGCCACTCGCACGCCACCCTGAAAGCTGAGCATGGAGGCGATGTTGACGATCCGGGCCGTGCGGTTCGCCGCCAGCGCCTTTCGCCCTAAAGCCTGGCAGAGAAAGAACATGCTCTTGAGATTGGTGTCCATCACATCGTCCCAATCGGCTTCCGTGAGGTCAACCGCATCGGCCCGCCTGATGATGCCGGCATTGTTGACCAGCCCATCCACCGGGCCATGTTGGTCCCAGACGGCATCGAACATGGCTTGGGCGGCGCTGGTTGAACTCAGGTCTGCCTGCACTGGCACGAACGGGGCCGCCAGTTCCGCCAGCAACCCCGCAGTTTCATTCATGCTGGATCGGCCAACCCCGATCACGCGCGCGCCGGCCCGTCCAACCGATACTGCGATGCCTTGGCCGATCCCCGTATTGGCGCCGGTCACCACCACCGTTTTGCCTTGAAGGCTGAATGCCGAAAGGTCCGTCACAGCAGTTGATCCATGCCGACCTTTTCGACGTCGGTATAATCGACATTGTCGCCGGCCATGGCCCAGATAAAGGTGTAGGACCCGGTGCCCGCACCTGCATGGATCGACCAGGGCGGGGAGATCACCGCCTGCTCGTTGCGCACGATCAGGTGCCGGGTTTCTTCCGGCTCGCCCATCAGATGCACCACCAGAGCGTCGGGCTTGAGGTCGAAATACAGATAAGCCTCCATGCGCCGGTCATGCACATGCGCGGGCATGGTGTTCCACACCGAACCCGGGGCAAAACTCGTCAGCCCGACCACCAACTGGCAGGTCTGCACGCTATCGGCGTTGACGAACTGGAAGATCGACCGCTCGTTGGCCGTTTCCTGGCTGCCGAGGTCGAGCCGCTTGGCGTCGCTCTGCCGGATGAGCTTGGTCGGGTACCCGGCATGTGCCGGTGCGCTCAGCAGGTAGAACTTGGCCGGCTCGCTCTCGCCGGCCGAAGCGAAGCTGACCGCTTGGCTGCCCATGCCGATATAAAGCATGTCGCGCGGCGCGAGTTCGTGCCTGGTGCCATCCACCTCGATGCTGCCGGGCCCGCCAACATTAACGGCAATCAGTTCGCGCCGATCCAGAAAAGCCGCCGTGCCAGTAGGCGCAATGGATTCAAGCGTGAGCGGCGAGCCTGCCGGCATGGCGCCACCCACGGCCATACGATCATAATGGGTATAGGTCCAGTTTACTCCGCCCGGCGTAAACAGGCTCTCGATCAGGAAATGCTCCCGCAATTCCTCGGTGTTCATGGTGGCCGCGCTGACCGGGTCGATGGCAAAGCGAATTTCATGTTCAGTGGTCATAACTGGTCCTCGGTAAGCGGGTTAGACGGTGCGCAGGCGGGCGCGATAGCGCTCCTGGCTGCGGGAAAGATGCTGGCGCATGGCCTCACGTGCGGCGGCCGCGTCCTGTGCCGAGATCGCCTCCATGATATCGCGGTGTTCTCGCTGCAGCCCGGCCTGATACTCACGGCTTAGAACAGTTTCGGTGCTCCAGGGCGAGGCCACATCGCATGGAATGGTTCGGCTACCCAGCGCTTCGAGCACCTCGGTGTAGAATGGGTTGTTGGTTGCCGCGGCAATCGTCCGATGGAAAGCGAAGTCTGTCTTGCCCGTGGGAATTCCCAGCTTGAGCAAACGGCCAAACTCGTTCCAGGCCTCCTGAATGGCAGCTTCCTGGCTGGCGCTGCGCCGCACCGCTGCCAGACCCGCGGCTTCGATCTCGATGCCCATGCGCACTTCAAGCACGTTGATGGCGACGGAAATCTTGTTGGCGCTTTCCGCCCCCAGGGCGTTGAAGGGGCTGGCCGGACTGGGCACAACGAACACCCCGGCGCCCTGGCGCGACTGCACCAGCCCGTCGGCTGCAAGAGCTGCGATTGCCTCGCGCACAACCGTGCGGCTGACGCCGAAGATCGTCGTCATCTGCCCCTCAGTAGGCAGTTTGCCGGTCGCATCATATTCGCCCGCCGCGATCCGCCGGCGCAGCGTTCCGGTCACGAGGTCAGCAAGCTTTGGTCTTCGCAGGGCAGAGGAGCTTTCGGTCGCGCTCATCGCCTATCCCCTGAACAACGCCGGCAGCCACAGCGACAGGGCAGGGATATAGGTGACCAGGCCCAATACCACGATCCCGGCAAGGTAGAACGGCCAGATACTCTTCATCGCCTCCATCACGCTGATCTTGCCCACCGCAGCCGCCACGAACTGCACCGGCCCGAGCGGTGGCGTATTGAGCCCGATCCCGAGATTGAGGATCATGATCACCCCGAAATGCACAGGGTCCACGCCAAATGCCTTCACCATCGGCAAGAAGATCGGCGTCGTGATGATGATCAGTGGTCCCATATCCATGAAGGTGCCCAGCAGCAGCAGGGCCACATTGATCATCAGCAGGACCAGCAGGGGGTCCGAGGAGATCGTCGCCATGCCTTCGGTCAGAATGAGCGCGACCTTCAGGTAGGCCATTAGCCAGGCAAAGCTCGCCGCCGCTCCGATGATAAACAACACCATTGCCGTGGTCCGCACCGCCCCCAACACGGCGTGGACGAACTCGCTCCAGTTGAGCGAGCGGTAAATGATGAGGGTCACGAGCAGCGCATAGATCACCGCGATGCAGGAGCTTTCTGTCGCGGTGAATATCCCGGAGCGCACCCCGCCAAAGATGATGACGATGAGCATCAAGCCAGGGATGGAAACAAGGAAGAAGTAGCCGGCGCGCCGAAAGCCCGGAAAAGGCTCGGTGGGGTAACCGCGCTTGACGGCAACGAAATAAGCGGTGATCGCCAGCACAACCGCCAACAGCAAGCCCGGAATGATCCCGGCGGTGAACAGGTCGGCGATCGAGATATTGCCACCGCCCGAGAGCGAATAGATGATCATGTTGTGACTGGGCGGCAGCAGCAGCGCGATCAGCGCCGCCATGGAGGTCACATTGACCGCATAATCAGCGCCATAGCCGCGCGCCTTCATCTGCGGGATCATGATGCCACCCACCGCCGCAGCTTCCGCTACGGCTGAGCCCGAAATGCCGCCAAACAGTGTTGAGGCGGCAATATTGACCTGCCCCAGACCGCCCCGCACATGGCCGATCAGCGAGCCGGCAAAGGAGATGATGCGCGAAGCAATCCCGCCCCGCATCATCAGATCGCCGGCAAAGATGAAGAACGGAATGGCAAGCAGACTGAACGCCGACACACCCGAATTGAGCTGCTGGAACACCACCACCGGCGGGCGTCCGAGATAAACGATGGTGGCGAAGCTCGCGATCCCGAGGCAAAAGGCGATCGGGGTGCCGATCACCATCAGCACGGTAAAGACGCCGAAAAGGATCCAGTATTCCATTGTCTTCAGGCCTCGGTGATCGTCGGGTCGGCGGCAACATCATCGATCGGCTCGCCGGCCAGGCGCAGCAGCAGGCGCTCGGCGGCAAACAGGCACATCAGCGCGCCAGACAGGACGATGGGGAAGTAGGTGAAGGATGTAGGCAGGCCGAGCACGGGAATGCGGGTCGACCAATAGCGCACCGCCAATTCGCTGCCATAAACCACCATGCCCAGTGCAAAGGCGAGGACGCACAGATCGCTGAGTGCCCGCAGCCATGGCTTGGCGCCGGGCGGCAGGACGTAGAGCAGCACGTCAAAGCCCATATGGAAGTTCTCGCGCACCCCCACGGCTGCGCCCAGGAAGATGAACCAGGTCATCAGCATGATCGAGCCGCTCTCCGTCCAGGCGGGGGAGGCGTTGATCACAAAGCGCATGAACACCTGGTAGGCAACGATCGCCGTCATTGCGACGAGGCCAATGCCGGCCAGCCATAAAATGACGGTCGAGAGCTGTCCCAGCCGGCGGCTGGTGGGCAAGAGCCAGGTTCGCATTGCAGTTGGACCTCATGGGTGAGCCTGCCGTGCCACCCGTCGTGGCCCGCAAGTCGTCACGCGCTCCCGTCAGCACCATGCGGCGGAGCGCGGTGGAATGGGCCGACGCCCGTGCGCCGGCCTCCGTTCCTTTTCGATCAGCCTTCGGTCGCCTGGATGCGGGCAACCAGATCCTGCAGCGCCGGGTCGGTGACATATTTGTCGTAGACCGGCTTCATCGCTTCGATAAAGGGGGCCTTGTCGACTTCGTTGATCTCGGCACCGAGTGCTTCCACAGCAGCCTTGGATTCCACTTCCTTGGCGGCCCAGAGCTCGCGCTGCTTGGCAACGGACTCCTTGGCGGCTTCGCGGAACAGCGCCTGGTCTTCTGGCGTCAGGCCATCCCAGACCACCTTAGAGATCACCAGCACTTCGGGCACCATCAGGTGCTCGTCCAGCGAATAGTATTTCGCCACTTCCGCATGGCCGGCCGTGTCGTAGCTGGGATAGTTGTTTTCGGCGCCATCGATCACGCCGGTCTGGATGCCCGAATAAACTTCGCCATAGGGCATGGGCGTGGCATTGCCACCAAAGGCGGCGACCATATCGACGAAGATATCGGACTGCATGACGCGCATCTTCATGCCCGAGATGTCAGCCGGGGAGGTGATGGGCTTCTGGCTGTTGTAGAACGAGCGCGCGCCACCATCGTAGAACGCAAGCGCCACCACATCCACCTTGTCGAAGGCGCCCAGGATTTCTTCCCCGATCGGGCCATCCAGCACCGCATGGAAGTGATCGGCCGAGCGGAAGATATAGGGCAGCTGCGTGACCGTGGCTTCCGGCACCTGCGTGCCAAAGGCACCGATCGAGATGCGGTTCATGTCGATGACGCCAAACTGGGTCTGCTCGATCGTGTCCTTTTCCTCGCCCAGCTGGGCGGAATGGAACACTTCGACGCTGTAGCGGCCATCGGTTTTCTGGCTCAGCAATTCGCCGAAATGCTTGACTGCTTCCACCGTTGGGTAGCCGTCGGGATGCGTGTCGGACGAGCGCAGCACGGTTTGCGCGCTGGCAGTCGAAAGCATCAGGGTCGTAGCGACGAGCGCCGTCGCTGCCAATTTAGGCAGATGAAACATGGTATCCTCCCATATGCATGTCCGTGCGCTTTGCTCTAGGCATCGGCACCCCTGCTGGCTGCATTCTGGCCAGCACCGGCAGCGCTATTGCGCTTTGGGAACTGCATGATTGGTAGAAAACGGCTTAAATCCAGTCAACATACAAATACCAAAACTTGTATGATGAATCGCGCAAGCGTCTGCGGAGCTATTGTTGAGGGGGCAGAGGGGTAAGTATAGGCGCGTCCAAGCTAAAGCATACTCGGCCGAGTGACTCCGCCGGCGCCATTTTTGGCGCTGCGCAGCACCTCGGCCAGATCAAGCGCAATGCTGGCTTCCATCGCCGCCCGCGCCTTAGCCCGGTCGCCCGCTTCGATGGCGTGGATCAGCTCATCATGTAGACCGATCGAGCAGGTGGCGTATTGCGGCAGCACATTGGCTCCGCCCTTCGAGACCGCGAGCGCCAGGGTGAGTTCCACCACGCCCAGCACCGAGCGGAGGAGGGGGTTACCCGATCCATCCGCCAGCACGCGGTGGATTTCGAGACAGGCGAGGCCAAACTGTTCGGCGCTGCTGTCGGCCGTGCTCATCTGGTGCAGCCAATATTTCATCAGGCGCACCTGCTCGGCGGTCCGTCGCTGCGCCATCCGTTCCGCTGCCTGCGCCTCAAGCGGCGCGCGCACCTCGAACAGACCCTCGATGAAGGGGCCGGGCAGGGTGGCATAGAAGTGCCAGGACAGCACCTGCGGATCGAAATAATTCCAGCGGCTTTGCGGCGACACCCTTGTGCCGATCTTGGGCCGCGCTTCCACCAGCCCCTTGGCCTCAAGCGTCTTGAGCGCTTCGCGCAACACGGTGCGCGACACGCCATAGCTCTCCATCATCTCCGCGTCGCTGGCCAGCGTGGAGCCGACGGGAAAGCTTCCGCCCACAATGGCTTGCCCGATTTCATTGATCACGAAGCTATGGAAGTTCCGTGCAGCAGGCCGCCCGGAAAGCGAGCGGATAAGGCTGCCAGGTTCGATCATCTCAGGCCTTCTCGGGTACCTTTTCCCCCGGACCGGAGGCCGCGAAGATCAGCCGCTGCAGCACGATGAAGAGGAACAACAGCACCCCGATGACGATCTTGGTCCACCAGCTCGAAAGCGTGCCATCAAAGATGATGTAGGTTTGCACGAGTCCCAGCAGCATCACGCCCACTAGGGTTCCGACCACAAAGCCATAGCCACCCGTCAACAGCGTGCCCCCGATCACCACCGCGCTGATGGCGTCGAGTTCGACGCCAACCGCCGCCAGCGGATAACCCGCGGAGGTGTAGATGGAAAACACGATCCCCGCCAGCCCGGCCATGGTGCTCGAGAGGATATAGATCAGCACCGTCGTGCGCGCCATCGGCACCCCCATCAGCGCCGCCGAAGTCGCATTGCCGCCAATGGCATAGACATAGGAGCCGAACTTGGTGCGATGCGCGAGCACCGCGCCCAAGGCGAAGATCCCGAGCATTAGGAGGCCGATAAAGCTCAGCCGCCCGCCACCGGGCAAGCGGATGATAAGGCTTGTGAGCCAATCCACAAACGGGTGGTCGATCCCCACTGAATCCTGGGTGATCACCGAAGCGCCACCACGGGCGAGGAACATGCCCGCGAGCGTGACGATGAACGAGGGCACCTGGAGGAAATGGATCGCGAGCCCCATTGTGGCGCCGAACGCCGCCGCTACGGCCAGCGCAATGGCAAAAGCCAGCACTGGATGCAGCCCCATCCAGGTAATCAGCACGGCAACAAGCACGCCGGTAAACCCGATCACCGCGCCCACCGAGAGATCGATGCCACCCGAGATGATCACAAAGGTCATGCCCACCGCCGCAATGCCCAGAAACGCATTGTCGGTGAGGAAATTGCCCAGGACGCGCGTGGAGAACATCCCGGGGAACTGGAGCACGGCCAGCCCATAGGCAACGAGGAAAATGACGAGGGTGGCGAGAAGCGGCCGGAGACTGCGATTCATGAGGTCTTGACCTTGGGCACGGCCACCAGCTTGCGCGGCATGACCCGGCCGGCGAGCGGCGATTGCACCAGCAGGATCAGGAAGATCATGCCAGCCTTGACGATGAGGTTGAACTCGGGCCGGAACCCGGAGACGAGAATGCCGGTGTTCATGGCCTGGATGATGAGCGCCCCCACCACCGCCATCGGCACCGAAAAGCGCCCGCCCAGCAGCGACGTGCCCCCGATCACGACGGCCAGGATGGCGTCGAGTTCGAGCCACAGCCCGGCATTATTGGCGTCGGCACCGCGAATATCTCCAGTGACGATCAGCCCGGCGATCGCGGCGCATAGTCCCGAGAGGGCATAAACAAAGAACAGCAGCATGCGGCTGCGAATACCCGAGAGGCTCGCTGCGGCGCGATTGACCCCGACAGCCTCGATGAAAAGCCCGAGCGCGGTGCGTCGCACCAGCAGCGTCACCCCCACCATCAGCACCAACGCAATCACTGCCGCCATGGGGAAGCCGAGAAACGAGCCGGTACCGATAAAGACCAGCAGGGGATTGTTGAAGGTGACGATCGAGCCTTCGGTGATCAGCTGGGCTATCCCGCGCCCCGCCACCATCAGCACCAGCGTGGCAATGATCGGCTGGATGTTGAACACCGCCACCAGCAGCCCGTTCCACAACCCGCAGGCGAGCCCCAGCCCCAGCGCCGCCGCTACGGCAATGGGCGCCGGATAACCAGCCACGACGAGGCTCGCCGCTGCCGCGCCCGCGACGGCCATGATGGCGCCCACCGACAAGTCCACCCCCTTGGTGGCGATCACACCCGCCATGCCGATGGCAAGGATAGCCACGGGCGCGCCGCGATTGAGCACGTCGATCAGGCTGCCAAAGAACCGCCCGTCCTGCCAGGTGATGCGGAAGAAGTTGGGAAATAGCAGCCAGTTGATCAGCAGCACCCCGACAAGGGCGAGGAGCTGCG
Organism: Devosia sp. Z6_126; assembly: GCF_058133495.1. Lineage (NCBI taxonomy): Bacteria > Pseudomonadati > Pseudomonadota > Alphaproteobacteria > Hyphomicrobiales > Devosiaceae > Devosia > Devosia sp. Z6_126. The sequence goes on along the minus strand of NZ_JBYUNO010000002.1, from coordinate 444,969 downwards.
GATTGGCGAGGCGGTTGAGTGACTGGCGGATCATGCCTCCTCTCCTTCCTTGTGGTTGGCGATGGCCTGCACGATCACGGCCGGGCTCATTTGCTCGCCATGCAATTCGGCTACGAGTTCACGGTCGCGCATGACGACGATGCGCGAGGAATAAGCGACCACTTCGTCGAGCTCGGACGAGATCACCACCAGCGCCATGCCATCGTCGCGCAGGCGGTTGATGGTGCGCACGATCTCGGCATGGGCGCCCACATCGATGCCGCGCGTGGGCTCATCCAGGATCAGGAAGGCCGGATCGGTCGCGAGCCAGCGCGCGAGGATCGCCTTTTGCTGGTTGCCGCCCGACAAGAGCTTGATCGGCATATCGAGGGAGGCCGCGCGAATATCGAGCGATTCCCCGAACTTGCCGGCAATCTCGAGCTGCTCATCGCGGCTGAGCGCGGTGAACCACCCGAGCTTGCCCTGAAGCGCAATGACAATGTTTTCGCGCACCGACAGATCGCCGAAAATGCCCTCGATCTTGCGATCTTCGGGCAGGAAGCCAAATCCGTGATTGATCGCATCCGTTGGGCGATTGATGACGAGCTGCACGCCTTCCATTGACACGCTGCCTTCGTCGGCCGCGTCGGCCCCGAACATGATGCGCGCCATTTCCGTACGGCCCGAACCCAGCAGGCCCGCGACCCCGATCACCTCGCCCTTGCGGATGGTTAGATCGAAGGGATGAACGCTGCGCTTGCGGCCATAGCCCTTGAACTCCAGCAGCACCTCGCCGCGTGCCCCATCGGCCTCAAGGCTGGTGGCACCGGAAAAGGCGATATCCTTGCCCAGCATCAGGCGCACCACTTCGCTGCGATTGAGCGTATCGATGTCGCGCGTGCCCACGAGCTTGCCGTTGCGCAGCACGGTGACGCGATCGGCGATGGCAAACACCTGCTCGAGGAAATGGGTGATGAACACCACCGCCATGCCTTGGGCCTTGAGCCCGTTGATGACCTCGAACAGCCGCTCCACTTCATTGCGGTCGAGGCTCGCGGTGGGTTCGTCGAGGATCAGCACCTTGCCCGAAAGCTCGACGGCGCGGGCAATGGCAACGATCTGCTGCACCGCCACCGAATGGGTACCCAGCTCGCTGCCCGGATCGAGTGCCAGCCCATAGCGCGCCAGCACCACGCGCGCTTCGCGCTCCATCCGGCGCCGATCAACGAGGCCCCAGCGCGTCGGCTGGTGCCCAAGAAACAGGTTCTCGGCGACGGAGCGATTGGGCAGGAGATTGACCTCCTGGTACACCGTGCCGATGCCATGGGTTTGGGCGTGCTGCGGATTGGCCAGCACGATGGGGCGCCCTTCGGCGAGGATCCGCCCGCCATCGGGCTGATAGGCCCCGGTCAGGATCTTGATCAGCGTGGATTTGCCGGCGCCATTCTCGCCCAGAAGCGCATGCACTTCGCCCGCGCGGAGGCTGAAATCGACCTGGTCGAGCGCCAGGTGATTGCCGAAAATCTTGGTGATACCGCGCGCTTCAAGCGCATAAGGGCCGTCTGACAAAACCGCCTCCTGGTTCAGCCGACCCGCTTGGATGAGCCGGTCGGCAGCTCGCCGGCCCGGTCATGGGTCTGACTTGCACCCCGGCGCGGAGCCGGGATGCAATTGCGATGCGATCAGGTCAGTAACCGAGATCCTTGCGGCGCTCGTATTCGCCCTCGGGATCGTTCTCGGCCGTATAAAGCTTGGACTCGGTGATGATGAACTTCTCGGGCTCGGTGCCGTCAGCCCAGTAAGCGCCCAGGGCGTCAAAGGCGGGACCAGCCATGTTTGGCGTCAACTCAACGGTGGCATTGGCTTCGCCGGCCGCAATGGCCTGGAAGATGTCGGGCACGGCGTCAATTGAGACGACCTTGATGTCGGTGCCCGGCTTGAGGCCGGCATCCTTGATCGCCTGGATGGCGCCAACCGCCATGTCGTCGTTATGAGCGTAAACCGCGCAGATATCGGCGCCATTATTGGACGACTTGAGGAAGGCTTCCATCACTTCCTTGCCCTTGGCGCGGGTGAAATCGCCCGTCTGGCTCTGGCCGATGGTGATGTTGTCGTGGCCAGCAATGGCTTCTTCAAAGCCCTTCTTGCGGTTAATGGCTGGCGTGGAGCCAACGGTGCCCTGCAGCTCAACGACATTGCAGTCCTCGTCGCCAACATTGTCGACCAGCCACTGGCCGGCCGCACGGCCTTCTTCGACCTGATCGGAGGCGACGGAAGTTAGGTACAGATCCTCAGGCGCATCGACGCCGCGATCGAGCAGCACGACCGGGATCTCGGCTTCCTTGGCTTCGGACAGCACGTCGTCCCACCCGGTCGCCACCACTGGCGCGACGAGGATCGCGTCAACGCCCTGGGCAATAAAGCCGCGAATGGCCTTGATCTGGTTTTCCTGCTTTTGCTGGGCATCGGCGAATTTGAGATCGACTCCGCGCGCTTCGGCTTCCTGCCGGGTCACAGCGGTTTCAGCCGCGCGCCAGCCCGATTCCGAACCGATCTGGGAAAAGCCGATGACCTTGCCGGAAACATCCTGCGCCAGGGTAGCGGAAGACAAGGCGGTAGCGAGGCCTGCCGCGAGGGCAAGCTTGGTAATGATGTTCACTGGTAACCTCCCATGTGCCAGTCGCGGCGTATTCACCTGCGACGGTGGTGCACTCCTACTAAAAGTACTATTATATGTAAAGTGGGTTGAGGGATTGCTCTGCAGCAGACCCAAGTAACTGATGCGGGCTATACTTCCCGGGCAGAGAGCAGAGGGTGAGCCCTCACTTCACCTGGGTGCAACCACACCAGTTTTTTGTCCCGGACATGATCTTTCCCCAAAGCACCGGCAAAGGAGCATGGACGAGAGACTCGCCAAACCGCCCGCCAAAGGAAAACCCATGAAGCTGCTCCCCTTCGCGGCCATTGTGCTGACCATGATCATGCCCGCCCAAGGGCAGGAGCAATCGGCTTCCTGGGTTGAGCAGAAATGCGGGGCTTACCAGGCAGCCTGGACGGATGCCGTCGCCGCTGCCGACGAGACCCAGGTCAACTATGCCTTCATTGCCGCCAACGAGAACTTCATCGCCGGTGGCTGCACCGAACCGGTGGAGGCCTGCCCGCGCTCGCGGGTGGAACTGGACATCGCCAATGCGCTCACGCTGGCAATGATGAATGCCGGGGCGGCAAGCACCTTCCTGCCCTTCCGCTGCCCGGTTGAACCGACGGACAATGGCTGGTCCGGCCCAGGCCTCTAACGTCGGGCCGTCGCCTCCTTAGGTTACGCAGCCTTCCGCGCCGTCCAAACCATGTGACGCGCCCCACGCCCACCAGAGCGAGCCCGCACCCGGTTCTCCTCGACACTGGCAAAGCCCGAGCCCTCGAGGCGGCGCGTGAACTCCGCGCTGGGATGGGCTGACCACACAGCCAGGACCCCGCCCGGACGCAGTGCCGCCCGCGCCGCCGCCAGTCCCGCCCGGCTATAAAGCGCATCATTGCCTTCCCGGCTGACCCCGTCAGGGCCATTGTCGACATCGAGCAACACCGCGTCATACGCGTTCTTGCCCGCGCCGATCAGCCGCCGCACATCGGCCTCGACCACGCTCACCCTGGGGTCGGCGAGGCAATCGCCGAACACCGGCCCCAGCGGCCCATGCGCCCAGGCAATCACCTGCGGCACGATCTCGCCGACTGTGATCCGCGCATCGGCATTGAGCAGCGTGAGCGCGGCGCGCAGGGTAAATCCCATTCCGAGCCCGCCGATCAGGATATGGGCCTTGGGGCGCGCCTTGATCGGGTCGCAGGCAAGCCGCGCCAGTTCTTCTTCCGAGCCGCTGAGCCGGCTATTCATCAGCTCATTGGTGCCTAGCATGATGGAATATTCGTCCCCGCGCTGCATCAGCCGCAGCCGCGTGTCACCACCCGGTACGCTGGCGGTATCAAGCTCGATCCAAGGCTTCATCGGCGGCCCGTCCTGGCTGGTGCAAACGGCAACGCTGCCGCGGCAGGTAGCCCGGACAGACCTGTCCGGGCACGGCGACAACCAAGGCGGTGTCATAGGAGCCGTACCCCGCAAGATCAAGCAGGGCCGTTTTAAGACTCACTCGCCAAGCTTCGCGAAGTCCAATGCCATCAGTGGCTTGACTGCTAGACCGGATTCTCTTGCAGAACTTACTATGAACGTTGCCGGCCATTGTCCGCTCTTCTTGCAACCAGCCGGTTGCCATGCGGCGCCTTAGCGGCCAAAATGCCGCAGCGTCAGTTCGTTCAGGAGGAATATCAATGAATTCAAGCGCCAAGACCAGCATGGGTCGCCTATCCACCCAAAGCCTGCTCGCTGGAGTAGCACTGGCCGGCCTGCTCGCCATGCCCATGCTTGCCTCGGCGCAAGAAACGCCCGTCGAGATCCCCAAGGGTCAGAACGAGCTGTTTTCCTCTCGCGTTGTGTCCACGGCCCTCAGCAATCCATGGGCCATGCGCTGGGGTCCCGACGACCAGATTTGGGTCACCGAGCGCACCAGTGGAGAAGTTACTCGCGTTGATCCCGAGACCGGCAACCAGCAGGTGCTGCTGACCCTTGATGACGTCTACACCGGCGTGCAGCACGAGGGCCTTCTGGGCCTGGCGCTTCATCCTGAACTGCTTCAGGGCACCGGCAACGACTATGTGTATCTGAGCTACACCGTCAACAACGGCACGGCCGAGGAGCCCGATCCTTCCGCCCGGATCGTGCGCTACACCTATGACGAGGCCACGATGCAACTGAGCGACCCCACGGTCCTCATCGAAGGGCTGCCGGCCTGGAACGACCACAATGCCGGCCGCGTCGTCATCGGGCCGGACATGAAGCTGTATTATTCCATCGGCGAGCAGGGCGCCAATTTTGGCCGCAACTTCCGCCGCCCCAATCTCGCTCAGGCCCTGCCCACCGCCGAAGAAGTCAGCGCCGAGGATTGGCACACCTATTCCGGCAAGATCCTGCGCATGGAACTCGACGGCGCCATCCCCGAGGACAATCCGGAGATCGAGGGCGTGCGCAGCCATATCTACAGCTATGGTCACCGCAATCCGCAGGGCATTGCCTTTGGTCCTGATGGCACGCTCTACGAAGCCGAGCACGGCCCCTCGAGCGATGACGAGCTCAACATCATCCAGCCCGGCGGCAATTATGGCTGGCCCAATGTCGCCGGCTTCAAGGATGACATGGCCTATTCGTATATCAACTGGAGCGAGGCCCCGCCCGATATCGAGCGCATCGTTACTCCAGTGCCCGACACTGTCCCGCAAACCGCGGAAACCGAGTTCGAGGGCGAGATGGTGGATCCGCTCGCCACCTACTTCACCGTCGACAGTGACTTCCCCTTTGGCGAGCAGTGCGGCTTCATCTGCAACCCCACCATCGCCCCCGCATCGGTGCTGTTCTACGAAGCCGGCGAGAACGGCATCGCTGAGTGGGACAATTCCATCCTGATGCCGACCCTCAAGCATGGCGTGCTCTACGTCCAGCATATGAGCGAAGACGGCAAATCGGTTGATGGCCCGCCCGAAGCCTGGCTCGGCAGCCAGAACCGCTATCGTGACGTGATCATCGCCCCCAATGGCCGCGATGTCTTCATCGCCACCGACGCTTTTGGCTCCGTCGTCCAGCTGTATGGTGACGAGCTGACCACGAGCGTGCTGCACAATCCTGGCGCGATCCTGAAGTTCACCTATGGTGGCGAGGAAGGCAGCGTGATCGGCACCGCCGGCGAGGCGCCAACCGACGCGCCTGCGTCCGAAGCCGTGCCGCCTGCCGGTGGCCCCGAGGAATGGGAGAACCCGGCCAATCAGGGGACCGAAACGGCACCCGCCGAAGGCGCGGCTCCCGACAATGCTGCCGCCGCACCGGCCGCCGGGGCAGGGGAGGCCGATCTTGCTTCCCTCGTCAGTGCCGGCCAGCCTAAATTCGTCGCGACCTGCTCGGCCTGCCATGGCGTCAACGGTCAGGGTGGCGCCGGCGCGGTGCTTGCCGGCAACCAGAACCTGGCCGATGCCGGCCATGTCGCCTCAACCGTGATCCATGGCTTGGGCTATATGCCACCCTTTGGTGATGAGCTCAGCGACGAGGACATCGCTCAGATCGGCAGCTATATCCGCAATTCCTGGGGCAACGACTTCGGGCCGCTGGCCATCGATGAGGTCGCCGCCAAGCGCTAGTCGAGCTGCAACCGTGACGCAAAAGGCGGGAGCAATCCCGCCTTTTCTTTTGCTCAACTCGGCAACGCCGCCTCGACCGCCGTCTTGTCCAGCACCGACCATACGGTTTTGATCTGCCCATCCTCGAAGCGGTAAAACACGTGCTCCGCGAACTGGACCCGTCGCCCATTCACCGGCAGCCCGAGAAAGCTTCCGCGTGGCGTGCAGTCGAACCACAAGCGCGCCGCCACATTGGCCGCCTCGCAGACCAGCAGGTCGATTTGGAACCGCAGATCCGGGATCTGCCGAAAATCCTCCTCCAGCATCGCGCGATAACCCGCCAGCCCGAACGCCCGCCCGTTATGGCTGACTTCCGCATGCACGAACGTGCCGAGCCGCTCCCAGTCCTGGGCATTGAGGCAGTCGATATAGCGCCGATAGATCGCCCCCAGATCGTCACCCGCCATCGCCCCCTCCCAGCTAGACCGCGCCCGCAGCCTCAACGCTGCTCTGGGCCTGCGCAATCGCCGCGCCGAATTCAGCCGGCGTCGGCGACTCGGGAAAAGCCGGAACGCCCTCGGGCAGCATCACCCAGGCTTGCTTGCGGCTGGTCCAGAGATGCGCGACCGGCGCAATCGCCTGCCGCTCGTTCAAGGTGCCGGCGCGCAGGAACACCATGCCCGGGAGCACATCATTGCGGTTGAACAGGCGCGTATGGCATCCCCGGCAGAACAGTTCTTCGGAAACCATGCCCTCGATCTTGCGCTGATAGGCCTCAAGTTCGCCCTCGCATTCGAAGCTGGCGGCCCGAACCATGGCGTGTTCCGCAAAGGCACTGCCGCTGCGCAACTGGCAATCGAGGCAATGGCACGCATAAACATGCACCGGCTCGTCCACCGCGATCCTGTAGGTCACGGCCCCGCATTCGCAGCTTCCGGTTCTCGACATCTATTCTGCTCGTCCTGTCAATCTACGGCGCCCGCTAGCGGGCGAGCGCTCTTTAGCCCTAGAGAATGGCAAACAACAGCCGCAGCACCTGCCCGAAACCCACCAGCATCAGCGCCAGCGCCAGGTCGGTGAGCAGGGTGTGAAACCGCGTCACATCAGGCACATCCCGCGCCGAAAAGGCGCGCAGCAGCGCCAACAGCGCCAGCACGCCCGCGGCGAAAAAGAAGGTATAGATCAGGATCTGCGTAAACATGCGGCTGTCTCCTCCCGGGTGCCCTGTTTTTGCATGCCCCGCCGCCGAGCACAACGACCAGCCCGGTGGGCCCCTCAGGCGCCGCTCACGCCACTCCGCCTCAGGTCGGGTGCGCTTCGGGCTCTTCGCTGCCGTCCTCGATCTCGCTTTCAAAGGCGTCGAGCGCATCGGCCACTTTCATCGCAACGGTCGGGCTCGCATCGCTTTCCGACTTGGCCTGCTCATAGCTGGTCAATTCCTGGGGCGAGATCCCCGCGCGGGCGGCGAGGTCGTCAAGGGTGATGCCGAGGCGTTCGCGCCGGTCGCGGTCGGCAACGGGCGAGTGGTCGGTGAGGGGAATGCGCATCGCGGCCATGATCGTCTCCGGAAATGAAAAGCTGGACCTCAACGTGGCAGGCCCGCAAGCGTTTCCCCTCGTTCCCTCACGCCTTGAGCTTGGGCGAGCGGCCATACAGCAGCAGCATGGCCACGATCACGACGCCATAGATGATCTGCCGGCCATATTCGGCCATCTGCATCACCGACAAAATTGATTGCAGCAGCGTGATCAGGATCACCCCCGCCACCGTGCCCAGATAATTGCCGCGCCCGCCCAAGATCGAAGTGCCGCCCAACACCACGGCGGCGATCGCCGGCAGCAAATAGGCATCGCCCATCGATTGCGCCGCCTTGCCGCCATACCCCGCCAGCATCACGCCCCCGAGCGCCGCGAGCCCGCCCGAAAGCGCAAACGCCACCATCACCACCCGCTGGGTGGGGATACCCGAGAGGTAAGCCGCGCTTTCCTTGTTGCCGATGGCATAAACCGAGCGGCCGAAGGTCGTGCGGTGGAGCAGGAACACCGCCAGCGCCCCGGTAATGGCCCAGCCGATCACCGCATTGGGGATGCCCAAAATTGGGTCGCCCGTTGCAATGAAGCGCATCGCCGCTGAAGCGGAATCCCGCGGCGACGAACCCCCGGAATAGGCCACCATCAGCCCTTGCGCGACGGCGTTGACCGCAAGGGTGATGATCATCGAGGGAATGCGCAGATAGGCCACGCCCACTCCATTGATCAGCCCCAGCAACACCCCGCACAGCACGCCGAACGGAATGGCGAAGAACTCGCCCATTGGCCCATAGGCGGCGGCCGCCGAAGCCATCATCGCCCCCACCGTCACCGTCCAGGGTACCGACAGGTCGATCTGGCCCAAGAGGATCACCAGCATCATGCCGGTGGCAATGATGCCCAGGAACGCCCCCACCTTAAGTTGCTGCAGCAGATATTCTGGCGACAGGAAGTTGGGGGAATAAAGGCTCCCCACCACCAGCAGCACGATGATGCAGCCGAACGCCGTCAGGACCGGCAGATCGAGGCTTTGCCGCAGCGTGCTCCACCGGTCGGCGGGAGCGGAATGCGCCTGGATGCTCATCGCGGCCTCACGAAAACAGGTCGAGCCGGTTGCGAACCTGGAACAGCCGGGCCGAACCGAGCGACACCGCCAGCAGCAGCACAATGCCCTGGAACAGCGGTTGGTAAAGCGGATCAAGATCGAACACGAACAGCAGATCGCCGATGGCGCGGAAGGCGAGGGCGCCAAAGATCGCGCCGATCGCCGAGCCACGCCCGCCAAACAGCGACACCCCGCCCAGCACCACCGCGGCGATGGCATAGAGCGTGTAGGTGTTGCCGTTGGAGAGCGAGGCCTCGCCCGAATAGGTGAAGAAGGTCAAAAAGATCCCGCCAATCGCTGCTAGGAGGCCCGAGAGCACATAGGCAAGGAACTTGGCCCGCCGGATCGGCATGCCCGACATATAGGCGGCCATCTCAGCCGACCCGACCGCATAGGCGGCGCGCCCCAGCACCGAGCGCTGGAATGGCACCCAGATCACCAGCACGACCCCGAGCAGCACGACGAGGCTCGTCGGGACAACGCCGAACAAGCGCCCGGTGAGCGCGTCGGCCAAGCCGGAGTTGAAGTTGGGGTCGGAGCCGGGAAAGGGTCGCAGGATCAAGGCAACGCCGAAATAGACCGCCCCCGTGGCGATAGTCGCGACGATGGGCTGCAAGCGCCCGAAGATCACGATCAAGCCATTGATCGCTCCGCAAGCCAAGCCCACCAGCAGGGTAGCACAAAGCCCCAGGCCCGTTTCCCAACTCGTGCCGCCCAGGAGATAGGAGGCGACGCAATTGGCGAGAATGAAAATCATCCCTACCGAGAGGTCGATCCCGGCAGTCAGCACCACAAAAGTCTGCGCCATCGCGACGAAGGCCAGCAAAACGCCCTTGTTGGCCGCGGTCTGCACCACATTGGCGGTAAACCCCGCGGGGTGGTTGGCGACATAGAGCGTGAACATCGCCACAAAGATCAGCAATGCCATGAGCGTGCCGCGCTGGGCAGCTAAATAAAAGCGCCAGTCCCTCATGCTTGCGCCGGCGCGCCGGCCTCCCTCGTCATTTGCACGTTGAGGGCGCTGCCGATCAGCGCGCGCTCGGTGATCTCCTCGCCCACCAGTTCGCGCTTGATCGCGCCGTCATACATCACCAGCACCCGGTCGCAGCAGCCGATCAGCTCGTCATAATCGGTGGAATAGAGAATGATCGCCGCGCCCTCATCCGCCAGCTGCCGCAACAGCTGGTAGATTTCCTGCTTGGTGCCCACATCGATGCCGCGGGTGGGGTCGTTGAGGAGGATGATGCGCGGCTGCCCCATCAACCATTTGGCAATCACCACCTTTTGCTGGTTGCCGCCCGAAAGCGCTCCCACCGGCACTTCGGTGCTGGCCGTTTTGATCGCCAACAGCTTGATCATCTCGTCGGCCGCCCGCCGCTCGCCCGCCTTGTCGATGATGCCGGCATGGGAAATGCGGCTCATGCTCGCCAGGCTCAGGTTTTCCAGCACCGACATCGGCAGCATCAGCCCCTCGGTCTTGCGATCCTCGGGGATCAGCGCCATGCCGACCGGCGGCGCCTTGGCCGCGCGCGGCCCGGTGAGCTTTCGCGCTTGCCCGTCGATCAGGATTTCGCCGCCGGTGCCGCGCAACACCCCGAAGAGGGCGAGCAGCAATTCGCGCTGCCCCTGGCCGTCGAGCCCCCCGAGCCCGAGCACTTCGCCGGGCCGCACACCAAAGGAGATGTTGTTGAGCCGATCGGTCCAGGCCAGGTTGCGCACCGCCAGCACGGGCTTGACCGAAGCGGGCAGGGGCGCCGGCTTGGGCGGAAACACATTGGAATATTCCCGCCCAATCATCATCTCGATGACTTCGCCATCGCTGCGCGTGCCCGCCGCAAAACTGGCGACCTTGCTGCCATTGCGAAACACCGTGCAGGTATCGGCGAGTTCGGCGATCTCATGCATGCGGTGCGAAATATAGAGCAGTCCCAGCCCCTCGCTGCGCAACCGCTTGAGCACGCCAAACACCTTGGCGACGTCAGCCGCCGTCAGCGCCGAAGTGGCTTCATCCAGGATCAGCAGCCGCGGCTTGCGCGCCAGCGCCTTGGCGATCTCCACCAATTGCCGGCGCGACAGCGGCAAATCCTTGATCAGCGCCAGGGGATGGATGCCCTCGGCCCCCGCCCGGGCCAGGGCCGCTTCGGCCAGCCGCCGCTGCTCGCGCCGGTTGATCAGGCCAAAGCGCGTCGGCGGGTTGGCCGCAATGATGTTGTCGGCCACCGAAAGCTCGGGGATCAGCGAGAGTTCCTGGAAGATGCAGACGATCCCCGCCGCATTCGCCGCCCCCGGATCGGGAAAGCTCACCGGCCGGCCATCGAGGAACATCTGCCCTTCGTCGGGCGCCACCACCCCCGACATGATTTTGATCAGCGTCGACTTCCCCGCACCGTTTTCGCCGAGGATGGCGTGCACGCGCCCGGCCTCGACCACGAGGTCGGCCTTTTCCATCGCCCGCACGCCACCATAGCGTTTGGATATCCCTTCCATGCGAAAGAGCGGAGCGGTGTTGTCCATGTCACCCCCAAGCCATCGACCAGGAGCGGGAGCCCGAAGGCCCCCGCGCCAGGCACTTACTGATTGCCTTCGGTTTGGCTCATGATTTCCTGCGCGCTGAAATTGATGCCGCAGGTGGGGAAGGAGTTGCCGACAAAGAAGTTGTCGGATTCGGCGGTGTAGAAATTGGTGCCGTCAACGAAGTTGGGATCTTCGGTGATGTCGAGCGGCAGATTGATCGCCTGCGGGATCACCTTGCCGTCGAGCGCATCGATGGCGGTCTTGATCGCCACCGCGACCTGCGCTGGACCCGACCCCGCCGAGGAGCATTTGAGGCCATCGGCCGAATATCGGGCGCAGAACTTGCGGAAGCCGTTCTCGGTTTCCCCGCCAAAGGGCACCATCGGGTGCTTGGCGTCGAGCATCGCCTGCACCACGCCGGTATCGCCGCCCTGGGCGGTAATGCCGTCGAACTGGCCATGCACGGCAAAGGCGTCGGCCGCGGCTTTCTGGGCCACGCCATCGTCCCACTTGCCCACGACCTCGACCACCTCAAACGTCTTGCCCGAATTGGCGAACACTTCATGGATGCCGTTATGGCGATCGGTATCGACCGAAGTGCCGGCGACCCCGCGTACTTCCAGGATCTTGCCACCCTCGGGCAGGTGCTTCACCAGCCAATTGCCCCAGAGCTCGCCCAGACCCTTCTGGTCAACATTAACGTTGATGGCGTCCTTGGTGTCGAGCGTATTGTCGAAGGCCACGAGGATCACCCCGGCATCCTTGGCGCGCTTGATCACCGGCGCAAAAGCCTGCGGGTTCTGCGCGTTGACAACCACGGCGTCGTAGCCGGAATCGATGAAATTGTTGATCGCCGAAATCTGCGCCGCCACGTCCTCGCCGGTGGAAACGACCTTGAATTCCTCCAGCCGCTCGGCGACCTCGGGCTGCGCCGCGTAGGCTTTGGCCGTCTGGATCATCTGGATGCGCCAGGTATTGGCGACATAGCCATTGGCCAGTGCAATACGATAGGGCCCGGTTTTGGCCGGGAACTGGAAGAACTGGGTGTCTTCCGTGGTGGGCACATAGCATTGCGCGTCGTCGGCCGGGCCCTCGACGATCTCGGGCTGCGCGGCAGTCAGCCCGGTCGAAAGCAGCAAGACGCCAATAGCCACCGAAGTGGTGCGTAGCATGTTCATTGTCTCCTCCCAGAGAACTTTGGCTTGCGCAAAGGTCGGGGTCTCGGCGGCCGGGTTGTTGTGCACTGGTTCGCCAGCATCCACCCGTTTCCGCTCGCCCCGGAGGCTTGCGCAGAATCATGCTAACATGCCGTTTTGGGGCCTGCGAGCCCCCGTGAGCGACATTTGCAACACGAGCCGCCCCCGCGTCTTTCGCCCTCATCCGGGCCCGCGGGACGTGCTGCCGCGCTGCCCATGTCCCGGTAATTCAACAGCGGTGCCATGCCCGAAAGCGACCTTTATCCCCCCCTCAAACGCTTCATGGAACAGCGGGGCTTCACCGTCAAAGGCGAGGTCAATGGCTGCGACCTCTTGGGTGTGCGCGAAGGCGAGCCGCCCGTTCTGGTGGTCTGCGAGCTCAAGCTGAGCTTCAATCTTGAACTCGTGCTGCAGGGCGTGGATCGCGCCCCCGCCTGCGACGAAGTCTGGCTCGCCGCGCGCCTGTCCAAGGCGGGCAGGGGGCGTGAGGCCGATGCGCGTTATCGCAATCTCTGCCGCCGCCTCGGCTTTGGCCTGCTCGGCGTCTCGACCTCGGGCGCGGTCGAGGTGCTGGTGGCTCCCTTTGCCGCCACCCCGCGCCGCAACCCCAAGCGCCGCTCGCGCCTCCTTGACGAGCATCGCCGCCGCATCGGCGATCCCAACAAGGGCGGCGGCAACCGCCAGCCCATCATGACCACCTACCGGCAGGATTGCATCGCCTGTGCCCAGGCCATGCTGGCCGGTCCCCAGTCACCCAAGCAGCTCCGCACCATCGTCGATCGCGCTCCCATCATCCTGCGCCGCAATGTCTATGGCTGGTTCGTGCGTGAAAGCCGGGGCGTCTATGGCCTGACCGAGCTTGGTCGCTCATCTGTTTCACCGGCCGACTAGGGGCGACGCCCGAACCACATTCGTCAAGTTTGCCTGCCGCGCAGCGAGGGAACAAGCCGGGCCGTGCGCCGTTCATCCGCCGTTCACCTCATTAGGCGCTTTGTGCGCTCAGGGCGGTATCGCCCCCCAAACTTAAAAGGACATCGCGGCAATGAAATCAAAATTGCTAAGGGCTGCCTTGAGCAGCATCATGCTGGTAGGCATGGCCGGAGCCGCACTTGCCGCGCCCGCTATTGCCACCGCCAACGTCAATGTTCGTTCCGGTCCCGGGACCGATTACTACGCTGTCGATACCCTGCGCCGTGGTGATCGCGTTGATGTCGAAGGTTGTCGCGCCGGCTGGTGCTATATCGAGACCCGCCGCACCGAGGGTTGGGTTTCCTGGCGCTACCTGGCCGAACGCAACCGTCCCTCGCGTCCTGCCACCGTGTTCCAGTTCGATTTTGGTGCGCCCCCACGTTGGGAAGCCCCGCGCCATCGTCCAGGGCGTGACTGGGACGGTCCGCGCCGCCCTGATCGTGACTGGGACGGCCGTGGGCCTGGCCGCGGTGACGGCCGTGGTGACGGGCGCGGCGATGGCCCGGGTCGCGGTGATGGCCGTGGCGACGGTCCGGGGCGTGGCGACGGCCGCGGTGATGGCCCAGGCCGTGGCGATGGTCCGGACCGCGGCAATGCCGGTCCTGATCGTCCGCGCGATGACGGCGCCAAGTGCACTTTGGGCATGCCCAACTGGCCCAACTGCGACCGTAGCTAAGAAGCAAAACAGCCGCGCCCCACTCGGTGGCGCGGCTTTTTCGTGCCTCTTGCACATAGCAGGTGATCCGCTGCTAACCCGCTGATTTACAGCATATTTTCGCTTCATTCTTATCAACCATCGGTGACGGAACAGGCTTCACGCCGCCGCCATTAATGCTGGTGTCGACCTCACGAGGCGCCGCTTGCGCCAAGGGCGCAAAGCGCTCGTAACCAAAGAGGACACTCCGGCAATGAAATCGAAATCGCTACCCGCCGCCTTAGGCGGCTTGATGCTCTTCGGCATGGCCGGAGCTGCACTTGCCGCGCCCGCCGTGGCGACAACAAACGTCAATGTTCGAACCGGACCTGGGACCAACTACGCGCCAGTCGCCGTCCTGCGGCAAGGGGATCGCGTCGAGGTCGATGGCTGCCGCCGCGGCTGGTGCTACGTCGAAACCCGGCGCACCGAAGGCTGGGTTTCCGGCCGTTATCTGGCCGAACTGCGGCGCCCCAGGGTGCCCGCGACGGTGTTCAGCTTCAATTTCGGCCCGCCGGATTGGAATCCTCCCCGGCCGCCGCCACGTCCTCCGGGCCCTCCTCCGGGACCGCCTCCCGGTCCTGGACCCGGACCTGGACCTGGACCTGGACCTGGACCCGGACCTGGACCTGGACCTGGACCTGGACCTGGACCCGGACCTGGACCTGGACCTGGACCTGGACCCGGACCCGGACCCGGACCCGGACCCGGACCCGGACCCGGACCTGGCTCGGACGGTGGCCCACCACCACCCCCGCCGAACTCCGGTTCAGGCTCCGGAGGCAATGGGGGACCGCCCCTGCCACCGCCGCGCATCGACTAAGAACTCTTCCACAAAATCGCACAGGAGCCGCGCCCGTTCAGGACGCGGCTTTCTTGCATAAGCCTCGGAAACTCAGATCTGGGGGCCCGGCCGCATCGGCATGTCGTCGGTCAGCGGCACGGTTTGCCGTTCGATCAGCCGATGCACCAGTGGTGGGTTCTCCCCACGATGCAGGGCGCGCAGTTTCTCGAGATTGTCGGCATCGGCCTTGGTGCGGCGCATATTGTGGCGCACATAATCGATCCAGGTCGGCACATGGTAGGTTTCGGTCCAGATCTCGGGCTTTTCGAGGTCCCGCAACAGCGCCCACTGTCGGGCCCCATCGCGCCGGCGAATGCGGCGGCGCTCATTCATCAGCGCGAGGAACTCTTCCACGTCTTCCTGGGCGATTTGGTAGTCGACCATCACCATCACTGGCCCGCTGCGGGGGCGTAATTCCAGTCGGAGCACCGGCTCGTTGAACTTGTTGAGCGGCGTCAGATCGCGCGAGCTGAACTGGGGCAGGGGCAAGACGAACCCGATCAGCGCGCAGCCGAGCAGGGCGAGGGCCGCGCTGGCCAGCGACCAGTCCGGACCCGACAGATCGGCAACGCTCCCCCACAGCCAGCTTCCCGCCGCCATGCCGCCGAAGGTTGCGGTCTGGTAGAGCGACAACGCCCGCCCCACCACCCAGCGCGGTGTCGAAAGCTGGATCGAGACATTGAACAGCGACAGTGCCAGCACCCAGCTCGCGCCCGCAGGCAGCAGCGCCAGGTGGCTGAGCACTGGTTGCCGGCTGAACCCCAGCCCCGCGCAGCTCAGCGCAAATACCACGCAGGCGATCCGCACAATGGTTTCATTGCTGTAGCGCTCGCGGATTGCGCCGTTCAGAAACGCGCCGCCAATCGCCCCCAGGCCGAAAAAGCCGAGCAGGCTGCCATAAACAAAGGCGCCACCCCCCACATATTCATTGGCCACCGAAGGCAGCAGCGCCAGCACCGAAATAGCCGCCAGCCCGAACAGCAACCCACGAAAGAGGACAATGGTCAGGTTGGGAGATAGCGACACATAGCGAATGCCCGCCCACATCGCGCTGCCAAAGCGCTCGCGCGGCAGCTTGGTGTTGAGCGGCGGCGATTTCCAGCGCCCCAGCGCCACGATCAGCGGCAGATACGAAACGGCATTGAGCGCAAACGCCGCGGCTGCCCCGGCAATGGCCACGATCAGCCCCCCAATCGCCGGTCCAACGCTGCGCATCATGTTGAAGCCGACGCTGTTGAGCGTCACCGCGCCTGGCAGGTCCGAGCGCGGCACGATATCGCCCATTGAGGCCTGCCAGGACGGATTGAACAGGGCCGTGCCGCAGCCGATCAGGAAGGTGAATGTCAGCAGCAGCCAGGGATTGAGCAAGCCAAGATAGCCCATCACCGCCAGCGCAACCGACACCAGCGCCATGCCGCATTGGGCAATGATCATCACCGTGCGCCGGTCGAAATTGTCCGCCAAGGCACCCGCCGCCAGCGAAAAGATCATGATGGGCAAGGTGGTCGAGGCCTGCACCAGCGCTACCATATTGTGGGAGTCTGTGAGCGTGGTCATCATCCAGCCGGCGCCAACCGACTGCACCAGCCCGCCAAGATTGGAGGCGAGCGTTGCCAGCCAAAGCAAACGGAAGGTCTCGTGCCGGAAGGGAGCAAGCACGGACGCTCGTTCAGACATACCAGTTCCTTTTCATGCGCCTGGTGATGGAACACCACCGCGGCCAACAGGTTGCGGGCCCAACTTGCCTGCAACATTGCTTCAAATCGGCAGCCTCAGCGCCTCGAGTCGCTGCTCGATCCGCTGCTGCCGCACCCAACCTCATCAAGGGGTGAGGAACAAGTCCAATGCCGCCTTTACCGCACTGCTGGGCACGATATGCCCGCCCGTAAACTCGTCATACCGAACCTCATAGCCGCCCGCTTCGAGGGTGGGCACAATGCGGCGACTGCAGCGCTCGACCGGCAGCACATTGTCCTGGCGCCCATGGGAGATAAAGATGCGGGGCTTGCCCTCCTCACGGCTGGGGGCGAGAAAACCCGGCGAGAACGCGAGGACTGACCCGAACAACTGCCCATTGCTGAGCCCAAGGCTCAAGGCATAAGAGGCACCGTCGGAAAAACCCGCCACGGCAACACGCTCGGGATCCACCGCGAAAGTGCTGAACACCGTTGCCAGCGCCTCGTCGATCTGCCGGACATCTGGTCCGTACTGATGCGCGATCACATCCCAAGTCGGGGCGCGCGATTGCGGCGCCAGGATCAGGAATTTGAACGCGTCGGCATGCTCCTGCAGCACCGGCAAGATATCCGATGCGGTCCCGCCGGCACCATGCAGCAACACAACGAGCGGGACCGGTGCCTGCGGCAAGTTCGTGGGAACAAACAGCACCGGCTGCCGCTCGCCTTCACCCAAAGGCCAGATGCGGCCCGCATGGGGCGGATGGGATTGGCGCTGGGGAGAGGGCTGGGCACTCAGAACCCCCGCGCGCCAGAGTTCCTGAGCTGTGGGCATGGCAAAACTCCTTGCCCCTCCAACTTCGACGCGCCGCCGCGGTTCCCCGGTGTAATCCTCGGCAGGCTCAAACAGCACTCGCGAGCGACAGAGTCCTGCCGGCGCGCCTTATAGTGCCTAAATCGCCAGATATTCGTGCCGGAGTTCGGCATTGTCGAGCACCTCTGCCGCCGTACCGCTGAACACCGTTTCCCCCGTATCAAGGATCACCGCCCGGTCCGCCAGGTTCAGCGCCGCAATCGCATTCTGCTCCACAATGATCGTCGTGATCCCCAGCGGCTTGATTGAATGCAGGATCCGTTCGATCTCCTGCACGATCACCGGAGCCAAGCCTTCATAAGGCTCATCGAGCAGCAGCAGTTTTAGGTCACGCGCCAGCGCCCGCGCGATCGCCAGCATCTGCTGCTCGCCGCCCGATAGCGTCACGCCCTCCTGCTTGCGTCGCTCCGCCAGGCGCGGAAAGCTCTGGTAGATTTGCTCGAGGCTCCAGCCATTGCCGGGCGCCACCTTGGCCAATGTAATGTTTTCCTCGACAGTCAGCCCGGCAATGATGCGCCGGTCTTCGGGTACGAGCTGAATACCGGCGCGGGCAGCCTGGAACGACTTCATCTGGTGGATGGGCTGACCATCCAGCCAGATTTCGCCCTGCCGCAATTGCGGATTGTCGGTCCGAGCAATGGTGCGCAGGGTCGAGGTCTTGCCCGCGCCATTGCGCCCCAGCAACGCCAGGATCTCGCCCTTGCGGACATCGAGCGACACGCCCTGGACGATATAGCTTTCGCCATAATAGGCGTGCAGGTCGCGCACGGAAAAGAATGGGCGGGTGGTTTCCACCGCCGCGGCTTGGGCAACGCGCGTTTTTTGTCCCTCGAGCGTGATCGTACTCATGCGTGCGCTCCCCCCAGATAGGCTTCCTGAACTTTAGGATTGCCGCGCACCTGGTCGGGCGTGCCATCGGCGATGATGCGACCTTGCGCCAGCACCGAAATCTTGTCGGCCAACGAAAACACCACATGCATGTCGTGCTCGATAATCACCTTGGTCATGCCCCGCGCCTTGATCTTTTGCAGCAGCTCGATCGTGGTATTGGTGTCGTGCCGGCTCATGCCGGCAGTGGGTTCATCGAGCAGCAACAGGCGGGGATGCTGGATCAGGCACATCGCCAGCTCCATGCGCCGCTTGTCGCCACGGCTCAGGCTTCCCGCCGCCATCTCGCGCCGGCTATGCATGCCGACATCCTCCAGCATGTGCTCGGCCTCGTCGCGGATGGCCGTTTCGCTGTCGAGCGAGCGCATGAGGTTGAGCTTGAACGCGCCATCGCGCTTGGCCAGCGCCGGGATCATCACGTTGTGCAACACGCTGAGATCGGCGAAGATCTCGGGCGTCTGGAACACCCGGGCGATGCCGAGCTGGTTGATCTGATAAGGCTTGCGCCCCGTCAGCACCGCGCCATCGAACACCACTTGGCCGCTCGAAGGTGCGAGCTTGCCGATGATCACATTGAGCAGAGTCGATTTGCCCGCGCCATTGGGCCCGATAATGGCGTGGGTCTGGCCTTCTTCGACCTGCAGGTCGATATCAGCGAGGGCATGCAGGCCGCCAAAATGCTTGTGCACATCGGCGACGTGGAGAACGACATTGGGTGTGGTCATGGGGGCGTCCTCATTCAGCCGGTTGCGCTTGCCGGAGGGGCTTGCCAGGCACGGTGGGCGAGGGACGTGAGCGGTTGAACAACCCAGCGATCCGGCGCACCCCTTCCATGATCCCGCCGGGCAGGAACACGACGATCAGCACGAACACGAGCCCCAGGGTCAGGAACCAGCCTTCCCCGACGAACTTGCTGGTGACCGTCACGAACCCGTCTGCAACCCCGTCAGGCAGGAAACCAAAGAAGCGGCGCAGCACCGAGTCATTGATCGCCGAAAAGATGTTCTCGAAATATTTGATCAGCCAGGCCCCGATCACCGGACCGACAAGCGTGCCCGCGCCACCCAGGATGGTCATCAGCACCACTTCGCCCGAGGCCGTCCACTGCATGCGCTCGGCGCCGGCCAGCGGATCGGTCACTGCCAGCAATGCCCCTGCGAGCCCCGCATACATGCCCGAGATCACGAAAGCCGCCAGCGTATAGGGCTTGGTGTTGAAGCCGGTATAGTTCATCCGCGTCTGGTTGGACTTGATCCCCTTGAGCATCATGCCAAAGGGCGAGCCGGTGATGCGCTGGGCAAGGAAGAACGCCAGGATCAAGAAGCCCGCGCAGAAGTAGAAACCGGCAAACCCACCCAGCGACTGGCCCAGCAGCGTCGGCACCGGCTGACCAACACTGCTCTGCCCCATCGCAGCATCAAGATGGCGGGGATCGCCCAGCGTCAGCTGCAGCCCGGTTTCACCATTGGTAATCGGGGTCAGCACGGAATAGGCGAGGTTATAGCTCATCTGCGCAAAGGCGAGCGTAAGGATGGAAAAGTAGATGCCCGACCGCCGCAGGCTGACATAGCCGATCAGGAGCGCAAACACGCCCGAGACCACGATGGCAAACACCAGCGCCGGGATGGCATCGAGGCTCAGCAGCTTGAACGACCACACTGCGGCATAGGAGCCGACGCCGAAAAACGCGGCATGCCCGAAGCTGAGATAGCCCGTCAGCCCGAAGAGGATGTTGAACCCCACCGCGAAGATGGCAAAGATCATGAAGCGTTGCAGCAGATCGGGATAAGCGGCGCCAAAGGGCTGCATCCAGATCGGCATCAGCAGCACGGCCGCCGAAAAGCCCAGAAACAGCAGCAGGTCGTTGCGGAACATGGCGCGCATCTCAACCCTCCATCACGCCACGGCGGCCAAACAGCCCGCGCGGCAATACCAACAGGATCACGACGGCAACCAGGTAGATGATGATCTGGTCGATGCCGGGAATAAGGGCCTTCACCTGCGTCATCGAGGCAAAGGATTGCAGGATTCCGAGCAGGAACCCCGCGGCCACCGCGCCCGGCAGGGAGCCCATGCCACCCACGACCACGACCACGAAGCTGAGCACGAGGAAGTCCATGCCGATATGGTAGTTCGGTGGCAGCAGCGGCGTGTACATCACCCCCGCCAGCCCCGCGACCACCGCGGCGAGGCCGAACATGATGGTAAAGCGCCGGTCGATATCGATCCCCAGCAGCCCCACGGTTTCGCGGTCCGCCATCCCGGCACGCACCACCATCCCAAAAGTGGTGAACTGCAGGAAAGCAAACACGGCGCCGATGATCGCTGCCGAGAACAGGAAATAGATCAGCCGCCAGATCGGATAGGTGATCACATTGGCCTGCATGCCCAGCCACGCCCCGATATCGGCAGCACCGCGCAGATCGGTGGGCATCGGCTGGGGAATGGGGTTGGGGCCGAAAAACGCCTTGATCAATTCCTGCGCCACGATGGCGAGCCCAAAAGTCACAAGGATCTGCTCGGCATGCGGGCGTTTATAGAAGTGCTTGATGATGCCGCGCTCGAGCGCCACCCCGATCACCAGCATGATGGGGATGGTGACGATGATCGACACCGGCACTGAATAGTTCACCAGCACCGCGCCCCAATCGCCGAACCAGGCCTGCACCAGCGGCTCTCGCACTTCGAGCGGCGTGCCCCAGGGCGAGAGCTTGGTGGGGTCGACCGTTACTGTTTCGAGCGTCAGGAACTGCCGGAACAGCACGGCACAAAAGGCCCCCAGCATGAACAGCGCGCCATGGGCGAAGTTGACCACCCCCAGCGTGCCGAACACCAGGGTGAGCCCCAGCGCGATCAGCGCGTAAGCGGCGCCCTTGTCGAGCCCGTTGAGGAACTGCAGGAAAATCACGTCGATCATGGTCTGGTTCTCGAACTCGGCGGCATCCGCAGTAGCCCTCATGGTGAGCCTGTCGAACCACGAGGACGTGGCAGTGGCGCGCTTCGCCCGTCAACAGGCTTTGGATGAGCTCTTCTGAACAAAAAACCCGCGCCACGGGGGGAGTGGCGCGGGGAAACTTGGCTAAGCGCAGATCGGCGCCGGCTCGGCCGGCCCAAGATCGCCGCCGAACATCGCTGGATCGTAAGCCACATCCGCGCGCGGGATTTCCTGGACGATGTTGAGCACGTCGAACTGGCTGGTCGGGCTTTGATTGCCCTGCACCACGAGCACGTTCTTGATGCACTGGTGATCTTCAGCGCGGTAGAGCGTCGGGCCATTGCCCATGCCGTCAAACTCGAAGCCTTCCAGCGCCGCAATCACTGCTGGCGGATAGAATGTCCCGGCACGCTCCACCGCATCGGCATAAAGCAGCGCCTGCACATAGGCGGTGTGCGCGGCCTGCGATGGCGGGGAGCCATAGGCGGCGCCGAACGACTTGGTGAAGGCCTGCGTCCCGGGGTCCTGCAGGTTCCAGTGCCAGTTGGAGGTGCCGAAAATGCCCTTGACGCTTTCGCCGGCGCCCTTGGCCATCAGCTCGGAAATCAGCGGCGTGACGATCTGGAAGTCCTTGCCATTGGCCTGCCGGTCGCGCATGCCGAACTGCACCGCCTGGGTCAGCGAATTGACCATATCGGTGCCGTAGTGGTTGAGGATCAGCACATCGGCGCCCGAATTGAGAATCGGCGTCAGATATTGGCTGAAATCGGCTGCGCCCAGTGGCGTGCGCACCGCCTGCACGGTTTGCCAGCCCAGCGCTTCGGTGGCGTTCTTGATCGATTCTTCCTGCGTCCAGCCCCAGGTATAATCGGCGGTCAGGTGATAAGCGCGTCGGTCGGCGCCATATTCCTGGCCCAGCACCGGGGCTAACCCCACGCCAGATTGATAGGCGTTGAAGAAATGGCGGAAGCCGTAGCGGCGCTTGTCCTTGCCGGTAGTATCGTTGGAATGGGTGAGGCCCGCCATGAAGATGACGCCCATTTCCTGGCACAGGCCCTGCACGGCAATGGCTTCGGCCGAGGACGAGCCGCCCGTGACCATGATGGCGCCATCGCGCTCGATCATGCGGGTGGCGCCGGCGCGGGCCACATCGGCCTTGGTCTGGCTGTCCGAGGTCACGAACGCGACCTTCTTGCCCAAAATGCCATTGCCCTTGAGTGCGGTGGGCTTGAGCATGGCCACGAGCCCACCGTCGCCTTCGCCATTGAGGTGCTTGACGGCCAGTTCATAGGCCTTCTGCTCGTCCGCGCCCTCTTCGGCGTAAGCGCCGGTCAGCGGCAGGTTGAGCCCGAAGGTGACGGTGTCGCCCGTGGGATTGTTGCAGAATTCCTGCGCCCAGGCGCCGCGGGTGAAAATGGCTGGGGCGACGCCCGTGGCGATAATGCCGGCCAGGCCGGTCTGCAAAACCCTGCGGCGGGACAGGCCACGCTTGAGAAGTGTCATTGGTGTTCCTCCTTTTGGCGCGGGGCAACTGATGCATAGCCAGCCGCTCACCGCCGGGGAATATTTCCACCTCAGTAAAACGACAGCAATAGTGCATTGTTATTGCAGCGCTATTCTGTAAATTGTTGATCAGGCTGGGCCGATAACCAGTCAATCAATTTACAAGGGGAGGGGAGGGCATGCGGGCGCCGATCGGGTTTCGCATCAGCAACCGGCGGAAATCGCTCAAGATTTCGCAGGCAGCCCTGGCCCGCAGCCTTGGTATTTCGCCGAGCTATTTGAACCTCATCGAAAACAACAAGCGCGACATCGGCGGGGCGCTGCTGAACCGCGTCGCAGCCCAGTTGCAGATCGATATCGATGAACTCGCCGGGCGCACCGAGCAAAAGCTGCTCCAGGAGCTCGAGGAAGCCCATGCTGACCCCTTGCTTGAGTCGCTGCCGTTCCGGCCCGACGAGCGGCGTGAACTCGTCGCCCAATATCCCGCCAGCGCCACCGCTCTCGCGCGGCTGCATCGCGCCTATGCCACCGCCCAGTCCAATGCCGATGCCTATGCCGATCGGCTGCGCTCGGACCCCCTGTTGGGCGAATTGCTCCACCAGATCCTATCGGGCATCACCGCCGTGCGCTCCAGCGCCGAAATCCTTGAAGATGTTGGAGACCTCGACGAGTCAGAGCGCCGCCAGTTCCTTGCCGCCATTAGCCGGGAAGCGCGCACCCTTTCGGAGGTCGCGCGCAACCTCATCGGCCAGTTCGAAACCGCGAGCGAAAGCCGGCGCAGCGGCTCGCCGGCGCGTGAAATCGACGATCTCATTATCGAGCAGCACAACCATTTCCCGCTGCTCGAAGAGGCGGCCGAGCACTTGCGGGCCCAGCTCGAGCGCGCCGGCTCCTTTGGCCCCGCCACCCTGACGACCCTGCTCGCCACCCACTTCGGCATTGAGGTTACGGCTGGCGGCCCGCCTCCGGAGCCAGGCTTTCCCGGTCAATACAGCTTTGACGCCACAACGCGCCGGATGTGGTTTGCCGGCGCCTCCACCCTCGCCACCCGCCAGTTCCAGCTGGCCCGCCTGTATGGGGAGCTGGCCGCTCCCGATGCCATCGCGCTCACCCTGCAAAATGCGCTGCTATCCACGCCCACAGCCCGGCGCCTCGCCGCCCGCGCCGCCGGCTCCTATCTGGCCGGGGCCATCGTTTTCCCCTATGGGCAGATGCTGCAGCGCGCCGAAAGCTGCGCCTATGACCTCGATCACCTCCGCCAGAGCTTCAACGCCAGCTATGAGCAGGTCGCCCATCGCCTCGTAACCCTGCGCCGGCCGGGGCAGGAGGGGATCCCCTTTGGCTTCCTGCGCTCCGATCCGGCCGGGCGCCTCACCAAGCATTTCCCCTTGCCGGGCCTGTTGCTGCCAAATAGCGGCCATGCCTGCCCGCTTTGGGCCATCTATGGCGCCTTCCGGACCCCTGAGGCGCTGCTCCGCCAGGTCGTTCGCTTCTCCGATGGCTCCCGCTACCTGTTCCTTGCTCGCACGGTGCAGCGCCGCGCCGGTTCCTTTCGCGAACAACCCGCTATCTCCTCGGTGATGCTGGCCTGCGACGTGCTCCATGCCGACCGCACGATCTATGGCGCCGGCCTCGATCTCTCCAATCCAGCCGCCGATATTCCCGTCGGCCCCGCCTGTCGCCTTTGCACCCGGCGCGACTGCGCCAGCCGGCAGGAAGAACCTCTTGCCCCCGGCGGCAGCACGGCTCCGGATCGCGCGCCCTTGCTGCCACACCAGTTTGGCCTTGGCGATCCGGCGTGATTGCGCTTTAGTGCATGAACTTGCGGAGGGGAGACCGCGGGTAAGGGGGGACTTTGACAATCGATATTGTCATTGCCGAGGATGAACCGAGCATTCTTGAATCGCTCGATTTCATTCTGCGGCGCGCCGGCTGGACCATCAGCGCCGTCACCGACGGCGATGCGGCGCTCGAGGCGGTGCGCCGCCTGCGCCCGCGCATCCTGGTGCTCGACGTCATGCTGCCCAAGCGCTCGGGCTTTGAGGTGCTCAAGCATATCCGCGCCAATGCCGATACCGAGCACCTGCCGGTGCTGATCCTGACCGCCAAGGGCCAGCAGCAGGACCGCCGCATTGCCGCCGAACTGGGCGCCAGTGATTTCGTCACCAAACCCTATGCCAATGCCGAGGTGGTGGGCGCGGTCAGGCAATTGCTGGGCGAGCCCGGTGGACCGCTCTAGGCTAATCCCGGCCATGCTGGTGCTCACCATACTGGGCGCCATGCTGATGCTGCCCCCGCTGGTCTATGTGTTCAACCAGGACATCGCCCATTTCGGCATCCCCCAGATCGTCTTTTACCTGTTCGCCCTTTGGCTGGCCCTGATTATCGGCACCGCCTTGCTCGCCGGCGCGCTCCCGCCCGAGCCGGCCGACCCCGATGCCGGCGAGGGTGAACGCTGATGCTGTCGGCCGATTTCGTGATCGCCACGGCTATCGGCTATGTCGGACTGCTCTTCGTGCTGGCCTATCTGGGCGATCGCCGCGCCCGCGCCAACCAGCGCTCGTTCCTCCATTCCCCCGCTGTTTATACCCTCTCCATCTCGGTCTATTGCACCAGCTGGACCTTCTACGGCGCCGTCGGCAATGCCGCCCGCAGCGGCCTCGAATTCCTCACCATTTATCTCGGCCCCACGCTCGTTTTCGTGGGCTGGTGGTTCCTGCTCCGCCGCCTCGTGCGCATCAGCCACCACCAGCGCATCACCTCGGTGGCCGATCTGCTGTCCTCGCGCTTCGGCAAATCCAACCGGCTTGCCGTGCTCGTTACCTGCATCGCGGTGGTCGGCATCGCCCCCTATATCGCGCTCCAGCTCAAGGCGGTGACCTCGTCCATCCAGGCCGTCGCCGGGTCCTCCGAGTTCGGGCAGGGGAGCCTCGCCGGCATTGATGATGTCGGCCTCGCGCTCGGCATCGCGGCGGGCATGGCGCTCTTCACCATCCTTTTTGGCACCCGCCATGTGGACGCCAAGGAGCAGCACCACGGCGTTGTCGCCGCCATCGCTTTTGAAGCCGTAGTCAAGCTCGCCGCGCTCCTGACCGTTGGCATTTTCGTGGTTTATGTCGGTGGTGGCTTCGAGGCCATCTTCAGCCGGGCGGCCGAGTTGGGCGTCGCCGTTGATGCTGCCAACACCTTCGATAGCCGCTGGCTGACGACGCTCGCCCTTTCGGTCGCCGCCATTGTCTGCCTGCCCCGGCAGTTCCAGGTCACCGTGGTCGAGAACTCCGACGAGAACCATCTGCGCGTCGCGAGCTGGGCCTTCCCCGCCTATATGCTGTTGATGAGCCTCTTCATCCTGCCCATTGCGGTGTTCGGGCTCACCACCATGCCCGCAGGCTCCAACCCCGACATGTTCGCCCTGACCCTGCCCATGGCCTTTGGCCAGGATGGCTTGGCGCTCCTCGCCTTTATCGGCGGCTTTTCCTCCGCCACCTCGATGATCATCCTTGAGTCCATTGCCCTCTCGATCATGGTCTCCAACCACATCCTCATGCCCCTGATCCTGCGCTTCAGTGCCGGCAGCAGCGGGGACGGGCAGGGGGTCACGACGCTCCTGCTCAATGCCCGGCGCGTCTCGATCGTGCTGATCTTGTCGCTGGGCTTTTTCTACTTCTTCTTCACCCGCGACTCCGACGCCCTGGCGCCGATCGGCCTCATTTCCTTTACCGGCATTGCCCAGTTCTTCCCCGCCGTGCTCGCCGCCCTGTTTTGGCGCGAAGCCTCGCTCAAGGCCGCGACCTCTGCCATCGCGCTGGGCTTTGTCTTCTGGGTCTGGTGCAGCTTCCTGCCGTCCTTCCAGTCCGTTTCCCCGGCGGTCGCCATGCTCCTCGCCCACGGGCCTTGGGGCATATCCTGGCTCCGCCCCGAGGCCATGTTCGGGCTGGATGGCTGGGACCCGCTGGCCCATGCGGCCTTCTGGAGCCTCACCGTCAACGTCCTCACCCTGACCATCGTCTCGCTCCTGACCCGCCAGTCAGCCCTCGAGCGCATTCAGGCGAGCGTCTTCCTCGATGTATTCAAGCGGGGCCAGCACGCCCGCGGCAATTTCGTGCTCGGCTCGGCCACGGCCAACGATCTCTACTTCGTCGCCGAACGCGTCCTGGGCGAGCGCCGCGCCGCCGCCCTGTTTGAAACCGCCGCCCGTGAAGCCGGCGTTGGGGCAGACCAGCTTGATCCCACCCCCGAA
The DNA here is from genome assembly GCF_058133495.1 of Devosia sp. Z6_126. Taxonomy (NCBI): domain Bacteria; kingdom Pseudomonadati; phylum Pseudomonadota; class Alphaproteobacteria; order Hyphomicrobiales; family Devosiaceae; genus Devosia; species Devosia sp. Z6_126. Next base: position 417,810 of record NZ_JBYUNO010000002.1, on the reverse strand, counting down.
TTCATCGGCCGGCTCGAGCGGGAGCTCGCAGGCTCCATCGGCGCCGCTTCCGCCCATGTGATGCTCTCCAAGGTCGTCTCGGGCAGCGACATTTCGCTGGAGGAAATGATGCAGATGGCGGACGAAACCCAGCAGGTCATCGAATATTCCCAGCAGCTCGAGCTCACCTCCGCCGAGTTGCGTTCCACCGCCCGCCAACTCGAAGACGCCAATGGCCGTTTGCGCGAACTCGATATCCGCAAGGACGATTTCCTCAGCCAGGTCAGCCACGAAGTGCGCACCCCCATGACCTCCATCCGCTCCTTTTCCGAGATCCTGCTTGAGGAGCCCGACATCAGCGAACGGCAGCGCCAGCATTTCGTCGGCACCATCCACCAGGAATCGCTGCGCCTGACCAAGTTGCTCGACGAAATCCTCGATCTCAGCGCCCTTGAGCGCGGAGAACGCGCCTGGGAAAACACGCCCACCGATCCCCAGGCGGCGCTCGATCGAGCGCTGGTGGTGTGCGAAGCCGCCCTGCGCCAGCATGGCGTCCGGCTCGAATTGGGCGAGCGCGCTCCCGCCGCGCTGGTCGAAGGCGACACCGATCGCCTCTGCCAGGTCTTCATCAATCTCATCATCAACGCCATCCGCTACAACAACGCGCCCGCGCCCGTTGTGCGGGTGCAAACCGTTGTTCGCTCAGGCAGTTACGCCGTCGAGGTGGTGGACAACGGCCCCGGCATTCCCACCGAGGAGCGTACGCTCATTTTCGAGAAATTCAGTCGCGGCAAGCGGGGCCTCACCGAAAAAGGCGGCGCCGGCCTTGGCCTTGCCATTTCCCGGCAAATCGTTGAGCGCATGCACGGCACGCTCGAACTCGTCGATGGCCCCTTGCCGGGCGCTTGCTTCCGCGTGCAGCTGCAACTAGCTTGCTGATCCGGTGCTGAGGGACAAACCGCCCAATACTGCGCCCTTCTGACCTATTCTGCCTATTTTGAACAATATCGCTTATCCATCGTTTATGCCGAACGCTGACACATATTGGAGCTGATGAATGGCCGAAAAGAAGGCGAACTCCGGACTATCCAAGCCTGTGGAGGTCGGTCCCGACCTGGTGCCGATTGTCGGCAAAGGCCCGATGTCCCGCCCTGACGTAACCAAGAAGGTCTGGGAATACATCAAGAAGAACGACCTTCAGGACCCCCAGAACAAGCGCAACATCAAGGCCGATGACAAGCTCAAGACCGTGTTCGGCGGCAAGGATACCGTCACCATGTTTGAGATGACAGCCCTGGTGTCCAAGCACCTCGGCTAGTTCTTCCGGCGGGCCGACCGTTTTCGCGGGGCCCAGCCATTCCGATCAGGCCAGAACCTCGTCGCACAGCACCACCTGGGTGCCGAAGGCGCCGAGGCTCTGCGCCACCCCGCCGTCGGGCAGCCGGTCCGTGAACAGGCAGGTAATCTTGCTGAACGGCACCACCTTGACCGCCGCCTCGCGCGTCCACTTGCTGGCATCTGCCGCCAGAAAACTCAGACGCGAATTTTCCACCAGCGTTGAGGTGATCTGCGCCTCGCTATAGCTGAAGTCCAGCACCCCATTGCTGGGATGCAGGGCGCCCGCGCCGATCACTGCATAGGACGCATAGAACTTCTCGAAAAACCGCAGCACATCGGCGCCCACCACGTCGCGGTCATTGTGCCGCAACAGCCCGCCGGTGAGATGCACCTCGATCTGGGATGCATTACACAGCGTCAGCGCCACATCGATATTGTTGGTGACCACGGTGACCCCCTGGTGCTCGCGCATCGCCTCGGCCACATATTGCACCGTACTCCCAATGCCCATGAACACGGTTGAGCCCGGCTCGATCGCCGCCGCGATACGCTTGCCAATGCGTTGCTTGGCGCCGCTGTTCTGCGCCACCCGGGCATGCACCGAGATATTATGGGCTTCCACCGGCACATCGGCGCCGCCATGGAAGCGCCGGGCAAAGCCCAGATCGCAAAGTGTGTTGATGTCGCGGCGGATTGTTTGCGTCGTCACGCGGTAGCGGGCAGCCAGGGTCTCGATATACTGAGCCCCTTCGGTTTCAATGCGAGCAAGAATGTCGCGTTGTCGGCCCGACAGCATGTTCAACCCCATCACGCACTAGCCTAGAAACACCTTCGGGTCGTCGGTGATCACGCCGGTTAGCCCCGCGGGCCAGAAGGATGCCAGGACCGCGGGCTCGTTGACCGTCCAGGCCCGCACCTTGACGCCGCGCTCGCGCGCTTGTTCCAGAAAGCCGATGCTGAGCGCCTTGTAGTCGAGATGCACGCTGCTTGCCGGAATGGCCGCGAGTTGCTCGGCCCAATCGGCGGGCAGCTTGCTCCACAGCATTGCTAGCTCCATCTCCGGGAACAGCCGATGCATTGCTGCCAATGCCGCGGGGTCAAAGCTCGAAATCATGATCGGGGGCAGGGCAGGGCACCCCTCGATGGCGCTTTGCACAGCTCCGGTCAGTTGCTCGAGCGAGCGGTGGTGCTTGTGCTGCTTGATCTCGATATTGGCGCCAACGCCAAGCTCGCCCAGCACCGCCAGCACTTCTTCCAGTGTCGGGATGCGCTCGCCTTTGAACGCGTCCCCGAACCGGGCGCCGGCGTCGAGTTCGGCCAGCGCAGTGCGGGTCAAGGCGCCCAGCGAACCCGTGCCCGTCGTGGTCCGGTCCACGCTGTCGTCGTGGATCACCACCAGGGTGCCGTCCTGGAGCAGGGCCACGTCCAGCTCCACCCACTTGGCGCCCTGGTCGGCGGCAGCCCGAAAGGCGGCAATGGTGTTCTCGGGGGCCGCTAGTGAGGCGCCGCGATGGGCCTGCACTTCGTCCCGCTGCGGGCCGTTAGGGGTGCTGTTGGTCATGCGCGTTCCTTCTGCGGTCGTCCTGGTCCGCTGCCTCGCCTGGATCTCAGGCGAGGGCGTCTGTGCGCCGACCCGTGCTGCTGTTGAACGGGTGGATCAGCGAGGCGGGGGCATAAAGCTTGATCGCCGCCCCTTCGACCAGCTGCGGCCGCCCGGGCACCCGCAGAATCAACGTCTGGTCCGCCAGGCGCACATGCAGGTGGCTTTCGCCACCCACGGGCTCAAGCAGTTCAACCACGGCATCGAGCACGATGGTTTCGCCCGCGGGCTTTTCGATCACCAGCTGGTCCGCGCGTAGGCCGACAATGTCGGTGTTTGCCGGCAGATTGCCCAGGTGGAAGCCTTCGGCGCCGGCCAGGGCCGCGATGGGGATCAGGTTCATCGGCGGCGAGCCAATAAAGCTCGCGACAAACAGCGTTGCCGGGCGGTCATAAACCTCAGTCGGCGTGCCGATCTGCTCGACCAGCCCGCCATTCATCACCACCAGCCGGTCGGCCAGGGTCATGGCTTCGAGCTGGTCGTGGGTCACATAAAGGCTGGTGGTCTTGAGCCGGCGCTGCAGGCGGCGGATTTCCACCCGCATCTGCACGCGCAGCTTGGCGTCGAGGTTCGACAGCGGCTCGTCGAACAGGAACGCGGATGGCTCGCGCACAATGGCGCGGCCCATCGCGACGCGCTGGCGCTGCCCGCCCGACAATGCCCGTGGCTTGCGGTCGAGCATTGGCCCGATCTCGAGGATATCAGCGGCTTCCTTGACGCGCCGGTCGATCTCGGCGCGCGGGGTGCCGCGGTTCTTGAGCCCGTATTCCAGGTTTCCACGCACCGTCATATGCGGATAAAGCGCGTAGTTCTGGAACACCATGGCGATGTCGCGCTCGGCAGGCTCGGCCTTGACCACATCGCGGCCATTGATCTCGATCCGCCCGGAAGTGACGGTTTCCAGCCCGGCCACCATGCGGAGCAGGGTGGATTTGCCGCAACCGGAGGGGCCGACCAGCACGATCATCTCGCCATCGGCGACACTGAGATTGATGCCTTTGACCGCCATGACATCGCCGCCATAGCTCTTTTGCAGGTCGACTAGGTTGATGGTTGCCATATCTATTTTTCCGTTTCGACCAGGCCTTTGACGAACAGGCGCTGCATGAGAAGGATAACGAGCACTGGAGGGAGCATGGCGAGCATCACCGCTGCCATGACGAGGTTCCAGTACGGATCGGTGTCGGCACTGGCCGCGAGCCGTTTGATGCCCATGACGATGGTGTAATAGCCGGTGTCGGTGGTCACCAGCAGCGGCCACAAATACTGCACCCAGCCATAGATGAAGAGGATCACGAATAGCGCGGCGATATTGGTCCGGCTGAGGGGCAGCAGGATGTCGCGGAAGAACTTCATCGGACCCGCGCCATCCACCCGCGCCGCTTCCATCAGTTCATCGGGAATAGTCAGGAAGAACTGGCGGAAGAGGAACGTCGCGGTCGCCGAAGCGATCAGCGGAATGGTGAGACCGGCATAGCTGTTGAGCATCCCGAGATCCGCCACCACCTTGAAGGTGGGCATGATGCGCACTTCCACCGGCAGCATCAGGGTGATGAAGATCATCCAGAAGGCGAGCAGGCGGAACGGGAACTTGAAGTAGACGATCGCATAGGCCGAGATGATCGAGATGGCGATCTTGCCGATGGCGATGGTCAGCGCCATGATCGTGGAATTGATCAGCATCATCCAGACCGGCGGCGCCCCGGCCGAAGACAGGCCGTTGGTGAGCATCCGCGCATAATTGTCGATCATATGCGGCCCGGGCAGCATGGGCGCCAGCCCACGCGAGAACGCGTCCGCGCCATGGGTGGATGCGATAAACGCCAGGTACACCGGGAACGCCACCACGGCAACGCCGACGATCAGCAGCAGATGCGTCAGGATATTGAGGATAGGCCTGTTTTCGACCATGACCGGCCTCCTAGTATTGCACGCGCCGTTCGACCCAGCGGAACTGGACGACGGTCAAAGCGATAACGATCAGCATCAGCAGCACCGACTGGGCGGCCGACGAGCCGATATTGAGGCCAACAAAGCCGTCGGCATAAACCTTGTACACCAGCGTATTTGTCGCGCCGGCGGGGCCACCTGCGGTGGTGCCGTCGATGATGCCGAAGGTGTCGAACATGGCGTAGTTGATGTTGACGATCATCAAAAAGAAGGTCGTCGGCGACAGCAGCGGGAACACAATGGTCCAGAACCGCTTGAACGGGCCCGCGCCATCGATAGCGGCGGCCTCGATCAGTGATTTGGGCACCGATTGCAGACCGGCCACGAAAAACAGGAAATTATAGGAAATCTGCTTCCAGCTCGCCGCGATGATCACGAGGATCATGGCGTCGTTGCCGTTGACGCGGTGGTTCCAGCGATAGCCGAACGCATCCAGCAGATAGGGCACGATGCCGATCGTGGGGTTGAACATGAACCACCACAGGATACCGGCAACGATCGGCGCCACCGCATAGGGCCAGACCAGGAGCGTGGTGTAGAACTTGCCCGAGCGCAACAGCCGGTTAACGGCCACAGCCAGCAACAGCGCCACGCCCATCGAGAGGATGGTGACGCCGACGGCGAACACCGCCGTGTTGGATGCCGCGCGCAGATAGCCGGGGTCGGCGAACAAGCGGGTATAGTTCTGGAACCAGATAAAGGTGGTCCGGAAGCCGAACGGATCTTCGCGTTCAAAGCTCGACCGGACTGCCTGGGCCGCGGGCCACAGGAAGAAGATGATGGTGATGATCAGCTGCGGCGCCAGCAGCGCGTAAGGCAGCAGTTTGTTGGGGAAAATCGTGCGTTTGGACTGCATTGGGGCTCGCTGGCTGGGCCTCGGATGAAGACCCGCACCATTGGCGCGGGTCTTCCTGACGGTAGCGGATTAGCTGTTGTTGGCTTCGAAATCGCGCAGGATGGCGTTACCGCGTTCCACGGCGCTGTCCAGTGCTTCCTGGGCGGTCTTCTGGCCGGCCAGCATGGCCTCAAACTCGGCGTCGACGGCATCGCGGACCTGGGTCAGATTGCCGAAGCGCACGCCCTTGGAGTTGGCTGTGGGGGTGCCGCGCATGATCTGCTCGATGGCGATGTCAGAACCCGGGTTCTCGGCGTAGTAGCCCTGCTCCTGGCCCAGCTCATAGGCAGCCGTGGTGATCGGCAGGTAGCCGGTGAACTGGTGCCAATCGGCCTGCACTTCGGGCTGGCTCAGATAGGTGAAGAACTTGGCGACGCCCGAATACACTTCGTCGGACTTGCCGTTCAGCACCCACAAGGTGGCGCCACCGATGATCGAGTTCTTGGGTTCGTCGATCAGGTCGTCATAATAGGGCAGGGGCGCAAAGCCGACTTCGAAGTCCACGGCATTGCGGATCACGCCAGCGCGGCCAGCCGAGGAGTTCATGAACATCGCGCATTCCTGCGCCACGAACTTGGGCTGCGAATCGTTGCCGCCCACCGGGCCGCCATACTGGAACAGGCCTTCGTCAGCCCACTTCTTGAGATTGCCCCAATGCTTTACGACGGCTTCATTGTTGAAGGTCAGCTCGGCGGCCGGGCCACCAAAGCCGTTTTCCAGCGTGCCGAAGGGCTGGTCGTGCAGCGCCGACATGTTTTCGGTGTGGATCCAGGTGATCCAGGCCGTGGTGAAGCCGCACTTGGCTGCGCCGGAATCAACGATCTTGCGCGAGAATTCTTCCACTTCCGCCCAGGTCTTGGGCGCGACTTCCGGATCAAGGCCGGCTTTTTCGAACACGTCCTTGTTGTAGTAGAAAATGGGCGTGGACGAGTTGAAGGGCATCGACAGGATGTTGCCTTCGGTGTCGGAATAATAGCCAACCACCGGCTGCAGGAACGCGCTCGGATCCCAGGGCTCGCCCTTGTCGGTCATCAGCTGGTGCACGGGGTAAACGGCGCCCTGGGCGGCCATCATCGTGCCGGTGCCAACTTCATAAACCTGCACGATGGCAGGCTGCTCATTGGCGCGGAAAGCCGAGATCGCGGCGTTGAGCGTTTCGGGATAGGTGCCCTTGAAGACCGGCGTGACCTTGTATTCGGTCTGGCTCTCATTGAAGCCCTGCGCCACTTCCTCGAGCTTTTCGCCGAGCTCGGCGCTCATGGCGTGCCACCAGGTGATTTCAGTCTGGGCAAAGGCAGGGGTTGCCGACATCACGGCGACCAGACCTGCGGACAACAGCAAAGCGTTTTTGAACATGCTCACTCCCATGTTATTGCGCCGGGGGCTTTTCGTCCCAAGCTTGGTATCACTTGATAGCATCGATTCTTCCTTTGCAAACTGAAATGCTCATTTGAACATTCAAGAACAGGGGTTGATGGCCTTGCTGCAGCCTGCTTAGGCTTCTAGTTGGAGCACCTAACCGTTTTATGACAGCGCACAGCGTCATTCGCGGTTTTGCCCCAAGCAGTTGCATCACTGGGGTTCATGTGAACATCATAGGGGCTGGCCATTTGGCCGCTCAAGGAGGCGTCGTTTGTATTTCATCGCAGTGCATCTGGTAGCCGCCATCGTGCTGCTGCTCTGGGCAGTGCGCATGGTGCGGACCGCGGTTGAGCGCGCCTATTCGCCCCAGCTCAAGCGTTTGCTGGCCTACGCCAACAAAAGCCGCATCGGCGCCGCCGCTGCCGGCACTGCCATGGCCGTTGCCCTGCAAAGCTCCACCGCCGTTGCCGCGCTCGCCTCGAGCTTTGCTGCCGGCGGGCTCCTCGAAGGCGGCACGGGCCTCGCACTGATGTTGGGGGCCTATTTCGGCTCGGCGCTCGTCGCCAGCATCCTGTCCTTTGATCTCACCCTCCTCATGCCCCCGCTGATCATCATCGGCGGCATGCTGTTCCTGCGCGGCCAAAGCCGCGGCACCAAGCAGCTCGGCCGCATGGTGCTGGGCATCGCCTTTGTGCTCCTGTCGCTGCAAATGGTGGGGGAAGCCACCGCCCCCTGGCGCGACAGCCGCGCGCTGGGCTCGGTCATCACCTATCTGCAGGGCGATCTCTGGACCGGTTTCCTTGTCGCCGCGCTTATCACCTGGGCGTCCTATTCCTCCGTCGCCAGCGTTCTCGTCATCATCTCCTTTGGCGCCACCGGCCTTATCCCGCTCGAAGTGGCCACCGCCTTTGTGCTCGGCGCCAATCTGGGCGGCACGCTGATCTCCTGGAGCATGACCCGGGCCGCCGATGTGCGCGCCCGCCGCATCGCTGTTGGCGCGCTGGCCTTCCGCGGCGGCGCCGCGATTCTCGTTCTGCTGCTGGTCCAGCTGCTGCCCCATCTGCTTGACGCTATTCCAGGCAGTGTCGGCCTCCAGGCCAGCATCCTCCATATCGGCTTCAACTTCGCCGTTCTCGCGCTGGGCTTGCCGCTGACCGGCCTTGTTGCCCGCCTGACCGAGCGCTTCATCAGCGAAGCGCCGGTCGAGGGCGAGCTCAATGTCGCGCGGCTGCGCAGCAACGCTCTGCTCTCGACCCCTACCGGCAACATCGATGCCGCGCTCGCCAGCGCCACGCGCGAATTGCTGCGCATGAGCGAAACGGTCGAGGTCATGCTCCAGCCGGTGATGGAAATCTTCCAAAGCTGCGACAAGACAGCCATCCGCCGCATCAAGGCGCTCGAGTCCGAGGTCGATCAGGCCAATCGTGAGATCAAGCTGTTCCTCACGCGCCTCGAATGGGAGGAAATGGACCCTGCGCAGACCCGCCGCGCCAAGGACCTGACCAATTTCGCCATCAGCCTCGAACAGGCCGGCGACATCATCGTCAAGCAGCTGCTCAAGCTCGCCGAGCAAAAGCAGGAGCGGCGCCTCGCCTTTTCGTCCCAGGGCTGGAACGAGCTGACGGACCTGCATGCGCGCGTGCTGGGCAACATGCAACTGGCCTTCAATGTGCTCGTCTCCGAGGACACCGATTCGGCCCGCCAGCTCGTGGCGGAGAAGGACGAGATCGGTGTGCTCGAGCGGCGCAGCATGGAGCAGCATTTCAGCCGCATGCGCGACGGCAACCCCACCAGCATCCAGTCGAGCGACCTGCACCTTGAAACCGTGCACGCCCTGCGCCGGATCAACTCCCTGCTGACCGGCATCGCCTATTCCATCCTCAGCGACAGTGGCGAACTGCTCCGCACCCGGCTGGTCCAGACGGGCTGATCCGGCGCAAACGCCCCCGCGCGTGGGCTTAGCCCACGTCGCGCAGCCCCCGCGCCTAAACCGTCTTCAGCCAGCCGCCATCGACGAAATAGGTCGAGCCCGTCGAATAGCTGGCCTTGTCCGAGCACATGAACACAAAGAAATTCGCCAGCTCCTCGGGGCTGGCGAAGCGCTTCATGCCCCCGGCCTCGTTGGCAACGCCCTGCAGATGCGCCTCCCAGCCATCTTCGCCGGCGATCTGCTTGGCCGTCTTGATCCAGTCGGGCGTCAGGATCAGCCCGGGATTGATGGTGTTGACGCGGATATTGTCGCCGACGACCTCGGTGGAGAGCGTCTTGCTGAACATCATCAGCGCGGCCTTGGTGGTGTTGTAGATCGGCTCATACCAAAGCGGCTGCACCGCGCAGATCGAGGCGTTGTGCAGCACCACCCCGCCGCGCCGCGCCTTCATGCTGGGCACGAGCCCACGCGCCAGCCGCACCGCCGCCATCACATGCAGGTCCCAGTAATACTGCCACTTGGCGTCATCGGCCTCCTGGATGGTTTCATTGGAGCCGGTGCCGGCATTGTTGATGAGGATATCGACCCCGCCAAAGCCGCGCTTGGCCCCGGCGATCACCGCCTCGCAGCCGGCGGTCGTTGCCACATCGGCGGCAATGGCGGAAACGATCACCCCATAGGTTTCGGCAATGCGGATGGCTTCCCGCTCGGCGCGCTCCCCATCGCGCCCGACCAGCACCAGATTGGCCCCTTCTGCCGCCAGCCCCTCGGCCACTGCCAGCCCAATCCCCACCGTGCCGCCGGTGATCACCGCGACCTTGTCCCGCAAACCCAAATCCATGCTCAAACCTTTTGTTCTACCGGCGGCGGCATCGCCCCGGTCATGATCGCCACCGCATCGGACATGGAAAAGTCCTTGGGGTTGATCACCGCGATTCGCTTGCCGAGGCGGTGGATGTGAATGCGATCAGCCACCTCGAACACATGGGGCATGTTGTGCGAGATGAGCACGATCGGCAAGCCGCGCCGCCGCACATCAAGGATCAGCTCCAGCACGCGCCGGCTTTCCTTGACCCCTAGCGCCGCTGTCGGCTCATCCATGATCACGACCCGGCTGCCAAAGGCCGCGGCCCGCGCCACCGCGACGCCCTGCCGTTGCCCGCCCGACAGGGTTTCCACCGCCTGGTTGATGTTCTGGATCGTCATCAAGCCCAGCTCCGAGAGCTTTTCGCGCGCGATTTTCTGCATGCGGCCGCGATCGAGACTGCGAAACACCGAGCCCATGACGCCTTGCTTGCGCAGCTCTCGGCCCAGGAACATGTTGTCGGCAATCGAGAGGGCCGGCGACAGCGCCAAATCCTGGTACACCGTCTCGATCCCCGCCATCCGCGCTTCGAGCGGCGAGCGGAAATGCACCGGCTGCCCCTCGAGCAGGATTTCCCCGCCATCGGGCAGCACCGCACCACAGAGCGCCTTTATCAGGGTGGATTTGCCCGCACCATTATCCCCGATCACCGCGAGGATCTCGTTGGGCATCAGCTCGAAATCGGCATGGTCGAGCGCCACGACCCGGCCATAGCGCTTGGTCAGTTGCCGCGCTTCGAGAATGGGCTGGGTCATGCCGAAACCCTCCGGATCCATTGGTCGATCGCCACGGCGATGATGATCAGCGCGCCAACCGTCAGCTGCCGCCACAGCGGATCGACCCCGGTCAGCGACAATCCGGAATCGAACACGCCCACGATCAATGCGCCGAACAGCGTCCCTAGAATGGAGCCGCGTCCTCCAAACAGCGACGTGCCCCCGATCACGACGGCGGTGATGGCGTCGAGATTGGCGGTTTGATTGCCCAGCGGCGACACGGCGCCGACCCGGCCGATCAGCACCCAACCGGCAATCCCGCACAGCAGCCCTGCCAGGGTATAAACGCCCAACAGGGTGCGGTTGACCTGAATGCCCGCAAGCCGTGCGGCATTGGCATCATCGCCAATGGCATAAACATGCCGCCCAAAGGCCGTGCGGCTCAGGAGATACCAGATCACCACCGCGACCAGTAGCATCAGGATCGAGCCATACATCAAGAAGGCACCACCTCCGAGCGGGATGCGCGCACCCATCCAGCGCAGGAACGGCGCATATTGATCCAGCGCCTGCGCCCGGATCGTCGCGGCATTGGACACCAGCGTAATCAGCGCCCCATAAATGCTCCAGGTGCCCAGCGTCACGATGAACGGTGGCAGCTTGAGCGCGGTAACGAGAAGGCCATTGAGGAAGCCGCACAACAGCCCCGTCAGCAACCCCGCGGGGAAGGCAATTGCCACCGGCACCTGATAGTCCACCGCCAGCTTGCCCATGATGATGGACGACAGCACCATGATCGCGCCGACGGACAGGTCGATCCCCGCGGTAATGATCACGAGGGTCTGCGCCGTGCCCAACAAGGCAATAAGCGTCACCTGCGCCAAAATCAGCGACAGGTTAAGTGAGCCAAAAAACCGACCGCCGGTCACGAACCCGAACACCGCCACCGCCACCAGCAGGATGATGGCGGGAATCGCTGTTGGGTTCTGGTGAAAGAAGTGCTGGATCCGGCGCCCCGCACCGGGTGCCTCGTCCTCAAAGCTCGCCACTCCGGCAGGTCCGCTGCCAAGGCCACGCTCCGCCGTCGTCACGCCGCTGGCGTCGTCACTCATCGCCTGCTCCTCCTGGGGTGAGCGGAATGCAGTGGGCCCCTCCGGCGAGTGGCCGGAGAGGCCGGGGAGGCGTCTAGCCCCAGCAGAGTTCGGCAGCTTCAGTGGTGTCGATCGATTCAACCCCGTCCACCGGCTTGTCGGTCACGAGGCGTGCGCCCGTATCGTAAAAGCCCAGTTCCGGGTCGACTTCGGGCTTGGTACCGTCCTCGGCAAACTTGGCGATCGCCTCCATGGCAAGCGATGCCATGTCGAGCGGGTATTGCTGTGAGGTTGCGCCGATAATGCCTTCCTTGACGTTCTGCACGCCAGGGCAGCCACCATCGATGGCCACGATCAGCACCGAACCATCATCCTTGCCCACCGACTGCAGGGCCTGGTAGCCGCCCGCCGCCGCCGGCTCGTTGATGGCATAAACCACATTCACATCCGGGCAGCGTTGCAGCAGCGTTTCCATCGCGGTCACCCCGCCTTCTTCGGCGCCGCCGGTGACTTCATGCCCGCAAATGCGCGGATCGTCCTCGTCGCCATAGCGATTGGGATCCTTCACATCGATGCCGAAGCCTTCCATGAAGCCCTGGTCGCGCAGATAGTCGACGGTGGGCTGGTTGGTTGCCAGATCGAGGAACGCGATCTTGGCATTGGCCGCTTCATCGCCCAGCGTGCCAGCGGCCCATTGCCCGATCAGGCGCCCGGCCTGCCGGTTATCGGTGGCAAAGGTCGCGTCCGCCGCATCCATCGGGTCGAGCGGGGTATCAAGCACAATGACCAGCAGCCCGGCATCGCGGGCCTGCTGAATAGTGGGCACGATAGCTGACGAATCCGAAGGAACGATGGCAAAGCCCTTGGCGCCCGCGGCGATCAAGCTTTCAATAGCGGCGATCTGGCTTTCATTGTCGCCATCGAACTCGCCGGCAAAGGTGCGCAACTCGAGCCCGAGTTCCTGCGCCTTGGCCTGCGCGCCTTCGCGCATCTTGACGAAGAAGGGATTGCCCTCGGTCTTCGTGATCAGTCCGACAATTTCCTGCGCATAGGCCGAGCCGGACGCAAGGCCGAGCAGCACGGCGCTCGCGGCCGTGGCTTTCCAAAACCTGTTCATGTGTTCTCCTCCAGAACAAGGACGTCCCGGATGTTTCCGGTCACGACCGCTGCGAAGTTGGCGCCCACTCCTCGTGCGCCCCTTCGATAAGATGATGTCAGCACGCCACCTTGGGGCGTGTCAATCAACCGGAATGGGGCTTTGCTCATTTGTTGCTGTTGCTTCCGTCCTATCTTGGCGCGAGCGCCTGGCGGCAAGTAAATGCTGCCGATTCCTTGTGCATTTGCTTTACGTAACGCTGCGCAATTTGCCCCAATCGAACTCCACGCCCGTGCCGGGCACATCCGGCGCCACCGCCAGTCCGTCGCGCAACTGCAGGGGGCGGGTGGTGTAGTGGTCGATGTCAAAGCTATGCGCCTCAACCCAGCCGGCATTGGGCTGTCCGGCCACGAGGCTCACATGCAGCTCCTGCATGCCATGGCTGCACACCGGAATGCCATGGGCGCGCGACAGCGCCGCCACCCGCAGGAAGCCCGTTATCCCCCCGCAATTGGACGCATCGGGCTGGATGAACGACAGCCGCGATTGCGCAAACGCGTATTCAAACTCGTGGATGGTGTGGAGGTTCTCCCCCATGGCCAGCGGCATCCCCGTTGCCTCGACGATCTCCGCATAGCCGGCGTAATCATCGGGGATGATCGGCTCCTCGAACCAGAGCAGATCGAAAGGCTGGAACGCTCTCGCCGCCGCAATCGCGCGCGGCACATCCAGCGCATAATTAGCATCCACCATGAACGGGGTATCGGGGCCGATCAGCGCCCGCACCGCGCGCACCCGCTCCACATCTTCGGCTAGATCCGCCTTGCCGACCTTGATCTTGATCGCCCTGAACCCTGCCGCCAGATACCCCTCGATGCTCTCCAGCAGCTCGGGTAGCGTGTAATTGAGGTCGATCCCGCCGCGATAAACCTTGGCCGTCGCCCCTGCGCCCCCAGCCATCTGCCAGAGCGGCCGGCTCTCGCGCTTGCCCTTCAAATCCCAGAGCGCAATATCCACCGCCGACATGGCAAAGGCGGTGATCCCGCCGCGCCCCACATAATGGATGTGCCACCACATTGCGTCATAGACGGCGTCGATCTCCCGGGCATCGCGTCCGAGGAGCATGTGCGTCAGGTCATCCTCCACCACCGCTAGGATCGCCCGCCCACCCTTGCCGCCGGTATAGGTGTAGCCCGTGCCCTCCAGCCCATCGCTGGTGCGGACTGTCACGGTCACGAGCTCGAAATGCGTATGGGCGCCATGCTTGGCATCCACCATTACCTTGGGGAGCGGCACCCGGAACAACTGGGCCTCTACGGCCTCGATCACTGGCGTGTTCATGTTGGCTCACGACCAGTTCACATACATGGTTTTTTTGCGGAAATAGCCATCCAGCCCATATTTGCCGTCCTCCCCGCCCAGCCCCGATTGCCCCCAGCCGGTATGGAAACCTTGCACCAGCTCGCCGCTCGAGCGGTTGCAGTAGATTTCCCCGAACTGCAGCGCTTCCGCCGAGCGCATCAGCCGCTTGAAGTTCTGCGTATAAACATAGGCAGAGAGTCCATATTCGCTGTCATTGGCGAGGCTCAGCGCCTCCTCGAAATCCCCCACCACCATCGCCGGCACAACGGGTCCAAAAATCTCCTGCTGCACCGCCGGCACCGAGTTGCTGGGCACTTTCATCACCGTGGGCGCATACCAATGCCCGCGGGCAAACTCCCCCTCCCGCAGCGGCCCGCCCTCGAGCAGCACCTCGGCGCCCGCCGCTATCGATTGCGCGACGATGTCGGCGACCTTTTCCACCTCCGGTCCACTGATCTTGGGCCCAAGATCGGGGTCACTCAGCGGATCGCCGATCCGCAACCGCTGCGTGCGCGCCACGAACTTGTCCAGGAATTCATCGGCAATGGCGCCATGCAGATACATCCGCTCATTGCAGGTGCAGATCTGCCCGCAATTGCTGAACCGTGCCGCCACCGCGCTTTGAACGGCCGCGTCCACATCGGCATCGTCCATGACGATAAACGGCGCCTTGCCCCCCAGCTCGAGCCGCAGCACCTTGATCTGGTCGGCGCCCGCCCGGTAGATTTCCTTGCCCGCCCGCGTACTGCCCGTCATGGTGATGAGGTCGGCATGGGGATGGGTCACCAGCGCTTCCCCGACGCTCCGCCCCGCGCCCGTCACCACATTGAACACCCCCGGCGGGAACCCCACTTCTTGCGCCAGTGCCGCGAGGGCCAGCCCCGAAAACGGCGTGAACTCATGCGCCTTGAGCACGAATGTATTGCCCGCCACCAGCGCCGGCCCCAGCTTGCGCGTGGCGAGCGCCGCCGGGAAATTCCACGCCGTCAGCCCCACCACGACCCCATGCGGCACCCGCCGGATCCACACTTCC
This sequence comes from Devosia sp. Z6_126, assembly GCF_058133495.1. Taxonomy (NCBI): domain Bacteria; kingdom Pseudomonadati; phylum Pseudomonadota; class Alphaproteobacteria; order Hyphomicrobiales; family Devosiaceae; genus Devosia; species Devosia sp. Z6_126. The sequence goes on along the minus strand of NZ_JBYUNO010000002.1, from coordinate 402,593 downwards.
TCATTGGCCACGTCCGAAGGAAAAATATCCCCCTCGATGCGCCGCGCCGACTCCGCCGCATAGCGCAGGAAAGTCTCCGTCGCCCCGATCTCGCCCATGGCCTGGTTGAGCGGCTTGCCCTGCTCGGCCACCACGATCCGCGCCAGCACGCCATCGTTCTCGCGCACCGCATCGGCCAGCTTGAACAGCAGCTTGGCCCGCTCGATCGGCGGCAGTGCCGCCCAGGCCGGCTGTGCCCGCCGCGCCGCCTCGATTGCCGCCGCCGCGTCCTCGGGCCCGCCCTGCGGAATGGTGCCGATGATGCGCTGATTGGCCGGGTTCTCCACCTCGAACACATCGCGGGCCCCCCCATCGGTCCAGCGCCCGTCGATCAGCATCTGCCCGCGATACACCCCGCTGCCGGCCAGCTCCGCCAACATCTCCTGCAGCATCAACGGCTCCTCCGCTTTGCTCCGACCAAAACAGCACAAGTGAGGCTGTACAGCCCCACAAAGTCAAGCCCCGCCGCAGTTCATCGAAGTTTTGGACGGACCAAACCACGTTTTGCGCTTGCATTCTGATGCGAACTTGGTTGAGGTATCGGGCAAAGGGGAGCGGCGACGTGACGGGTGCAATGGAGCTGGCAGCGGAACACCGAAGCGGAGCGAGTGATCGCGCCGCCGATATGGTGGTGGCCCGGCTCGAAGCCATGATCGGCAGCGGCGAACTGCCCGATGGCAGCTATCTGCCCGCCGAGCGCGAACTCATGGCCCAGTTCAACATCAGCCGCACCGTCGCGCGCGAAGCGGTGGCGCAACTGGCGGGCAGGGGGCTGGTCGAAACGCGCCCGCGCTTCCGCCCAGTCGTGCGCCGCGCCGGCTATGATGCCGCGCTATCGGCTCTCGGCGGCGTCGTCGGCCAGTTGCTGGGCCAGACCGCGGGCGTCAAGAACCTCTACGACACCCGCGTTTTTCTCGAAGCCGCGCTGGTGCGCCACGCCGCGCTTCACGCCCGCAAGGACGATCTCGCCGCCCTGCGCACCGCGCTCGAAGCCAATGAAGCGGCCATCGGCGACGCCGCCGAATTCTATCGCACCGATATGGCCTTTCACGCCGTCTTTTATGAGCTGCCGCGCAATCCGGTGATGCCCTCGATCCATCGCGCCTTCACCGGCTGGCTGCGCCCCCATTGGGAGCGCATGGATCGCTCCTCGGAGCGCAACCGCACCAACTGGCTCAGCCACCGCGAAATCTACCAGGCCATTGCCGAACGTGACCCCGAGGGGGCCGAGCGCGCCCTCAATGGCCACCTGACCGCCGCCTGGGAATATGTACGAGGAACATTCGACCAGGGCTGAACTCCGCCAAGAGAGGACGCCCACCCGAGGAGGACCACCAAGCGTGACGCAGGAATACGATCATATCGTTGTGGGCGGCGGCGCGTCGGGCTGCGTGGCGGCCGCGCGGCTGGTCGAGGCCGGGCGCCGGGTGTTGCTTCTGGAGGCCGGGCATTCCCACCATCATCCGCTGCTCGATATGCCGCCGGGCATCTTCAAGATGATCAACGGCTCTAAATTCATGCGCTATCACGCCACGACGCCCCAGGAGCATCTGGACGGGCGCGTCCATGAGATCAGCCAGGGCAATGTGCTGGGCGGCGGCACTTCGGTGAACGCCCAGGTCTATATGCGCGGCCGCCCATCCGACTACGATGCCTGGGACGAGCTCTTGCGCGGCAACAATGCCGGTGTGCGCTGGGACTGGGAGCATGTGCTCCCCCATTTTCGCGGCATGGAAGGCAATAACCGCTTCTTTGACGAGCGCCACAACGACAGCGGCCCGCTGCTCGTGTCCGATCCCGGCCACATCGATGATGTGTCGCGCTGGTTCGTGCAAACCATGCAGGGCCTGGGCGTCCCCTTCAATCCCGATTTCAACGGCCCCCGCCAAACCGGGGTCGGCTTCTACCAGTTCATGAACCGGCGCGGCAAACGCTCCAGCGCCGCTTACGCTTTCATCGAGCCGCTGCTCAAGCATCCGCGCCTCACGGTCAAGCTCAACGCCGCCGTGCAGCGCCTCGTCATCGACAAGGAGCGGGCGACCTCCGTCGTTTACGCCGACAGCTCGGGCGAGCACACCGCCCATTCCGCCGCCGATATCATCGTCTGCTCGGGGGCGCTGGTTTCCCCCAAGCTGCTGATGCTGTCGGGCATCGGCCCCGCCGATGAACTGCGCGGGCACGGACTTTCCGTCACCCTTGACGCGCCCGGCGTCGGCCAGAACCTGATCGATCATCCCGAAGTACCGATCCTTGCGCACTTCAATGGTCCCTATGGCTATTTCGGCCACACCGATGGCTGGCGCATGCTGATGCACGGCCTGCAATTCAAGGTCTTTGGCTCCGGCATGGTGACCTCGGCGGGCGTTGAAGCCGGGGCCTTCGTCAATCCCATCGACGCGGAGGCCGAACCCAGCATCCAGGCCTTCTGCGTCCCCTTTGTGTATCTCGACCGCGACCTGCTCAAGCTCATCGCGCCCACCCATGGTGTCACCGTCACCACCGTCGTCACCAAGCCCAAATCGCGCGGCTTTGTGAAACTCCGCTCCGCCAACCCCGCCGACATGCCCATCGTTTCCCCCCATCTGCTCAAGCACCCCGACGACATGGCCACCATGATCGCCGGCCAGCGCTTCTTCCTCCGTGCCTTCCAGAATGGCCCCTTGGGCTCGCGCGTGGATAAGATCCTGCGCCCCGACCCGGCTGACCTCAGTGACGGGGCGCTGGCCACCCACTGCAAGCGCATGGTCAAGACCAACTACCACCCCGCCGGCACCTGTCGCATGGGGCCTGATGGCGATCCCTTGGCCGTCCTCGACGCCCAGATGCAGGTGCGCGGCATCGACAATCTGCGCGTCGCTGATATGTCGGTGTGCCCCACCATCAATGCCGGCAACACCGCGGCGCCGGCCATGATGCTGGGCGATCGCTGCGCCAACTTCATCTTGGGCAGCACAGTCAATCAAATGGACGGAGTACGCGTTAGCCATGTCGCTTGAAGGCAAATCAGTTCTGGTCAGTGGTGCGGGCAAGGGTATCGGCCGGTCCACCGCTCTTATGCTCGCCAAGGCGGGCGCCCATGTCGTGGCGCTCAGCCGCACCGAGTCTGACCTGGATAGCCTCGTCGAGGAAATTGGCTGCACCCCCGTCGTCGTAGACTTGTCCGACACTGAGGCTACCCTCGCCGCAGCCCATGCAGGTGGACCGGTCGACTATCTCGTCAACAATGCCGGCACCACCATTCTCGAAAGCTTCCTCGAAACCAGCGTTGACAGCCTCGATCGGTTGATGGCCGTCAACCTGCGCGCCCCGATGCTGCTTGCCCAGGAATATGCGCGCGATCGCATCAGCCGCGGTCTGGGTGGCGCCATCGTCAATGTTTCGAGTAACGCGGCATGGATGGGCTGGGCCGATCACGCCGCTTACTGCGCCAGCAAGGGTGCCCTCGATGCCATGAGCCGGGTCATGGCCAATGAGCTTGGCCGGCACGGCATCCGCGTCAATACCGTCAATCCGGCGATCACCCTGACGCCGATGGCGGTCAAGGCCTGGAGCGATCCCGCCAAGGCCGATCCCATGCTTCGGCGCATGCCCCTCGGGCGGTTCGTGCAGCCCGAAGAGGTCGCATCCGCGATCCTGTTTTTACTCAGCGACGCGGCCGCCATGATCAATGGCGTGGCCCTGCCGATAGATGCGGGTTTTGCCGTGAACTGAAGCAGCAGAGGGGAGCCCGGCACAAAATTTGAGGGAGGTAGTCGCAGGTTCCGGCCATGCTCCGGGCGCAGATGCGTGTCTTATATATACTAAGGATATCAGCTAGTTAGGACTAATTAGCTGCATTGACGTCGCAAGATTATTTGGTCAACTATCATGGTTCGTGGCTCAAGCCACTGGTCGCGCAATAGCGGCCAAACTGGGAGGAAAACTACATGATGATTACCCGTCGTAGTCTGCTGATTGCTTCGGCCGCCAGCGCCGCAGCGTCCATTCTAGCCTCGCGTGCCTTTGCCGCCGCGCCCCCGCTGGAACAGAAGGACACCTACAAGGTCGGCTTTGCTCAGACCGAGTCCAACAATCCCTGGCGCCTCGCGCAAACCAAGTCCATGCAGGACGAAGCCGCCGCCCGCGGCTGGCAGCTGGTTTATACCGATGCGGCGGGCTCCGCCGCCAAGCAGGTGGCCGACGTCAATTCCATGATTGCCCAGGGCGTGGATCTGATCTTCCTCGCCCCGCGCGAAGAAAAGCCGCTGATCCCCGCCATCATGGCCGCCAAGGGCGCTGGCATTCCGATTATCCTGCTCGATCGCAATGTGGACCAGAGCCTCGCCAAGCCCGGCGAAGACTACGTGACCTTCATCGGCTCCAATTTCGTCGAAGAAGGCCAGCGCGTGGCCGAATATCTGGTTGGTCTCGGCCTCGACAAAAAGGTCATCATCGAACTCGAAGGCACTACCGGTTCCTCACCGGCCAATGACCGCAAGAAGGGCTTTGATGACGTCATTGCCCAGCATTCGGACTTCCAGATCGTGGCCTCCCAGTCCGGCGACTTCGCCCGCGACAAGGGCCGCCAGGTGGCCGAAACCCTGCTGCAGGCTCATCCCGACGCCAATGTCATCTATGCCCACAATGACGAGATGGCCATCGGCGCCATTGCCGCCCTTGAAGCGGCTGGCCGCACCGCCGGGCGCGACGATTGCCTCGTCTTCTCCATCGATGGCGGCAAGGAAGCCGTGCAGCTCGTGGTCGATGGCAAGATCGAAGCCGTGGTCGAGTGCAACCCGCGCTTTGGCCCCAAGGCCTTCGATACCGCCGTGGCTTATGCCGCTGGCGAAACCATCCCGCCGGTGATCATCAATCCCGACGAGATGTATACGCCCGAAAACGCGGACGACCTGCTCGACACCGCCTACTGATCGCAAGGTGACGGGCATCCGCCCTCGGGGCGGGCGCCCCCGTTTTTCGGAGTTCCAGCATGGCCGAAGTTCTGCTGCTCTCGATGACCGGCATCGACAAGCGCTTCGCCGGCATCCCGGCCCTCTCCGGCGCATCGCTTGAGGTTCGCCCCGGCGAAGTGCACGCCCTGATCGGCCAGAACGGCGCCGGCAAATCAACCATGATCAAGGTGCTGACCGGCTACCATAAGCGCGATGGCGGCGAGGTCCTCTTTGCCGGCCAACCCTTTGAAGTGGGCTCTCCCCACGAAGCCCAGTCGCGCGGCATCAGCACCATCTACCAGGAAATCAACCTCGTCCCCTTCCGCTCGCTCACCGAGAACATTTGTCTGGGTCGTGAAGCGCGCCGCTTTGGCATGCTCGACTGGAACGCCATGCACGCCGAAGCGCAGCGCCTGCTCGCCAGCTTTGGCATCACCGTCGATGTCCGCCGCCCCCTGATGGATTTCAACACCGCCACCCAGCAGATGGTGGCCATTGCCCGCGCCATCGGCTTTTCCGCCCGTCTCGTCATCATGGACGAGCCCACCTCGTCACTCGACGAGGGCGAAGTCGCCATGCTGTTCAAGGTCATCCGCCAGCTCAAGGCCGAGGGCGTTTCCGTCATCTTTGTCAGCCACAAGCTCGATGAGCTCTACGAGGTCTGCGACCGCGTCACCATCATGCGCGATGGCCGCACGGTCCGCACCGCCGACATGCACGAGATCGACAAGCTCGATCTCGTCTCCGCCATGCTCGGTCGCGACATCAGCAAGGCCGAAGGCCACGCGACCGCCTTCACCGAAAGGCACCGCGAGGCGGGGGAAACCGTCTTTGCCGCGCGCAACCTTGCCGCCCGGCAGGCCGTGCAGGATGTCAGCTTCGATGTCGCGCGTGGCGAGATCGTCGGTTTCGCCGGGCTCCTGGGGGCAGGGCGCACCGAAACCGCCCGCCTTGTCTTTGGCATTGATCGCGCCCGCGCCGGCTCTATGCAGATGGGCCACCAGCCCTATGCCCCCAGCCGCGCCAAGGACGCCATTGCCGCCGGCATGGGTTTTGTCACCGAGGACCGCAAGGCCGAGGGCATCGTGTCCGAACTGAGCGTCGCCGAAAACATGACCCTCGCCCTTCTGCCGCGCATCAGCAAGAACGGCGTCGTTTCCGAAACCGAACAGCGCGAACTGGTGGAGCGCTTCATCCAACAGCTCGGCATCAAATGCTCCGGCCCCAACCAGAAGATCCGCGAACTGTCCGGCGGCAACCAGCAGAAAGTGCTGCTGGCCCGCTGGCTCGCCACCAATCCCAAGCTCCTGATCCTCGATGAACCCACCCGCGGCATCGATGTGGGCGCCAAGGGCGAAATCCAGCGCCTCATCCGCTCCCTCGCCGATCAGGGCCTGGCCGTCCTCATGATCTCCTCCGAACTCGAGGAAGTGGTGGAAGGCGCCGACCGCGTCTTTGTTCTGCGCGAAGGGCGCACCGTCGCCGAACTCACCGGCACCGAGATCACCGAGGAGCGCGTGCTCGACGCCATGGCCCATGGCCATTCCACCCGAACCGAGCAGGTGCAGGCGTGACCGCAACTCTTCCCGCCCCGCGCGCCGCCGAGCGCCGCCCCTTCGACCTCTTCGACTTCCTGTCGCGCTACGGCACGCTGATCGCGCTCGCGCTGTTGCTCGTCTTCAACCTCATCTTCACCCGCAACTTCGCCACCGTCCAAACCCTCAACGTCAACCTCACCCAGGTCTGCACCATTGTCATCGTCGCCGTCGGCATGACCATGGTCATCGGCACCGGCGGCATCGACCTGTCCGTCGGCTCCATCATGGCCATCTCTGGTGCGCTGGCGCCGATGATCTTTCTCGGCACCATCTTTCCCGTTGGCCCCATCGGCCCCGCCGTCGCCCTCGCCATCTGCGTCGCTCTCCTTGCCGCCACGCTCCTTGGCCTCTTCAACGGCTGGCTCGTCGCCTATTTCCGCATCCAGCCCATTGTCGCGACCCTCGTCCTCTTCATCGCCGGCCGCGGCATTGCCCAGGTCCTCACCAACGGCAACCTCCAGGTCTTCCGCACCCCCGAATTCCAGTGGATCGGCCTGGGGCGCCCCTTCGGCATCCCCGTCCAGGTGCTGATCATGGCCGCCATCGTGCTCCTTGCCGCCTGGGTCCTCCGCCGCACCGTCTTTGGCCGCGCCATCCTCGCCACCGGCGGCAATGAGCGCGCCGCCGAACTCTCGGGCGTCCCCGTCAGCCGCGTCAAACTCGCCGTCTACGCCATTTCCGGCTTTTGCGCGGGCGTGGCCGGGCTCATCGTCATCGCCATCAACTCCGCCAGCGACGCCAATCTCGTCGGCCTCGGCATGGAGCTCGACGCCATCGCCGCCGTTGCCGTCGGCGGCACGCTGCTGAGCGGCGGCAAGGCCACCATCATCGGCACCCTCATCGGCGCGCTCACCATCCAGCTCGTGCGCTACACGCTTCTCGCCAATGGCGTCCCCGACGCCGCCGCGCTCGTGGTCAAGGCCGCCATCATCGTCCTCGCCGTCTGGCTCCAGCAACAGGGCAGGGCGCGATGACCCGCAAGCCCGATCTGCGCATTCTCCTCGGCACCTATGGCGTCGTCATTGCCCTCCTCGCCCTCATCGCCTTTGGCTGGTGGCGCTACGACAACTTCGTCGGCTTTTTCAACATCACCAGCGTTTTGCGCTACAATTCCATGTTCGCGCTGGTCTCGCTCGGCATGTGCTTCGTCATCATGACCGGCGGCATTGATCTCTCCGTCGGCTCCACCGCCGCCCTCGGCAGCGTCGCGGCGGCCCTTGCGAGTCCCTATGGCATCCTCCCCGGCGCCGCGGCCGGCATCGGCGTCGGCCTCCTCGTCGGCGCCATCAACGGCCTTCTCGTCACCCGCGCCAACATCATGCCCTTCATCGCCACTCTCGCGACCATGCTCGCGGCCAGCGGCTCGGCGCTGCTGCTGGCCAACAACCAGTCCGTCTCCGTTTCCTATGAAAGCGGCTTCACCGCGCTAGGGCAGGGCAATCTGTGGATCCTGCCCATCCCCGCCGTGATCGCCGCGGTCGCCTATCTCCTCGGCTCGGTCGTCCTCAACTTCACCAGCACCGGCCGCACCGTCCTCGCCATCGGTGGCAACGAGGAAGCCTCACGCCTCATGGGCTTGCGTACCGATGCCATCAAGTTCCTGACCTATCTGGCGAGCGGGGGCCTGGCCGGCCTCGCCGGCGTCATTCTTGCCGCCCAGTTCGGCGCTGGCCAGCCCATTGAAGGCGTCGGCTGGGAGCTCTTTGCCATCGCCTCGGTCGTGGTCGGCGGTACGCTGCTGACCGGCGGCGTCGGCTCCGTTGGCACCACTTTGGCCGGCGTGCTTCTCCTCGGCATCCTCTTCAACGTGCTCAATTTCGAGAACGGCATGGGCTGGATTTCCCTCTCAGCCTATTGGCAATCGGTGATCCGCGGCGCTTTCCTTCTGGTCGTCGTGATCATCCAGGCCCGCATGGTGACGCGCCCGAACGCCCCCGCTTAGTCTCGCTGTGGGAACCACTTAGCGCCCCAGCCGGACTCAACACTTGAGTCCCTGGCGCATTGTTCCTGTGAAAAAATGCAGGTCTGTTATGCGTCCGCTCTTGTGGCGCTCCACCGCCGCAGCACATATGTAGGTCCCTACACTGTAGGTGAGCACGAACATGGCCGAGACATCCGAACTGCTTCGCAATGTCGCCAAAGCTGGGCGGGAACTGAGCGTGGGCTTTGATGTCCATCTTAAGGATCTCAACCTGACCACGGCGCGCGCGCGCGTTCTGCTGCTGTTGCTGCCCAGCACGGAAGGCGTCAGCCAGGCCGCCGTAACCGAACATTTGCGCGTTGAGCATCCCACCGCCGTGCGCATCCTCGATGGGCTGGAGAGCCTTGGCTATACCCATCGCGTGCCCAGCCCGGACGATCGCCGCGCCCGCATGATCGTTTTGACGCCGCAAGGCCGTGCTGTGGCCAAAAAGGTCTCGGCTATCGTTTCCTGTCTCAATGATCACCTGATGTCCCAGCTTGATCCCGCCGAAGCCGAGATCGCCAATCGCGTCCTGCTTCAGCTCCTCGACGGGCTGCAAAGGATGAAGTCGGACATTGCCGGTTCTCTCACCAAGGATCGGGAGCACGCCCCGTCATGAGCACGCGCAGCACGGTAATACCGGTCGCTGATCCCGTTGAGGATCGCGCCGCCGAGAACTCGACTCCGCCCGAACAGCAGGCCGCCCTCGCGTCCGCAGCAACAACGGACACCCAGGCTGAACCGGTGGCGCAGCCAAGCGCGCCGCCAGCGGCGGCGCCAGCCTCGGGCATGCCCGCCATGCCGCCCTTCGTGCCCAAATCGCCGATCATGAACCTGGTTTATATCCTGAGCTCGCTGATCCTCGGGCTGACTCAGGGCTTGGGGCTCAATCTCATCACCGCCAATCTACCGGGCTTGCAGGCCTCGTTTGGGGCCACCCAAACCGAGATGGGCTGGCTCGCCGCCGCTTATTTCGCCACCAATCTTGCGGGCACTATTCTCCTCTTCAAGGCGCGCACCCAGTTCGGGCTGCGGCGCTTCGCCGAGTTGGGGATCGCTGCCTATGTGGTGGTGGTCATCGCCCACCTGTTTGCCCATGATCTGCACTCGGCCATTGTCGTGCGCGCCATCATGGGCGTGGCCGCGGCCCCGCTCAGCACGCTCGGTTTTTACTACATGCTGGAATGGCTTCCCCCGCAAAAGAAGATGAGCATTGGCATCTGCTTTGGCATGCTCGGCTCAACCCTCGCCTTGCCCTTGGCCCGGGTCATCTCGCCCGATCTGCTGCAGATGGGCGATTGGGTGGGCCTTTACGCCGTTGAAGTGGGCATGGCGCTGGTCTCGCTCGCGATTGTGTTCCTCGTGCCCTTGACCGCCCCGCCGCGCATGAAGGTCTTTGATCGTGCCGATATCCTTAGCTTTCCGCTGATGACGGTCGGCTTTGCTTGCCTTGCCATCGTGCTCGGCATGGGTCGGGCCTTCTGGTGGTTCGAAACCCCCTGGATCGGCGAACTCCTGGCCCTCGGCATTGCCTCCATGGCGCTGTTCTGCATGGTCGAGCTGCATCGCAGCAACCCGATTATCGACCTGCGCTGGCTCACGGGTCGCGACATGCTGATCTTTGCCGGGGCCCTCGTCGTGTTCCGCCTGCTGCTGTCAGAGCAGTCGGTGGGGGTGTTTGGCCTCTTCACCGTGCTTAATCTGCAGAACGATCAACTGATCCCACTCTTCGGCGTCATCGGGGTCGTGACCTTCATTGCCACCGCTGTCCTTAGCGCAGTGATCAAGCCGCAGCGCACCGAGATCATCCACCTCGTGGCGCTGGTCCTGATTGCGGCTGGCAGCTGGATGGATGCGCACAGCACCACGCTCAGCCGGCCCGAGCAATTCTATCTCAGCCAGGCGCTGATTGGCGCCGCTGGTGGCTTGTTCCTGCCGCCAGCCATGCTCAATGGCTTCATGAAGGCGCTGGCGCGAGGCCCGCAATATATTCTGTCGTTCCTTGCCGTGTTTCTCACCACGCAAAGCCTGGGTGGCTTGTTGGGCAGCGCCATCTTCACCACCTTCGTCGCCCTGCGCGAGCAGTTTCATTCCAACATGCTGTCGCAAGGGATCACCCTGCTTGATCCACTCGTGGCCCAGCGCATCCAGGCCTATGGCGGCGCTTATGCGCGCGTCCTGACCGATCCCACCCAGCTCAGCACGCAAGGGCTGAACCTGTTGACCCAGTCGCTTACCCAGCAATCCTGGGTGCTCGCCTATAACGACCTCTTCCTCGTGGTCTTCTACGGGGCGCTGGCATCCACTGCCGCGCTGGTCATTCACATGAGCCTCACCAAGCTCGCCGCCCTCAACGCCGCCAAAACTGCCAGCGCCGCCAGCCCGGCCTGATTGCCTCTCTGGAGAATTGACTATGCCTTTCCTCAAACTGCTTAAATCCAAGGGCACCTGGGCTGCCTTGCTGATCGGCCTCATCGGCGTTGGCGTCGTGCTCTATGCCTGGCAGCTGCCGCCTTTCACCTCCACGATCCAGTCCACCAACAATGCCTTTGTGCGTGGCCGAGTGACCATGATCGCGCCTCAGCTTGCCGGCTATGTCACGCAAGTGCCGGTCAGCGACTACCAGCAGGTTACGAAGGGCGATCTGCTGATCAAGCTCGATGACCGCATCTATCAGCAGCAATTGGCGCAGGCCGAAGGGGCCTTGGCCCAGCAGCGCAACGCCCTCGACAACTATGAGCAGAACCGGGCATCCAAGCAGGCGAGCCTCGACTATGCCAACGCCCAGCTCGAAGCGGCAGAGGCTTCGCTTGAGCGCGCCCAGGCCGATGCCGCGCGCAGCGAGTCGTTGTTGGCTTCGGGCCTGTCGCCGCAATCGAGCAACGACCAGGTCCGCGCCGCATTGCTGCAAGCGCAATCCAGCGTTGCCCAGGCCCAGGCCAATATCAGCGTGGCCGAACAGAACCTGTCGCTGGTCGAGGGGAGCGTACCCGCATTGCAGGGGGCGGTTCACTCCGCTGAAGCTGCGGTGGAACTGGCCAAGATCAATCTGGCCAATACGAGCATCATCGCGCCTGTCGATGGTGTGCTCGGGGAAGTGACGGCGCGCGTGGGCCAGTATGTATCCACCGGCAGCCAGCTAACCTCCGTCACCCCGCCCGATCGTTGGGTCGTGGCCAATTTCAAGGAAACGCAGCTCGCCAGCGTCCATATCGGGCAGGAGGTCACCTTTTCCGTCGACGCGCTCAATCACCAACAGGTCAAGGGCCATATCTCGGAAATCTCGCCGGCGACCGGCTCGGAGTTCAGCGTCATCAAGCCCGATAACGCCACGGGGAACTTCACCAAGATCGCCCAGCGTATTCCGGTGCGCATCGAACTCGATGCCGAGCCCGAACTGGTCACTCAGCTCCGGCCGGGTATGTCGGTGGAAGTCTGGGTCGACACGCAGCTCTAGGCGCGGGTGAGGGCGGCAGGAGCACTTCAGTGCCGCTTTGCTCACCAGCTGGCAGGCTTCGCGCCCGCCGGCAGCCTTTCGTCAGCTCGCCTCGATAACCGCTGACACAGCCTTGGCCAGTTCGGTTTGGCGGAACGGCTTGGCGAGCCGGGGCAGCTCGATGCTTTCCTCGCCGGCTAGGTCCACAAAGCCGCTGGCAAGAACCACCGGCAAGTCCGGCCGTCGCGAACGGGCTTCCCTCACCAGTTGCAAGCCCGTCATATTGGGCATGGCATAATCGGTCAGCATCATGTCGATCGGCTCACCGGTCGCCAGCACCTTGAGCGCCTCGGCGCCCGAGCCCGCCAATATCGGGCTATAGCCGAGGTCCTCAAGCATATCTGCGACATTGCCCAGCACCAGTGCATCATCGTCCACCACCAGTACGACTGGTTTTTTGGCCGGCTCGTTCTGGTGTGTTTGCTGTTCATCGGCAGTGGCGGTGTCGAGCGTCGTTTCTGCTGCAGCTTCGGGCAGCCAGATCTGCGCCGTGGTACCCGTGCCTTTTTCGCTGGTGATCACTAACCTTCCGCCGGATTGTTCGACCATGCCCTTGACCATGGACAGGCCGAGCCCGGTGCCTTTCCCCACGCCCTTGGTGGTAAAGAACGGCTCGGTTGCGCGGGCCAATGTCGCCGCATCCATGCCCTCGCCACTGTCTTCCACGGTGATCCGCACATAGCGGCCGGGCGGCATCGGCTTGCCGGCTCCGACGACATCGATCGATTTGGCCGAGATCCGGATAATGCCGCCGCCGGGCATCGCGTCCCGCGCATTGACCACGAGGTTGAGGATGGCCAGCTCGAGCTGGTTGGCATCTGCACGGGCCGGTCGCAAGGTCGCGGCAAATTCGGTCACGAGGTCCAGGGAAGGGCCAAGCGAACGCTCCAGCAGGTCCAGAATACCGCGCACCAGTTGGGGAACGTCGACGGACTCGGGATTGAGTTCCTGCTTGCGGGCAAAAGCCAGCATGCGCTGCGTCAGTGACGCGCCGCGCTGCGCGCCCTGCAGCGCATTGCCAATCAGCCGGCGCAGCTTGGGATCGTCGGGCAGCCGCTTTTGCGCGAGCTCGAGGCTGCTCTGGATCACCATCAGCAGATTGTTGAAGTCATGCGCCACGCCGCCGGTAAGCTGGCCCAGCGCTTCGGACTTTTGCGACTGAAAGAACGCCTCGCGCGCCTCATCGAGTGCCCGTTGCGCTTCGCGTCGTTCGGTATTGTCGCGGGTGACCTTGGCAAAGCCGACAATGTTGCCGGCCTGATTGCGGATGGGGTCGATCACCACATGCGCCCAGAAGCGGCTGCCATCCTTGCGGACGCGCCAGCCTTCCTTCTCGAACCGCCCCTCGCGCGTGGCGGTTTCGAGCGCGATCCTGGGCAGCTCGATTTCCTGGTCTTCGGGCGTGTAGAAGCGGCTGAAGTGCTGGCCGATGATCTCCTCGGCGCTGTAGCCCTTGATGCGCTGGGCCCCGGCATTCCAGCTGCTGACCGTGCCCTCGGGCGAGAGCTGGTACAGCGCATAGTCCGTGACGCTCTGCACCAGCAGGCGAAACTGTTCTTCGCTTTCGCGCAGGGCCGTTTCCGCCGCTTTTCGTTCCGATAGATCCCGGGTGACTTTGGCAAACCCGATCAGCTCGCCCGTCGGGCTGCGGATCGGGTCGATCACCACATGCGCCCACATGCGGGTGCCGTCCTTGCGAACGCGCCACCCTTCCTGCTCGAACTTGCCCTCTTCGGCTGCAGTGCGCAGGGCTCGCGCGGGCAGATCCGTTGCCTTGTCTTCTTCGGTATAGAATCTCGAGAAATGGTGCCCGATGATCTCGGAAGCTTCGTAGCCCTTGAAGCGCTGCGCGCCGGCATTCCAGCTCACCACCGTGCCGTTACGATCCAGCATGTAAATGGCATAGTCCACGATGCTGCTCACCAGCAGCTGATAGTGGTCACTGCCGGGTGTCGTGACCTGGCTTTCGGTTTCGATCATGTCTGCCCGCACCTTCGCATCAATCGTCTCTCTCATCTACCCATTTGCCGCCGATGTCCAAACGTCTTGAGAGCGTCGCACGATCAAATGCGTTCCCTCGACACAGCAGGTGATGCAACTGGCCACTTCCGGCGGGAACAGCTCGACGCCATGGGAGTTGGATTTTGGCCCATTCATAAAGGCTTTGCAGTGGTTCATAATGCGTTCATCGGTACGGCAGGATGGAGTTTAAATCGGGACTTTTCCGAGTTCCAGGGGGAAGGAACCGCCCTGGAGCGCTACGCCGCCGTATTCTCCGCGACCGAGGTAAATTCCAGCTTTCACCGCCGTCACCGCCCATCCACCTGGCAGCGCTGGCACGATTCAGTCCCGCAAAACTTCAAATTCTCCGTCAAGCTGCCCAAGACCATCACTCACCAAAGTCAGCTCATCAACCCCGAAACTGACCTCGATGAGTTCTTCGCCGACATCGCTCCGCTCGGCAGCAAGCTCGCGGCAATCCTCGTACAACTCCCGCCCAAGCTGGCATTTCAGCGCGAGTCCGCATCGGCATTCTTCTCCGCCCTCCACGCGCGCAGCCCGGTGCCTGTTTATCTGGAGCCCCGCCACGCCACCTGGGCCAACGCGGAAGCTTCCGAACTGCTGCAGGCATTCAAGATCGCCCGCGTCTATGCCGATCCACAGCAAGAAAGCTTGCGCGCGGCGGCGCTTGCCGACGGCGCAACCTACCTGCGGCTGCACGGTTCGCCGAAAATCTACTATTCAGAGTACGACCATGCAGCCATTGAGCTTTTCGCCGCACTGCTGCAGGCGGGGAGTGGTCCAGGCTGGTGCATCTTTGACAATACCGCATCAGGCGCGGCGCTGCGCGACGCCTTCAAACTGCGCGATATTATCGCGGAGGAAAGCCCCGCAAGCACCGTCGCCGCTACAATGTGCGATGGTGCCGCCGGGGCGGACCGTTAAGGGCCCGCCTCGGATGCATACGCACGCGCGTTGGCTTTCTCTCTTCCGAGAGTTCATCGGCGTCGGCCCGGTAGTCGAGCTCGGCGTATGGGTCTGGGTCGTACTGGCAGGTCATGGCCGCAGCGGTCACTCGCTTAGTGAACGGCCTCGTCGGGCGGGCCGATCAGCTGGGCGATGCCTTCTTCCTCAAGCGCCCGCTGGAACTCGTTCCAGGCGTCCAGCTCGGTGGGGAAGGTGTCTTCCCAGATCAGCGAATTGTCGTCATCGTCCACCACTTCCAGGGTCCAGCCATCATTGCTGTCCTTGAGGCGGTAGATGCCGACCTGAACGGTGATCCCGTCCTGGGTGAATTCGCAGCTCTGCTCGGAAAGCTCAATATCCTGATCTTCGTCGCTCATCATTGCTCTCCATTGTTCGGTGCGCTCCCATAGCGCGACGAGGCGGCTATGGCCACCGCCAAAGCGTCGCCCCAACCATGCGCCTGGTACCTGCGACATATGGGAACGCCATCTAAGTGGTTTCTTGTATGCTTTCTTTCGCGCCCAATGCCGGAACAGTGACGCGTTGATGCGGGCCAAGGATCACCGGCCGCACAACTCCTGCTTCTTGGATTAACTACAGGATTGCTGCGGTAACCAATCGTAAACCACGTTCCGCTTGCAATTGCATCGAATTGAACAGAGTTCCGTTGCTTCCGCACAAATGTGTGGAGTACGGCAATGGATCAAGCGTTGCATAATACTGTAGCTCAGACGGGTGATGACCGGCGCGATACCGCCTTGGCAGTGGCGCAGTTTCTTGCGCTCGCCAAGGCTGCCAACGTCACTTTCGACCTGGTGGATGATCGGCTTACGATGCGGGCAGTCAAGCCGAAATGGGCGCTATGGGCACCGATCCGGCACTGCCTGGATGAGATCGGCATCGAGGCAATTGAAGAGCACTTCCGCAAAACCACGCCGGAAGAACGCGAAAGTCTTGGCGAGGTGGCGTGAGCCTGGGCTGTCACAGGGTCATGGTCATCGCGGCCGCAACGGCTACAATACCGAAGGCCGCCATCCCGGCAGCGAGGACCATCGCATGAGCGCGGGGCAGCCGGCGAATAGCTGAGGTGGATGCGTGGACGTCGTGGCCAGTTCCCTGCAATTCAACCTGTGTCATCGCTTCCCCCTTGAGACAATGCGTGGCAGTCGCCAGTAACTCGGGGCGGCCTTTGTTTAGTCGTTTCGCCCACGTCGCAAGCGTAGTCCAGCATGGCGGCAGGGGGAAAAGCCTTTCCGGAACGCCGTTAATTTTAATCTAATCCGCTCACTGGCCGATCTTGTATGGTAGTCGTTGATCTTGGGTACGGATCATGGCAAAACCTGATCATGACCAATGCCCCGCACCTTCATCCCGATCGCTTTTTCCCTTTGGCCGAACCAGCACGGTCCGTCGCGCGGGACCTTTATGCTGCTGTCAAAGATTTGCCGCTGATCTGCCCCCATGGGCACACGGACCCGTCCTGGTTTGCAGCCAATGATCGGTTTTCGGACCCCGCGGCGCTGTTTCTCACCCCAGACCATTATGTGTTGCGCATGCTGCGCAGCCGTGGGCTGAGCTATGACGATCTCGGCGTGCCCCGCAAGGATGGAAAGCCAGTTGCGGCCGGGCGAGATGCCTGGCGCCTCTTCGCCGCGAACTACCATTTGTTCGCGGGTACTCCATCCAAGACCTGGGTCGATCACTCGCTCCAGCTCACCTTTGGCATCAACGAAGAGTTGGGGCCAGACACTGCTGATGCGATTTATGACCTGATCGACAAACGCTTGGGTGATCCCGATTTGCTGCCGCTGGCGATTCTCGATCGTGCCAACGTAGAGACCATTGCGACCACCGAATTCGCCCTCGATCCCCTCCAGCACCATGCCCGTTTGGCTGACCGGGGATTGATCGGGCGGGTGCGTACCACCTATCGCCCTGATGATGTTACCGACGCCAGCCGCCCCGCCATCGCGGACAATCTTCAGCGTCTGGGGGAGGTCACGGGAGAAAATATTACGACCTGGGGCGGTCTCATCAATGCCCACCGGAGCCGGCGAGAGTTCTTCCGGCGCTTCGGCGCCGTTGCGACCGATCATGGTGTTCCCACTGCCAACACCACTGACCTTCCCCTAGTGGAAAAGCAGGCCTTGCTCGACAAGGTCTTGGCTGGACGACACGATGCTGCCGATGCTGAACTCTTTCGGGCCCAGATGCTTACGGAAATGGCGCTGTTGTCGGTGGAAGACGGCATGGTCATGCAGATCCATGCCGGATCCCGCCGCAACACCGATCCGTTGCTGATGGCCGAGCGTGGCACCGATCTTGGCGCCGACATTCCTGGCACGACCGACTATGTCACCGGTATGCGGGCGCTCCTGGGCCGCTGCGGCAATGAGCCGAACTTACGCATCATCATGTTCGTACTCGATGAAACCACTTATGCTCGGGAGCTGGCGCCCATGGCTGGCTATTGGCCCAGCCTGATGATCGGCCCGCCGTGGTGGTTCCACGACAGCCCGCAGGGTATCCGGCGCTATCTTGACCAGGTGGTGGAGACGGCCGGCTTCTACAATCTCGCCGGCTTCAATGACGATACGCGTGCGCTGCTCTCGATCCCCGCCCGGCATGATGTCTGGCGCCGTGAAGTCAGCGGCTTCCTTGCGCGTTGGGTGGGCGAGCACCGGCTCTCGGCCGCGACCGCGCAGGAATTAGCCAAGCATTTGAGCTACACTGCAGCCAAGGATGCTTATCGCCTGAACTGATGGCCGCTTCGGGTGGGCGCTTATCAAGTTTTGGCGTAAAGAGCGCTGGGAGGTCGAATCACGACCATTGTTCTGCTCTAATATGTCCATGATGAATCAGTCGCCCGTCGAAACAGCGCTCAGCCGCGCCATGATCCGCTGGTCCCTGACCCGCTCGCAGCCGCTTGCCGACACGGCAACCAGCTGGATTTTTCGCGTTGATCAGAATGGACGCAACTTTGCGGTGCTCAAGATCCTGAAGGCGGCGCCCCCAGATGCGGAGCGTCGCGGAGCGGCGCTGATGGCCTGGTATGGCGGGGAGGGCGCCGCGACCGTGTTCGACTCGCATGGCGACACACTGTTCATGGAATGGCTTGACGGCATTCCGCTGGGGGACGCTGTTCGGCGCGGCCACGACGAAGAGGCGACTGTCGCGCTTGCGACCGTGATCGCCAGTCTTCATCGGCCGCGTCCGCAGTCTCCCCCGGACTTACTTTCGCTACGCGACCGCTTTCAGATGCTATTCGATACCGATGTGCGGGTCTGGCCGCACACCGCCCGAGATCTCTACGCCCGTGCCAGCGGCATCGCGCTCAAGCTGTTCGACAAACCCAGTGCACAACTCCCGCTACACGGCGATCTGCACTACGACAACATCATCTCGTCGGGGCGCGGATGGCTCGCCATCGATCCGGTGGGCCTCTTCGGTGATCCGGCTTACGAAGTAGCACCCGCATTTGTTAGCCCCTCCGGCGCCGAAGCGCTGGTTGCCGACCCGCGCCGCATTTCGGCATTGCTGGACACCTTCGAGGCGCGACTCGATCTTCCCCGCAAACGGGTTTTGGGCTGGGCCGCGGCCCATGCAGCTTTGTCGGCTTCCGTGAACCTCGCGGATGGCAAGCCCATCACGATCCAACTCGCCTGCCTTCCCAATCTGCTCAGCGCCTATGATCAGGCATGACTTCAAGGGTTCTCTTCATGGCTAACCTGACCCGCCGCGGGGCGCTGGTGCTTGCGGGCGCGGCGCTGCTTTCGGCCTGCGCCACGACCGCGCCAATAGTTCCCGCCACCGGTGGTACCACTCCCGAAACCTTGTCTGACGATCAAATCCTTGCCGCCATCAACGCGGTGCGCAAAACCAATGGCGCGCCGCCCTGGAGCTATAATCAGCGGCTTGAAACGGCAGCCCGTTCGCAAGCCCAGTTAATGGCAGCCAAGAACAAGCTCAGCCACGATCTGGGCGTTACCTTGCGCGAACGTGTAACCCAGGCTGGCTATCTCGGCGCAGTGGGCGAGAACGTTGCCGGCGGCCATCCCAATCTCGAAAGCGCCATCCAGGGATGGATGAATTCGCCTGGGCACCGGTCCACCTTGCTCAGCCCGAAATTCACTGAGTTCGGCTTGGCTGTGGCGCGCACCGACAAGGGCCGGCTGTATTGGGCCATGATCGCCGGCGGCTCATTCGAGGCTTGGCTCGTCTAGTCGCGCAGGCCTAAGCCGCTGTGCTAAGCGTGCGCCGCACTGCTGCGCCCCAACCGCTGAGCTTGCTCTCCCTCGTTGAGGGGTCCATTGCGGGCTCGAACCGCTGGTCACATAACCAGCCAGCGGCAAAGGCTTCCATGTCGGGCCAGGCCCCGGCGCGCGAGCCAGCGAGCCAAGCGGCGCCCAATGCAGTGGTTTCAAGGATCGTTGGCCGATCAACCGGCGCATCGAGCACATCCGCCAGGAACTGCATGGTCCAGTCAGACGCGACCATGCCGCCATCCACCCGCAGCACGGTCTCGCCGCCAGTGCTTTTCCAATCCTTGCGCATCGCATCAAGCAAATCGCGGGTCTGGTAGCATACCGCTTCCAGTGCTGCCCGCGCGATCTCGGCTGGGCCAGTATTGCGGGTCAGACCGTAAATGGCGCCGCGCGCCTCGGCATCCCACCAAGGTGCGCCCAAGCCCACAAATGCGGGCACCATGTAAACATGCTGGTTGGGATCTGCCGACTGCGCCAGGGGGCCAGTTTCGCTCGCCTTGTTCACAAGCTTCAGCCCGTCCCGGATCCACTGCACGGCTGCACCGGCCACAAAGATCGACCCCTCCAGCGCATAGGTGGTCTTGCCGTCCAGCCGATAGGCAAGGGTGGACAGCAACCGGTTATGCGACCGTACCAGTTCGGTGCCAGTATTGAGCAGCGCAAAGCAGCCAGTGCCATAGGTCGATTTCAGCATCCCAGGCTTGAAGCAGGCCTGGCCAATCGTCGCGGCATGCTGGTCGCCGGCAACGCCAAGGATCGGCACAGCGGCCCCAAACAGCGCCGCATCGGTGTTCCCGAAGTCGTCGGCGCAGTCCTTGACCTCTGGTAACATTGCTGCGGGAACCCCGAACAACTCCAGCAGTTCAGGGTCCCAGCGATTGGCGACAATGTCAAACAGTAGCGTACGGGCCGCATTGGTAGCGTCGGTGGCATGCACTCGGCCGCCCGTCAGCCGCCAGATCAGAAAGCTATCGACAGTACCGAACAGCACTTCGCCACGTTCGGCGCGTTCACGGGCGCCAGGCACATGGTCAAGCAGCCACCCGATCTTGGTTCCAGAGAAATACGGGTCGAGCAGCAATCCGGTTCGCTCGGTTACCAGCGCCTCGACGCCGTCCCGCCGCAGCTGCGCACAAACCGGTGCTGTGCGCCTGTCTTGCCAGACAATGGCATTGGCGATGGGTTTGCCGGTATCGCGATCCCAGCAAACCACGGTTTCACGCTGGTTGGTGATGCCGATGCCAGCTAATGCTGCCGGCTCGATCCCGGCCGCCCCAATGGCCGTCTGTGCTGTGGCAAGGACGCTCTCCCAAATGGCCTCCGGATCATGTTCGACCCAGCCATCCTGCGGGAAGATTTGCGCAAATTCCTGCTGGCCGACGCCCCGCACCTGGCAGCTGGCATCAAAAACGATGGCTCGGCTCGATGTGGTGCCCTGGTCGATCGCCAGCACAAAACCCTCAGTCATTCCGCTCTCCCCCTTAGCGCCGTTGTGCCAGATAAGCGTCCAGGCGCGCCTTGTCTTCAGCCCCGGTATGCAGCCCCAGCTTGGTGCGGCGCCACAAGATATCGGCGGAACTCACAGCCCATTCATTGGCAATCAGATAATCCACCTCGCTTTGGTAAAGGTCAGCGCCGAAGTGAGCCCCCAGTTCGTGCAGTTCCTTGTTGTTCCCAAGGATTACCCGCGCCTTGGTTCCGTAAAGGCGCATCAGCCGCCGGATCATGGTGGCGGGCAGGCGGCTATAGTCCATAGCCAGGCGCCGCACTTCCGATTCAAACTGCAGGGGCTCGAACTCACCGCCCGGCAGTTTGGACTCCTTGGTCCAACGTGGGCCGCGTTGGCCCAGCACGCTTTCGATCTTTTCCATGGCCGACTCGGCCAAGCGCCGGGACGTCGTGAGTTTGCCCCCAAAGACGTGCAAGGCCGCTCCGCTGGCCAGATCGCCATCGAGCTTGAGGACGTAATCCCGGGTGGCTTCCTGGGCGGCGGTGGCGCCGTCGTCGAACAATGGGCGTACGCCGGAATAGGTCCAGACGATGTCGGCTTTCAGGACAGGCAGCGCGAAATACTCGCTGGCAGCCCGGCAGAGATAGTCGATCTCGTTATCAGAAATAGCGACGTCCTTGGGATCGCCCGTGTAGTCCTGGTCGGTGGTGCCGATCAGGGTAAAATCCTGCTCGTAGGGAATGGCAAAAATGATACGCCCGTCGGCGTTCTGGAAGATGTAGCAACGATCATGGTCGAACAGCTTGCGCACCACGATGTGGCTGCCCTTGACCAGACGCACATTGTGGGCGCCGTTATTGCCCATCGTGTTGCCGACCACTTCGTCCACCCAGGGACCAGCGGCATTGACCACGAACTTGGCGTGCACCGTCTGCTCGCCATCTTGCCCCGACAGCGTCAGCGTCCAGCCCCCGTTATCCCGGCGAGCGCTGGTGACCTTGGTGCGGGTGTAGACCGTCGCACCCTTGTTCGCAGCGTCCCGAGCATTGAGAACGACAAAACGGGCGTCGTCCACCCAGCAGTCCGAATACTCAAAGCCCGTCTTGAAGCCCGGCTTAAGCGGCTTGCCCGCTTCGTCCTTGCTAAGGTCCAGCGTCTTGGTCGGGGGGAGCAGGCGGCGTCCACCCATATAGTCATACATCGCCAGACCCGCGCGCAGCACGACCTTAGGCCTCAGCCCCTTGTGGTGAGGCAAGACGAACCGTAGCGGCCAGATGATGTGCGGTGCGGCCGCCCAAAGGACTTCGCGTTCGGCCAAGGCTTCGGCAACGAGGCGAAACTCATAGTGCTCCAGATAACGCAGCCCGCCATGGACCAGCTTGGTCGCGGCCGACGATGTACCGGACGCTAGATCATTCATCTCGGCCAGCATCACGGAAAAGCCGCGGCCGACGGCATCACGAGCAATGGAAGTGCCGTTAACGCCTCCACCGATCACAAAAATATCGACTTGCTCTGTTTGGGTCATGCTGGGCTCCCGGGAGATTCCCGCCGCTTCTACGCCTTATGTTCGCTCATGAAAATGAACTTCATGTGCGTCTTGGAGCCGCCCGTCTCACTCCCTCGGATTGACCCGACCGCGACGGCAGTCTAGGGCAGGGGACCAGTTTCCAGGTTGCCCGGCCATGCTCGCCATATTCAATGTCATCGCGCCAATATTCGCGCTGATGGCGCTAGGCTACTGTGCCGTGCGCTTCCGCCTTTTTCCCGCCGAAGGCATCAAAAGCCTGATCGCATTTGTGAACAACTTTGCGACCCCATGCCTGCTATTCCACTCCATTCTCACCAGCGATTTTCGTTCCGCCTTCAACCTTGCGATCATCGGCCCGTTTTACCTGGGCGCACTGATCTGCTTTGTGGTCGGAATTTTCATCGCCCGAAGATTTTTTGCGAACACACCCGGCGAAAGCGTCTCGGTGGGCTTTTCCGGCACCTTCACCAATACAGTCCTGGTGGGGCTCCCCATCATGCAGCGCGCTTATGGCCTAGACTCGCTGCCGGTCACGCTCTCTATCATCGGCCTGCACGGGGCCATTTTGCTGAGCATCGGCATGGTGACTATGGAACTGGTCAAGCGGGATGGTCGCTCCTTGGGCAGGACGCTGTTGCTAGCGGCCAAGCGGGTCCTCTCCAACCCACTGATTTGGGGGATCGCCGGCGGGATGATCGGATCTTTTGCTGGGCTGCAACTGATCGAGCCGGCCGATGCATTCTTCTTGATGATGAGCCAGGCGGTAGTGCCCGCCGCCTTGTTCGGCATCGGCGGCGCCCTGAACGAGTACCGCTTGTCCGACAATTGGAAGCAGGCCGTTGTGGCTTCGCTGATCAAGCTCGTCCTGCACCCCGCCATCGCCTATGTGCTTATGGTCTGGGTGATGCGGGTTGATATGGAGATTGCCCGATATGGCATTCTGCTGGCCGCTATGCCGCCCGGCGTCAATGTTTACGTGTTCGCGACCTACTACAATCGCGGCACCAGCGTCGCGGCGAACACGATTTTGATCGCAACACTTGCCTCGGCGGCTTCCATTTCGGCCTGGTTGTTGATCCTCGGTCCTTAGCGCTGGCCTAGGTGGCGGGCGCTACCGAGAAGCCCAGCACCCGCACGCCATCGCCCAGGGGCACTGCCCGTAAGGGCTGGGTTGCGTGGGCATCCAACCCCGCAGCCAGTCGCACATGCTGTTCTGTGGGGCAAAGTTGCAGCATGGGGTCGAAGCCGATCCAGCCAAGCCGATCGTCAAAAGCTTCCGCCCAGGCGTGCAGCGCAGTGCTTCCGCCCTCGTCATCCGCAAGATAACCGGTGACATAGCGCGCCGGGATGTTGAGCGCTCGGGCCGCGCCGATAAATTGGTGAGCAAACTCGCTCGCCAGCGGCAATGACTTGATTGACGCTCCCTCACTTTCAGTCACCTCAGTCAGGCTCTCGCCCATCGACTGCGTCACCCCACCGATGGATTGCGTCATGCCTGCCGCGGACATGGACTGGGCCGCCTCGCTGCCCCCGTTCGGGGGAGCCGCCGCATCCTCCACCTTTTGAGGAACAAGAGCTTCGCCGACCGCCGCCATCAGGCCATGCAGCACCTCCAGTCGATTATTGCTGCTGCCTTTGAAGCGACCGAAGATCTCTTCGCTGCCCTGCGTTGAGGACGTTTTGCGCTTGAAAAGGCCTGGGACCGGTTCTCCCCCCACGCGCCCCAGAACACCATGCTTGTCCAAGGTTTCGACCACGCCGTCCACCGTGACCACGATCTGGCCTTCCGGGCGACTTTGGTTAACCAGATGCATGATGTTCCCATAGGCATCGGTAAACCGCGCCGCACTGTCGAGGCCCGGCATGTCCACAGTCCAGCTCTCGACCTTCTGCCCGACGCCTGATTGCGGCGTGAGCAGCAATTGCATCAGCGCATGCACGGTGCCGGGCGGGGGTGTAATGCTCAAGCGATGATGGATGGCGATGCGCATCTGGAAGCCTTTTGTGCCGAGCGATCCCGGTTGTCAGTAGAAATTGTAGCTTATCGACATGCACTCGGTGACATGATTGTTGCGGCCGATGAATTCGTTGAGGAACTCGTGCAAGCCGTGAGCGAAGATCGTGTCCATGGTTGTGTCCTCCACCATGGCACAGAGCTGTTCAGCCGCTTCGTGGCAGATCATGCGTTGCCCGTAGACATCCGCCAGCGTGTCCAGCGTGTCCGACATTGATCGTGCGCAATAGACCAGTGACCGCGGCATTTCAGGGCGCAGGATCAGATAGTCGGCGATGTTGTGGGCCTTGAAGCGGTCCCGATAGAAGTGCTGATACGAGCGGTGCGCCGATGCCGCCCGCAGGATCAGTGTCCATTGCTGGATGTCGAGCTCGCCCCCCACCATCGTCGCGCGTGGCAGCAGCACGTAATACTTCATGTCGAGGATGCGCGCCGTGTTATCGGCCCGCTCGACAAAACTGCCCGCCTGCGAAAATGCAAAACCGTCATCGCGCAAGATAGTGCCCAGCATGGCGCCGCGGAATTCGTGGCTGCGTTGCTTGACCCACTGCAAGAGGCCGAGCAGCTTGGCGCCGCGCACATCGCTGGGCTTGATCTGGGAGAACTCGAGCCAGGCGGCGTTGAGGCTCTGCCACATGTCGCTGGTGATGGCGGTGCGGACGGAGCGGGCGTTGGTGCGGGCCGCTTGCAAACATGAATGAACGGATGACGGGTTATCCGGGTCGAACATCATGAAGTGCGCGACGCTGTCGACATCGGCCTGATCGTGCTTGGCGGCGAAGGCTTCGTCGACTTCGGCGGCCTGCATCATCGAGACCAGATGCTCGCTGGCGCCACCTTCGCGCCGCGAGGTAAGGCTCATGCGATAGCCCACTTCCAGCAGGCGGGCGATGTTCTCGGCCCGCTCCACATAGCGGCTCATCCAGAAGAGGTTCTGCGCTGTGCGCCCCAGCATGGTCATGGCATCAGTCCTCCAGCACCCAGGTGTCCTTGGTGCCGCCACCCTGGCTCGAATTGACGACGAGCGATCCCTCCTTGAGCGCCACGCGAGTCAAGCCGCCCGGTGTGATCCGCACCTTGTCACCCACCAGAACATAGGGCCGTAAATCCACGTGGCGCGGCGCCACGCCGTTGTTGACGTAAGTGGGGCAGGTGGAAAGGGCGAGCGTGGGTTGAACAATGTAATTGTCCGGTCTAGCCAGGATCTTGGCCTTGAACTCCTCCTGTTGTGCCTTGGTAGACGTAGGGCCAACCAGCATGCCGTAGCCGCCGGAGCCATGCACTTCCTTGACCACGAGTTCGCCTATATTGGCCAGCACCCATTCCCGCTGCTCGCGATCGGTGCAGTTATAGGTGGGCACATTGTTCAGCAGGGATTTTTCGCCCAGATAGAACTCAATGATATCAGGGACATAGGTGTAGACGGCTTTGTCGTCGGCGATGCCCGTGCCGGGCGCGTTGACCAGCGTTACATTCCCCGCGCGATAGGCGTTGAAGAGCCCCGGAACACCCAGCATGGAGTCCGGACGGAAGGTCAGCGGATCCACGTAATCATCGTCAATGCGTCGATAAATCACGTCTACCCGCGTCGGGCCCGTTGTGGTGCGCATATAGACCTTGCCGCCATCGACAAACAGGTCTGGCCCCTCGCACAGCTGGGCGCCCATCTGGTCCGCCAGGAACGAGTGCTCGAAATAGGCCGAGTTATAGATGCCCGGCGTGAGCACGACGATATTGGGCGAACTGCCGGCCCCTGCAGGCGCCACGCTTTCGAGCGTACGGCGCAGGTTTTCGGGATAGGTTTCCACCGGCGCGACCTTGTAGCGATGGAAGAGGTCCGGGGCCAGTTGCATCATGGCCTCGCGGTCCTCGAGCATGTAGCTCACCCCGGAAGGCGTCCGTAGATTGTCCTCGAGCACATAGAAATCATTGGGACCGACCCGCACGATATCGACGCCGATAATGTGGGCGTAAACGCCCTGCGCCGGCTCAAGCCCCATCATTTCGGGGCAAAAGGCGGCGTTCTGGAGGATCAGGTGCTCCGGTACCCGGCCCGCCTTGATGATCTCCTGACGATGATAGATGTCGTAAAGAAAGGCGTTAAGTGCTCGTACCCGTTGCTCTATTCCCTTGCTCAGCCGGCGCCATTCGGCCGCCGAGATGATGCGAGGAATAACGTCAAAGGGGATGAGCTTTTCCGTGCCCTCGCTCGAACCATAGACGGCGAAGGTGATGCCGAGCTTGCGGAAGATCGCTTCGGCGTCCGACTGCATCAGGGGCAGGGCTCGTTCGGGTTGCTCGGCCAGCCACTCGGCGAGGACGCGATAGGGTTCGCGGATCGATCCGTCCGCATTGTTCATTTCGTCAAACGGCGCTGTGTCGGCCATCTCGCTCCGAGGGTAAAGGGCTTGGTCCCATCCTATTCACATTGCTACATATTTGTGACGCGCCGTCCAGCGGGAGCAAGGGGCCATTTTCGCCAAATCTGGTCGACTCGGCGGGAACCTTTGTCTATTTCTCACCTGGGTTAAGAGCGGGGGGCGAGACCATGACCATCGAAATTCTGCAAACCAAGAAGCTGCTGGCCAGCTGCGAAGCGGCTCTTGCTGAACGGTTTACCGTGCATAAACTGCACGAAGTTCAGGAACCTGAACGCTTTCTGAACGAGGTTGGACCCCGCATTCGGGCCCACGCCGGCAGCGATGTAAATGCCGACCTCATCGCCAAATTGCCCAATCTGGAAATCATCGCCGGCTTCGGTGTTGGCACCGACAATATCGATCTTGCGGCAGCCAAGGCGGCTGGGGTGCGGGTGACCAATACGCCCGATGTGCTCAATGATGCCGTGGCCGAACTCACCATCGGCATGATGATTGCGCTGGCCCGCCGCATTCCGCAGGCTGACCAGTTCGTGCGGGCGGGCAAGTGGCCGGCGGGCAATATGGGCCTGTTCAGCGAACTCACCGGCAAGACGGTCGGTATTCTGGGTTTGGGGCGGATCGGCAAGGAGATTGCCACGCGGGCACAGGCGATGAAGATGCGGGTGGTCTATCACGGCCGCAAGCGGCAGGAGAAAGAGCCCTATGTGTTCTATCCCGACCTGCTGGAGATGGCCCGCGATATCGACTGGCTGGTGATCATCGCCCCCGGCGGCAAGGGCACCAATCGGATCGTATCGCGCGAAGTGCTCGAAGCGCTAGGCCCCAAGGGCATGCTGGTCAATGTCGCCCGCGGCACCCTCGTCGATGAGCCCGCCATGATCGAGCTGCTTTCGAACGGCAAGCTGGGCGGTGCGGCGCTGGATGTGTTCGAGAACGAGCCCCAAGTGCCCGAGGCGCTGCTGAAGCTCGAAAATGTCGTGCTCTCGCCCCATCAGGGCAGCGCCACGCATCAGACGCGCGACGCCATGGGCGCGCTGCTGGTGGCCAATCTCGATGCGCATTTTGCCGGCGAGCCGCTGCTGAGCGCAGTGGTTTAGCCTAGCCCTGAGCTGGCGGCAGCGTTGCTGCTGTCGCCGCTCCCTCGCTTCGCCCCTCTCGCCGCCGGATCAGTACGACCAGCAGCGGGATGACCAGGCTGAGCAGCAGCAAGCGGATCATGTGGTGGGCCGCGATAAAAGCGGCGTCGAAGCCGA
The DNA here is from genome assembly GCF_058133495.1 of Devosia sp. Z6_126. Classification (NCBI taxonomy): domain Bacteria; kingdom Pseudomonadati; phylum Pseudomonadota; class Alphaproteobacteria; order Hyphomicrobiales; family Devosiaceae; genus Devosia; species Devosia sp. Z6_126. The sequence goes on along the minus strand of NZ_JBYUNO010000002.1, from coordinate 374,705 downwards.
GCGCCACACCCAGAGCCCCCATGCCCTCGAGCGCGCCGGGTGAGAGGCCGATCCAGATCTGCCCAAAGGGCATGTCCACCAGCAGGCTGACGCCAAAGGAAACGACCGTGACGATGCCCACGGTCATTGCCGTCGCGATCAGCCCACCAAGGGCGGCCTGCATGAACTCTTGCCGGGTGATGCCCGCAAAGCGCGAGCCGATCAGCGCCCCCGTCAGCACAAAGGCGAGGATCACCAGCGGCTCGGGCATGGCGCCGCTATAAAGCCCGCCAAGCTTGGCGCCGGTCGCCAGGCCCATCGGCCCCATGACCATGGCTGCGGGAACACCGAGGCGCATGAAGACGAGCCCCAACGCCACGCAAGCGGCGGCGAGGGACAGCAGCTCGCCCCAGCTCAGGATTGCCGTCGGCACCGCGCTGCCAAAATGCTCCACCGGCAGGAACATGGCGCCGATCGGCACACAGATCGTGAGCATCAGCAGCCGGATGACCTGGATGATGACGATCTGGCGGGCATCGCCGACCCCGGCCGAAGCGATGCCCATGATGAAGGACAGATGGCCGGGAATGGAGCCCAGATAGGCCGTGCCCGGATCGAGCTTGAACACGCGCACCAGCATCCAGCCGGTGAGCGCAATGATCAGCACCATTTCAAGCACCAGGCCCATGAGGCTAATCGGCCAACTGGCGAGCAGCGACAGGCTGTCGCTAGCCACGGTGGTGCCCATCGACATGCCGATCAGCACGAAGGCGATGTCGCGCAAGCGGACAGGCATGCGCACGGGCAGGCCGATCATCGCCGCGACAGTGACCGCCAATGAGCCGCCCATGATCCAGCCGCCGGGCAGGCCCAACGCGGTCGCGCCCAGGCCGCCCGCAGCAGACAGGGCAAGGGTCAGGAGGGTCAGCCCCAGGATGCGGGGCCGCCACCAAAGCTCTAGCGGATCGGCAGGGCTCGTTCCGCCAGCTTTACCCAATAACTTGTCCCCACCGGAATGATGGCATCGTTGAAATCGTAGGTGTCCGTGTGCAACTCGGAACTGTCGCCATTGCCAAGAAAGATATAGGCGCCGGGGCGCTGCTCGAGCATGAAGGAAAAGTCCTCCCCGCCCATGGAGGGGGCCACGTCCTTGTCGACGCGCTCGGCGCCGGCAACCTCCTCGGCAATGCCAGCGGCGAAGGCGGTTTCGGCGGGGCTGTTCACCGTCACCGGGTAGCCGCGCATATAGTTGACCTCGGCCGACCCTCCGAAGCTAGCGGCAAATTGGGGGACAAACTGCTGCAGACGGGCTTCGATGAAGTCCTGCACCCCGGCATCGAGCGTGCGCACCGTCCCCTTGAGCCGGGCGGTGCGCGGGATGACATTGTCGGCGTCGCCGGCTTCCAGCACCGTGACCGACAACACAGCGCTCCCGAGCGGGTCCACATTGCGCGACACCACGGTCTGCAGCGCGGTGATAAGTTGGGCTGCAATGATCACGGGATCGACCGTGGATTGCGGGCGCGCGGCATGGCCGCCGCGGCCCTCGATATCGATCACGAAGCGATCCGTCGCCGCCATGATGCCGCCCACGCGAATGCCGAAATGCCCAGCCGGGATGCCCGGCCAGTTGTGCATGCCGTAGACTTCGTTGATGCCGAAGCGCTCGAGAACGCCATCCTCGACCATTTCGCGCCCGCCGGCGCCGCCTTCTTCAGCCGGCTGGAAGATGAGGGCGACTCGCCCATCGAAGTTGCGGGTTTCAGCGAGATACTTGGCTGCGCCCAGCAGCATGGCTGTGTGACCATCATGGCCGCAGGCATGCATGCTGCCCGGCACCGCACTGGCGTAAGGCTTGCCCGTGCGTTCGGCGATCGGCAGGGCATCCATATCCGCGCGCAGGCCCAGGGTGCGCCCGCTGGTATTGCTCTTGCCATTGATGATGCCGACAACGCCGGTCCGCCCCAGCCCGGTCACGACCTCGTCGCATCCAAAAGCGCGCAGGAGTTCCTCGACCTTGCCCGCCGTGCGATGCACCTCAAACAGGATCTCGGGATTGCGATGCAGGTCCTGACGCCAGCCAGCGATCTCGTCGTGAAACTCGGCAATGCGATTGATTACGGGCATGAAAAACCAGAAAATTGTTCTGGGTCAGTGTCGCTGCCATAACTCTCCGCGTCAACCTCGCGGCGTCGGTCCGTGCCGGCAAACGGCAGCGTTTTTTAACATCGTGCGCCAGCTTGGGCCGTTATTTCCGCCCGCCGCCTTGTTCCGTTCGCCCAGATTTGCCAAACCATGCCCCGTGTTCCGGAGCCTCCTGCCGCCATGAAGATCCTTGTCGCCGTAAAGCGTGTTGTTGATCACAATGTTCGTATTCGCGTCCGCCCCGATGGATCGGGCGTGGAAACCGCTGGCGTGCGCATGTCGATGAACCCCTTTTGCAAGCACGCGGTGGAAGCGGCAGTCCAACTGGCGGAGAAGGTGGCAGATAGCGAAATCGTTGTGGTCTCGATCGGTCCCAAGCCCGCGACCGACGTGATCCTGACCGCCCTCGCCATGGGGGCGCATCGCGGCGTGCTGATCCAGACCGATGCCGAACTCGAAACCCTCGCCATCGCCAAATTGCTGGCCAAGGTCGTGGCCGAAGAGCAACCCGATCTCGTGCTGCTGGGCAAGCAGGCAGTGGATGACGACAGCAATCATGTCGGGCAGATGCTGGCGGCCCTGCTGGACTGGCCGCAGGCCACTTTCGCTTCGGCCATCAACCCGACTGGCGACGGACTTGAAGTGACGCGTGAAGTGGACTGGGGCCGTGAAACCGTGGCGCTGCCGCTGCCGGCAGTAGTGACGGCCGATCTGCGCCTCAATACGCCGCGCAATGCGGCGCTGCCCATGGTGATGAAGGCGCGCAGCAAGCCGCTGGCGGTGCGCCCTGTGGAAGACTTCGGCGTCGACGTGACGCCGCGCCTGCGCGTTGACAACGTGTCGCCCCCGCCTGATCGCGCTGCTGGCAAGACCGTGGGCAATGTTGCCGACCTCGCCCGGCTCATTGCCGATGACGTTGCCGATCTGGAGGCGCTGTGATGCCCGTTCTGGTTCTGGCCGAGCATGATCTCGGACTGCTCTCACCCGCTACGGCGCGTCTCGTTGGGGCAGTGTGCGAGTTGGGTGCGGTGGACCTGCTGGTTTTGGGCGAAGGGGTGGACCAGGTGGCGCTGGATGGCGCGCGCCTCCTTGGCGTCAATCGCGTGCTGGTGGGGCAGGGCACCGATCTTGCTGCGGGCCTGCCCGACAGCATCGTCCCGCTACTGACGGGGCTGGCACCGCAATACACCTATATCGTTGCGGCCGCCGCGGCCGCTGGCCGGGACCTGATGCCGCGCCTTGCGGCCAAGCTCGACCTGATGCCGATCACCGATGTGGTGTCCATCGAGGCGCCCAACCGCTTTGTGCGGCCCATCTATGCCGGCAATGCGCTTCAAACGGTGGTGTCCGACCAGAAGCAGAACCTTTTGACGCTGCGCGCTTCCGCATTCCGTCCAACCGGGCTCGGGGACGCCGCCCCGATCGAGCCGCTGCCACACGCGCCGGTGGCTTCGGTGGCGCGGATCATTGCGGCGCACCGGACCGAAAGCGACTCACCGGATCTGTCCACGGCACAGATCGTGGTGGGCGGCGGCGTGTCGGTGGGTTCGGCCGAAGGCTTCAAGCTGATCGAGCAGCTCGCCAAAACGCTGGGCGCTGCCGTGGGCGCGACCCGCGCGGCCGTCGATGCCGGCTACGCACCCAACGACTGGCAGGTGGGTCAAACTGGCAAGATCATCGCGCCGGACCTTTATATTGCTGTCGGCATTTCGGGGGCCTTGCAGCACCTGGCGGGCATTCAGGGCGCCAAGCGCATCATCGCCATCAACAGCGATCCCGAAGCGCCCTTGAGCAAAATGGCCGATGCGGTGCTGGTGGGTGATCTCTTCGCCATCGTGCCCGCGCTCATCGCCGAACTCGACCGTCTCGGCGTCAAGCGCTGACGGTTGCAAATCCCATTCCGGCTTCTATAAAGGCCGCGCCTCCCAACGGAACCCAGCCCCGCAATGTTCGAGACCCTTTCCAAGGCCCCTGGCGACAAGATTTTGGCGCTGATGGGCGAGTATGCCGCCGATCCGCGCACTGACAAGATCGACCTCGGCGTCGGCGTCTACAAGGACGAAACCGGTACCACCCCGATCATGTCGGCGGTGCGCAAAGCCGAAGAGCGCATTCTGGCGGCAGGCACCACCAAGACCTATCTCGGCATTGCCGGCAACAAGGGCTTTGGCGCCGCGGTGCTGGATCTGGCGCTCGGCGATGCGGTGGAACGCTCGCGCGTGCGCATCGCGCAGGCTCCCGGCGGCACCGGCTCGCTTTGGGTGTTGATGCAGCTGATCAACCGGGCCCGTCCGGGTGCCACGGTGTGGGTCTCGGACCCGACCTGGCCCAACCACAACCCCATCGCCGAAAATGCCGGGCTGACGGTCAAGAAGTACCCCTATTTCGATACGCAGACGCGCGGCGTGAAGTTCGATGCCATGCTGGCCACGCTTGATGGCCTGGGGCCGCAGGATATCGTGCTGCTGCATGGCTGCTGCCACAACCCGACCGGCGCCAACCTTTCCAACGAGCAGTGGGACGCGGTGGCCGCGAGCCTTGCCCGCACTGGCGCATTGCCCTTTATCGATCTCGCCTATCTCGGCTTTGGCGATGGCCTTGCTGAAGACGCCTATGGCACCCGCAAGGTGCTGGCAGCAGTGCCCGAGGCCCTCGTGGCATTTTCAGGCTCCAAGAACTTTGGCCTTTACCGCGAGCGCATCGGCGCGGCGATCCTTGTGGCCAGTGATGCCGCACACGCCGATATCGCCAATTCCCAGCTGCTCAACATCATCCGTGGCGCTTATTCCCAGCCACCCGATCATGGCGCCGAGATCATCCGCACCATTCTCGAGGATGCGCAGCTGCGCGCGGAATGGGAAACCGAGCTCAATGAAATGCGCGCCCGCATGATCCGGCTGCGCGAGAAGCTGGCCGACGCCATCCGCCAGAAGAGCAATTCGGAAGACTTCGATTTTATCGCCCGCCACCGCGGCATGTTTTCGCTGCTCGGGCTCGATAATGCCACTGTCGAGCATGTAAAAGCGGCCCGGGGTGTCTATATGATAGGGGACAGCCGCATCAATGTCGCGGGCATTCCCGAGGACCGCGTTGACGATCTCGCCCATGCCCTGCTTGCGGGAACGAAATAAAGCGGCGCCCGTCACCCTGACGCGCCGGCAACCCAGACTCTAGGAGGAAACGATGAAGTTTTTCGTCGACACCGCGGACATCAATGACATCCGTGAACTGCATGAAGCCGGCCTGGTTGACGGCGTGACCACCAACCCCTCGCTGATTGCCAAGTCCGGTCGCGACTTCAAGGAAGTGATCAAGGAAATCGCGGCGATCACCCCCGGCCCGGTTTCAGCTGAAGTCGCCTCGCTCGAATATGAAGGCATGGTTGCCGAAGGCGAGCACCTTGCCAAGATCGCGCAGAACATCGTGGTCAAGCTGCCGCTGACGCTCAATGGCCTCAAGGCCACCAAGCACTTCGCGGAAAAGGGCATCAAGACCAATGTGACCCTGTGCTTTTCGGCCAACCAGGCGCTGCTCGCGGCCAAGGCCGGCGCGACCTATATCTCGCCCTTCCTCGGGCGCCTCGATGACCTCAATCTCGATGGCGTCGAGCTGATCGAGAATATCCGCACGATCTATGACAACTACCAGTTCGACACCCAGATCCTGGCCGCTTCGATCCGTACGCCCAATCACGTGACCCAGGTCGCGCTGATCGGTGCTGACGTCGCGACGATCCCGCCTGCCGTGATCCGCAAGCTGGCCGATCACCCGCTGACCAAGTCGGGCATCGACAGCTTCCTTAAGGATTGGGCCGGCACCGGCCAGTCGATTCTCTAACTATGCTTGGGCTCCGGATCATCCGGGGCCCGTTTTTTATCCTCTGCGATACCGGTGGTCGGCTCATGGTCGGCCGCAGCCATAGGGCAGGTGCGGCGCCTGCCTCATCCGTGAAAGCCTGACATGGCCGATACCGAACTTGCTGCCGCGGTGAAATCCGCCCTCGCTGCCGTCGAAATTCCCGGCGGCGACACGCTGGCGGGTTATGCCGGCCTTTCGGAAATCATCGTGACGCCCAGCGCCGTGGCCTTTGCCATCGCGGTGCAGCCAGGCATGGAAGCGGCCTTCGGGCCGGTGCGCGAGGCGGCCCAGCGCGCCGCACAAGCGGTGGCGCCGACGCGCAAGATCATGGTTTCGCTGACCTCGGACAAGGCGCCAGCCACCGGACAGGCCGCGGCACAGGGACGGCCGGGTCCTGCACCAAAACAGGCTGTGCCTGGCGTCAAACGCATCATCGCCGTCGGTTCGGGCAAGGGCGGGGTGGGCAAATCGACCACGGCGGTCAACCTGGCGCTGGCGTGGCAGGCCGAGGGACTGCGTGTCGGCATCCTCGATGCCGATCTTTACGGCCCCTCCATTCCCAAGCTCCTGCACCTCGAGGGCAAGCCGGCGGTGCGCGAGGATGGCATTTTCTCGCCCCATGATGCCTTTGGGCTCAAAGCCATGTCGATCGGCTCCATGCTCAATCCGGGCCAGGCCGTGGTCTGGCGCGGGCCGATGGCGACCTCGGCCTTGCGGCAATTGCTGCGTGAAACCGATTGGGGCGAGCTCGATATCCTCGTGGTCGACTTGCCGCCCGGGACGGGCGACATCCACATCTCGCTGTTCCAGCAGGCGGAAGTCGATGGCGTGGTGATCGTGTCGACGCCCCAGGACCTGGCGCTGATCGACGCGCGCAAGGCCATCGACATGCTGCGGCGGCTTAGTGTGCCGTTGCTAGGGCTGGTCGAGAATATGAGCTATTTCATCGCCCCCGATACCGGCAACCGCTACGATATCTTCGGCTCGGGCGGGGCGGAACAGGCAGCGGCGGAGCTTGAGATGCCGTTCCTCGGCGCCGTGCCGCTGGTGATGTCGATCCGCGAAGCCTCCGACCGCGGGGCACCGCCGGTCGTGGCTGATCCCAATGGTCCGGAGGCCGAAGCCTTCCGCGCCATTGCGCGCAGGATTCTTGCCGCTACGCCGTCGCTGCGCCACTAAACTGAGCGCATCCTTGCCCTAGGTTGCGGCGCCGGGAACGAGTTGCCAGCTAGAACATTAAGCGAACACCGGAACGGAGTTCGACATGTCCACGACCAATCCCAAAGTTGCCGACGCCCCCAATTCCAATCTTCAGAAGGACCCTGATGACTGGACCACAGGGGACGACCCGATGACGGGCGCCCAGGCGTCCTATCTCAAGACGCTAAGCGAGCAGGCGAGCGATCCCGATGCCTTTGCCGAGGATCTGAGCAAGGCGGAGGCCTCCAAGCGCATCGACGCGTTGCGCGAAAAGCTCGGGCTTTAAGCGAGGAGCGCGCCGGCCCCAAGCTCGGGCAGGCGAGCGCCGACCAACTCCTGCGTCAGGCGGTGCTGGGGGTGCTCGAAGATCGCCTTCGGCTCGCCCTGTTCAACGATGCGACCGGCCTCCATCACCATGACCCGGTCCGCCATGGCGCGGACCATATCGAGGTCATGGCTGATCAGGAGATAAGTCAGCCCGAACTCGGCCTGCAACCGCGCAAGCAGGTTCAGCACTTCCCCGCGCACCGACACATCGAGGGCTGACACCGGTTCATCGAGCACCAGCAGCTTGGGCCGGGTGACGAGGGCGCGCGCGATGGCGAGGCGCTGGCGCTGTCCGCCCGAAAATTCATGCGGGTAGCGCTCGAGCATTTCAGGGGACAGGCCAACGGCAGTGATGGCTTCGTGCAGGCGTTCAGTGCGTTGCACGAGGCCAAGTTCAGGCCGCAGCCGCAACGGCTCACCAACGGATTGCCCGATGGTGAGATGCGGATTGAAGCTGCCGAAGGGATCCTGGAACACCAGCGAAATGTCAGCCCGCAACGCCCGGGGCAGGTCGCGGCCGTGATAAGGCTTGCCGCCAAGCCGCACTTCCCCGTCGCTGGCACTATCTAGGCCGGCAATGATGCGGGCGAGGGTGGTTTTGCCGCAGCCGGAAGGACCGACCAGAGCCAGGCATTCGCCGCTGCGAAGCGTGAAGGAAACCTCGTGCAGCGCCCGCAGCGGCTTGGCCGCCCATGGCCAAAGCCCATTGCCGCGGTAGTCGCGACTGACGGCTGCAACCTCCAGCAGGGTTTCACCGAGCGGGGCACGGTTGGGGGCGACCACGTCGAGGCGTGACGCAGCCACTAGGCGACGGGTGTAGTCCTGTTGCGGGGTGCCCAACACCGCCCCCGTGGTTCCCTGTTCCACAACCACGCCGCGATGCATCACCATCACGCGCGAGCAAAGCGCCGCAACCGCCTTCAGATCATGGCTGATAAACAGCAAGGCCATGTGCCGTCGCTCGCAGATCTGGGCGATCAGTTCGAGCACGCGGCGCTGGGTGACGAGATCGAGCGCGGAAGTGGGCTCATCGGCAATCAGCAGATCAGGTTCACTCGCGAGCGCCATGGCGATCATGGCGCGCTGCCGCTGTCCACCCGACAACTGATGCGGATACCGCCGGGCGTGCTCGGGCAGGAGGCCGACCTCGGCCAAAAGCTGGGGCACGGCAGTTGCCGCACTCGTGTTGGCCTCGTTTAGTTCAACAGCTTCCTCGATCTGGCGACCGATGCGCATCAAAGGGTTAAGCGCGGTCATCGGCTCCTGGAACACCATGCCGAAGCGTTTGCCGCGCAGTCGCGCCATCGGGCGTTCGGCGGTGGGCAAGGGGGCGCCATCGAGGTGGGTGGTGCCTGTCGGTGTGGCGCCTATGGGGAGCAGGCCAGTTATCGCGAGGGCCGTCAGGGTTTTGCCAGATCCACTTTCTCCGATGATGCCAAAGCGTTCGCCCGGCTCCAGAGCAAAGCTAAGGTTCTTGACCACCTCGGTTTGGCCGAAGGCGATTGATAACCCCCGCACTTCAAGCAAGGGCATGCGCAGCTCCCTGGCGGCGCAGCCGCGGATCAAGCACGTCACGCAGGCCATCGCCGGCGACATTGATGCACACAACGATCAACACAATGGAGAGCCCCGGCACCAGTGTCAGCCAGGGATGAATCAGGAAGAGGCTTTGGGCATCACGCAGCATCAAGCCAAGGCTGGTGGCCGGGGGCTGGGTGCCGAGCCCGACATAGGACAGGCCTGCTTCTGCCAGGATGCCCAATGATAGCTGGATCGTGCCCTGAACGATCAAGAGGCTGAGAATATTGGGCAGCAAGTGTCGCCAAGCGATGGCCGCGTTGCCAAGGCCAGCGAGGCGGCCAGCGGCGACGAAATCCAGCGTGGCAAAGCTCAGGGCTCCGCCACGGGCGACGCGGGCAAACACCGGGATGTTGAAGACACCAATGGCAATGGTGGCATTGATGGCGCCCGGGCCAAACAGAGCGGTGATCAGAATTGCAGTGATCACGGCAGGAAAGGCAAACACCACATCGCTGAGACGCAGCACCAGCCATTCTACCGGACCACCCCATGCGGCGGCAGCAAGGCCTAAGGGCACGCCGATGCCGGCGCCGATCAACACGGCCATCGCCGCCACGACAAAGCTAGTGAGCGTTCCTGCCATGACCAGCGAAACCATGTCCCGGCCCAACTGGTCGGTGCCGAGCCAGTGGGCGGCCGTGGGACCAAGAAACCGGCGGCCGATATTGATCTCCGCGATGGAATAGGGCGTCCACCAGATCGAAACGAGGGCTAGCAGCGCAAACAGCAGCGTGCCGGCTGCGCCGAGGCGAAAGCTCCGGTTGGCAAAAAGGCGTTCGATCATGTCGCCACGCCTCGCTCGCGCAGGCGCGGGTCAACCAGGCCGTAGGCGAGGTCGACCAGCAACATGGTGAGGCTGACCGTCACCACCAGCACCATTACCGCGCCACGCACAAGGATCAGGTCACGCTCCGAGATGGCGGTGAAGATCAGGCGGCCCAGACCGGGCAGATAGAACACATTCTCGACGATAATAGCGCCGGCGATCAGGAACGCGAATTGCAGACCCAGAATGGTCAACACCGGGAGCATGGCATTGCGCACGCCATGGCGCCAAACGGCCTCACCCAGCGTCATGCCCTTGGCACGCGCGGTGCGGATAAAATCCTGCTCCTGGATGTCCACCAGCGCCGTGCGCATCACCCGCGCCAGGATCGAGGCCTGGGGCAGCGCCAGCGCCAGGCTCGGCAGAACCAGCGAGCGCATGGCAGCAAAGGGGTTCTCGTTCCAGGGCGTAAATCCACCGGGCGGCAGCCAGCGCAGGGCAACAGCAAAGACAAGGGTCAGCAACATGCCAAACCAGAAATTGGGGACGGCGACGCCCAACTGCGCCAGCACCATCAGCGCGGAATCGAGGGCCTTGCCACGGTGGCGGGCCGCAAGGATGCCGAGCGGCAGCCCGACCGCGACCGAAATGATCATCGCCGCGATGGTGAGGGGGAGGGTTACCGCGAGTCGCCCAGCAATCAGCGAGGCCACGGGAGCCTGCTGGGTGTAAGACTCCCCGAGATTGCCGTGCAGCATGCCCCAGAGCCACGCGATGAAACGCTGCGTTGGAGGAGCCTCAAGGCCCATCTGCAGGCGCAGATTGGCCACGGCTTCAGGGCTGGCAGTGATACCCAGGATAAAGCGGGCGGGATCGCCGGGCAGCAGGTCAAGCAGGAAGAAGATCGCCGTCGCCGCGAGCAGCAACGTCAGTGCAAACCCACCCAAGCGGCGCAGCAGAAAAACCATCATGCCGTGGCCGCCCCGGACGCCTTAGTCCACCCAGTGGATGGAGCGGAGCACCACGCCCTCGATCGGCGAGTTTGGCCACATGCCTTCGAGCTTGGCGTTCCACACGCCGGTCTTTGCCAGCTCGAACAAGTAGCCATTGACCGCATCATTGGCGAGAATGGTCTGGGCCTCGATGGCGAGGGACTTGCGTTCCGCCTCGTTGGTGGTGGCATTGAGCGTCTCGATCAGCGCCTGGAATTGCGGATTGTCGTAGCCGAAATAATAGTTGGGATCGGCATAGATGCCAATGTCGAAGGGCTCCACATGGGCGATGATGGAGAGATCAAAGTCCTTGTTGGTCAGCACATCTTCGAGCCACTGCGCCCATTCGAGGTTGATGAGTTCGAGCTTGATGCCGACCTCGGCAAACTGGCTGGCGAGGATCTGTCCGCTGACCTTGGCATAGTTCACCGGGGGCAGCTTGAGCGTGGCGCTGAACCCATCGGGATAGCCGGCTTCGGCGAGGAGCGCGCGCGCCTTTTCGGGGTCATAGGGATAGGTATTGGTCAGATCGACATAATAGGGATTGTGCGGGGCGAAGTGGCTGCCGATCGCCACGCCATAGCCATAGGTCGCCCCTTCGATGATGGCGGCGCGGTCAATGGCATGCGCCATTGCCTGGCGCACTTTGAGCTCGTTGAACGGAGCCTTGGCATTGTTGGTGGACAAGATGGCCTCGCCCTCGGTCGTGCCCACCAGCACCTTGAACTGCGGATTGCCCTCAAAGATCGGCAGCGCTTCGGCGGCGAAATTATTGGTGCCGTCGACGTCGCCCGCAAGGAGTGCATTGGTCATGGTGGCGGTGTCGCTGATAAACACGAAAGTTGCGCGGGTTATCGCCGGCAGCTCACCCCAATAGGGGCCATATTGCTCGAGCACGACGCGGCTGCCCTTGTCCCACTGGACAAAGCTAAAGGGGCCGGTGCCGATGGGGGCAGTGGCATTGTTCTCGGCGCTTTCGGGCGCAACGATGATGGCATCCCCACGCCCGAGATTGAACAGGAACATCCCGTCGGGGCGGCTGAGGGTAAAGGTGATGGTTTGGGGATCCTGGACCACAACGCTGGCGATGGGGGAGAACAGCGCCTTCTGAGCATTGATGCTCTCTGGCGCCAGCAGCCGGTCAAAGGTGTATTTGACGTCATCGGCATCAAAGCTGGTGCCGTCATGGAAGGTGACGTCAGGCTGGAGGATGAAGGTATAGGTCAGCCCGTCATCGCTGATCGTCCAGCTGCTGGCGAGGGAGGGCTGCACCGCGCCGGTCTGGTCGATCTGCGTCAGGCCCTCAAAGACGTTCTGATAGCCGATGTTGTCGATGGCTTCGGCAGCCCCTGCCGTAGGATCAAGGGTAGGTGGCTCTAGGGCGACGCCGATCCGGACTTGCGTCGAGGCAGCAAGCGCAAGGCTCGACCAGCTCATGCCAAGCATTGCCGCCATGCCCAGAATTTGTAGTCCCTTGCCCATGCTTTCGCTCCCCGTTGCGGCTCGGCCGCCTTGCATTCTTTTCTATAAGGCAGTGCGCCCGGCATGGCACCTAGGCAAAGGATGAAGATTTGCTGGTGTGACCCCAGCGCATGGCATGATCATCCACTGCCGGAGCGGTGCCGCGGCCCGCTTACTTCTCGCCGGCTTCGGCCATGGGCGCATCGACGAGGTCGGGGGGAATGCGCAGGGTGAACAGCAGCCCGTGCTCGCCAGCTGGGTCCACGGCCAGTGAGAAGGCGTTGACCGACAGCAGCGAGCGGGTGAGGGCGAGCCCGACGCTCGAGCGCACCGGCGCCACGGCCTTGCCGTCCCGGCCCACGCCATCGCGGAACACCACGAAACGTTCAGCCATGTCGACTGCTGTGTTGGAGCTATCGCGCACATGGATGGCGATGCTGCCATCGTCCTCCCTATTGGAGGAGATGATGACGGCGCCGCCCGCCGGGGTTTGATCAATAGCGCTGGCGAGCAGGTTCAGCACCGCTTGGGCCAGCGATGCCCGATCGGCCGTGACCTTGGGCAGGGATTCGGAAATCGCATTGCGCACGATCACCCGCGAGATGCCGGCCTGGTGGCGGATGCGCAGCACGCAGCTTTCGAGCAGTCCGGTCAGATCAATGCTGGCGCGTTGGGGCAGGTAGCGCCCATCGCGTAGGCGGGTGAAATCATCGAGTTCGTCCACCAGCGCGGCGATCTCGTTGCCGGCAGTGACGATATCCTGCGCATAAGTCTCGTGGCGCTCGGTGCCGAGCCGACCAAAGGCCTCCGAACGCAGCAGATCGGAAAAACCGATGATGGTGTTGAGTGGGCGGCGAATCCCCCGGCTGATCCGAGCCAGCAGCGCTGGATCGATATCGCTGGGCGCTCCGAGACGCGGCTGGCTGGTTTCACGCTGGTGCACAAAGCCGAAATAACCGGTGACGACGCCCGCCTGGCCCTGCGCAAACAGCATCAATTCGGCACCGGCGGAGGCGGCGCGCAGCGACAGGCAGGGGCGGGCCGATTCGGCAAAGCGCGCTGGCCGCTCGAGGAACGACCTCAGATCCGGGGTGTCGGCGCGGGCGACAAAGCTCGTCAGCGGCCGCCCCTGGAGCGACGCGCCTTCCTGGCCCAGCAGCGCGGCGGCGCGCGGGGACACGACGCTCAGCACGCCCGCGCGATTGGTTTCGAAGAACCCGTCGCCGCGCAAGCTGGCAAAGGTTTCTGCGAAGGCGCGCACTGCAGCTTCATGGCCAGTGCGAACTTCGGTGGCGCTCGCCGACAGCATGAGGGCCGGGCGACCCTGCCAGGAAATGGACTGCAAGCGTGCGGTCACCGGCACCAGCGTGCCATCACGCTGCACCAGATGGTTGACCGGCCCCGCTTCGTGACCTTCCGGTCCCGCGGCCGGGAACACCGAGGCCAGGCCGGCGGCGCGCAGGTTCTCCACCGAATCATAGCCCACCATCTCGGTGATGGCACGGTTGGCGAACAGCACTTGCTGATCACGGAACACGAGGATGCCGAGCGGCAGCCGGTTCAGCACCAGCGTTTCGCCACCCAGATTGATCAGTGCACCCGAACTGCTCGGTGGTTGGGCAACAGCGCGCTGCGCCTGACCCGAGGTCTCACCCATGCGGTCGTTCAGAATGCGCGAGAGCTCATCGAAGTTGTAGCGCGAAACGCGTTCCACCGCCTCAGGATCGGGGGCGCCCGGCGGCAGGATTTCCGGGCCATCCTCAGTCGCGGCATCGGATTGGGGCTCGGGAGTGTCATCGCCGTCGAATTCGGCAAGCTCGTCCTCGGCTGTGGACGCTAGCAACTGCTCCTGCGCGTTGTCCTCGTCCTCATCCACTTCCGGCTCGGGCTCATCGATAAAGGCGGCTGTTGGTTGCTCCATCGGCGCCGCCGATGCTTCGACCTCAATCGTCGCGGGGGTGTCCTGCTGATCTTCGGCCGCAGGGGCAGAAGCGGCAGCGACAAAGCCTGCGCCTGTCACCAGCCAGAGTTGTGGTGCAGCGCCGGTGACAACCGGGTCGCTTTGCAGCGGATCATCCGAATCGGTGAGCGGCGAGAACAAATCGGCGTCCGCACTCAACCGGTCGACCAGCGCCGATAGCCGGGTGCCCACGCCTGGCGCTTCTTCGACAGGCGGCTCGGAGGCGTCTGATGGCGTTACCTCTGGTTCGTTCTCGAACTCGGAAACCGCTTCCGAGGTCTCGGCGGCGCTGTCCTCGTCCTCGGCCTCATAGCCGCTCGGAGCGGCAGCATCGCTTTCGGTCGCCCGCCAGTTGTCGAGCTCGCGCTGATAGGCCGCATCATTGGCCTCGATCGCCGCGGCAATCGGGGCAAGCTCACCCACCTGGGGATCTGGTTCGACCGTTTCCTCGTCTTCATCAACCAATGCGACAGGCCGGAAGGGCGCCGTTTCCAGGACCACGCCGGGGGGCGGCAGCGGCAACCATGGCCGCGGTGGCAAGATAGGCCCTTGCGACTCAGCTGCGGGCAGTTGGGGCTCTTGAGCCTCTACCAGCGCAGCTTCCAGCTCGGGCGCCACAACTGAAAGCTCGAGCGACTCGGTGACCGGATCTGGCGAGGTCTCGGAGTCTATCGTCGTCGGCGGAGCAGCCGGCTCACTCGTCACGGCCATAGCCGAGGGTGCGGCCAGCGAATCGGCAGGGGCCAGGGCGGGTGCCGGACCGCTCGCCAACAAGATCTCGGCGTCGATGGCGTCAACCGCCACGATCAGCAGCATCGCTGCGCCTACATCATCGAGCAGCGGCGTTGTGGCGCAGGTCGCCGAGATCGGCTTTTCCCCAGCCAAGAACTGGATCCGCGCAAGACTGCTTCGACCGGTGGAGCCGAGTCGGATATTACGAGCTATCTGGCCCTTGATCGGTACTGGGGTGGGGCCGCGCTTGATGCCGCTTTTCTTGAGCTTGGCGCCAAACAGCGTTGCTGCCCGATTGTGCCAGATCAAGTGCAGCCCGTCGGCGGACCATAGCCAGGCCGGGCGGCGATCCTCGGCGTGTTGCAACACGCGGGCACCAGCTGGCGATGTGATCCAGTCGTCATCCATCGATAACCGCTACCCGTTGCATCTGTGCCATTTCGGTACAGTTCATTCTTGTTCGTTAAGTGTTCTTCAATATAGCGCCCCTCGCACCCGGTCCATAGCCGTGGGGCCGAGACCCCCCAAGAAACTTGGGCATGGTTAAGAGGAGGGGTGCAGAGGGGAAAGCTGCAAAAGAGCGCTTGTCATCAGCGACAAGTCGACCTATGTATCGCGCGCTTTCGGGACTCGCTTGGCGATGTACCCGGACAGGCCCATTGCCGCCTTAGCTCAGTTGGTTAGAGCGCTAGATTGTGGATCTAGAGGTCCTCGGTTCGATCCCGAGAGGTGGTACCACTCCTTCACATCCCTGCTGCCGCATGTTGCGCCCGACAGATCAAATCGGCGTCGAACTTGCCCGCTGCGGCGCCGGGATCCCAAACACCTTCCCATTGCCACCGAAGAGGCGGAAATCCCGCAGCAATGGCCCGATTTGTGTGCCCGAATCTTAACCATCGGTATCTTGCGATATATCATTGCGCCGCCTCGTAGAGCGGCATAGCATCCCCATGATGCACGCACGGCCTCGGGCCTTCTGCCCCCGGCATGGCGCGCCCTTTTGCTTTGTCCAACATGTGCGCGATGTGGCCAAATGGGTATGCGGAACAAAACCTTCATCTCCGATCTTCTGCAGCAACACGACATCCAGGTGGGAGGGCAGCGACCCTTCGACGTCACCGTTTACGACGAAAAGCTGTTTGACCGGGTAATGCTGCAAGGCACGCTCGGCCTGGGCGAGGCTTATATGGAGGGGTGGTGGGACGCTGCGGCGCTCGATCAGTTCATCTACCGACTGCTGGTGAACAACGTCAAAGCCAAGCTGCCGATCGACTTTGCCCTGATGTGGAGCATGCTAAAGGGCCGCATCCTCAACCTGCAGCGCCTGAAGGTGCAAGAAGTGGGGGAGCGGCATTATGACATCGGCAACGATCTTTACGCTGCCATGCTCGATCCACGCATGATCTATTCCTGCGGGTACTGGAAGAACGCCACCACTCTTGCTGAGGCGCAGGAAGCTAAGCTCGACCTCATCTGCCGCAAGGCGGGGCTGGAGCCGGGTATGCGCATTCTCGATATCGGCTCGGGCTGGGGCGGGTTCCTGAAGTTCGCCGCCGAGCGCTACGGTGTTGAGGGTGTTGGGGTAACCATCTCCAAGGAGCAGGCGAGTTGGGCCAATAGCCACACCGATGGCTTGCCGGTCGAAACCCGGCTGATGGACTATATGGCGCTCGAGGGAAAGTTTGACCGCATCATCTCGATCGGCATGTTCGAGCATGTGGGCTACAAGAACTATCGCCCCTATATGGAAAAGGTGCGGGAGTTGCTCGCCGATGATGGCCTGTTCGTGCTGCACACTATCGGCGGCAATCTCACCCAGTCGCATGGCGATCCATGGAGCGAAAAGTACATCTTTCCCAATGGCATGCTGCCGTCGCAAAAACAGATCAGTGAAGCCAGCGAGGGCCTCTTCATCATGGAAGACTGGCACAATTTCGGGGCGGATTACGACCGGACCCTGCTGGCCTGGTACGAAAACTTCGAGGCAGCCTGGCCCAGTCTCAAGGACAAGTATGGCGACCGCTTCTATCGGATGTGGCGCTATTACCTGTTGAGCTTCGCCGCCACATTCAGGGCGCGTTACACCCAACTCTGGCAGGTGGTTTATTCACCCAAGGGCGTGGTTGGGGGCTATTCCAGCGTCAGGTAGGCGGGGCAGGCTGGCCTCGTGAGTGAAAGGACTTGAATTTTACTGGCTGGGCAAATTGTCCAGCTCGTTGATCCCGGCCAGCAGTTTCCGAATCGATTCGATCTGGATGGTGAGGTTCTTGATGCGGGTATTGGCGCGCTCGGCATTGCGTTCGAGCTCGGAGATGGACTGCTCGTCGGCGGCGGAGCGTTCACCGAACTCGCCCAGCTGTGACAAGGAGGTCGCGGCGACGGCATAATCGCGCTCGCGGCGCCGCGTTAGGCCATCGCGTTCATTGATCGCCGCCTGCAGCTCGCCTGCAACGGCGCGGCGCATCCGCTCGATGCGCGCACGGTCCTGCTCCTTGTCGCGCTCGGGCGAGCGGGTCTGGAACATGCTGAAAGGAACTTTCATGGGTGCGGATCGCCGAAGACATCTGGAGCCGAGGTGAGTCTAGCTGCGCGCAGGCCCATAAAGCAAGGCGCAAAGGTCAGCGCGGCTCGGCTGGTGGCGCAGCACCCTGCCGGGGCAGCATCGTGCCGGGCAGGCTCAGCAACAATTGGGCATGGAAGCCCGCCGACCAGGCCAGTTGCATGATGGCGCCCGCGAGCGCCGCCGTGATGCCATGGAAGATGCCATGGTGGCTGGACCAGCGGCTGGCAAAAACCACAATCACCCCAGCCCAGGCCAACAGCGGCAGCGCCGCGAGCGGCGTGGCCGATGCGAATAGCGCCAGGCCAAGGGCGGGCAGCAGCAGGATGACCAGCCAGCGCCGCGCATTGGGCGGCTGGCGGTGCATCAGCGCCGTACGCGCCCGGCCGCGACCGAAATTGAAGTATTGCCGCCAGAGACGATCAAGGGAATCGCGGGGGAAATACTCGATGGTGAGGGGCGCGAGATAAAGGCGCCGCCCTGTGGTGGTGAGGCGCAGATCGAGTTCGGCGTCTTCGTTGTGGCTCAAGGTCTCGTTGTAGCCGCCAACGGCGAGGAAATCGTCGAGGAGGAACAAGGCATGATGCCCATGCTCCACCCATTTGCCGCCCGAGATGCTGCGATGCGCGGCGCCGCCAGTGCCATAGATCGAGTTCTGCGCTTCGGCGATGGCGATCTGCAGGGGCGCTTGCCCCACCGCTTTCATGCTCACCACGACCGAATTGGCTTGGGTCTGCCGTTGAATGGCAACGAGCTGGCTCACATAATCACGCGGATAGGCGGCGTGGGCATCGATGCGCACTAGAAAGCGGCAGTCCTGCCCGAAGAGGCGAGCGGCGAGGTTGACGCCGGCACTTTGCAGCCGCCGGGTATTGCGGATCAGGTGTACTTGCGGGGCGGCTTGAGCGATCTGCCGGACAATGGCCGCGGTTTCGTCGGTGCTGCCACCATCGGCCACCACAATGGTCATTGCCGCGGCGAGAGGGTCAGCAAGGAGCGAGGCAAGCACATCGGCGATGTGCCGGGCTTCGTTCAGCGTGGGAACAACAACGAGGACGCTTTCTCGCAACAATGTGGATCCACTGCCCAAAGTGATGCGCCTCGATCAGCTGTCGCTGCGCCTCCGGATGGGGTAAATGGAAGATTAACGGGCAACAAGAATCGCCCAATACGTACGGAGACCTCGCTAGGCCGGTGGATATCCGTGCTCATACGGAGGCTGCGCAGCGGATAACTTGCGGCGCCAGCGATGGTCGGTCCTGAGGGCAGGGACAAGCCGACTCGCCCCTGCCGGCAAGTCTCGTCTTGCCCCGGCGGGGCCTGCAGTAGTAGGACGGCGCGAACCAACACGCCGAGGATCACGTGAGCAGACGCGACTTTGATGCATCGATCATGCGCCGGCTGCGGCGGGTTGCCGGACGGCACGGGCTGACCATTCTGACGGCCGAAAAGCTCACCGCCAAAATGGGCAAGGGCGGCCATGCGCTGCGCGACGACGAGAGCTTCAACGTGGTCTACGGGCACGTCCCGCTGCCGTTCACCGCGACCCTGGCCGATATCGAGGCTTATCTCGACAAGCTCGATGCGGGCGAAGAGTAAGTCTGGCTGACCTTGCTGGCAACCGGCCTATGCGCCCTCATCGGCGAATTTGCATTATTTATTCTGTAACATGAATCGAAGCACACTCCCTTCATTGGCTACTTTGGAGGCGCGTATGTTCACTCTAATAAACGCCGACGCAGAGGACGACGACGCGGAAATCACCGACCCCCAGGAAATTGCCGAGCTGTTTGCCGCTATTGCAGCCGTGGCCATCGAGGCCATCGGGGCAGGGCAAGCCCGCCAGCTCTTTGATGCAGTTGTCGAACAGGAGGGCCGCGATCCCAACTAGCTCTCCCACTTTCAGCCCTTATCACTGACCACGCCGCGCGAGCGGGCGCTCAGGTAGCGATCGGCAAATGGTTCTGCTAAGGCGGGACCATCGCCAATCAGGGACTTTGTGCGCCATGTCTGACGCAGGCCTGCCACGGGTCAAGCCCACCATCTTGCCGCTCGGTGACGCCGCAGTGCTGGTGCGTTTTGCCACGAGCTTAAGCGAAAGCGCCAACAATGCTGCGGTAGCGCTGGCGCGCCTGCTTGGGTGGCAGCCGGTGCCAGGGGTAGTCGAAATCACGCCCAATCTGGTGTCGGTGCTGGTGCGGTATGATCCCGCGCTCACCGACCCTGGGCAGCTGGCCGGTGAACTGCGGTTGCGGCTGGCCGGGTTGGACAATGCAGCGGAATCAGGGGAGCAGCACAAGATCAAGGTGCGCTTCGGCGGCGCGGCTGGCCCCGACCTGCCAGAGGTCGCGGCCCTGCTCGGCATGGAGGCGGACGCCTTTGTGCAAGCCCATAACCGGGCACCACTGCGGGTGCTGGCGACCGGTTTCGCGCCGGGCTTTGTGTATTGTGGTTTTCACGGCTCCGAACTGGTGCTGCCGCGGCGCACGGCAGTGCGGCGCGCCGTGCCCGCCGGTAGCGTGCTGTTTGCGGCCGGGCAGACCGCCATTGCCGCCACGGAAATCCCGACGGGCTGGCACGTGATTGGCCGCACCGAGTTTCGCAATTTCGACGCCGCCGCCGCAGCGCCAACGCGGCTTGCGGCTGGCGACGCGATTCAGTTCGAGGCCCAAGCGTGAGCGCCACCATTACGATTCTCCGGGCGGGGCCGCTCACGACCATCCAGGACGAGGGCCGCTCTGGCTTGCTGGCCAGCGGGATCAGTGCGTCGGGACCAATGGACACGGCCGGGTTTGCGTTGGCAGCGGACATGTTGGGCGTCCAAGCGCTTGGGGGCATCGAGTTCACCATGGCGGGGCTCGAACTGGCCGCGACTGCCGGCTCCTGCCGCATCGGCTTTGCCGGCGGTGCTTTTACGGTGCGTCACAACGGCGAACCGGTGAATTGGCCCGGAACGGTGTTGCTGCAAGCGGGCGACCGGCTGGCGATCACGCCCGGCGGCGCGGGGAACTATGGCTATCTTCGCTTCGATGGAGACCTGCAACTGCCGGCAGTGCTTGGTAGCCTAGCTACCAACAGCCGCGCGCAATTGGGGGGATTGGCCGGGCGGCCGCTGCAGGCCGGTGATCGCTTGGAGCTTGGAGTGGGGGCCAGCGGAGCACCGAGACTGCAGCGGTCAACGCCAGTGCCCGCCGAGAGCGCCTTTCGTGTGGTCTGGGGCATCCATGCCGACCTGTTCTCGCCCCAAACACGGCAGGCCTTTGTTGGGGGGCGCTTCGAGGTCACCCGACAAATGGACCGAATGGGCGTGCGCTTGCGCGATGCCGAGAGGGTTTTTGCCGGTGCGGGCGCGCTATCGCTGGTGTCTGACGCGATTGTTCCGGGCGATATCCAGATCCTGGGCGATGGCACGCCGATCGTGCTGATGCGCGATCATCAGCCCACGGGCGGCTATCCTCGCATTGCGACGGTAATCTCGGCCGATCTGGATCGGTTCGCGCAACAGCGCCCCGGAACCACAATTGCATTCCAACCAGTCACTGTCGAACATGCCCATCGTTTGCTGCGCGGAGAAACGCCATGATCTCGATTGATCTCAATGCCGATCTTGGCGAAGGCATGGGCGGTGATGATGCGCTGCTCGCGATCGTCTCGAGTGCTTCGATCGCCTGTGGCGGCCATGCGGGGGATGCCACCACCATCCGCCATGTCCTGGAGCTGTGCAAGGCGCGGGGCATCAGGGCTGGGGCTCATCCCGGCTATGCTGATCCGGCGCGGTTTGGCCGCTTGCGGATGGATATTTCCGCCGAGGAACTGCTCGGCCAGATCAGCACGCAGATGCAGCTGATCCGCTCCGTTGCCGAGGATGTGGGCGCTGAACTGGCCTATGTGAAACTGCATGGCGCACTGGCCAACCAGACCGCGGAAGACCTTGAGCTTGCAACGCAGGTGTTCGGGGCGATCAAAGCAACGGACCCTCAACTGGCAGTGCTGGCGCTCGACAACAGCCAACAGGTGCGGGCCGCCGAGGGGCTTGGTTTGCCCCTGATTCGGGAAGCCTATGCGGACCGTGCCTATACGCCTGCAGGGATGCTGGTGTCGCGCTCGGAGACCGGAGCGGTGATCCATGAGCCGGACGCCGTAATCACGCGTTGCCTGCGGCTGGCCCTGGCCGGCGAGATTGTCGCCATTGATGGAACAGTGCTGACCTCGTCGGCGCGCTCGATCTGCCTGCATGGCGACACGCCCGGGGCGGTGGAGCTGGGGCGGGCCGTGCGGCTGGCGCTGGAAGCCGCAGGGGTCACCATTGCCGCCCAGCTACCCGAACAACAGCCAGCCTAGGTCAGAAGTGGCCACTGTCGGGGATGTTAAGAATATGCCCGCAAGCCTTGCAGTGAACCGCATCGGGATCGTGCCGCTGCAGCCCGCATTGCGGACAGGGGAAATGCACCTTGTTGGGGCGAAAGATCGCCTGCGCCAGGCGCACGAACAATGAGATACCGACGAACATGATGACGATGGAAACGAGCTTTCCCGTCGTGCCGGGCAGGGTGATATCGCCAAAGCCCGTGGTCGTGATCGTGGTGACGGTGAAATAAAGCGCGTCCACATAGCCGGCGATCCCGCCGCCCCGGCCGGCAAACACGGTATAAACAAAGCCGGTGACCACAAACAGGAACACCAGCAGGTTGATCACCGCCTGGATGGTTTCCTGATATTGGGCCAATCCCCGCTTGCGGAGCGGCCGCCAGAAGACGGTGCTGCGGGTCAAGGTCCACAGGCGCATGATGCGCAAAAAGCCAAGATTGAAGAACCAGGTGGGCGCCAGGAGCGTCAGCAGGATGAAGATGTCGATAATCACCGGCAATTGGCGCAGCCAGCGGGTAAAGTTGTTGGTGGCCAGCGCGCGGGCGATGATGTCCAGCCCCAGCAAGGCGGCGATGGAATAATCCAGCCACAGAAAGGCATCCTGATCCCGGATCAGGGGAGAGGCGATGAAAAAGCCGATGATCGCCAGGTCCACCACCAGCACAAGATACTGAAAGCGAACCGCCGCTGGCGACTGACCGTGATACAAGACGCGCAGCGTCGAGCGCAGGCGCGTAAAGCCGCTCCGCTTGGAGGCTCGGTCGGGCTGATCCATGTCATCGTGACCTATCAAGGGAGACGGGTGGCGGTTGCCATAGTGAGCTGGTCAGGAATAGCGTTGTTCACGCCACGGGTCGCCGTGGTTGTGATAGCCGCGCGTTTCCCAAAAGCCAGGCTGGTCTGTGGCCGCAAATTCGATCCGGCGCAACCATTTGGCGCTTTTCCAAAAATAAAGATGGGGCACGACGAGACGCATCGGGCCACCATGCTCGACGGTGAGCGGGGTGCCTTCCCAGCTATGGGCCAGAACCGCATCTTCCACCAGGAAATCGGCGACGGGCACATTGGTGGTGTAGCCGTCATTACTGAACAGGTGCACGAACTGCGCTTCGGGCTGCAACCCGACCTGCGCCGCCAACTCCTGAGTGGAAACGCCTTGCCAGTGGTTGTCGTAGCGTGACCAGGTGGTGACGCAATGAATGTCCGAAACCGGGTTCACCTGGGGCAGGGCCATGAAGCCGTTCCAATCCAGTGTGGTCAGCCGATCCACGAGCCCGGTGACGTCGAGCTTCCAGTTGGTCAGATTGATGGGAGGCTCGATCCCCAGATCAAGCACCGGCCAGTTCTTGACCAGGTGCTGGCCTGGAGGCAAGCGGCTATCCTCGGGGCGGCTGGTGCGGCCGGTGATGAAGCGACCCTCGGCGGCCCATTTCGCCTTGGTGCGGGTCAGTTTGCTGTCTTGTGTCAGATCGTCTGCCATCGCGCGCTCCGCTTCTGGGTAAGCGAACGCGCCGGGGTGCACCGAAGTTTCGGCGTCAGTTCATCCGCAGGTTTTGTTGTACCACCGTCAGCATTTCCTGGGCAGAGGCGAACTCCACCGCAACCCCGTTCTGGAAATGGCGCACGACGCGAGCGCGCATGCGGCCCAGCGTAATCGGCGTGCCCAAGGCGGGGCGCACATCCAGCTCCACCGCGGCGCCCGAGAGTGAGATGTCGATGATCTTGCAGTTGTAGCGTCGGCCATCATCCAGCACGACGCTGGAATGGCGGATATCGGGCACCACACGTTCGTGGCGGCGATCTTCAGGCAGGTTTAGCAGTTCCTTGTTGGCGAGCCAGGTCAGCTGGGCCGCCATCTTGTCGCGCTTGCGCGGCGAGGCGGCGATGTTCATACAGAACCCACCATCGATCTGGGCGAGGATGGTGCCCTCTATGCGACCAACAAGGTCCACATACGCTATGACCTTTTCCCCCACAACGCCACTGATGGGCGCTACGACGACCGCGTCGCCGGGCGACATCTCAAGGATCTGGCAAGGGAACTCGCGGCGGTCCGCCAGCATATAGCGGCCGAGGACGGAAACCTTGACGCGCTGGAATTGGATGGGCTCGGCACGCGTGCGGGCCGGGGCGATGAAGCGCGGAGAAGGTATTGCGTCGCTGAGCATGCGCCAGACCGATGGTGAGCGTTATCCACGCAAACCTATCGAGCTTTGGTTAAACAGTTGTAAGAATTTGAGCTCCAAAGACGCGCAGAACAGCGTGTTTCTGCAGGTTCCGCGGCAAGTCCTTACTTACCACGACCGCCGTCGATCACCGCCAGATGGGCGTAGCGGCGGGCGGAGCGGCCATAAACGGTGGCGGGCATCGGCGCCGAGGCGGAATAGCTGCGCTCGCCCACCACCTGCACTGACACGTCCCTGACGGTTTCCTCCAGCGCCACATCATCGGGCCAGATCAACCGCAGGCCGGAAATGCGCTGCTCGATGATCGGCTGCACGCCCAGCCAATAGGGCTCGTTGACGGCCGTCATCGCGCCCAAGAGGCGGGTATGGGTGGAGCCATTGTGCCGCAACGGCATCAGGATGGTTTCAAAGCTGGCCTTGGTGTGGATTGCCGTGGTGCCGCTGAAGGTTACCAGCGCCACCGCATGGTCTTCGGTCACCGCACGCAGAAGGGTATCGAGCGCATCCTGATCGCGTTCATGCCAGAGGGCGGAAAAGGAGCGGCCCTTGAGTTCGCGGCAATAGCTGTTGCACAGATGGGAACCAGCAAGGCGGAACGAGAATTTGTCGTTCTCGTCCAGTTCAAGAATGAAGGTGTTGCCCAGGGCATCGCGAATGCGGGCCGGGTCAATGTCCTTGCGGTCTGGAGCGCTGCGGGAACCCCGCAGCTTGTTCCAATAATCATAGAGCGTTTTGGTGCTCGTTTTTTGCATGGTCGACCCAGTTGCGGAATGGGCGCGCATTCCCCCCATGGAACGCTTTCGCCGCATCTCAACCATGGCAAAATGGCTCGACAATTGCGCCATTAATCAAAGCTTAAGGTTAACGCGCCCGCCCGATTGTGGATAAAGAAGCGCAAACGGGCAGTGCGCCTGAGAGTCGGAGAGATCACATGGCCGAACAAGGCCCCCCAGCCGGTGAGGCCGGTGCTACCGGGCGCGAACCGGTTTTCTTGCTGCCAGGTTCGGTGACGGCGCTCTGTGGCGTGCTGGTCGCCATTCACCTGGCGTCAACCTTGATCCTTAACCCCGACGGGTGGAATCAGCTGATCTTCTGGGGTGGGTTTCTGCCGCTGCGAATCGTTGCCGCCTTTGATGACCCGAGCCTCGGTGTGCCGCTGCTCTGGACCCCGCTGACCCATGCATTCCTGCATGGCAGCTGGGACCATTTGCTGGTCAACGTGGCCTGGCTCGCGATCTTCGGCACCCCGGTCGCGCGCCGCTATGGCGCCGTGCCGATGCTGCTGATCTTTTGCGTGTCCTCGATCGCCGGTGCGGCGGCCTTTGCCGCCACCACGCTGTGGAACGGGGCTTACCTCATCGGGGCTTCGGGTGGCGTGGCGGGGCTCACCGGCGCGGCAGTGCGATTCTTTTTCCAGCCGGTGCTGGTGGGGGTGGACCCCGAAACCGGCGAGCAGGTGATTCTCGGGCGCCGGCTGGCGAGCCTGCCCGAGCTGTTCCGCGACAAGCGGGCCCGGATGTTCGTGCTAATCTGGGTGGTGCTCAATGCGGCGGTGCCGCTCCTGCCCATGCTGACCGGCACCAATGTGGGCATTGCCTGGCAGGCCCATCTGGGTGGCTTTTTTGCCGGTCTGTTGATGGTCGGTTTGTTTGAGCGGCGGCCTTAGCCGTAGACTTCGTCGGGATTAAAGAGGCGCGGCGAGCCGTCGTCTTCAAGCATCAGCTCGCCTTCGTTGAGCACGACGCGCCGATAAAAGCAGCTCTGCCGCCCGGTATGGCAGGCAGCGCCGCGGCCGGTCTGCTCAACGGTAAGGGCGATGGCGTCCTGGTCGCAATCAAGTCGCAGCTCGGTGACCTGCTGCAGCTCGCCCGAGGTTTCGCCCTTTTTCCAAAGCGCGTTGCGCGAGCGCGACCAGTAATGGGCAATGCCCGTTTCCAACGTCAGCCGCAGGGCTTCCTTGTTCATATGGGCCAGCATCAGCACGGCATTGCTGCCCGCTTCGACGGTGACAACGGTGATGAGGCCATTGGCATCGAACCGGGGAGCAAAGGCGGTGCCTTCCTCCAGTTCGGCAGGGGACAGGCTCACGGGATCGGCAAAGGTAATGTTCATGGGGCTGGTTTATCCTGCACCTGGCGGCTTTGCCAACCGGTCAGCGTCGCGTTACCATCGCAAAAAACCGGTCACGCTCCACCCGGTCCTCGGCAAACACGCCGGTGAAGCGATGGGTGACCGTGGTGACATCATGGGCCCGCACGCCGCGCATGGACATGCACATATGCTCGGCCTCAAGCATCACCGCGGCTCCGCGGGGCGTAAGGCTGGCTGTGATGGCGTCGATGATCTGCGCGGTCATCGCTTCCTGCGTCTGCAGGCGGCGCGCGAACACATCAACCAGGCGAGCCAGCTTGGAAAGTCCAACCACCCCGTCAACGGGCAGATAGGCGATATGGGCCTTGCCGACAAAGGGCACCATGTGGTGCTCGCAATGGGAGTGGAACGGGATACCGCGCAAGAGGACTATGTCGTCATAGCCGCTGATATCGCGGAAGGTCGTCGACAGGATCTCGGCGGCGTCCTGCTCGTAGCCGGAGTAGAACTCGCGGTAAGCCTTCGCCACGCGGCTAGGCGTTTCGAGCAGGCCTTCGCGGTTGGGGTCGTCGCCGGCCCAGGCGATCAGCGTGCGGACGGCCGCCTCCGCTTCCTCCTGAGTGGGACGGCGCACGGGCGCCGGAAAGGGGGCAACGGGAACGGCGGTTTTCGATAGAGCGTCCATGGCGGCTCCGGTAGCGGCCGGCAAGCAGGCGGGCTGAGCGGGAAAGTGACCGGTTCAGATGAAACCGCGCCTGTTACAAGGCATGCGCGCTCCTATATAGAGGGAGTGGCGGGCTCTCACAAGAAACAGAATTTCGTGGTTGATGGAACTTAGCGATCTCTATTCCGAGCGTATTCTCGATCTGGCGGCCAATGCTGTCCAGCCCGGGCGCCTCGCGCAGCCCCATGCTTCGGCGCGCAAGGTCAGCCGCGTCTGCGGTTCGCTGATCGAAGTGGATATCGAGGTGACGGACGGGGTGATCACCGGCTACGGCCATCATCTCTCCGCCTGCGCCCTCGGGCAGACCTCGGCGGCGGTGGTGGCGCGCGAGATCGTGGGCACCGGAGCGAGAGACTTTCGCGCTCTGCGCAGCCAGATGTATGCGATGCTGCAGGGTGATGGCGCCGAGCCGACCGGCAAGTGGAGCGATCTGGGTTATCTGCTGCCCGTGCGTGACTACAAGGCTCGGCACGCTTCGACCCTTTTGGTCTTCGACGCCGTAGTGGAAGCGCTCGACACCATCGAAGGCAAGACCGAGCCCCGATGAAGCCGCCTGCTCAAGCGTTCTGGCGCGCCATCGACCTGCCCTTCAAGCTGGTCGCGGTGTTGCTGATCACGATCTATCGCTACACGCTGTCGGCCTTTGTGGGGCGAACCTGCCGGCATTTGCCCAGCTGCTCGGAATATACCGGCGAGGCCATCTGGCGTTTCGGCTTTTGGCCCGGCGGCTGGATGGGGCTGGCGCGCTGGAGTCGGTGCCGGCCCGGGGGCACGCACGGCTATGATCCGGTGCCTGAAACACTGCCGAGCAGCGGTCGCTGGTGGCAACCCTGGCGCTATGGCCGTTGGCGCTAGGACCTCAAGCCGCGGCAGCACCGAGTTTTTGGTGCGCTCAGGTGGCAATAAACGTAAAGCGTGCTAGATAGGCCCGCCTTGCCGCGAACAGCGTGGCATGAACCCATTTCTGGAGAGAAACAATGACGATCAAGGTGACGTTCCCCGATGGTGCAGCTCGCGATTATGCGCGCGGCACCACCGGCACCGAGATCGTCGAGGGTATCTCCAACAGCCTCGCGAAAAAGACGGTGGCAATGCGCTGGAACGGCGTGTTGAGCGATCTCAGCGATCCGCTCGAAGCCGATGGCCGCATCGAGTTCGTGACGCGCGACAGCGGCTCCAAGGATGTGCTTGAGCTGATCCGCCACGACGCCGCCCACGTTCTTGCCGAAGCCGTGCAGGAATTGTGGCCCGACACGCAAGTGACGATCGGCCCGGTGATCGAGAACGGCTTTTACTACGACTTCAAGCGCGAGGAGCCGTTCAGCGAAGACGATTTCCCTGCCATCGAAAAGAAGATGGCTGAAATCATCGATCGCGGTGCTGCCTTTACCAAGGAGATCTGGACGCGCGACCAGGCCAAGGCCTTCTTCAATGCGCGTGGCGAAAACTTCAAGGTCGAGCTGGTGGATGCCATTCCGGCCGACCAGACGCTCAAGATGTACAAGCAGGGCCAGTGGATCGACCTTTGCCGTGGCCCGCATATGCGCACGACCAAGGATGTCGGCAGCGCCTTCAAGCTGACCAAGGTGGCCGGCGCTTATTGGCGTGGCGACAGCAATAACCCGGTGCTGAGCCGCATTTACGGCACGGCCTTTGCCACCAAGGATGAGCTGGAAGCCTATCTCCACATGATGGAGGAGGCCGAAAAGCGCGACCACCGCAAGATCGGTCAGGAAATGGACCTCTACCATTTCCAGCCCGAAGCGCAGGGTTCGGTGTTCTGGCATCCGCGCGGCTATGTGCTCTACAACCAGATGGAAGCCTATATCCGCCGGCGCCTTAATTCCTCGGGCTATGTGGAGGTAAAGACCCCGCAGCTGATGAGCTCGAAGTTTTGGGAAATGTCGGGCCACTGGGGCAAGTACCGCGAGAACATGTTCGTGGTGCCCGATGAAGTGCCCGGCACGGAAGAAGAAGGTCCGGTGCTGTCGGGCAAGGGCGACCTCATGGCACTCAAGCCCATGAACTGCCCGGCCCACGTGCAAATCTTCAACCAGGGCATCAAGAGCTATCGCGATCTGCCGCTACGCATGGCCGAATTCGGCTGCTGTCACCGCAACGAGGCCCATGGCGCGCTGCATGGCCTGATGCGCGTTCGGCAGATGACGCAGGACGACGCCCATATCTTCTGCCGCGAAGACCAGATCCAGAGCGAAACCGAGCACTTCGTGCATCTGCTGTATTCGGTCTACGCCCATATGGGCTTCGACAATGTGGTGATCAAACTCGCCACGCGCCCCGAAAAGTTCGGCGGCACGATTGAGCGCTGGGATGCAGCGGAAAAGGCGCTGGGCGATGCGCTGCGCGCTACCGGCTATGATTTCGAGATCGCCGAAGGCGAGGGGGCGTTCTATGCGCCCAAGCTCGAATTCCACCTCAAGGACGCGATCGGGCGCTCCTGGCAGGTTGGCACGCTGCAGCTCGATTATGTGCTGCCCGAGCGGCTGGGTGCCACCTACATCGCCGAGGACGGCTCGCGCCAATATGCGGTGATGCTGCACCGGGCGATCCTGGGTTCGCTCGAGCGCTTCATCGGCATGCTGATCGAGAACTATGCCGGCAAGATGCCGATGTGGCTGGCTCCGACCCAGGTGGTGGTCGCCACCATCGTTTCGGAAGCGGACGATTACGCCGAAAAGCTGGTGCGCCAGCTACGCGAAGCGGGCATCCGGGCCGAACTTGATACGCGCAACGAAAAGATCAACTACAAGGTGCGCGAGCACTCCGTGGGCAAGGTGCCGCTCATGTTCGTGGTGGGCAAGCGCGAGGCCGAGGAGGGTACGGTTTCCGTGCGCCGACTCGGCACCGAAGGGCAAAAGGTCATGCCGGCCATGGACGCCATCGTGGCGCTGATGGCGGAAGCGACCCCGCCCGACCTTCAGCAAAAGGCCGCCTGAACCGTGCCGCAACGTCCGTCCAACCGTGAGCTCAAGGCTCTGACCCATCTTGGCGAAGACAACATTCTTGGCCCCGATGACTTCAAGGACATCGGCGAGAAGGTGTTTGCCGGCATGGAAAAGAAGGGTTGGGTGGTCGCTGCCGAGGGGCACCCCAACCGCTTCAAGGCTACGATCAAGGGCCTCACCGTCCACGAGGGCGAAATCATCTTTGCCGGTCGGTTGAAGCGCTAAGCCGAGGAAGCGGGCATGGCCGATCCGATCCCCATCACGCGCTCCATCTCGATCGATCCCGGTGAGATCGAGGAAACCTTCGTGCGGGCGGCCGGGCCGGGCGGACAGAACGTCAACAAGGTCTCGAGCGCGGTGCAGCTGCGCTTTGACCTGGCCAACTCCCCCTCCATTCCCGAAGCCATGAAGCGGCGGGTAGCGGCGCTGGCGGGCAAGCGCCTGACCAAGAACGGCGTGATCGTCATCACCGCCAACAGTCATCGCGACCAGCCGATGAACCGCGCCGATGCGCTGGAGCGGCTGGTTGGGCTGTTGGTGGCTGGCGCTCATGTGCCAAAGCCCCGGGTGCCGACCCGTCCGACATTGGCCTCCAAGCGCCGCCGGCTCGAGGGCAAGTCGATCCGCTCCACCACCAAGCAATTGCGCACCAGCCGACCAGACGCCGAATAAAACGGCGCCGCCAGCGAGAGTTCGCGGGCGGCGCTGGGGATGGCCGGGCTTACTGAGCCGTGGCGTTGATCGTGACCTTGTCGATCAGGATCTTGGGATCGTCCTCGGCTGCCATGAAGTCGGTCACGCTGACGCCGGCTGGGTCCTTGGCTACTAGGTCGATATTGAGGTTTTTGGCCTGGCCGCTCACAAAGGTGTTGATGGCCCGACCCACATTCTGGGCATCGGCAGCGCCGGCAAGCAGGCCGACAATGGTGCCTTCCGCGAGCCCGGCAAAGATGGGCCGCAGCGCTTCAGGCTGCGTGTTCTGCTCGGCGGCAACAGCGGCAAAGATGATGTCGGTGAGCCCCTGATCGCTCACATCGACATTGAGCTTGCCGACGGCCAGTTCCATGCCGGCAGCGAGCGCCGTATCGGCATCAAGGTCAAACAGTGCGGCGGTGGCATTGGTCAGCGTGCCGGTCATGACGATAGTCGCCAAATCCGCCCCGGTCACCGAGATCTCGTTGATGTCGATGCTGCTCGTGGCTTCGTTCCAGGCCGCGGCGATCTTGAAGCCGGCATCGATGTCGGTGACACCGAGACCGCGCAGCTGCGCCAGCTGCGGGTCGGTGGTGTCCTCCGGCAAGGCGAAGGCTAGATTGGTCGCCGACATCAGGAAATCGGTGGGAATGCCGTTGCGGTATTCGGCCAGCGTCAGGTCGAACGCGCCCAGGCTGCCCTTGATGCGCACGGAGCTGTCTTCCGGATCGGGCACATCGACGCTGATCTGGTTAAGCGAGAAGCCGGTAAAGGCGGGCACGAGCGCCCGCGCATTGGCATCAAGCCAGGCTTGGTCGATCGCCTCGGGCGCCGCTTCGATGGCGGCAATCGGGCCAGCGAGGTCGATCTGCTTGAAGACCGCGCGGCCCATTTCGAAGTGGCCATCGCCTTCAACCGCGATGGTCATGCCCTCGATGGTGATCTCGGGATAGATGCCGGGGGACAGCCCGGCCATGCTCATGCTCTTGACCCCGACCGTAAGCGGGCGGTCTTCGTCATCGACGCCGTTGCAATCAAAACCGCCGAACTGGGCAGGGGAGGTTTCAAAGGCGGTGAAGATGTCGGCATACATACGCAAGGCCGCGCCCATCAGTTCTGGCGAGGGGGTCTCGTCGTCCTCATCCTCATCGTCGAGCGCACTGGAGAGGGCCGTGAATTCGGCCATGGAATGGCGGAGCGGCCGGCCCTTCACTTCGGCCATGGTGATCGGGCCCATGGTGCAGCTGACTTCGGGGGCTTTAAACGAGCCGCCCTCAAAGTTGAAATTGGTGTAAAGCGGCGTCAGCTCATTTGAAGGATTGGTCTGGACCAGTCCGTAAAGACCGAGCACCGCGCCGATGTCGAGCGTGGCCGCCGTCATGGAGCCCATCTGGGCACTGCCCTCGTCTTCGCTTTCTACAGTTGTGCCGCTAAGCGACACGGTTGCGGCAACGCCATTCACGACATCAGTGAGCACCAGATCATTAAATACGATTGTGCTTTGCGTGGCGTCGTTGTCGCCACTTGTGGTTTCGATCCGGACATTGATGGCCGGGATGGTAATGCTGGTGGCGGACAGCGACGCCAGCGCTTCGGCATTGTCGGCGATATTGCCGCTGAAAATCTCGCGCAACGTGGCTTCATCTAGATTGGAGTCCACCGCCTCGATCGTATCGATCTCGACCTGCTGGGTCGTGGTTACCTCCGCCGGAGCTGGGGGTGGCTCGGACACCTCCGGCGCTGGGTTCTTGATCTTTTGCGCCCAGGCGGCTCCAACCGGCAGAGCGACGGTGAGCATGCAGGCGGTGACAAGAGCGGCGAGGCCGCGATGGGGTCGGTCACAAAACAACATTGGAGATCTCCTCGCCACTCGGCCCCCACTGCATACTATAGGCTGGCCGGCAGACAAACCCCGTGCCGGCAAGTCGCGCCCGAACACCCTAGCTTGGGCGGCTGGTGACCGCTGTCAGCACTTCGATGTCTTGGGCTGATCCCGGTTGCACCTGGAAGGCGCGGTCAAACACCTTGTCGCCGATCTTTGCAAGCACGACGTAGTCGCCAGCGGACAGGACGGTCGAGGGAAAGGCGCCCAGATCAGTAAAGAGGGTGGCGCCATCCGAGCTTTTCACCGTCCATTCCACGTCAGCAATGGCTTCGCCGCCCGGCTCGGACACCAGCTTGAAGGCAACCTGACTGGCATGATGATAAAGCGTTGCGTCGGTGAGTTGGCCGGGCTCCACCCGAAGATCGGCCCGCACTTCGGCATTGATCGTGCCGAAATGGGACACCACGTGGTAGGTGCCGGAATTGAGCGTTACAATGTCGTTGGGCGTCAGGCCCTCCGCGATGGGCACGCTGCCGGTGGCTTCTTCGAGGAAGATGTCGAACCGGAGCAAGTCGGGTGGGATCGGGATATCCCCCGTCACTGCAGCATTGAGCCGCAAGGCACCGGCATCGAGCACAAAGCTTTTTTCGTTGGCACCGGCAACAACCGTCACCGTGTCGCTGATCTGAGCCCGGCCATAAGCGATGTGGACCACGTAATCTCCGGGCGCCAGTTCTAGCTTGGCCGTGCCCTCATCGGATTTGGCGACAAGGGGAAGCTCCCCGCTGGCGTCCGGCGTGGGTTCGAAGATGCGCCAAACCAGCCCGTTGGGAACGACTGCCCCGTCCTGGGTGATCTTGGCAGTGAGCGAAACGGGCTGGGGTGCGGATGTCAGCGCATTGATGGCGGCCGTGGCGGGCGTGCTGCCCGGCGCGGCTGGCCCACTGCCGCCCTCACGCTGTGGCCGCGGGCGGGGCATGGGCGGCCACTCCGCACTTTCCTCCTGGGCCAATGGCCCTGGTGACCCCCATGGCAGTTGGGCTCCGAAAACCAGAGTCAGTCCAACAGCAAGGATCGGTCGCAAACGCATGTTAACTCCAGGCCAGACAGTCGCCCCCCGCGCTGATCTCAGGCGCGGATGCTAGGCAGCGATTGGGGAGAAGCTGTGTCACAGACCATCCCGGTTGAAAACAGTGGCATGGGCATAGCTACCATTTTGTGTGGTTCTGGACTGGCCCGGTCCCGGCGCACTTGCTATGGCAGCCCCAACAACGGAGAATTTCCATGCCCGCCAACCAGGCCATGCTCGATTATCTTCTGACCCGCCGGTCGGTGGGCATGGCTTTCCTCCAGGAGCCCGGGCCCACCGCCGAGCAACTCGAGCAAATGCTGACAATCGCCACCCGCGTGCCTGATCATGGCAAGCTGGCGCCCTGGCGGTTGATTCTGATCCAAGGCGAAGATCGCCTGGCCGCCGGCGAGAAACTGGCCGAAATTGCTGCAGCCAAGAACCCCGCGATCGAGCCCGTGGCTATGGATTTGGAGCGCCGCCAGTTCTTGCCGGCGCCCCTGACCGTGGGCGTGCTCTCCACCGCCAAGTCACACCCCAAGATTCCTGAATTCGAGCAGTTGCTGTCGGCGGCCAATGTCGCTTTCAACCTTGTTCACGCCGCCTATGCCATGGGGTTTGCCGCGCAATGGGTTACGCGCTGGTATAGCTATGATGAAACCGCCGCGGCCGCACTTGGTGCACGGCCAGGCGAACGCTTTGTTGGCTTCGTGCATATCGGCACCCCTACCGCAACGATCGAGGATCGCCCCCGCCCGGCGCTTGCCGATGTGGTGACGCGCTGGACGCCTTCTGCAACATAGAACCTCCCCACCGCGTTGTTGCGGAAAGGGAGGAATGGCCATGGCCGAGCATCACTACATCGTTGCGCGCACGGAAAGCCAATGGAAGGTCAGCTATCGCGGCACCGACCAGGGCCCGTTCACCAGCAAGGAAGAAGCCATCGAGATCGCCATCGCTGCGGCCCAAGCCGAGTACAACGACGGCGAGGACGTGGAAGTGCTGGTGCAGGATATCGAATCGAACTTCCACACGGCGTGGACCTCAAGAAATACCGGGGACGAGGGTGCTCCCCTGGCCACCAAGGCTTGAGCCTTAACGCGGCATTAACCATATCCGTCGCTTAGTCCAGCGGCAAGTTTCTGGGACCGTGCCGCGCATGGGCGTTCAACCAATCGCAGTGCCGCAAAGCCTGGCTTATGTGCTCAACGCCGCGGGTGACCGCAACGGCGTCGATTTTGATTATCTGCTGCAAACCGCCATCCGTGAAAGTAGCCTCAATCCACAGGCCAAGGCGCAGACCTCCTCGGCCACCGGGCTGTTCCAGTTTCTCGAAAGCACCTGGATGCAGGTGATGAAGGAGCAGGGCCCCCGGCTTGGCTATGGCGATTATGCCAATGCCATCCAGCGCAACAGCGAGGGCGACTACTTCATCGCCGACCCCCAGACCCGCCAACAGATCCTGAAATTGCGGGAAGACCCGCAGATCGCCGCCGATCTCGCCGCGGCCTTCACCAAGACCAATGGCGACTACCTGCAATCCCGTTTCGGCCGCATGCCCAGCGCGGGCGAGCTCTATATTGCTCATTTCCTTGGGGCGCAGGGCGCCGAGCGCATGTTCACCGCGGGTTTGCAGAACCCCGATCAGATCGCCGCGAACCTGTTTCCCCGCCAGGCCTCGGCCAATCGCGCGATCTTTTATGCCGATGGCCAACCGCGTACGATCCGTGACGTTTATCGGGTGCTGGTGTCAAAGCATGAAGCGGGCGGCGCCAATGCGAGTTTCGCCGCCCAGCAGTTGACAGGTGTAGCGCCACCATCCGCGATGCCAGCGCCGGAGGTGGTGCCCTCACGCTTTTCGCCGGCCAATATGTCGTTCACGGGCCTGTTCACCAACCAAGGCACCTCGCCTGCGCCCGAGATTGCCCCGGAGCCAGGCTCGGCCTTTTTCACCCAGCTCTACGCCCCCTGACAAGAATCGGAACCGGGTTGGCGTCATGACGTTCCTGTCAAAACGCTGACACAGCAGCCGGGAGGCCTGCCATGCGCCATCATTCTGTTCCGTTCGCGCCCAGCCACGAGTTGAGCATCCCGCCAGGATGGGTGTTTGTCGGCTTGCTGGTGGCGAGTTGGCTCGCCGTGATCGGCTTGGCGCATCTGGCGCTCCACCTTTTCGCCCTCCTGACAGGCACTTGATTGCACCGCTATCATGGTGAACGTTTCCTTAAGTCTCCGTGACTTAGAACTTTCTGCGCGTGTGTGCGGAGTGAGTCATGGTTGGCTATCAGGAGTTCGTGTCGCTGTGTCAGTCCCCCGATAGCGGGGATCGAGGTCGCGCCGCGCATTTGTCGGCGATCGCTTATCTCAACCACCATGGTCCCGCCGATGAACAGGCCGCGCTTTATGCCGCCTTGATTGGTTTTCTGGATGATCCCTCGGTCAAGGTACGCGCAGCGCTAGCCTATGGACTGCTTCACTCGTCCGACGCGCCCCGTCCGATCATCCTGGCACTGCTGCACGACAGCGCCGTGATCGCACGCGCCGTGCTCCAATATTCTCCCGTACTGATCGATGCCGACCTGTTCGGCCTGGTACAATCCGCCGAGCCCGGCCTGCTGCTGGCGATCAGCGAGCGCGACCGCATCAGCCCGCGCCTTGCGGCGGCGCTGGTGTCCTGTGGCGACCGGCCCATTACGCTGCGGCTGCTGCGGCGAACCGAGATTGATTTGCCGGCGCCGATACTCTCGAACCTGGCCGCGACGCATGGGGACGAAGCGGAGTTCCGCGGGGCGCTTCTGGCTCGCGACGACCTGCCGGCCGACGCGCGCCTGCTGCTGGTGCAAAAAATCAGCGCAGCCTTGCGCAATTGCCGCGTGGTCAAGGGATCGCTTGCCACCGAGCGGCTCAACCGCCTGCTGCGCAACAGCGAGGACACTGCGGTGTCCTCGATCGGGGAACGTGAAGCCGTTGCCGGGCCATCCAACTATGTTTCGGCTCTGGTGGAGACCTCGCGGATTAATGCCCGCGTTTTGCTGCATGCCATGGTCACCGGTCACGTGATGTTTTTCGCCGCGTGCCTCGCCGAACTCAGTGACGTACCGCATGCCAAGGTGCTCGCCATTCTTGAGCGCGGCAGCCGGCCTGCGCTGCATGCGCTGTTGTCGCGATGTGGGCTGGGGCAGGGGGTGGGCAACCTCCTCGCCCGCCTTGTGCTGCATGCCCGCGCTACCGATCTTGTCGATGATGCTGCCGCTCGCCATTATGTGGTTACGGCGCTCACCGAAGAGTTGATCGCCGAGCATGCCGGTGTCATCCCGGCCGAGCTCGAAGAAGCTTTTGCATACCTCAGCGAGCAGAACATCGCCTTGGCACGCCAGGCCGCCCGCGGGGTCATGGCCGCCTTTGCCGAGGAAGCCAGCCTTGATCGCGCGCTGCCTGCCCCGGTGGTCGAGCCAATGGCTTTGCCTGCAGCCTGAACCGCTAGAAGCGGAACTGCTCGCTCAGCACCCGCTCTTCAAGGCTGGTGCCGGGGTCGAACAACAGCGTCACCCCATGCGAGCGATCTTCGTGCACGGTGACTTCGAGCACGTTCTGAAACTCGACATTGTCAGCAACCGCGCTGACGGGGCGCTTGGCCGCTTCCCGAGTGACGAATTTCACCACCGCCCTGTTGGACAGGATAGCACCACGCCAGCGGCGCGGCCGGAACGGCGAGATCGGCGTCAAAGCCAGCAGTGGGGCCTCGATCGGCAGGATGGGGCCGTGGGCGGAGAGATTGTAAGCTGTTGAACCGGCGGGCGTTGACAGCAGCGCCCCATCGCAGATCAACTCCTCGAGCCGGGTCTCCCCGTCCACGATGATCTGGATCTTGGCGGCCTGATAGGACGAGCGGAACAGCGACACCTCGTTGAGCGCCAGAGCTGTTTGCGTGTTGCCCGCCACATCGAGCACCTGCATGGACAGCGGATAGATCCGGGTCTGCTGCACGGCCGCCAGGCGCTCGTCCAGCCCGTCTTCGGAAAAGACGTTCATCATGAACCCGACCGAGCCGAAATTCATGCCGTAAACCGGGATGTCGCGCCGCATCACCTGATGCAGGGTTTGCAGCATCAAGCCATCGCCACCCAGCGCCACGACATAGTCGGTCTGGTCTATCGGGTAATCGCCGTAGCGCTGCCGCAGCCGCTGCGCAGCGGCCTCCGCGTCGGGAGTGCCATTGGTGACAAAGCAAATTCGAGGCGGGGCTGACGCGGCCAAAGCTGCACTCCAAAGGAAACGCGTCTGCCTAACATGTGAAGCAGGCCCGTGCCAGCAGTCTCGCGGGACCGCCGCTCCTGTGGGTCGCTGCAATAGCCCATTGCCCGCAGGCGCCCGCAATGCTAGAGGGCCCTCGGCGCCGGTATAGCTCAGTTGGTAGAGCACCTGATTTGTAATCAGGGGGTCGCGGGTTCGAACCCTGCTGCCGGCACCAGATAGATCAAGCGCAGCAGCGAATTAGTGAAAAGATGCCGGGCGCAGCAACTAGCGTCCATGCGCCGCGCCTTTCCCGATTCCTACTTCCGAATGGGCGCTGATTTCGGATCAAGGGCCTTCGAGCTGCGGACAGATCGATTTTTTGCCATTGACTCCCCGTCGGCTCTCAGCGGCCCGAACACCCAACTGGCTCAACCTCTTGTAAATGCTAGAACCTTTGCTGGAACCGCTCGCCTGCATGGCCCTAGCGATCATCTGCTAACAAG
The DNA here is from genome assembly GCF_058133495.1 of Devosia sp. Z6_126. Lineage (NCBI taxonomy): Bacteria > Pseudomonadati > Pseudomonadota > Alphaproteobacteria > Hyphomicrobiales > Devosiaceae > Devosia > Devosia sp. Z6_126. The sequence goes on along the minus strand of NZ_JBYUNO010000002.1, from coordinate 336,483 downwards.
TTGATAACCTTTTCGGAAGCCCTTGGTTTTCCTCGTTTTTCACAGGCTGGCACTATATGTAGATCAGCACTAGCAGCTCACGCACAAGGCATAGCGAATTTTCTCCCGTCGACAGCACCAGCGATTGCGCTAGATTCGAGAGGTGACCGAGGGTCATGTCCGAGGCGCAGCGGTAGTTTTCCGACAGCAGCTGCGCCCCGGTCTAACCGCCACGTAAGGCAGTGGGGAAAGGCTAAGTGCCTAACCCTTATTCGTCAACTCGTGGGCTTATGTAAATGAGGCTCATCTTGACCAAAAACCTTCTTGTCAACGTCGAATGCCGCACCGGCGCCGCTACATTGAGCGCGGTATCCGCTATGCTGGACCGCCTTGGAAAGGCCGATCAGCTCCAGGGCTCCTTGTTCCTAGTCAGCACCAACGTGTCGCCGAAAGGCGTCCGTTCGGCGGTGCGCCAGGTAATCGGCCACGATGACACCGTCGTCGTCGCTATCACAAGTCAGATCGTGTGATCTGAGGGGGCCGGCGACTTCCGTTGCCGGCCAACCACGCCAGTAGGGCCCGTCTCACAGTTCTACAACAGCCCAGGAGGCAAACGCCGGACGGTTGGCCAGCGCCCCACCGTCACCGATCCTGTTCGTCGCTCCAGCCATTGGCCCAGAGTAGGCCGATGATTGCTCCCTTGCTCGATGGCAGGATGGCGAGGGGGATGATGATGGCGAGCGGTACGAGAACATAGATGTAGACAAGTGGGCTGCCAGCGCCGCTGAGCTCCATCTCCAGCATTACAAAGCCGATAATATGGCCCACCACCGTGATGACGAGAAGGGGCAGGATCAGGCCCACCCGGTAGTTGGCGAGCGGCTCGCCGCATACGGCGCATTGATCAACCTGCTCAAGATAATCGTGGAAGAGCCAGCCCTCGCCGCATCGAGGGCAGCGGCACTTGATGCCGTTCCATATTGCCGGCCAGGTCTTCCTGGTTTCGCCGCTTGAGGAAGGCATGGGAGGCCCCCGTTTCGGACCGAGCGAGCTTGCTGCCGGGTTTTCCGGCACGAGCTTACATCCGGCCGCCCCGAGTAATCACGTCAAATGTCATGCCTGCGGACCGAGCGCTGTTTTTGCCGTTTGCTGTCGATAGTGTCTCGCTATGCTTGCTAATCCTGATTAGCATTGGGAAACCGCAGAGACGGCATGCCGTTGGTCTGTCGCTCAACGCTTGGTTCCCCATGTCCCCCGGTGTCATTCTTGCTCTTCTGGCCTATGGCCTTTTCTCCTGTTCCGATGCCTCGATCAAGAGCTTGGGCGGGGAGCTCAGCGTGTTCGAGATCGGCTTTTTTACCTCGTTGTTTGCCGTAGGGCCGGCGCTTCTGAGCAAAGCCCGCAAGGAACGCTGGCGCGACGTCTTGCAGTTCAACAATCCCTTGTTGCTCAATATTCGCGGCCTTTCCGGCGTGCTTGGCTCTGGCTGCGTGATCTATGCCTTCACCCATGTGCCGCTCGCCGAAGTATATTCGCTGGCTTTCCTGGCGCCTATTTTCGTGGTGCTGCTGTCAGCTATGCTCCTCGCGGAAGCCATTCCCCGCTATCGCTGGCTCTTGCTGGTGCTTAGCTTTGTCGGCGTGCTGATCGTTGTGCGTCCGGGGTTCCGCGAATTGCAGCTTGGCCACTTGACGGCGCTGGCCTGTGCCTTTTTCACGGCGACCAATACGGTCGTGCTCCGCTCCCTGGCGCCGCGCGAGCATCGGCTGAGCATCTTCGCCACGGTGACGCTCTACGCACTGGTCCTGAACGGGATCGGCATGATCATCTGGGGCAGCAGCCTGCCAACCTTGCCCCAGCTTGCGGTGCTGGCCCTGATCGGCACCATGGGCGGCCTCGGACACCTGACCTTTATTGGGGCCACCAGGCTGGCGCCAGCCAACCAGGTGGCGCCCGCCCAATATACCCAGATGCTGTGGGCCCTGGGGCTGGGGGCGCTGTTCTACGGCGAGTACCTGGATGGCATTGGCATAGTTGGGCTCGTCATCATGATCGGTGCGGGCGCCTTGAACCTGCTTTCGCCCGAGGCCTATGGCCGACACCTCAGCCTGAAGAGACATGGCGGCGCCGCTCAGCAGCCAAGCGAGGACAAGGTGCTTGACGACATTGCGATTTCGCAGTGCGCGATTGCCGGGTCGGGTCCGCAGCAGGCGAAGTCGTAACTACCGCAGTCTTGATCGCCGCCTGTGCTGAGTGACCGCAACCAAAGCTGCCTGCTGCCGCTTTAAGCAAACTGCACGCGCAATGGAGAAAACGCGATGATCACCAGAACAGCTTTGTCCCTCGCTCTCGCTGCCGTAATGGTACTGCCAGGCGCGGCCTTTGCCCAGGAAGAGCACCGGATCGCCGGCAAGGCCGTTCCCGCCGATCAGGTGGCCGGGGTCCAGGCAAAGTGCGACGAGATGCGCAAGGGCGAAACCACTTCCCCCGTGGCCGAAGCCGCAGCCGATGAGCCCAACAAAGAAGCTGGCGGCGAAGCGGCCGCTGACGCCGCCGTGGAACTCTCAAGCGAGCTTTGGACTGCAGACGGCACCATCGATTTGGAAAAGCTCTCGATCGAGCAGTGCAGCGAAGGCAATTTCGGCCTCGCGCCCAACTAAGCCCCGCATCGAAAACACAAAAAGAACTGGAGTTCCGCGCCTGCGGAACTCCAGTTTTACGTTCAGGCGCCGGTGATGCGCCAGATCACATCACCCACATCGTCCGCCATCAGCACCGACTTGTCGGCAGCAATGGTTACGCCCACCGGCCGGCCAAAGGAGAACTTCTCGTCGGCCGACAGGAAGCCGGTGAGAATGTCGCGCGGCAGCCCGATAGGCTTGCCATTCTCGAACGCAACGAAACAGAGCTTGTAGCCGCTGAGCGTGCTGCGGTTCCACGAGCCATGCTGGCCGATGGCCATGCCCGCGGGGAAGCCGGGCAGGGTACCTTCCGGCAACCAACAAAGGCCGAGCGACGCCGTGTGCCCGCCCAGCGCATAATCGGGTGCGAGGGCCGTCGCGACCTTGGTCGCGTCCTGGGGCACCCGGTCATCTACGGTTTGACCCCAATAGCTGTAGGGCCAGCCATAAAAGCCGCCATCGCGCACTGAGGTCAGGTAATCGGGCGGGGTCTCATCGCCCAAGCCGTCGCGCTCGTTGACCACGGTCCAGAGCGAACCATTGCTCGGCTGCCAAGCCAGACCCACCGGATTGCGCAGACCACCGGCAAAGATGCGCGATTGGCCGGTCGCGAGGTCCAGTTCGTGGATGCAGGCGCGATCGATTTCGGCTTCCATGCCCGCGTCACCGATATTGCTGAGCGAGCCCACGGCCACAAAAAGCTTGGAGCCATCGGCGCTGGCGATGAGATTGCGCGTCCAGTGCCCGCCCGGCTTGGTGCTCATGAGCTTGCGGGGTGCCGCCGTGATCTGGGTGGCACCAGCCTCGTAGGGATAGGCCAGCACCGCGTCGCTCGCACCGACATAAAGCGTGTCGCCGATCAGCACCATGCCATAGGGCTGGCGCACATTGTCGATGAACACATGCCGGATCTCGGCCACGCCGTCCCCGTCGGCATCGCGCAAGAGGGTAATGCGGTTCGGGCTGGTGCCCGAAGCCTTGGCGCGCTTCATCGTGCTCGACATCGCATGGTCGAACAGCGACTTGGCCTCCCCCGATTCGCCCATGGATTCAGCCACCAGCACATCGCCATTGGGCAGCACATGCATGTTGCGCGGGTGGTCGAGCTTGGCCGCAAAGGCATTGACCTTGAGCCCGGCTGCGGCTGTTGGGGTGTGCCCCGGTTCCCAGCCTTTCGCCGTCGGCATCTTGAGGGTTGGGATGCTGCCCTGTGGCTTTGGCGCCGGAATGGTGGGGGCAGTGCCGTAAACCGGCGGGCGGGGGCCGTCGCCCGAGTGGCGGACGGCAACGGCAACCGCGCCTACGGCGGCAACGACACGGGCGAAGACGGCACTGGTGTTCATTGAAGGATCTCAACTGGCGGAACAGGTTAGCTCAAGCTAACGCCATTGCGACGGGTCGAACACCCCTGCAGGGAGCGATCTTGCACGCTTTTAGTGTTGGCTGGTCGCCGAGTTGCTTCCTGTAGCTCTCCCTAACCGCGCACATCGGAACAAACGGAATCTCCAGTCGTTCCTGAAGGACACACACAGAGGAGACGACGATGCGAATTCTAGCCCTAGCTGCCCTTGTTCTGATGTCCGGCACGGCTTTTGCCCAGGACGCCGCTCCTGCCGCCGGTGGCGCGGCCCCGGCCGCAAACCCATCCGCCAGCACAACGGCGCGCACGCCGGTGGAGACGCCCCAGTTCATCGAACAGGCTGGCTTTTCCGGCACCTTTGAAATCGAGTCCAGCAAGCTGGCGCTGGAAAAAGCCGAGCGCGACGACGTCAAGGAATTCGCCCAGCACATGATCGATGAGCACACCGCCAATTCCGAAGCCCTGACGGATGCGGTAGCCGCGACCGGCATCGAGATTGCGGTGCCAACCGTGCTTGATCCGGTGCATCAACAGATGATGGACACGCTTGAAGCCTCGACCGACTTCGACATGGACTATCTCAAGATGCAGTATCAGGCCCATCAGGACGCGATTTCACTGTTCTCGTCCTATGCCGAGGCTGGCGAAGCCGGCCCGATCAAGGAATATGCTGCAGCAAGCCTGCCCGCCTTGAACATGCATCTGGAAATGCTGCCCGAGGACGCAAAGCCCGAATAGGTCCTTTCCGCCCCTGCAAAAAAGCCTGCCGCTCCCGAAAGAGCGGCAGGCTTTTAATCAGATAGTGGCAACTCGACCGGAAAGGGCCGCTTAGCCAAACAGATTATTCGGCCAACTCAGCATACATGGCGTCGAAACGCGACTGTGCCTTGGGCGGAACCTTGACGCTCTTGGCTTCTTCCAGATTGGTCGGCTCGCCGACAACAACCAGGGCCACCATGCCCATGCCGAAGTGCGGAGCGCACTTGACGCCGTAAACACCTTCGGTGTCGAAGGTCACGGTGATTTCTTCATTGAGCTTGCCCTTAAACGGGGTAGCGCCTTCGGGCAGCATGCCGGCAATGGTTTCGGCGTTGTGGCCCTTGTCGGTGGGCACGAAGGTGACAGTGTCGCCAACGGCAATTTCGGTCAGCGCTGGCTCGAACACCATCGTGCCGTCCTCGCCCTTGTTGAGCATCTGGACCTGATGGTCAGCAGCGAAAGCGGGGAGTGCGAAAGCGGATACCGCTACGGCTGCAAGACCGAGAGTTTTGAGAATACGAATTTTAGCCTCCTGAAGGAACTACTACTACAACCGGAAGTACGCCGTGGTGTTCCCGCATGTCAGTCACTTATCGAAAGTGAATGCCACCGGCGTCTGAGGTTCAGATAGGAAATGAAATGTGGTTTGCCAACCGGACCGCACCTGTGAACAGGTTGTTCAGCGCTTGCTCTCGCCCCCTCTATGACGCAAAAGCACGCATGATCCGATTTCACAGAAATCCCAGCGCTACCACAGGCTTGGGCGGGGCGGTTCGCGTAGATTTGCCCACCTCGGGAGGGGGCCGGAAGTGATTGTACCCTCTATTTTCGTTGACAATTTGTCGCATAGCTATGCCGGGAAACTGGCCCTCGACAAAGTCTCCCTCACCATCGCGCGCGGTTCCAGCTTTGCCCTGTTGGGTCCAAACGGGGCCGGCAAGACCACGCTGATCAGCATCTTGTGTACGCTGCAGAAGGCCGACAGCGGCACCGCCGAGGTGGATGGCATTGATGTCAGGCGCAGCCCGACGGCCGCGCGCAAGCGCATCGGGGTCGTGTTTCAGGACTCCAGCCTCGATGATCGCCTGAGTGCCTACGAGAACCTGAACTTCCACGGTCTGGTTTACGGCATGGCCGCGCGGGACCGGCGGCAGCGCATCGGCGAGATGCTGGCCCTGGTTGAGCTGGAAGACTGGCGCGATGCCATTGTGCGCAGCTTTTCGGGCGGCATGCGCCGGCGCCTCGAGATCGCCCGGGCGCTGCTACACAACCCAGCCATCCTGTTTCTCGATGAGCCCACGGTTGGCCTTGATGCCCAGACGCGCGAGCGCATCTGGCAATATCTCGATCAACTGCGCCGCGAGCGCGAACTGACGGTACTCACCACGACCCACTATATCGAGGAGGTGGAGACCGCAGATCAGGTGTGCATCATCAACAACGGCGTCATCGTGAACCAGGGCAGTCCCGCTGAACTCAAGCTAGCTCATGGCCGCAGCTGGCTCCATGTTGTGCCCCGGGACGAGGGCGTGCGCCAAGCGATCCTCCAGCGCTTCCCCGAAACGCGCGACCTGGGCAGCAATCGCCTTGCCGTGCCGGTGACGGACGAAGGCTTTGTCGATCATTTCCTTGCCAGCTTTGGCAGCCAGCTCAGCGAAATGCGCCTCGAACAGCCCAGCCTCGAAAGCGTGTTCCTCGCCCTGACGGGAACCGAGCTGCGCGACCGCGCCGCCGGCCGGCGCGACGCGGAGCAGGCGGCGGGCAGAAGGGCAGGGCGGCGATGATCATGTTCGTACCGTTCCTCCTCCCTCAGCGTCATCCGTCGCCATCGGCCGTTCAACCCCGTGCTGGCAAACTTAATCTGCGAGGCACACCATGACCGCGATCATGCCCCTTTTGCGCGGCGTTTATGGCGTGTGGCTGCGCGAGGTCACCCGCGCGACGCGCGATCGCGGCCAGATGATCGGCGGCGTCAGCCGTCCGCTGATCTGGCTCCTGATCCTCGGCGTCGGGCTCAACCCTTATTTCCGCGGCGAGGTTTATGGCGAGGTGCGCTATGTCATCCCCTATACCTATCTGCAGTTCCTGTTCCCCGCCGTTATCGTGCTCAACATCATGTACACCTCGATCCAGTTCGCGGTGTCGGTGATCTGGGATCGTGAATTCGGCTTTCTCCGGGAAGTGCTGGTTTCGCCCATGCCCAAGCCGCTTGTCCTGCTCGGCAAGGTGCTGGGCGGCAGCACTGTCGCGACGCTGCACGGCGCGGTGGTGTTGATCCTGGCCCGGTTTGCCGATGTCACCATGACGCCCGAACAGGTGGTGACGGCCCTGGCATTCATGTTCCTGCTGTCCTTCGGGCTGACCTGCTTTGGGGTGATCCTCGCGGCTCGAGTGCGCAGTTTTGAAGGCTTCGGAGTTTTCTCCAACACGCTGATTTTGCCGCTTTATTTCACCTCGTCCTCGGTGTTTCCGCTCGACCCGGCCCTCAGCCGCACCCAGACCACCGCCAGCTACCCGGAATGGCTGGTGTTCCTGGTGCAAATCAATCCGATCACCTATGCGGTCGATACGCTGCGCGGGGTGCTGATCGGCTTCAATCAGTTCACGCCCAGCTATGGCCCCGCGATTGTGGTCGGCATGGCCATCGTGTTCTTTGTGCTGGCCCTCGTGGATTTCGGCCGGTCATGAGCACGAAGCGCCCGCATCGCTGGCTGCGGGCAGCGGCCAACCTCGCGCTGATCGCGGCGCTGCTGTTTGCCGTAAGCTTCCTGCCGCCCGACACTTCGCTCAAGGAGCGGCGGCAGGCGGGGGTCCTTAAACTCTGCGTCCCCCCGAGCTATCCGCCGCTGGTTACCGGTGATCCCGCGCAGCCTGGGTTCGACATCGAGCTGGCTCAGCACATCGCCGACTCCATCGGTGTTCGGCTCATCGTCAACGCCCTGCCATCGATGGGCCGCGACTTCAATCCACGCAACTGGCAACTTTCCCGTGCCCAGTGTGACATGATCGCGGGTGGCCTCACCGATACGCTGCAAACGCGCGGCTTTCTCCAGACCATTCCTACCACGGCCGAAACCGGCTGGGTGGCCATAGCGCCTCGCGGAGAACTGCCATCTGGAAGTGCTGCTGCGGCCGTGCTACCGGGCTCCAGCGGTCTTGACCGCCTGGCGCTGTCGAGCTGGCTGCGCGCGCGGGGATTGCGGCCCGTATTGGTCAGCGGCCCCGATGATCTGACCCGTGCGCTAAGCGAGGGAAGGGCGCAGGTGGGATTTGCCGAGCGATTCGCGGCGAGTGCCATTGGGAGCCTGCCGCCCGAGTTCACGCTGTCATGGCTCCCGGCGCAGGATCTGCCGCGCTACCAGATGGCTCTCGGCTTGTGGAAAGGCGACCAGACGCTGATGCGCGCCGTTCGGGCGGCAATGGAGCACCTGCAGGAAAGCGGAACCGTTGATAATCTGCGAGAACGCTACGGGCTAGGCGGGGTTCTTCCTGAACAAGGCTCATTGTAGCTATACGCGAAAGCAATCTGAACTTCGCATCGTTACGCCTCAGTTACCTATTGAAGCCGGCGGGTTTGAGGTTTAGGCGTGCAGGTGCAACGATATGACCACTATCGCTTCGGGCGCGCTCACGGGCGTGCCATCCAACTCACCACCTTTGGGAGGTTATCGTGATCGAAAGATCCAAAGGGCTATTTGTCAGCGCCACATTGCTGTCGCTGACCCTCGGGCTGCTTGGGAGTGGCGCTGCCACTGCCGCCGGCTTTACGGCGGAACAAGCGGAAGCGGGGAAGTCCTCGTACGATTCCAACTGCGCACAATGCCACGGCTTCCAGCTTGAGGGCCCCGACGCCCCCGGCCTGGCCGGACGCGACGTAATGCAGAACTGGTATACCGCTGCCGGTCTTTATGACTTCATCAGCGTCGCCATGCCGCCTTCGGCCCCCGGCCTGCTCGGCGAAGACGTCTATGTTAACATCGTCGCCTATATCATGTCGTTCAACGGCGCTCAGCCCGGTGACACGCCCATGACTGCCGATCCAGAACTGCTGGCATCCATCTCGCTGCCGGAAGAAACCGCAGCTGGGGCCGCTGCAACGCCGTCTGCTCCGGCCGAAGCTGCGACTGCCACGCCAGAGACGACCGTGCCGCAGGCCTTCACCTGGGGCAAGCAATTGCCTGGTGGCGCGCCACCAGCGGCAGCAGCTGCGCCTACTGCGGCTGCTGAACCGGCCGTTCCGCAGGCCTTCACCTATGGCAAGCCATTGCCCGGGGCAACCAACTAACTCACTGCATCTAAGCGCGTCCGCGACGCGCACCATTGGAGAGAATCGATGAAAATCGGTGTTTTGAAATCAGTCTTGGTGGCGACGACAGCCATGATGGCATTGTCCGGCGCAGCTTTCGCCCAGGGCGTGCGCGAAGACTACAAGCCCGTCACCGAAGAAATGCTGGAAAACCCTCCAGCTGAAGAATGGCTGATGTGGCGTGGCACCCGCGACAACCAGGGCTACAGCCCGCTCGATCTGGTCAACAAGGACACGGTCAAGGATCTCGAACTCGCCTGGGCCTGGCCCATGGCTGAAGCCGGCATCCAGGAAACCGCTCCCCTGGTGCATGACGGCGTGATGTTCCTGCAGACCAGCAACGCTATCGTCGAGGCGCTCGACGCCAAGACCGGCGACCTGATCTGGCAGTACCGCCATGCCATGCCCGAGATCCCGACCTCGTGGAGCTACCAGGCCAACCAGGCCCGCCGCCAGAAGAACTCGATCGCTCTTTATGAGGACAAGATCGTTCTGACCACACCCGACGCCAAGATCGTCATGCTCAACGCAGCAGACGGCAAGGTCGTGTGGGAAAAGCAGGTTCTCGATTACAACCTGGGCTATTCCTACACGATTGGGCCGCTGATCGTTAAGGACAAGATCATCTCGGCCATCTCGGGCTGCTCAATCGCCGGCACCGCCGGTGGTTGCTTTATCCTGGCTCACGACGCCAACACTGGCGAAGAGTTGTGGCGCTTCAACACCATCGACGACCCCAACAATCCTGAGCAGCAGGCAAGCTGGGGCGAAGTGCCGCCGGAAAACCGTTGGGGCGGTACGCCCTGGGCAACCGGTGCCTATGACGCTCGCACCAACACCACCTTCTGGGGCATTGGTATGCCTGGCCCCTATGCCGAGCTGATCCGCGGTTCGGGTGACGGCAACGTGCTCTACACCAACTCGACCCTGGCTCTCGACGCCGATACGGGCGAGCTGAAGTGGTACTACCAGCACCTGCCGCGCGATAACTGGGATCTGGACAGCCCGTTCGAGCGTATCCTGGTTGACCAGGAAATCGACGGCGAGATGCATCACCTGCTGATCAGCGTTCCCGGCAAGAACGGCATCGCCTTCGGCCTTGACCGCGACACTGGCAAGTATCTGTGGCACAAGGAAACCGTTGTTCAGAACGTCGTCACCGGTGTTGATCCTGATGGCACCGTGCACATCAACGAGGACCTGATCTCCGAAGCCGTTGGCCAGGAACACCTGGTGTGTACTTCGGTGTCGGGCGGCAAGCTCTGGCAGGCCGGCTCCTACAGCCCCTTGACCCAGACCTTCTTCGTGCCCCTGACCGAGGCTTGCAACACCGTTGCGCCGACCCAGACTGAATTCACCGCCGGCAATGCCGTTGGTGCGGTCAAGTTCGGCCCACGCGTTCTGCCAGAAGGCATCACCGATGCTGGCCTGCTGCAGGCTCTCGACATCAACCCGACTCAGGCCGAGTCCAAGTGGCAGGCGCGTGAGCGTCCGTCCATGACCAGCTCGGTTCTGGCAACCGGCGGTGGTCTGGTGTTCGGCGGCGACGCTGCCCGCTTCGTCAAGGCCTGGGATCAGGATACCGGCGAGGTCCTTTGGGAACAGCGCCTGAACGCCCCGATCGGTGGTTACCCAATGACCTACGAGATCGACGGCGAGCAGTATGTCGCCATCCCAACCGGCTACAGCAACTCGGCCAGCTCGATCTCATCTGCCTTCCCCGAGATTCCGCTGCCGACCGGTTCGGGCAACTCGGTCTTCGTCTACAAGCTGCCGAAGGAATAAGCTTCCGGCGCGATCAATTGAAAGGGGCTTCGGCCCCTTTCTTTATTTTGGAGAACCTCATGCTTCGCACTCTCGCGCTTTCAATGGCGCTGCTGCTGTCGGGCCAAGCCCTGGCCCAAACCAGCAGCGTGCCGGGTGAACTGCTCGACAATTCGCGCCGCCAGAACGGCGACCAGATCAATGTCTGTTTCGACACCAGCAGCGTCATCAGCGCTTTCGACCACGACGTCGCCCAGGCCATTGGGGATGCGCTGTTCCTGCAGGTCAACGTCAAGGAAGGCTTTGGCGGCTTTCCGGTAAACGGCGACGGCTTCATGGACGAGCTGATGCTGGCCATGAACAACACCTGCGACATGTTCATGGGTGTTTCGGTGCAAACCAACTCGCCCTTTCCCGAATGGGCTGCCGTGACCCGTCCCTATGCCACCATTCCGTTCGTGCTTGCGGTGGAGGATGCCAACTGGAACAGCTGGGCCGACATTCCGCATGACCGCAAGATCGGCACTGCGCTGCAAAGCGTGGGCGAGCTGGTGTATATTACGTGGTCGCTGCAGCAGCCCGAAGCCGAGCGCTGGAAGCGTTTGCCCTATGCGGACAATTCGCTAATGGCCAAGCGCGTGCTCGACGGCACGCTTGGTGGCATGCTGCTCTGGCAGCCCGCGTTGCGCAAGCTCCAGAGCGAGGTGCCTGAGGCGGCGGCTTTGCGGGTGATTGAACTTGCCCCGGTGCCTGCGACCGCGATCAAGGTCGGCGCCGTGGTCTCGAGCCGGGACGCCTTCTTGCGCACCCAGGTTGACCAGGCCATCGACGCCCTTGTTGCCGACGGCACTATCCAGACCTTGCTGGACAAATATGGCTATACCGGCCAAGCCGGCGATCAATAACTGATCCTGCGCGTGAGCCAATGGCTCACGCGCCAGTTGTTGGCTTAGCCCAGCAGCTGGGCCATCGCAGCAGGCAGCCAGCCCGTCACGAGCAGCACCACAAGACCTGCCAGCACGAACGGCTCCCACCGGCGGATCTTCTTTTCCGCCGCTGGAAAGGCCGCCTGCAGGAACAAGCCCCCAACGAGCCCTGGGAGCGGCAGGATGTTCAGGATGGTTGTAGCCAAGGTAATGCGCTGCAACTCCAGCACCACCCCAAGCACGGCGTAGCCGCCGGTGCGGGGGAGGGCGACCTGCAGCAGCGGCCGTAGCCACCAGAACAGCGGGATCAACAGCAACACCGCTGCGAGCCCAAGGATCGCGACTGCCGCAGCGCGAAGGCGGCTGTTGCCGCTGCCGTCTACGTCCAGCCACATAGAGCGAATCCACCCCATCTGAAACAGCGTCCCCATCGCCAGCCCCCAGACCGACAGATGGGCAAAGGGATTGGCGGTCAGCCGACCTTCATGCTTGGGGCGCAGGAAACCGAGCAGCCGCGCAAACAGCGCCAGCAGGCCACCCAGCACCGCCGTATAAATCAGGAAAGCCCCAATGCGGGAGGCGAGCAAACCCACGGTCAGTTCGTTCAGCAGGCCCAACTGACTTTGTCCTCTCGTCGCGTCCAGGTTCGTGCTGCTGAAACACGATGCCGGCGCTCACTTCAAGTGGGAAGTGAGCGCCGGGATTGTTTGCCCAAGCCGAAAAACTTAGCCGAAGCTTGGTGTCGTCTGCGAGCCAGTGCGCCCCGTTGCCAGCGCGGCGGCAGCAAATTCGGCGATGGCCGGATTGTAAACGTCCGACCGCTCGAGAAAGCCCATATGGTTCACGCCTTCGATCTTCCGGAGCGTGGCGGTTGGCGTGTATCCGGCGATGGTTTCGCTCGCAACCGGTTTGGTCACGATGTCGACCTCGCCCGCCAGCACCAGAACTGGCACCTGCAGCTTTGCGGTTGCGCCAGTTGCATCCCAGCGGAACATCGCCAGATTGCCATCAGCGATAGCGGCCTGGGAATTGCGCGTGCTAAGCAGCGTGGTGTGATCAAGCTGGCTGCGCGTCACGTATTTGCCAAAACCCAGACGGTTGGCCATATGCGCGGTGCCGCTGAGATAGCTCTGCCATGCACTCAGCTGGCTGAGGGGCAACAGCCATTTGGTCAGCTTCATCAGGGGCTCCAGCACCGGAAAGCGCAGCGCCTGCATGAAGCGCGGCAAGATCATGGTCTTGAGCGGGTTGGTATAGGTGGTGTTGACCAGAACTACCCCGGCCACTTTGGTGTCGAACACCCCCGCATGGTCACGCGCCAGGGTCTGGATGGTCATGCCACCAATGCTGTGCCCAACCAACACGACGCGAGCTGCACCGGTCCAGGCGATCACCGCGGCCAGATCAGCCGCGAATGCTTCCAGGCTGATCTCGCCACGCGATTTCCCCAGCCCGGGCAGATCCCAGCTGACGACCCGGAACTGCTGGCCCAGATCGCGTTTGGCGTAATTCCAGATCGTGCTGTCCATGCTCCAGCCATGGGTCAGGATGATTGTTTCGCCGCCGGGTGCCCCTGCCTGCTCCACATAAAGCTGGGCGCCGTTTGGCGCCTCGATCGTGGTGCCATTGCCACGGACCGGAGCAGTACGGTCCTTGTCGGCACCCGCCAGCAGCAGAACCACCAGCGGTCGACCCAGAAAGGAAAAGGCGAGGCCAGCCAGCCCCACCCACAGCAGCCAGTCCTCGCGCACCCGCACAATCGTGCCGTCGGTTTGGCGGACGAGATCGCCATCCCACCACGACCACAGCAGATAGCCAGCCGCAATCAGGATGGCGAGGGAGATGAGGTTGGCGAGAAAGCGGAACAGAAATTGAAGCGGCATGGGAACCCTTGCGGTAAAGCCTTGTGCAAGGGGTAATCGCCTCGATGCCTGAATGTTCCGGCCTGTTCTATGCTAGTGCGGCTTGCCCGCCACTCTCAGGCCGGGGTGAGGCTATATGCGGTGGCCATGAAGGCCAGCGAGAGAACAAAAAGGCTGGTCAGGAGAAGCGTGCGACGCATGAGGAGGGTTCCGGCTTGCCCCGGGCTTAGAACCCACAGCCGTCGGGGTCCAACCCCATCGCGTCGTAACCCTAACCGGTATTGTTAGCGTGGACAAACCGGCCGCCTGGGGCACTGGCCCATTGCAGCCCAAATCCCGAAATGCAAACGGCGGCCGCTGTCCGAGGACAACGACCGCCGCAATCACACCAACCAGCACCGTCGCCTATTGGTCGCCGCGTTCCAGCTCGAGCACGAAGTGGAGCATGGCTTCACGCAGGTGCAGCAAACGAGCGCGGGCGTGATAGCTCGCCTCGAGCGCGGCCTTGCTTTCGCGCAGCTTCTGCTGCTCGAGTTCGATGGTCTGGTCGAGATTGGTGATCTGGGTGTGCAGCATTTCGAGCTGGGTGCGGTGGCTCATGATGTTGTGGTCGAATTCATCGCGCCCATGCATGTCTACATAACGCGTTGCGCCAAGGTCCTTGGTAGGAGCCCGGTTCTGGCGCAGGAATTCTGGAGATGCATTTGCGTTGAGTGCAGCCGCTGCCGCCTTGTTGTCGAGTTCAGTTGCCATTGTGTATCCTCCGGCTTGAGTGGCCATGTTGGTGTGGTTGTGAATAACCGTGAATTGCTTGTTGCACGGCGAAAAGTGGCGATCCAGCAGTGACTTAACCAGTGGTTAATCTTAACCAAACGCTTGCTGGCTTAAGTCCGCGATACGGACCTGTTAACTCCGGTGTATTTTTGGTGAATAACCCCGGCGCCGCCCTTCCAAGGTTGTGCGACTCTGTTACAGTTTTCTCCATGGCAAACCGATATATCCTCAATTCCGACGCCGATGGTTCGTTCTCGATCGTCGACATGTTCACGGGCTGGAACGCCCGACATGTCGGGCGTGAACTCACCCGTATTCCCGCTCATATGGCGCAATCTGGCCTCGCACTCATGAATGCGCTTGATGCGGCAGAGCGTTTGGAACACAGCAAGCCGGTCGAAGCCAGTCGCAGCCGGACCTAGCGTTAATAGAGCCACCCTGAACAGGGTGGCCCGAGTCTTAACAGCGTCATGCCTCGACTAGTTCGCGCACGGTCGCGACGATTGTCTCAGGGTTATAAGGCTTTACGAAAAATTTCCCGTCCGGCACTTCGCGCGGGCTCACCCGCCGGACGCCCGAGGCCACCACAATCTTGATGTCGGGCCATTCGTCCCGCACTGCCGCGGCCAGCGTCAAGCCGTCCATTCCCCCGTCCAGATCCACATCGGTGAACATGGCGTGCACCGCCACGTGCGAATACAGCAGCGCTAGCGCCGCTGCGGCGCCGGCTGCTTCATGCACCTTAAAACCCTCATTCTCGAACACCGCGACAATGTTCATGCGGATAAGCGGTTCGTCTTCAACGATCAGGACGGAGATCTGCTCGGTCATCGGACACCAGGGGCTGGGAGATACTCCGGCCTGAACGTCATCACCTTTTGAATCGATCCTTCACATTCGGCGCGAAGCTCGACATTTGCCCGGACTCGTTTGGCGCCGATCAAACCCCAAGATTGCCCAGTCGTGCCTTGGCAAATGTAGGATCGTGGCGTCTTCAAGCGTCAGCATCAACAAGGAGGTGCACCATGCCCTATGTTGATGGATATGTTCTTGCCGTGCCGAAGAGCTTTCTGGAGCAATACAAGGAAATTGCCCGCCGGGCGGGCGAGGCCTGGATGGCCTACGGCGCCTTGGCCTACAAGGAAGCCGTCGCCGATGACGTGCCCTACGGGGAGCTGACATCCTTCCCGCGCGCTGTGATGGCTACCGAGGATGAAGTCGTGATATTTTCCTGGGTGCTTTATCAATCGCGCGAACAGCGCGATGCCGTCAACGCCAAGGTCATGAACGACCCCGAGCTCACCGGGCTGATGGAAAAGGCACCGATCGACATGAAGCGAATGATTTTCGGCGGCTTCACCACCTTCGTTGATCTCTAGCGCCGGCGGCCGGGCAGGGGCGCCCCTTCCGGCTGCCCCTGCCGATCTGATCTGAGCGGTGCTCGGGTGCGCCTCCGGGCCGCGCCCCGCAAACTTGCCGCCTGCCCTTGGCTGTGCCAAACCTTGCCCGCACCACCAAAGGAGTCCCAGCCATGAAAACCCGTGCCGCCGTTGCCTTTCAGGCCGGCAAGCCGCTCGAGATTGTCGAGGTCGATCTTGAAGGTCCTCGCGCGGGCGAAGTTCTCGTGGAGATCAAGGCGACAGGTATCTGTCACACCGACGATTTCACCCTTTCTGGGGCCGATCCGGAAGGGCTGTTTCCCGCCATTCTCGGCCATGAAGGCGCAGGCGTGGTTGTGGATGTCGGCGCCGGCGTCACTTCGGTGAAAAAGGGCGACCACGTCATCCCTCTGTATACGCCCGAATGCCGTGAATGCCCGTCTTGCCTGTCGCGCAAGACCAATCTGTGCACCGCCATCCGCACCACGCAAGGGCAGGGGCTGATGCCCGACGGCACCTCGCGCTTCTCGTTCGAAGGCAAGCCGATCCACCATTATATGGGCTGCTCGACCTTCTCCAACTACACTGTCTTGCCCGAGATCGCCGTCGCCAAGATCGACCCGGCCGCGGCCTTCGACAAGGTCTGCTATGTCGGCTGCGGCGTCACCACGGGCGTGGGCGCGGTGATCAACACCGCCAAGGTCGAGATCGGCGCCACTGCCGTCGTCTTTGGTCTCGGCGGCATCGGCCTCAACGTCATCCAGGGCCTGCGTCTGGCCGGCGCCGACATGATCATCGGCGTTGACATCAACAACGACAAGAAGGCCTGGGGCG
This sequence comes from Devosia sp. Z6_126, assembly GCF_058133495.1. Classification (NCBI taxonomy): domain Bacteria; kingdom Pseudomonadati; phylum Pseudomonadota; class Alphaproteobacteria; order Hyphomicrobiales; family Devosiaceae; genus Devosia; species Devosia sp. Z6_126. The sequence goes on along the minus strand of NZ_JBYUNO010000002.1, from coordinate 319,859 downwards.
AACGCTTCGGCATGACCCACTTCGTCAACCCCACCGAGATCGAAGGCGACGTCGTCCCCTATCTCGTCAACCTGACCAAACGGCGGGGCGACCTGATCGGCGGTGCCGACTACACCTTCGACTGCACCGGCAACACCAAGGTCATGCGCCAGGCCCTTGAAGCCAGCCATCGCGGTTGGGGCAAATCGGTGGTGATCGGCGTCGCCGCTGCCGGCCAGGAAATCTCCACCCGCCCGTTCCAGCTCGTCACCGGCCGCACCTGGATGGGCACCGCCTTTGGTGGCGCGCGCGGCCGCACCGATGTGCCGAAAATCGTTGACTGGTATCTCAATGGCAAGATCGAGATCGATCCCATGATCACCCATACGCTGCGCCTCGACGACATCAACAAGGGCTTTGAGATGATGCATTCCGGCGAAAGCATCCGCTCGGTCGTGGTTTACTGATGCAGTGCGCCTGATCCGGCTGCGGCCGGGTCAGGCTCCCTTGCTCCAAAAACGCATGGATTTTATGGCGGCACCCACCATTTACGTTGATGCCGATGCCTGCCCGGTCAAGGACGAGGCGCTTCGCGTTGCCGAACGGCTGGGGGTGGCGCTGGTCTTTGTTAGCAATGGCGGGGTGCGGCCCTCGCGGGATCCGATGGTGCGGGTGGTCGTGGTACCCGCCGGCGCCGATGCCGCCGACGACTGGATTGTCGAGCAGGCGCAGGCCAACGACATCGTTTTGACCGCCGACATTCCGCTGGCCAGTCGCGCCCTCGAAAAGGGCTGCCATGTGCTCGGCTTTACCGGCAAGCCCTTTACCCAGAACTCCATCGGCATGGCGCTCGCCATGCGCGAGCTCAAGCAGCACCTTCGCGAAACCGGGGAAAGCAAGGGCTACAATGCGAGTTTTGGTCGCGCTGATCGCTCGGCCTTTCTCAGCGCGCTTGATCCACTGGTGCGGCGGGCCTTGGCCGCAGCAAGCGAGTAAGCAGAGCTACTCTTCGTCGTCCTCGACATCGGTGAGGTAAACCGACACTTCGATGTCGATCCCATGCACCGCCACCGCGGCGGCGAGATGCGCGGGCAGGCGGGCCGACATCGATTCTCCCGCTTCGGGGAAATCAAAGGCCAGGTCCAGCACCGCCCGGCCCAGCCGCCGATCTTCCAGCATGGCCTCGATGGCGGGGCCCGATCGTTCCGCCAGCTCGAGTACGGCCCGAACCGGATTGGCCGTATCGAGGTCCACTTGCGCATACCAGTTGTTGTCGGCGTCTTCCGGCTCGTAACGGCTGGTCAGCTGCTTGAGCGCCGTGTCCAAATCACGCTGGGTGATGCTGACGCCCGAAAGCCGCAAGGCAATGGCAAATGGCTCGAACTGGCTCATGCAGACCGTCCTGCAGTTGCAGCAAACAGCGCGATCGCTGCCGCATTGGAAACGTTGAGGGACTTGATGGGACCGGGCATGTCGAGCTTGACCATCTCGTCGCAAAGCTCGCGCGTGCGCTGCCGCAAGCCCTTGCCTTCCGCTCCCATAACGATGGCGAGCGGCTGATCGTCAGTGCGGGGCTTGAGTTGTTGCTCGCTTTCAGAATCAAAGCCCAGCACCAGCATGCCGCGCTTTTTCAGCTTTTCCAACGCATCGCCGAGATTGCGCACCTCGATCATGGGCACGAGATCAAGCGCACCCGAGGCCGACTTGGCCATCACCCCGGTCTCCCGCGGGGAATGGCGCGCAGTGGTAATCACCGCATCGGCGCCAAAGGCGCAGGCGGTGCGCAGAATAGCGCCGACATTATGCGGGTCGGTGATCTGGTCGAGCACCACCACGAGCTTGAGCGGGTCGATATCGTCGAGCCCGAACCGGCTGACCGGATCCACTTCCAGCGCTACGCCCTGGTGCACGGCATCGGCCCCCAAGAGCCGATCAAGCTCCTTGGGCGTGGTTTCGGTCACCTTGACCTTGCCCAGCTCGCCGCTTTCGCGCAGCCGCAACAAGGCATTGGGCGTGGCCAGCAGCGCCTTCTTGACGCGACCGGGATTGTCCAGCGCGGCGCGGACGGTATGAAAGCCATAAAGATAGACCGGGCCGTCATCGGGATTGTAGCGCTGCTTGGGGGGAAATTTGTTGATGCTCATGGCCGAGCGTTAGCCTCTTTGCGTCGCTCCGGCAAGCAGAGGGGCATGGTGGAAGTGCCCCGTTTTCGTTTTCTTGCGGGCAACCGGGTCAGGGGTGTTGACACGAGCGGGCAGGGCACCCATAAACCGCCCCGACGACGCGCTTCGGTGCATCGTTTCCTGCCCAACGGCGAAGTTGCAGTGGAGGGGTGGGAGAGTGGTTAAATCCATCAGACTGTAAATCTGACCGCTTAGCGTACACTGGTTCGAATCCAGTCCCCTCCACCAACGCCGCCGGGCAAAGCGCCCGGCTCCCGGCCCCCATCTCCTTCCCTGATCGTTTTGAACAGGCTGCTGCCTTGGTTCGTGTGCAAGGGTTTGCCGCCGAGCATTGGCTTGCGTCGAGTCCGCTGGTTCCGGGCTCGTGAGTGCTTGACTTCGAGACCGGCGAAGTTCTCGTCTTCAAGCGGGGCCGATGAGTTCGCCCTCGACCCGCAAGCCCTGTTCATCAAACAAGTGCCATTGCCCGGTGGCTGGGGTGACATGGAGTGCGTCCCCGCTCCGCAACCCGCTTTGGCCGGCCTCATGCACCAGTAACGCCGTGCCGTTGGGCATGGTGCAGTGCAGGTAGCTGCTGGCGCCATGCTGCTCTGCCACCTTGACCTGAACGGGCCAGCCTGTGTTGGAGGAGACCAGATGTTCGGGGCGGATCCCGAGCGTTGCGCTTGCCCCGGTTTGCAAGGGCACGCGACGCACCGGCAAGGTCAGGTCGGGCAGGCCTTCGCCTGAGAGAGTCAGCCCTGCATCATTGTTGGCCGCCACCACCGTTTCCACAAAATTCATCCGTGGCGAGCCGATGAAGCCGGCCACGAAGCTGTTGCGCGGCCGGTTGTAAAGATCGAGGGGAGCCCCAACCTGCTCGATCTTGCCTTGGCGCAGAACCACGATCTTGTCGGCCATGGTCATGGCCTCGATCTGGTCATGGGTGACATAGATCATCGTATTGCCTAGCCGCTGGTGCAGGCTCGTGATCTCAACCCGCATCAGCACCCGCAGCTCTGCGTCAAGATTGGACAGCGGTTCGTCAAACAGGAAGATTTTCGGGTCCCGCGTGATGGCTCGCCCGATCGCGACACGCTGCCGTTGTCCGCCGGAAAGTTGCTTGGGTCGACGCTCCAGCAATTGCTCGATCTGCAGGAGCGTGGCGGCGCTGAGCACCCGTTGTTCGATCTCCTGCTTGGGCATGCGGATGTTTTCGAGGCCGAAACTGAGATTCTCCCGAACCGTCATATGGGGGTATAGGGCGTAGGACTGGAACACCATGGCCACGCCCCGGTCGGCGGCCGGAACGTTGATCACGCTCTGCCCATCGATGCGAATGTCGCCGGAAGTCGCGTCTTCGAGACCGGCAATCAGGCGCAGCAGGGTCGACTTGCCGCAGCCCGACGGGCCGACAAACACCACAAACTCCCCGTCCGCGATTTCCAGATCGACGCTGGGGATCACTTCCACGAGGCCGAAGGATTTGTTGAGGCTTTCAAGCACGAGATTTGCCATGCGGACCTCACTTGATCCCGGTTGAGGCAATGCCACTGGTTATGTAGCGCTGCAGGAAAATGAATGCGAAGGCGAGCGGCAATGCCGTAAGGGTGGTCATCGCCAGCAGCTGTTCATACCGAACGACATTCTCGTCCTGATAAGAGGCGAGGGCGAGCTGGAGGGTGAACACTTCGCGCCGATTGAGCACTACCAGTGGCAGCAGGAAGTCATTCCAGCGAGAAAGAATGGAAAAGATCGCCACCACCGCCAAAGCGGGCGAAGACAGGGGCAGGATGATGCGCCAAAAGATGCGCCACTCGCTGGCATGGTCCATCCGCGCCGCCTCAATCAGCTCGTCAGGAATGGTCAGCATATATTGCCGCAGCAGGAACACGCCTGTAGGCGTGGCCACGGTGGGCAGGATGACGCCCCACAGATTATTGACGAGCCCCAGCTGGGCAACAATCAGATAGGTGGGGACCAGCACCACGGTAGCCGGAATCATCAGCGTTGAAAGGATCGCCACGAGCGCCAACCCGTCACCGCGGAACCGGTACTTGGACAGGGCAAACGCCGCCATCGAGTTCATGATCAAGGTAATCACTGTGGCTGCAACGGTGATGAACAGGCTGTTGAACACGAACCGCCAGATATCGCTGCCCGAACTGGCGAGCAGCTGGACATAGTTCTCGACGGCAAAATGCACCTTGCGCACGGGCATGGCGTTAGCAACCGGTACAACGATGCGGCCGGCCTCAGGATTGGCCGGATCGACCATCTGGGCATTAAGGCCCACTCGCCGAATCTGCGCGAGTTGAACCACCTCGCCGCTTTCAGTCGTGACGTCGAACAGGGGCAAGCTCTGATCATAGCCTTCGACCATCACCTGTTCGGTTGAATAGGGCAAAAGTGTCGGTGGAAATTCCTGCAGCGCCGCTGGGGTTTTGAACGAGGACAGCACGACCCAAACCACGGGCGCGAACATGATCAGCACGCCAAGGAGCAGATAGCCGTAGGTTAGGAAGTCGGAAAGCGCCAGTTTCCCCCTGCCACGTCGGCCCAGCAGCATGGCCCTCACTCCGCCCTCGGATCGCGTCAAGCTCAGGTCAGCCATTGCTCGATCCTCGCGAAACGCGCAGTTGGACAAGGGTGAAGACGAGCAGCACCACCCCCAGCAGCAGGGACGCGGCAGCGGCCAGTCCGAAGTTGCGCGGCTGGATGGCAAAGCCAATCTCGTAAATATATTGCACCATCAGCAGGGTCGCCGAGCCTGGGCCGCCGCCCGTTAGAACGTAAAGCTCATCAAAGGTCTGCACCGAGCGGATCACCGCCAGGATGAAGACCACCAGCAGCACTGGCCGCAGCAGCGGCAGGGTGATGCGGGTGAAAACGCGCCAGTGATTGGCGGAGTCCATCTTGGCAGCCTCGTACACGTCGCGCGGGATCGCCTGCAGGCCCGCCAGCAGGATGATGGTGTAAAAGCCCATATGCGCCCAGACGGTGACGAACACCGACCAGAAGAATGCCGAGTTGGCGTGGACCAGCCAGTTCACCGGCTCCATGCCAAGATTGGTCAGAATGCCGTTCATCACGCCGGTGCGCTGGAGAATCCACTGCCAGGTCAGGGCGACCACCACTGGCGACAGCATCACTGGGAAAAAGAACACGCCGCGAAAAAAGCCGCGGCCCCTGATGTCCCCGTTAAGGCAGATAGCTGTCAGCAGCGCGATGCCAATCATGGCTGCAACCTGGGTGGGCACAAACACCAGGCTGTTGCCGAGGGCGCGCCAGAACAGGTCGCGCGAACAGGTGGAAGGATCGAAATAATTGCCGCAATCCAGCAGCGTCTCGTAATTATAGGTGCCGATGAACGGGCGTTCGGATGGGTAAAGGCGGTCGCTGCCCGTGAAGGAATAAAAGATGTTCACAAACACGGGCAGCAGGGAGAACAGGATCACCGCAGCCAGGTTGGGCAGCAGGAAGAACCACGGCATTCGTTTGATGCCGATCAGCCTCTGCAGCCCCGCCATGAGCGGCTCGATTGCCCGCGCGGGCAGGGAAAATACCGATCCCGTAGCGTGCGCAATACGAGATGAAGCACCCATGCCGCCCTCCCGGATTGAGCTTTACTGCGCCTTGGCGGCTTCGATCGCCAGGTTCACGTCCTGCTTGATCCGGTCCATTGCGCCATCCACCTCGAGTTCGCCATTAAGGACCTGGCTGATGCGGGTGGTCAGGGCATTCATCATTGCGCGTTGGTAGCGCCAGCCTTGGAAGCGGTACGCTGCCGGCGCCATCTTGGGAATCTGCGCGATAAAGGTTGAAAGCGCTTCCTGGGTCCGCTCCGAGGCGCCGGGATATTCGATGCCGCTTTCGATCAGGGTGGAAGCAGCCGGGATTTCCACGGCTGCTGCCAGCACTTCGCTCAAATTCTCTGGCCGAGCCAGATAGTTGATGAACTCCCCCACCAGTTCAGGCTGGTCGGTGTGCTGGAACGCCACCAAGGCGCCGCCACCGGGCATGACCGTGCAGGAGGAGGGGCCGCATGGAGCGGCAATAACCTTCCAGTCGAACAGGTCTCCCACTTCCTGGTCCATCTGGCTTAGCGTCCATGAGCCGCCGAAATAAAGCACGGTATTGGCGTTGAGGAAGTCCGAGAACAGCTCGCGGTGGGTGGCGCCACCCACGGCGCCCCACAAATCCATCGGCATGGTGCCGTCCTGGTGCCAAGCCACGAACTGCTCGATGGCTGCGCGCAAGCCATCGTCGACCACCGGATTGCCCGCCTCATCGACGAGTTCGGCCCCATAGCTTATTGCCAGGCTGGAAAAACGGTGTCCCGATCGGTCCATTTCCATTGCAAAGTCGGTGCCGGTCGCTTCGGCAACCTGGCGTGTCGCTTCGGCCCATTCCTCCCAGGTGGCGCCTTCTTCAGGCACCGGCACCCCGGCCTGTTCAAACAAGGTCAGGTTGACATAGCCCCCGTTGACCGTCAGCGAAGTCGGCATGCCATTGATCGCTGCGCTGTTTGCGTCGCCACCGCGCAACCATTGCAGGGTCCGCTCGAAGTTCTCGTTGAACAGGGCTGGATCAACATAGGGCGTGAGATCCAGGTAATAGCGGCTGAGGCCGCCAAGGTCGGTGACGATGGCTGCGTCGGGGCCTTGGCCCGACGCCAACTGCACCGGCAGGCTTTCGAGCATCGACTGATAAGGGACGACTTCCAGGTTGACGGTCTTTCCCGGGTTCTCCTGCATGAACCTCTCGGCGATGGGCTGCATCGTGTTGCAGCCAAAGCCGAGGTCGTCGCAGACCACCGTGATTTCCTGAGCGAGCGCTGGTGCGCTGGCGAGCATCAGGGCGCCCAAGGCACAAGTCAGGCGAAGCCTAGAAAGCTGCATGCGTTCCTCCTCCACATCCGCTTCGAGGCAACGGCTCCTCCGACCCTCGAACAAGTTTGGTCTAGCCAGCAGGCTCTGGCCTTACCAGCAGGTTGGTGCGATCGGATTGGCTTGTCAATAGTTCCTGGGCCCTACCGAACAAACCGTCCAGCCACCTGGCCGCCTTGACAGCAAGCCCTTGCTTGATGTGTCCTGGAGCGGTTCTGGTCTTACCAGATGACCCGGACGTCCAAGAAGCCATTGCGCCGGGAGAAAGTTAGTCAATGCTGAGATTTGCCGCGATAGGCATCGATCATGGTCACATCTTCAACCACATCGATGGCCTGCTCGATGCCGGCGCAGAGTTCGTTGGCTATTGTCCAGAAAGTTCGGTTCCCGCTCTCGTGGACACCGTGCGCAAACAACATCCTGGCGTGCCTGAAGTCAGTCGGGACCAGCTTCTTGCCGATAACAGCATTGATGTCGTCTGCATCGCTGCGGTTCCGCGCGACCGTGCAGGTCTTGCCATCAGCGCCATGAAAGCCGGCAAGGACGTGATCGTCGACAAGCCGGGCGTGACCACCTTCGCTCAACTGGACCAGGTCAAGCGCACGGTGATGGAGACGGGCCGGATGTTCTCGGTCTGCTTTTCGGAGCGCCTCTGCGTTCCCTCGGCGGTCAAGGCCGGCAAGCTGGTTGCAGAGGGCGCGATCGGCAGGGTGGTGCAGACAATCGGCATGGGACCCCATCGCCTTTCTGCCGCCAGCCGCCCCTCCTGGTTCTTCGATCTGGATGCCTTTGGCGGCATTATCGTCGACACCGCATCCCACCAGATCGACCAATTTCTCTTTTATACCGGCTCCAATTCGGGTGAGGTCGTCGCCAGTTCGGTCGGGAATTTCGGCACGCCGCAAAGCCCGGATTTCCAGGATTTCGGAGAGGTCTTGCTGCGCAGTGAGCAGGGTTCCGGCTATATCCGCGTCGATTGGTTCACCCCCGAGGGCCTGCCGACCTGGGGCGACGGTCGCCTCACCATCCTTGGCACGGACGGCTATATCGAACTGCGCAAATACATCGATATCGGCGGACGCGACGGCAAGGACCACCTCTTCTTGGTCGACGGATCTGGCGTGCGTCACGTCGATTGCAGCAGCGAGCCGCTCGACTATTTCACGAGCTTTGTAGCCGACGTGCGCGAGCGCACGCAAACGGCAATGACCCAGCATCACGTATTCGAAGTCTGTCGGCTCTCGCTCGAAGCGCAGCAGCAGGCAACCCATATGGGCGGGAGGAAGTCGGCATGAGCCAAAAGTTGCGAGTGGCAGTTATCGGGGCAGGAATCGCCGAGCGCCATCTCATGGCCTATCAGTGGAACAAGGACTTGTTTGATGTAGCGGTGCTTTGCTCGCTCGATGAAGATCGCGGCCGGCGCCTCTGCGAAACCTTCAACATCCCTGAATACACCCAGGACGTCGACACCCTGTTCTCCCGGGGTGACATCGATGTGGTGGATGTGTGCACACCGCCGCACAACCATTTCGAGCTGTCGCGCCGCGCCATCGAAGCGGGCAAGCACGTCATCTGCGAAAAGCCGCTGTTCGGCTCCATCGCCGAAGTGGATGCCATGGCGGAAATCGTCGCGCACTCCGGACGCAAGCTGATGCCGATCTTTCAGTATCGCTATGGGACCGGCCTGCAAAAGCTCAAGCTGCTGATGGCGGCCGGGCTCACGGGCAGGCCGTTCATGACCACAATCGAAACGCACTGGTGGCGCGGTCCGGCCTATTACGAAGTGCCATGGCGCGGCAAATGGGCGACGGAGTTGGGTGGGGGCCTGCTCGGGCACGCCATTCACGCCCACGACATGCTGAACTATGTGCACGGGCCCTGCGCCGAACTCTTCGCCTATGGCGCGACCCTGGTGAACAAGATCGAGGTCGAGGACACCATGGCGCTGGCGGTAAAAATGCAGAATGGGTCGCTTGCCACGCTTTCGATGACCTTGGGCTCGCGCAAGGAGATCTCCCGGTTGCGCTTCTGCTTCCACGATCTTGTCGCCGAAAGCATACTCGAGCCCTACACGATGGGCCGCGATCCCTGGCAATTCACCGCCGGAACGCCCGAGCACCAGCAACGGGTGGACGACGCCCTGGCCGGCTATGAGGTGAAGGAGGATGGCTACACTCGACAGTTCGAGCTGTTCCATCAAGCGATCATCAGTGGTGGCGAGCCGCCCGTGACCTTGCAGGACGCCAGGAACTCGCTTGAACTGGTCACCGCGGCCTATCAGTCCCAGCGCACGGGCCTGCCGACGCCAATGCCGATCGGTCCAGGCAATCCCCTTTATCGCTCCTGGCTGCCGGAAACGGAGGCCGCCGCCTGACGCAGTGAAATGGAGGAGGCTAGAGCGTAGGGCATTTCCTCCCACGCTCGGAAAGGACAAGATGGATCGCACCCAGCCGGTGCGGCTGATCCCGGCATCAGGGGGGATCAGCTTCCACGCGAGCGGCGCTGATAATGGCCCTGGTCCTTCAAGCTGCTGGAAGCGCGCCCCCTCGAGCCGGGCAGGGCGGCTTGTCCTGGCGGCCCGCTTCAGCGTTCGATGAGCTCGATCATGATGCCGTCCGGATCCCGGCAAAATGCCACCCGCCGCGCAATGTCGCGGTTATGCGCATCGCGGGGCGGCTCGACGATGTCAACGCCGGCATCCAGCAGAATATTGTAGATCTCATCCACGCTGTCGAAATTGAAGGTGAGATGCCGCACGCCCGCCCGCCCGATGGCTACGTCTTCGGCTGTCAGCGCGCCCGTGGCGGGGCAAACCATCTCCAGCATCGGCCCCTTGGCGTCCAGGAATGCCAGTTCGTCGCCATTGAACACCCGACGACGCACGCGCAGCTCCAGCCCGAGCAGGTCCACGTAAAAGGCCAGGCTTCTGTCGATGTTCTTCACGGTGATGCCCACATGCTCAAAACCCTTCAGCATGGCCGCGTCTCCCTCTTAATCCTCAGGTCCGGTAAGCCGCCGGCGTTCGTCGGCCTGCAGCAATTCCTCCGACACGTTGTTGATGTGCCGCGCCATGGCTTTGTAGGCCGCATCGGCATTGCGCAGCTTCAAGGCTGCAACAATCGCGTGGTGGTCGCCGATCCAGGTCGGGCGGACGGCGTTGCCATGCATGTGCTCGTGGATCTTCTTCCACATGCGCGAGGCATCACGTTGTGCCCACAAGGCCTCGGTGATGGAGACGACGATTGCGTTTCCGGTCATATGGGCGATGATCATGTGGAATTCGCGGTCGTTCTTCTCGTTGTGGACCGCCGAACTGCCCTCATCCTGCATGCGAGCAATACTGTCTTCGAGCCGCATGATGTCATAGCTGTTGGCGCGCTGTGCAGCGATGGCCGCAGCGCCTGACTCGACGGCAAGTCTTGCTTGCAGCAACTCGAACGGTCCCGGACCGATATCGGTATTGATGATGTCGAAGTTCACATCATTGGTTTTTCGCGGCAGGATAACGATGCCGGCGCGGCCCCGGACCTCGACCACGCCGCGCATCTCGAGGGCAATAACCGCCTCCCGGATCGATGGCCGGCTCACCTGAAGCTCTTCCGCCAACTCGCGCTCGGAGGGCAGGCGCCAGGATGGATCGCCTGAATGCGCTTCGATCATCTGGGCGATACGCTGAGCCACCACCTGGTAGAGGCGCTTGTTGCTGAGCTGATAATTCGCACCGTCTATTCGGTCCAACCGCCTGTCCTTATTCAAGCACGCCCCTAGGCGAACAGCTTTATCCATGATCGAGCGGCAAGTCGCGCGATCAGTTGCATCCCCTATGCCACTCCTAGCACAGTTCTCGTTCCTCAGCCGTTCTCTTGATGGCAAGATCGAGCCGGCGGCAGTACTCGCAAGCCCGCTTGCCCCCATCAAACTCGTTTTCCCCGTCGAACTTTGTTTCCTCTGAGCAGTTGTGCAGCAGAGCTTGAGGACAACAACATGCAGCAGAGATGGCCCCGGCGCCTGTGGATCGTGCGCCACGGCGAAAGCACTGGCAATGTCGCCCGCCAGGCGGCAATGGATGCCGGCCTGTCCGAGATCAACATCGATCACCGCGATATCGACGTTCCACTCAGCCCGCTGGGGGAAGAGCAGGCCATTGCGCTCGGCCGCTGGTTCGCCCGCAACCGCCACGAGGGCCTGCCCGAAGTGGTGCTGACCTCCCCCTATGCCCGCGCCAACCGCACGGCCGAGCTCATCTGTGAGCATGGCGCCTTCACCGATGCCGAGTTCATCGCGGACGAGAGGTTGCGCGAAAAGGAATTCGGCATTCTCGACCGCCTGACCACGGCGGGCATTCAGGAGCGGTTTCCCGATCAGGCGCGCTTCCGCACCCTCTTGGGCAAGTTCTACCACCGGCCGCCAGCGGGCGAGAGCTGGTGCGATGTGGTGCTGCGCCTGCGCAGTCTGATGGACACCATTGGCCTGCATCACGGCGGCCAGGACGTGCTGATCGTCAGCCACCAGGTCGTTGTGCTCTGCTTGCGCTACTTGCTGGAGCGGCTGAGCGAGGAAGAGATCCTCGCCATCGATCGGGAAGGCGACGTCGCCAATTGCTCGATCACTGAATACCACTTTGCCGAAGGGCCGCGCAAAGGCGGTGAACTCGTGCTCAAGCGCTACAATTTCCTCGCGCCCCTGCAAGAGGATGGCACCACCGTCACCGCCGAGCCGCCCGTCGCCAGTGCCAATCCATGAGCGAGCACTCCATTACGCGTGAGTTCCTGCTCGAGAACCCGCTGCCTCTCCCGCAAGGCGAGGTCGACAAGGACGCCCGCGGTCGGGTCATGGCCGTCGGCGGTCACCGCGAAGTTCCGGGCGCCGTGCTGCTTTCCGGCGAGGCTGCCTTGCGTGCCGGCGCCGGCAAGCTCGCGATTGCGACCGTGCGCAGCAGCGCGTTGGCGCTGGGGCTCGCCATTCCCGAAGCGCGGGTGCTGGGCTTGTCGGAGACCACCACCGGCGAGATCGAGGCCGCCAATGCCGCAGCCATAGCTGCCGCCATCCACGACGACGATACAGTTCTGCTCGGCCCTGGCATGCTGGACGATGAAGTGGCCGGCGAACTCGCTGCAAGCCTGCTGTCCTCGCTCCAGGGCCGAAGTTTTGTTCTGGATGCCGCGGCTTTGACCGGGTTGCGGACCCGACTCGAACACATGAAGGAACACGCCGGACGCATTGTTATCACGCCCCATGCCGGCGAAATGGCCACCTTCCTCGACATTCACATTCGGGAAGTTGCCGCCGATCCCGCAGCCGCTGCCCGCCGTGCCGCTGCGGCAACGGGTGCGGTTGTGGTGATGAAGGGCAGCCACACCCGGATCGCGAGCCCACAGGGCGAGATCTGGGAAGCCCGGCAGGGCAATGTCGGTCTTGCCACGTCCGGCTCGGGCGATACGCTCGCGGGCATCATCGCCGGCCTGCTGGCGCGCGGCGCCTCTCCGCTGCTCGCGGCGCAATGGGGCGTTTTCATGCATGGGGAAGCCGGCGAGCGCCTCAGGCAGGTCCATGGCCTGCTGGGTTACCTCGCCCGCGAAATCCCGGCGCAAATCCCTGCCATCATGCGAGACCTGCAGCCCGCAGCCAGTTGAGTGCCAGGCAAGGGGCCGACCGGTGTTGACCGGCCCCAACCATCTCACGCCGAAAGCACCGTTTCGCTGGCATTCATCGGCTCGCCCTTATTAGGCCTGCCCGTCCCGGTGGTGATCAAGGCCTTAAGGCTCCCGCCGATATAGGTGCCCCAGCCGTCCGAGCAGACATCGAAGCACTCATATTCCGGCACAAGCCCGATATGGGTGAAGCGCAACTGCGTGCCACCCTTCACAGGCTGGATATCAAAGACGATGTCGGTGCCGGTCCACTCGGTCTTGTCCTCGGTGAAATTGAAGTGGTTCTGGACCACATGCCAGGCAACCCGGCGATCCGGGATCAACTCGGTGACGCGGATCTGCGCCCGGTGCACGTCGCGATACGCATAGTTGAAGGTCGAGCCCACAATATCGGTCGCGCCCCGCACGTCCTCGGACCACCAGCCCCGAACATTGGTGATGGCGTCAAAGACGGCAGCAGGTGGTTGCGGCACGATAAAGCTGGTTTCGAAGTTTTGGTCAGTCATCGCTGGTCTCCTTGGTTGAAGGCATGGACGTGCTGCGTCGGCCGCGCCGCCGCGCGTCGATGGAAAAGGAGCGGCCGTGTAGTATCCTCGCGCGGGCTGGCTTAGGGCTGCAGCCTCACGCCCTGCAAATCATAGTGCTGGATGTAGAGCTCCTGCCGCCGTTGCCAGCCGTTCGGATCGACGCCCTCTGTGGCGCCGCTCAGTAGGGATTCCAGGTGATCAAGAAAATCGTGCCAGCCGGGCAGCATCAGGGCGCTGTTGACATAGGGCATGCCGCGATGGGTGAAGATCAGCTTCGTGCCGTTCCCCTCGCGGCTGAGTTCATAGCGCACAACGGAGTCGGGGGCGTGCGTGTTGGACCAACTGAATTCGAGTAGGTGGGGCGGGTCCCAGGCGCGTACAATGCCGGTCATTGGGTGGGGGCCACCCACCATCAGCTCGAAGCGCCCGCCAACATGGGGTTCCACATAGGCCGCGCCCATCCAGTCTGCCAGCCGTTCTGGCTCTGTGATGGCGCTCCACACCGTTTCAACCGGTCGGTCGTAATGCCGCTCGAAGCGCACATCGATATGGTCGGCCTGGCGGGTAAAGACGCCCAGTTCATCGTTGAACGCCATTTCAATCACTCCTTTTGAGGTGATCATCGAGCGCATCGAGCTTGTTTGCCCAGAACGCGCGATAGGGCTGCAGCCAGTGATCGAGTTCCGCCAAGGGCTCTGGTTCCAGGCTGTAGAGCCGCCGTGGCCCGTCCACGCGAAAGCGCACCAGCCCCGCCTCATGCAGGGCCCGCAAATGCTTGGACACGTTTGGCTGCGGCAGGTCCAGCCGATCCACCAGCATACCGGCGGGCTGCTCGCCCGCCAGCAGCAGGCCCAGAATTTCGCGCCGAACGGGATCGGCTATAGCTGTGAAAATCGACATGCAAACATATTCCACCATAGGAATATGCCTGTCAAGGAATATTGCATGGGATATCGGAGCCGTTATTGGGCCAGGTCTGCCCGGGCTTTTTCGAGTTCATTGCTGTAGCGGCGCAGCAGGTGCGCTTCGGTTAGAATGCCGATCACCTTGGGATCGCCGAGGTCGCTGACGACCACGATGGCTTCGGCATTGTGCTTCTCGAACAGCGCCCCCGCATCCAGCGCCTGCAAGGCAGGATGCAGCATCACATCGGTCTGGCGCAGGATTTGGCTGACGGTGCCCGCTTCGTCGAGCCCGTCTGGGGCATAGGCGTCCGCCACATCGATAAGGCCGACATAGCGGCCATCATCGCGTGTGGCGATCACCCGGTTGGCCGAGCCAAGTGGATAAGCGCGGCGAAACTCTTTGAGCGTCATGGTTTGCGGCACCATCTTGACATCCCGCCGCATCATCTTGCCCACGGTCAGATTGCGCATCCAGCCCACGTCATGGGCGCTGCGGATGGTTTCGCCGCGCAGATGGAAGCGCCAGGTGGTGAAGGAATAGCCAAACGTTTCGCGCACCAGCATGGAGGAGGTGACCGCCGCCACCAGCACCGCAATGGTCAGCGGCAAGCTGCCCGAAATCTCGAGCGCAAGAAACGCCATGGTCAGGGGCCCCCCGACCACGGCTGCGGCGAGCCCCGCCATCCCCACCAGCATGGGAATGCTCGGATCGGGAAACAGCCCCGGGCTGATCGCCTGCGCCAGCCAGAAATACACCTGGCCCAACAAGGCGCCGAGGAACAGCGAGGCAAAGAACAGCCCGCCGCGAAATCCCGACCCCAGGGACACGGCCGAAGCGAGGACCTTGAGCACGAGCAGGCTCACCGCCACCCCGATGGGCAAGGGCGGCGAGGCAAATGCCCGCTCGAGCGCGCCATGGCCGGCCGACAGCACCGAAGGCGAGATCATCGCCAGCCCACCCACGATCAATCCGCCGACCGCCGGTCGGCACCAGCTGGGCACATGCGACTTGCTGAAACTGCGCTCCACCACGCCCACAAGCCGCATGAGCAGAATGCCCAAGCCGCCCGCCGCGACCCCGCTCACGACGATCAGCAGCACTTGCGGAACCCCAAACGACAGCGCTTGGCTGATCGACACCACCGTATGGCCTTGCCCGAAAACGGAGGTTACCAGCACCGCCGAAATGCAGGCGGCGATTACCGGCGCCAGGGTCGAGATGGAATAAGTGCCGATGATCAGCTCGAACGCGTAAAATGCGCCGGTCAGCGGCGCCCCGAAAGCTGCGGCGATGGCCGCACCGGCGCCGCACCCCACCAGCTTGCGCAAGTCACCGCGCCGCAGGTGAAAGAAGTCGCCCAGCTTGGATGCGGTTGCCCCGCCCATCTGCGTATAGGCCGCCTCCAGCCCCACCGAGGCGCCAAACCCGTTGGAGATCAGCGTTTGTGCGGTGATGATGAGACTATCCGTCATGGAGAGCTTGCCCCCATGCAGCGCATTGGCCTCTACCAAGTCGACATAACGCGACTTGCGCCGGCGCAGCAGCAGGCCGAGCAGCCCCAGCAGCAAGCCGCCGATTGCCGGTACAAAGGCCAGGTCAAAGGCCAGCGCAGGCAGGGCGCTCAAGCGTTCGCCGGGTGATAGCTGAAAGAGAATGCTTTGCATGCCATAGGCCAGCTCGCGCAGCACCAGCACGACGAGCCCGGCCAGCGCGCCGATCACGACGGCCAGCACCACGAGCCCGGTTTCGCGCCGCCGGATCAGGCTGCCCATCCACGCCGACATCCCCTCTGCGGTTAGCCGATGCTGCAACCAGCGCAGGCCCTTGCCGAACTGCGAGGCGCTCCAGCCCGGTTGCCCCTGCGCGCCGGCGTTTTCGGGCACAGCTTGGTCCGGCGCGCCGTCAGGAGCTTTGTCGATCTCGGCTTGCTGGGCCTCTGGCTCTGACATGGGCTCGCCGCTCCTCACGCCCGCCGGGCATCAAAGGCAAGGCGAAAGCCGACATTGCTGGCGGCACTGTCAGGTGACAGGGCCATGCGCGCGGCGATCCGGTAGCGATAGCAGTAGCTCTTGTGGCACAAAAATGAGCCGCCCTTGAGCAGCCGCTCCCCATGCAGCCGCGCCGCCTCATTACGCTCGCGCGCCTTGAGCGACACCGAACGAATGCGGAATGGTTCTGCCGTCCACTCCCAGACATTGCCGACCATGTTGTAAAGCCCGAGCTCGGATGGAGCGAAGCTGCGCGCTGGCGCCGTGGCTTCAAACCCATCGCGAGCCGTATTCAGCCGGGGAAAGCTGCCCTGCCAGATATTACAGAAAATCGCCTCATCGCTCGGCTCCTCGTCCCCCCAGGGGAAGCGCTGCCGCGGCGCGCCACCCCGAGCTGCATGCTCCCATTCGGCCTCGCTCGGCAGCCGGCCACCCGCCCATTGTGCAAAGGCTTCCGCATCCCGCACCGACACCTGCGTGACCGGATGATCCCGCCGCTCATCCACTGAACTGCCGGGCCCTTCTGGCTCGCGCCAATACGCACCATCCACCCGGTGCCACCAACTCAGGCCGCTGCCAACAACTTCCCCTAAACCCTTGCCGCCGCCCACGAACACCGATGACCAGCCGAACTGCTCGGCCTCTGTCACATAGCCCGTGCCCGCTACAAACTCGGCAAAGCTCTCCACCGTCACTGTGGTTGTTTCCAGCAGGAAATCGTTGAGCTTGACCGGCCGCTCCGGTCCTTCCCCGTCAGCGGCAATCACCGGATCGTTCGTCCCCACAAAGCTGCGCCCACCCTTGATCAACACGGCATCCGCCGACCGCGTCGGCGCCACTGGGGCAGGGGCCGCACCCGGGGTGGCCATCACTTTCGCCGCTAACCTGCCCGAAGAAGGGGCGCAACAGGACATGGCTCAGCTCACGCTCAAGCCGGCAAGCACCTCGGCGCTGTTGTGCTCGGGAATGTCGCCGATCTCGGCCATCTTGGCGTCGAGCTTGCTCAGCATCCGCGCGAACACCTCGGCATAAGCCGGATCGCCGGCACGGTTCTGCAGCTCGTGCGGATCGCTCTCGCAGTCGAACAGCTCCCACTCGGGCGGTTCGTCGCCGGGGAAGGCGCCGAGCTGACCTAGATCGTCATTGTACCAATAGATCAGCTTGTAGCGGTGGTCGCGCACCCCGTAATGGGCAAAGGCGTTGTGGTAATAGTCCTTGTGCATCCAGTAGCGGTGATAGGCGACATCCTGCCAGTCGCCCGCCGCACTGTCCTCGAGCAGCGGTCGCATGCTCACCCCCTGCATATAGCTCGGCAGCGGCGCGCCGGCGTAATCAAGGAAGGTCGGGGCAAAATTCACATTGGTGGCGATCTGCTTGGACACTGAACCTGGCTTGATCGCCGCCGGGTAGCGGATCACGAACGGCATCTGCAGCGATTCTTCATACATGAAACGCTTGTCGAACCAGCCATGCTCGCCCAGGAAGAAGCCCTGGTCGGAGGTGTAGATGACGATCGTGTCCTCGGTCAGCCCATTGGCATCAAGATAGTCGAGCAGCCGCCCCACATTGTCGTCCACCGCCGCAACTGTGCGCAGATAGCGCTTGATATAGCGCTGGTATTTGAAGAGGTGCAGCTCGCGCCGGCTGGTGAAGGTGAAGGTCTCGCCGGTGTCCTTGTCGATCAGCCTGAGACCGCTCACATCCTCGGGGTCGGGAATCTTGCGACCGACAAAGCCGTTCTCGGCGCGCTGGGCTTCGCCGATCTCGTCGCCGCCTTCGGGTTGCACCAGCCCCAGATCGTCATAGGTCATGTCCTCGCGGATCCGCATCTTGGCAAGCTTGGCGGCCTCAGCGCGATTGCTGTAGTCATCGTCATAGGTTGGCGGAACCGGCAGATCCTCGGTGTAAAGCCCGCGATAGCGCGGATGGGGCGCAAAGGGCCGGTGTGGCGCCTTGTGGTGGCACATCATGAAGAATGGCCGCTCGCGATCGCGCCGCTCGAGGAAGTCGATGCATTTGTCGGTGACGATGTCGGTGGCGTAACCCGCTTCAACCGTCGGGCCATCGGGCCCGATCATCACCGGGTCGAAATAGTCGCCCTGGCCGGGCAGCACCGACCATTCATCAAAGCCCGTGGGCTGGTGTTCGGGGCCTTCGCCCAGGTGCCATTTGCCGAACATGGCGGTCTGGTAGCCGGAATGGCGTAGATGCTTGGCCACATTGGGCAGCTGGTTGTCGAGATGGGTGGCGAGCGTCGTCACCCCATTCACATGATTATAGGTGCCGGTCAGGATCGAGGCACGGCTGGGCGTGCAGATGGAATTGGTGACATAGCAATGATCGAGCCGCATGCCCTCTTCGGCGATCCGGTCCAGATTGGGCGTCGAGTTGAGCCCCGAGCCGTAGCAGGAAATGGCATTGGCCGCATGGTCATCGGACATGATGAACACGATATTGGGGCGCTTGCTGGTCATTGATTGTTCCGCGGTCTTGAGCGTGCCGGCAGCTGCGGCCACCCAGCGGGCAGCCGCAGCATAGGGCGATAGATCAGTTCGAATAAAGGTTCGACAGGTAGAACTCGCTGGCGGGCAGCGGATCGGTGATCTTGCCGAAGTCCACATAAAGATTGGCCAGCGTATCGAGCCAGCCATTGACCGTGCCATCGGCGCTGAGTTCTTCGAGTTCGGCGCTCGAGGGCAGGCGGGCCTGCGGCGCTTCGGCCGCCAGCGGCTCCACCGGCACGCCCAGGAACGCTGCGGTGATCTGCACCGACTGGTCGAGATTGCCGCGGCGATAATCCAGCGCTTCCTTGATCACCGCATTCATTTTGCGCACGGTGTCTTCGTCGCTGGCCTTCTCGTTGCTGACGATAAAGGAGCTGGGGAACGCCACTTCGGGGAAGAAATCCTCGTTGGAAGAGAGCTCCTTGAGGTCCTTCACCCGCTGCCGGATCACGTCGACGAACGGATACCAGATGCCCGCGCCATCCACCTGGCCCGAGGAAAAGGCCGTGACGATCGTGCTGGGGTCCATGCTGACCACCTGGACGTCCTCGATGCTCATGCCGGCCTTGTCGAGCGCGAGGCGCAGCAGCATGTCGCCCGAAGTGCCTTCCGGCACCGCGACGCGCTTGCCGCGCAGGTCCTCGATGCTCTCGATCCCCGGCTGCCCGATCACCCGGTCGGTATAGCCCAGCGCATTGATGGCGATCACCTTGGCCTTGCCAGAAGCCGGCAGCCACAGGGCACCTGGCCCGATATAGGCAAAATCCAGCGAACCCGCGCCCAGCGCCTGCACCTGGATCGGCCCATTGGTGAACACGCTCAGCTGCGGGTCGAGCCCGTGCTTGGCCCAGAGGTCTTGGTCATTGGCGATGGCGACCATGCTCGAGCCGAAATAGTCGGCGATATAGCCCACGCGCACCTTGGTCAGGTCCTGGGCCAAAGCAGGGCTCAATGCGGCGCTCGCCAACGCCATGCCCGCGATGATCTTGATGAAGCTGCGTTTGTTCAAGGCTTATTCCTCCTGGTTGTTGCTTTGACCTGATCGTGTGTAGACGGCGTGCCAAACTTGGTTGCGGATTGCTGCAAATTGCGGTGACAGCCGGATCTCGTCGTTCCGCGGATAGGGCAGGTCGACCTCGATGATCTCCTGCAGCCGCCCGGGGCGCGAAGCCATGACCACCACCCGATTGGCGAGATAAACCGCCTCGTCCACATCATGGGTGATGAACATCACGGTGCGCCGCTCGCGCATCCAGGTGTCGAGCAGCTGGTTCTGCATCCGCACGCGCGTCAGGGCGTCGAGCGCACCGAAAGGCTCGTCCATCAGCAGCACCTGCGGATCCACCGCATAGGCCCGCGCAATGGCGCAGCGCTGCTTCATTCCGCCAGAAAGCTGCTTGGGCAGCGCATCGGCAAAATCCGAAAGGCCCACCAGTCCAATATAATGGTCCGAAATCCGCCGGCGCTCGGCCCGCTCCACGCCCTTGAGCTTGAGCCCGAATTCCACGTTCTGCCGCACCGTTAGCCAGGGAAACAGCGCATATTGCTGGAAGATGACGCCGCGCTCGGGTCCGGGCCCTTCCACCGCCTTGCCATCCACAAGGCACTGGCCGCTGCTGGGCTTGAGCAAGCCGGCCGCGATATTCATCGCCGTCGACTTGCCGCAACCGGACGGCCCCACAACGGTGACGAATTCGCCGTCAAACACCTGGAGGTTGAAGTTCTCCAGCGCCACGAAGCGCCCATCAGGTACGCCGAACACCCGTCCGACATCGCTGAAATCGATCTTGACCTCGGCGCTCAATGCTCAACCCTTTCCTGCCAGGAGGTCAGCCGACGCTCGAGAAACAGCACGATCCGATCCATGATCAGGCCCAGTATTCCTATCGTGATCAGCGACACAAAAATGACCGGCAGGTCGTAATAAAGCTGCCCTTGCTGCATGCGGAACCCCAGGCCCGATTGCGCCGCGATCAGTTCGGCGGCCACCAGCGTCGCCCAGGCAGCGCCAAGACCAATGCGAAAGCCCACGAGGATGAACGGCGTCGAGGCCGGGACCACCACCTTGGTGAAGATCACCCAGTCATTGGCGCCGAGCACCCGGGCGGCATTGATGAAGGTTTTGTCGACATTGACCACGCCCTGATAGGTCGCGACCACGGATGCAAGAAACGAGGCAAGGAAGATCACAAAGATCTTGGGCGGCTCGTCGATGCCAAGCGTGACAATGGCCAGCGGAATGATCGCCAGTGGCGGGATCACCCGGAAGAACTGGATCCACGGGTCGATCAGCCCACGCGCCACCCGATACCATCCCATCAGGAAGCCGACCGGGATAGCGATGGTGATGCCCAGGAGGAAGCCTGTCAGCACCCGGACAATGGAAGCTCTGACGTCATTGAATAACTGTCCGCTGCTGATGGCGGTGCCAAAGCGCTGCAACACCTGAACTGGGCCCGGCAAGGGTGTCGAGCCGCTCGCCGAATACAGCCACCAGATCCCGATCCCGACCACAAAGGAAATGGTGCCCAGCGCAAGATTGGAGCGCAGCAGGCCGCCGGGTTGCCCCGTCTCCGCGGCGGCTTCATGGTTCGTGGTCATCCAAGTCATCCCTGATAGCGAACTCCTTCAATCCGCCGCGGCCAGCTCTCAGAGGCGCCGTTTTGGATTGCCGAAGTGCCCGTCCGACTCTCGCCATCGGAACCGCAGCATCAGCTGTTGTGGCAGGAATGCTTGGAGGACGCCAGCGCGGCGCAGTCGCAGCTTACGGCATGAGCCGGCCTTGGTCCGGCGACGCCGACAATGGTTCTAAGACCTTCCAAGCACCCGCATTTCTCCGTCCCAGTCGATCTCGTCCGCGGGCAGGGCAATACCATGATGGCTGGCCGCTGCAGCGATGGCGCGTCTTGGATTATTGGCGGCCATGATGATCGCGGTATCGAACGAAGCGATGTTCCAGCGAACCACATTGCGAACCGCCTGATCCATCTCCAAAGCCGAACCGGCGAGATTGTCGTGCCCGGGAACCCGCACCATCCCATCAACATCGCGCTCTATGCTCATGCCCGCAAATTCGTATTGAGCAGGCTCCGCCGCCGCGGCCAGCACGGCGTCGCTCACCAGGATGGATTTGTCGACGCCCTTCAGGCGAACCAAAGCGCGCAGCGCGTCCGGTGCAATATGATGCCCATCCGCGATGAAGCACGCCCAGAGCCCCTCGGCTCCCAGCTGTGCCAGCAGCGTATTGTTGAGCTTGGGCAAGTGCTGGGGCAAGCCATTGCCCAGATGGGTTGAGCAGCTGGCGCCTGCCGCTACCGCCATCTCGATCTGTGCGTAATCGGCCGCACTGTGCCCGATACTGACCGCCATCCCGGCGTTCTTGAGTGCGCGGATTGCTTCCGCGCTCCCTTGGCGCTCCGGTGCCAGCGTTACCATCAGGATCGGCCGCCCCAGCCCAGCGGATAAGCCCTGAACCATCGGAGCATCTGGGTCGCGCATCGCGTCGGCGGGATGACACCCCTGGTAGCCCGCCTCTGCACGCAGGAACGGCCCTTCGAGGTGATAGCCAGGAACCATGCTGGGGCCGAGCCGACTGCTGCGGGTCGCCGCGTCAAGCGCCGCGAGCCGCTCGGCCAGTTGATCGCGATGCGCCGTGATGATGGTCGGCAAACACCCGGTAACCCCGGCCTTGCGCATCGCCGCCAGGGCATGATCGAGGGCGTCCGGCGTAATCGCGGGATCGTTGAAGTCGACCCCGGCATAGCCGTTCACCTGCAGGTCAAACAGCCCGAGCGTGGTGATCGCCATCAGCCCTGCACGGGGCGCAGCAGGGACGCCGCTGCCGGGTCCAGATAAAGGCTGGCATCGGGATGCTGCTGAACAATCGAGGCGGGGAACAGGTTCGAGACCGGCCCCTCCACCGCGGCCTGCACCGCCTTGGCCTTGCGCTCATCAGGCACTGCAAGGATCAGTGCTTCGCACGCCATGATGCGCTTGATGCTCATGGAGATGGCACGGGTGGGCACGGCCTCCAAGGTCTCGAACCAGCCTTCGCCGAACTGCTGTTGCCGGCACTCCCGATCGAGCTCCACCACGAGATAGGGCTGGTCATAGTCGAAATCGGCCGGTGGGTCATTGAACGCGAGGTGGCAATTCTCCCCGATCCCGGCAAAGCATACATCGATCCGCTGGCCGGCCAGGGCCCCGTTGAGGCGCGCCAGTTCAGCATCAAGATCAGTGGCGTCGGCGTTGATGGCGAGGAACGACTTGTAGCCCGGCAGGCGATCCAGGAATCGCTCGCGCAGATAACGCCGGAAGCTCGCCCCATGCGTCACTGGCAGGCCGACATATTCATCCAGATGATAAAAGCTGACTGCCGACCAGTCGATTTCGGCCTGCAGCAGCTGTTCCAGCATCTCGAACTGGCTGGCGCCTGTCGCCAGCACCACATGCGCGTCGCCATGCTGCGCTATCGCCTCGCGGATCACGCGGGCACCATGTTCGGCGGCAGCCGCACCCAGCGCAGGCTTATCGGGGCAAATGGAAATCTTCACTGCAAACTCCGGCGAAAAGGGCAGGGATGGGAGCGGTTACGCCCGCGGGCAATGGCAATGCTCAATCAAGCGCGATAACCCGCAAGCCGGCAAGCACTGCCGGATCATCAAAGCGCTCCTTGGGATCGCCATTCGTGATCAGCACGTCCACATCGGCCAGTTGGGTCACCACATGCGGCGCGCGGCGGCCGAACTTTTCGTCATGGGCCATCAGGATCACTTGCCGCGAATGGGGCAGGATGGCGCGGATCAGCTCGACCTCCATCGGGTCGAACTCCTGCACGACCCCATCGCGATCGATGGCGCTGGCGCCGATCACCGCGAGGTCGAACTTGAACCGGTGCCGGCTTTCATCGGCCATCGTGAGCACCGAGGAGTCCTTGTTGCGGACATAGCCGCCATAAACATAGACGGTGGCATCGGTCTTGAGCGCGCAGGAATGCGCCACTTCAAGGTTCGGCGTCGCGATCAGCACGCCAGGATGGCGCGCCAGCACTTCATGGAGGGAATCGAACGTCGTCCCCAGCCCCACGAAAATGGTCGCCCCGGGCGTCAGGAACTCCTCGAGCGCCAGCACCAGCCGGCGCTTGACCGCCACGCCCACCGCATGACGCTCGTCATGTGTATGATGCGCCACCCCCGGTGAGGCGAACGCACCGCCAAAACCCTTTTGCAGCAGCCCCTCGGTTTCGAGCGTGCGCAAATCGCGGCGAATGGTCTGGTAGGTCACGTCGAACCGCGCCGCCAGTTCAGCGACGGAAGCCGCGCCATTGGCCCGCACCGCTTCCAGGATTGCCTGCCGCCGCTCGCTCGCCCGGATATTGCCCCCCGCGCCAGCCTCGGCGTCGGCTTGCGGATGCAGCCGGGGCGCGTTCTCGCCGCTCATTTCAGCCGCACACCCAGATAGCTGCGGTCATCGGTCAGCTGCAGGGCCGTAGTGCCCTTGGTGCTCATATAGGGGCCGATCTTGTGCAGATCCTCTGCCTCCACTTCCTCGAAGGCGGCTTCCCAGGATGCCACGCCGAACTCGGCGCCCATCTTGAAATAGCCGTCCGAGAACAGCTCGATGGTCTCGACCTCGGCCAGCGGATAGCTGCGCGTCTCGATGAAGCGCTTGGGCACGGCAAAGCCATCCAGTCCGCCATAACCCAGCACCGGCTCGGTGACATTGGAGAATTGGCCCTGACCGTGGGAAATCCCGTGCTGGATCAGCACCAGGATTTCAGCCTCGGGCACGCTGGGCAGGTGCTGCCGGCAGGCGCTGAGGGCGCTCTGCTCAATTGCCTCCACGATTTCGGGCGCGGCGGTGACAGTGCCCGCCTGCTGGTTGCGCGTGCCCTGCCAGGTCATGGCCGCGGCATGCTTGTCGCACTCCTCGAGCGAAGCGCCCCGCTGTTCGAAATAGCGCCAGGTCTCGCGCCGGAGGATTGCCGTCACATCGTCGAGGGGCTTGAGCACCTGCAGCGTATCGTGGCCGTTGATGCGAATACCGCTATCGCCAACCGCCACAACTTCCAGCCGGTCGCCCAGGAGCAGCGCTGCCATCACTGTGCAGCCGCCCCGCAGCTTCCAGTCCGCTTCCACGGCCTCGAGCGCCCCGTGCTGGGCATAGCCGGCACGGATCGCCTCGCCGAGATAATCGACGAAATGCTCGCCGCCCTGGAATTGCAGGGCGGGCTGGTCGGGCTGGCCTTGCGCCAGCAGAAAGATTTCGATGGCCCGTTTGACGGTGCGCGAGGCAAACTGCCCCGACAGCATGCCGCCAAAGCGGGTGCCATTGCGATCGGTTACGCCGTCGATGACGGCGTAACCAAGGTTCGGCATGATTACGAGGCTGTCTTCATTGGTCTCCGGCTGGCCAAATTTCTTGCCCAACGTAAAAGCTTCAAGCTGCCGCATGTAATCCTGCTCTAGTCGTGTTTTTCGATGTGGTGGGCCGGCTTATTCGCCGATGGCCGTCCGCCACTTGGCCAGTACGTCCTCGGCGCCGCCGAAGTCGCTGAGCGGCTTGACATTGACGAGGGTCAGATCGGCCAGGTTCGGCGTGCCGGCCGGGCCTTCAACGTCGAGGCGCACCGAGCGGCGGCCGATATCCATGGCGAGCTTTTCCTGGGTCGACTTGGACATGGCCCAGTCGATAAACGCCTTGCCGCCTTCTGGATTGGGGCTGTTCTTGACCAGCGCCACGCCATCGGGGGTCGCTGCCGTGCCATCGGTCAGGTGCACGATCGAGATCGGTGCGCCGCCCTGCACATATTCCAGCGCATTGTCTTCGAGGGTCAGGCCCATTGCGGTTTCGCCATCGGCAACAAAGCGCGGCACGGCGCCCGAGCTATCGGCGAACACGAAGTTCTTGGCGATCTCGGCATACTTGTCCCAGCCTTCGTCACCAAAGACGGTGAGGACGGTCTGCAACTGCTGCATGGCCGAACCCGAACCATCGGCACGGGCCGTGGCGATCTGGCCGGACCACTTGGGATCGGCAAGCTCAGCCCAGGTCTTGGGTGCCGATTCGAGCGGCTGCAGGTCGGTGTTGACCGCCAGCACATAAACAACGGCGGTGTAGGGGGTCCAGGCGGGATCCTTGACGAACTGCGGATCGATCTGGTCAGCCTCGGGGGGCGTATAGGGCTCCAGCAGATCGCTGAGCTCGGTCAGCTGGCTGCCCGAGATGGACCAGATCACGTCGGCGGCCGGTGCACCCGCTTCGGCCTGCACGCGCTTGGCGATATCGCCCGAACCGAGCTTGACCACTTCGGCCTTGAGGCCGGTTTCCTGCTCAAAGATCGGCAGCAGCGTATCGACGATCGATGACTTGTGGGCGGTGTAGATCACCACCGAGCCGTCCTGGGCCAGCGCCAGCGAGGTCATGCTGGTCGAGGCGATCAGGGCCGCGGCCGACAGTGCCAGGAATGTACGTTTGCGAATGCTCATTCGAATCCTCCGGTTCGTTTTTAGACATTTTTCGGGTGAGATGATCCTGAACTACGCCGAAAGATGTTGCAATACGAAACTAGGCCGGTGTCATATGTGACAACGCAGTCCGGGAGGAGCAGGCATGAGTTATCTTGAGGTCCGCAACGCTACCAAGCAGTTCGGATCCACTTTCACGGCATTGGCCGGCGTTTCCATTGCGGTTGAACGCGGCGAGTTCTTCACTCTTCTGGGCCCGAGCGGCTGCGGCAAGACTACCCTGTTGCGCGCAATCGCCGGCTTCAATGACCTGTCATCGGGCGAGATCACCCTGGACGGCGCCAATCTGCGCGTCGTGCCTCCGCATCAGCGCGATATCGGCATGGTCTTCCAGGACTATGCGGTGTTCCCTCATCTCAGCGTCTTCGACAACGTCGCTTTCGGCCTCAAGCCCCGCAAGGTCCCGGCCGCCGAGATCAAGACCCGTGTGACCACCGCGCTTGAAGCCGTACGCCTCGGCGCCATGGCCGACCGCCTTCCCGCCGCCATGTCGGGCGGTCAGCAGCAGCGCATCGGCTTGGCGCGCGCCATGGTCATTAATCCGCGCCTGCTGCTCATGGATGAGCCCCTGTCCAATCTCGACGCCAAGCTGCGCATCGAGCTGCGCGAGGAAATTCGCGACATCCAGAAGCAGGTCGATATCGCCACCATCTATGTGACCCATGATCAGGAAGAGGCGCTCGCGATCTCGGACCGCATCTGCGTGATGAGCGCGGGCAAGATCGAGCAGATCGGCACGCCCCAGCAGATCTATGGCGATCCGCAGACCAGTTTTGTCGCCCAGTTTGTGGGCACCCTCAACATCTTCGCCCCGGGCGATGCGATCAATGTGCTCGTCGCCCAGCTAGGCCTGTCCAACGAAGGCGTCGCCAACTGGACCATCCGCCCGGAACGTCTAGCCCTTGGGAACGGCACCGAGCCGGCCTCTGCCCAAACCGCTACGCTGCCCGGCACCGTGACCAAATACACCTATCTCGGGCGCGAGGCTCATGTGCAGGTGGAAACCCCGGCTGGCGTTGTCATCGTTCAGCTGGCCGATCCCGGCATGGCGGCGACCAGGCAGGCGGGCGAAACGGTCTCGGTTCTGGTGCCGCGTGATGCCCTCATGGCGTTCCGCGCCGATGGCACGAGGATCCAGCAATGACCCTGCTGCAGCGCCTCAATTTCTGGTCCGTGGTGATGATTCTCACCTGGGTCCTGCTGTTTGTGCTGCTGTTCATTCCCGTGGGCTCGGTCCTGGTGTCGAGCCTTTATGATCAGTCCGGCAATCTGACCATCGCCAATTACCTCAAGTTCCTTGGGGAACCGCGATTCCGGCAGGCCTTCGTCAACACGCTGGTGGTGGGCTTTGGCGGCCTTTTTGGCGCGCTGCTGCTCGGCTCCATCATGGCCTTTTGCGTGTCGCGCTTTGTTATTCGCGGCGGCAAGTTCGTCTCGCTCCTGGCCATTCTCGCGCTCGTCTCGCCGCCCTTTATCGGCGCTTATTCCTGGATCGTGCTGTTCGGGGCAGGGGGCGTGGTGCGCGGCTGGCTGCGCGAAGTGGGGATCACCATGCCGCCCATCTACGGGCTGGGCGGCATCCTCATCGTCTTCTCGCTCAAGTTCTACCCTTACGTTTATCTCATGGTCTCGGGCGCGCTCAGCAACGTCAATCGCTCGCTTGAAGAAGCAGCCGAAGGCCTGGGGCTAACCCCTTGGCAGCGCACTATGCAGATCTCGTTCCCGATGGTGTTCCCGGCCTTGACGGCTGGTGGGCTGCTCGCCCTCATCCACGCCATCGCCGATTTCGGCACGCCGCGTCTTCTCGGCCGTGGCTACAACGTTCTCGCTACCGAAGCCTTCACCCTCTATTCGGCCGAAGTGGGCTCCAACATGTCCATGGCCACCACGATCAGCGTCGTGCTGATTCTGGTGTCGATGGTCTTCGTCATGCTCCAGCGCTACATGTCGCGCCGCAATGTTTATCATGGCAACATGATCAACAAGCCGACCCGCATACAGCTCAAGGGCTGGCGCAATGTCCTGGCGCATTTTGCCGTCTACTCCATTGGCCTGTGCGGTGCGATGCCGGTCATCATCTCGGTGATCTATTCCTTCCGCAAAACCAACGGCCCGGTGTTCCAGCAGGGCTTTGCCCTCCAGAGCTATGAACGCATCCTGTTCAACCTCGGCGATGTCGTGCGCAACTCGCTCACCTTCTCGGTGGCAGCGGTTGTTCTGATCGTCATGGTCGGCACCGTGGTCGGCGTACTGGTGGCGCGGCGCACCAATCTCAACACCGCGCTGCTCGATGGGGCCTTCATGGTCCCCTATGTGATGCCCGGCATTGTCATCGGCATTGCCTTCATCGCCGCCTTCAACACTGGCCCCATTGTTCTGACCGGGACGGCCGCGATCATCATCCTGTCGATCTTCATCCGGCGGCTGCCCTACACGGTCCGCACCACCGCTTCCTCGCTGCGACAAATTTCCCCCAGCATGGAGGAAGCCGCGGTATCGCTCGGCTACAGCCCCTTCCAGGCATTTCTGCGCATCACCGTGCCGCTGATCGTCCCCGGCATCATCGCCGGCGGCATGCTCAGCTTCGTCACTGCGATCAACGAGCTGTCGTCCTCGCTCGTCCTTTATGTCGGCAGCACCATGACCATGCCGGTGCGCATTTACCTTCTGATCCTCGACGGTGATTTCGGCACCGCCGCGGCCCTCTCGACCGTGTTGCTGCTGTTGAGCGGCTGTGCCGTCTACATCGCGTTCCGCTTCATGGGCCGCAATGAACAGGCACTGCTGTGACATCTGTGCAGCTTGACCATCTCACCGGCCAGGGGCCTTTGCGCCCCAGCTTCATCTACTTGCCCCGCATCCAAGCAAAGGATCGCTCTATGAACCGCAACTCCATGATCAGCGTGTCAGCTCTCGCCCTGGCTCTCGGCATATCCAGCCTTGCCGCGCTGCCTGTGCTCGCCCAGGAAGACATCTCGGGCTCGACCCTGGTTGTCTACACGCCCAATGAAGAAGGCATGCTCGACAGCCTCATCCCGGTCTTCGAGGACCAGACCGGCGTTGAAGTGCAGCTGATCACCGCCGGCACCGGTGAGCTTTACCAGCGCATCGGCAGCGAAGCGGGCAATCCGCAGGGCGATGTGATGTTCGGTGGCGGCGCCGCCCAGGCCAATGCCAATCAGGAACTCTGGGCCGAGTATGTCTCGCCCGGCGATGCCGAGATGGTCGAAGCGGGCAAGAACACCACCGGCTTCTTCACCCCCTATCAGGCCGATGGCTCCAACCTGCTGGTCAACACCGAAGCTGCCAGCAAGGCCGGCGTCGAGATCGACAGCTATGCCGATCTGCTCGCGCCCGAGCTCAAGGGCAAGATCGCCTTTGGCGATCCCACGGCCTCGTCTTCCGCCTTTGCCCAGCTTACCAATATGCTCAAGGCCGTCGGCGGCGATTATGAATCCGATAAGGGCTGGGACTTCGTCCGCTCGCTCGTGACCCAGCTCGATGGCATCACCATCGGCTCCTCGAGCCAGGTGGCCCAGGACGTGGCTAATGGCGAATACATCGTCGGCCTGACCTATGAGCCGCTCTCGTTCAACTTCGTCCAGAGCGGCGCTCCCGTCGAGATCGTCTACCCCGAAGAAGGCGCGGCCTTCCTGCCCGCGACCGTCCAGGTCATCAAGGGCGGCCCCAATGAGCCGGCTGCGCAGGCCTTCATTGACTTCGTGATCTCCGAAGAAGGTCAGACCATCATTGCCGAGCAGACTGCCGGCCGTCCCCTGCGTGAAGGCGTCGAGAAGCCCGGCCTGCCGGCTCTCTCCGAGATCCCGACCGTGCAGGAAGATGGCGCCTATGTTGCGGCCCATCGCGACGAAATCGTCGCCAAGTACAAGTCCATCCTCGAGGAACAGTTTTAATGCTTGATGGCATCAACCAGGGGGCAGCGCGGTGACCAGTATTGCGCTGCGCTCGCTCCGCAAGGAGTACAACAACCAGGTCGCGATCCCCGATCTCGACCTGGACATTGCCGATGGCGAGTTCTTCACGCTGCTGGGTCCCTCCGGTTGCGGCAAGACCACGCTGTTGCGCATGATCGCCGGCTTCAACTCCATTGAATCCGGCACCATTTCGTTCGACGGCGCGGTGATCAATGATCGCCCGCCGGCCGCGCGCAATATCGGCATGGTGTTCCAGAACTATGCCTTGTTCCCACAGATGACGGCGGCCAAGAACGTCGCCTTTGGTCTGCAGACCCGCAACGTGGAAAAGGCCGAGATGGCCCGCCGCGTCGAGGCCGCGCTCGCTTCCGTACATATGGCCCATCTCAAGGACCGGCTGCCCGGCGCCATGTCCGGCGGCCAGCAGCAGCGCGTTGCCCTGGCCCGTGCCCTCGTGATCCAGCCCGCCGTGCTGCTGATGGACGAACCCCTCTCCAATCTCGACGCCAAGCTGCGCGTCGAAATGCGCGACACCATCCGCCAGGCGCAGCGCGAAGCGGGGATCACCACCGTCTATGTAACCCACGACCAGGAAGAAGCCATGGCGGTGTCCGACCGCATTGCCGTGATGCACCAGGGCATCGTGCAGCAGGTCGGCACGCCCGCTCAGATCTATCGCCATCCGGCCAACCGGTTCGTTGCTGAATTCATCGGCAAGACCAATCTCCTCACCCGCGATCTGCGCCGCGTTGACGGACGCGCTCTGATCGATCTCGGTGATGGCGAACCCCTCGACATCACTGCCGCCGTAAACGATGCCGCCACCGGCACCGTCGAAGTTTCGGTGCGCCCCGAAGCCGTCCGTGCCGCGGCCACCGGCCTGCCGGCCGAGATCGTCGAGGAAACCTTCCTTGGCTCCCATTCCCAGGTGCAGGCGCGCCTGCAGACCGGGGAAACCGTCGAGTTTCTCGAATTCTCCCGCCGCTCCTCCCAGTGGACCCGTGGCGAGCAGGTTTTCCTGCAGTTCGACCGCGACATGCTGACCTTCTTTGATGCGCAAACCGGCACCTCCATCAGCAATGGAGCCCAGCAGTGAAGCTCGCCGGCGATCGTCTCGACGGCTGGACGGCCATCGCACTGACCCTCACCGGCGGCTACCTGCTCATGGTGATCTGGCCGCTCGTGATCGTGCTGATCAACAGCGTCAGCGCTGGCGGCGAGTTCTCGCTTGCCGGCTTTGCGACCTTTTTCTCCTCGCGCCTTTATTACGGTACCCTGGTCAACAGCCTGCTCGTGACCGTCTGCGTCACCATCCTGGCGCTGGCCGTGGCGTTCCCGCTCGCTTACTTCATGACCATGTTCCGCATCCGCGGCAATCGCACCGTGCAGATGCTGATCCTGGCCTCCATGATGTCCCCGCCCTTCATCGGGGCTTATTCCTGGATCCTGCTGCTGGGCAACAACGGCATGATCACCCGCTGGCTCGAAAGCACTTTCGGCGTCGAATCGCCCAGCATCTATGGCTTTCCCGGCATTGTCCTGGTGCTCACGCTCCAGCTCGTGCCGCTGATCTTCACCTATCTGATGGGCGCCTGGCGCACCATTGATGTGTCGCTGCTCGAGGCGTCCGAAAGCATGGGCATCACCGGCTGGCGTCGCGCCATGCAGGTGATCTCGCCGCTGCTGCTGCCCACCGTGCTGGCCGGCAGCCTCCTGGTGTTCGTGCGCGCCTTTGCCGATTTCGGCACCCCGATGCTGATCGGGCAGGGATTCCGCACCATTCCCGTGCTCATCTACAGCTCCTTTGTGGGCGAGGTCAGCATCGACAAGAGCTTTGCCGCCGCAGTGGCCGTCATCGTCATCCTGGTGACGCTTACGGTCTTCCTCGTGCAAAAAGTGCTGGTGGATCGCCGGCAGTTCTCGATGACCGCACTGCGCTCCATCGAGGCCCGCAAGCTTCCAGGCTGGCGCGGCGTTGCCGTGCATGCCTATGTCTATGGCTTCCTGGTTCTCGCCTTGGCGCCGCTCGCAGTTGTCGTGGTCAGCTCGTTTCGCAAGACGCTCTACGGTCAGTTCGTGGCCGGCTGGACCCTCGACAGCTATACCGACGCCCGCCGCGACATCTTCCGCTATATCGGCAATACCTTCGGCATTGGCCTGACCGCACTGGTGATCCTCGTCGTCATCGCCGTGCTGGTTGCCTATCTCACCGTGCGGCGCAAGGGCGCCCTCAGCAATACGCTCGATACCATGACCATGGTGCCCTATGTGGTGCCCGGTCTCATCATCGGCATTGCTCTCGTCACCGCCTTCAGTCAGGGCCCGCTGGTGCTGACCGGCACTTTCGCCATCATGGTGATCGCGCTGACCATCCGGCGCCTGCCTTATGCCGTGCGCTCCACCACCGCGCTCATGCACCAGATCAGCCCCAGCATCGAGGAAGCGGCGATCAGCCTCGGCGCCTCCAAGTTCCGCACGCTGGTCCGGGTGATCGTGCCCGCGCTCGCGCCCGGGATCATGTCAGGTGCGGTGCTGAGCTGGGTGACCATCATCACTGAGCTCAGCACGACGCTGTTCCTCTACAACACCTCGACGCAAACCCTGTCGCTGGGCATCTACGCCCAGGTGATCCGCGGCCAGCTCGGCACCGCCGCCGCGTTGTCGACGATCCTGCTGGCCTTGACCATGCTGTCGCTGTTCCTGCTGATGCGCCTGCCCGGCGGTCACAAGGAGCTGCGCGTTTAACTCGGTCGAGCTGGCGGCAAGCTGTCCGCCAGTTCACGCCCACCAGCATGATTGCCTTGGTTGCGTGCTGCAACTAGGCTAACCCTCTGGTCGGCGCTGTTTGTCCGCGCTGCCCGGGGGATCCCATGAAAGCAGAAACCGGCAACCTGTTCCGTAAGCTGGAAGCCATTGGCGAACTGACGGAGGAGATGAAGGCCGCGATCGACGCCATGCCCCTCCAGGTCAAGTCGCTGGCCAAGGGTGAGCACGTCGTCAGCGATGGCGAAATCTCCCGGCATAGTTGCCTGCTGCTCGAAGGCATGCTGCACCGCAGCAAGCTTACGCCCCAGGGCAATCGGCAGATCCTTTCCATCCACATCCCGGGGGATGTGCCCGATCTGCACAGCTACCATCTCAAGAAGATGGACCATGACCTGGTGGCAACGGTCGACTGCCAGGTAGCCTTGATCGCCCACGAGGACATCGGGCAGGCTATCCACGCCAGCCCGGCGCTGAGCGACCTTCTCTGGCGCGAAACCCTTATCGATGCCGCCACCTTTCGCGCCTGGATGACCATGATCGGCCAAACCCAGACGCTTGCCCGTGTCGCCCATATCCTGTGCGAGCTTTATGTCCGCTGGGAGATGATCGGCGACCTCGAAGGCGGGCCTTTTCCGTTCCCGCTAAGCCAGGACGAAGTGGCCGATGTGATCGGCGCCAGCATTGTCCTTGCCAGCCATAGCTTGCAGGCCCTGCAGCAGCGCGGATTGGTTAGCCTGGAGGGGGGCAAGGCGACCGTGCTCGATTGGCCCGCCCTGCGCGACCTCGCGCAGTTCGAACCCGCCTACCTCTATTACCTCCACGAGACCCGCAGGCGCTAAGCCTGGCCCGGCCGCTTGATCGTCAAGCTGATGGAGAGCTCCAGCAGTCGCTCCTGGTGCTCGTCTCGCACCCACATGGTGATGCTGCCCGGCGGCGAGGTGGGAATCAGATCGCGCACCATCTCGGCCAGCGCCTTCACAGCCTCATCCTCCGCGGCCTGTTCGTCGCGCAGGTTCGTGCCTTCCGAGTCTTCGTGGAAGCTCCCGTCATCGACGTCGAAAAAGAAGCGCTGCATCACAAAGGCACCCTGTGTAGCCCGTCAACGAAGATGGAGCAGGCCAGTTGCTGAATTAACCTGTGCCGGGCTCGGGTCTTTGCACCGCGCCAAGCAAGCTTGTGCGGCTAAGGTCCTGATTATTCTCCTATCGTGAAATCCGGCCGCTGCCCATGATTTAGGTCAAGCAATCGTGAGCCGCGAAGTGATACCCGTAAAGGGGCTCCGAAGCGGTGCTCGCCGCCGCGGGTGCTTTGCCCAGCCTGGGCTTTCCTGTGGGCAACTTATGGTTTCGCAACTCTTGCGGGTGACGCCGAACCGCCAAAAGCGCACTGTGCCGAGGCAACGCACCGGGGCCGATACGATGCACCTGCTACCCCACACCATGCAGACCATTCTCGACGAGCAACCCGCATCAGCCGATTCGGTGACGGCGCAAGCAGTGTCGCGGCTCGAGCAGCGCTTTGGGATGACGGCAGCGATGTCGCTCAATGCCCGGCTGCTGGCTGAGGCACTCAATGCCGCCCTTTCCGATCCCCACACCCGCAGCCTTTTGCAGGCACCAGGCACGGCCGGCGCGGTTTAACGCTGGCCCGAACCGACGCTCCAACGGCAAAAGCGCCCCGCAGAAGCCTGCAAGGCGCTGAACAGCACGGCAATGGAAGTTATCGGGGGCGGAGCCCTCTGCAGGGCGGCTTAAAGCCCCTGCAGATCAGCCTCGGCGACGACGCGCTCGCGACCGTCGGAATCATCGTGGACGCGGTACTGAAATTCGCGGCCTTCAAAGGGCAGTAGGCGCAGCACGACGCATGGCGTCGCCGCCTTGCCTGCGCGCACATTGCTCAGCAGCATCAGCCGATCGCCGGTGCTGTAGAGATGGTTGACCTGGCGGGCTACGGGGGCAGGGATGCTACGGGCCATCGGCGCAACATTATCAGTCACCGCAGGCACAGGGGCAGCAGCTGCGGAACCCCGGCTGCGCTTCATTGGCACTGCGATACTTTTCAAGTTAGCCGACACAAGAGCACTCCCGCCTGGAACAAAACAAACACCGGGATGTGCCAGGCGGCGCACCCCGGTGCTAAAGTCTTGGGCTTAGCTCAGCAGCGACAGATTGGCTGCCGAAACCTTGCCGTCACGACCGGTTTCCAGTTCGTAGGAAACCTTGTCGTTTTCATACAGGCCCTGCAGGCCCGAACGCTCTACTGCCGAGATGTGGACGAAAGCGTCCTTGCTGCCATCTTCAGGCGAAATAAAGCCGAAGCCCTTGGTGGTGTTGAAGAATTTTACGGTACCATTGATGGTTGCCATGATGAAGTCCTTTGAAAGCCCGAAGCATATGCAAGCGAGCGCTCCCTTGGGCGACATGCGCAAGGGTGATAACGTTCGCAAGAAAGAGAAGGGAGCCAGGGCCCGGAGAACCGGAAGATCAGGCAGCCGACGATTGGCTGTAAACGTGTAGCCCTTGTATGACAGTCAATGGTGTTCAAAGCAAGGCCGCATGTCCGCCGCGCCAATCCGGGCCAGTTTGGCCCCGGGAAGCCGCTGGCGCTTTAAAGGCTGGCGACATGCCCGTGGCCCAACTACCATCATATTATTCCGGCCTTCTTCCGGCTTTTCACTGCGGACCTTTCCATGACCACAGCCTTCCCGGCAGAACTTGTTCTCAACAATGCACGTATGGTGCTGGCCGATGAGGTGATCCAGGGTTCCCTTCGTGTCGTGGACGGGCATATCGCCGAAATCGGCACCGTCAGTGCATCCGGCACGGACCTGGAGGGGGACTACCTGATCCCCGGTCTCGTGGAACTCCATACCGACCATCTCGAAACCCATTACGCCCCGCGTCCCCGCGTGCGCTGGAACCCAGTCGCGGCAGTGCAGGCCCATGATGCCCAGATCGCCGCTTCGGGTATCACCACCGTGCTCGATGCCATTCGCGTCGGCACCGATGAGCACGCCGATGTCGGCCTCGATGAGTCGCGCATTCTGGCCGGGGCGATTGGGGCAGGGACGCGGGCGGGGCGCCTGCGCGCCGAACATCACGTCCATCTGCGCTGCGAGGTTTCCGCACCCGATTGCCTTGAGAGCTTTTTGCAGGTGATGGACGATCCCCAGGTGCGCTTGGCATCGTTGATGGACCACGCGCCCGGCCAGCGCCAGTTCGTCAAGGAAGAGGTTTATAAGTCCTATTACCAGGGCAAGCTCAAGCTCAGCGATGCCGCGCTCGAGGAGTTCACCACGCGGCGCAACATCGAATCGCAAACCTTTGCCGGCCGCCACCGCCGCGCCATTGCCGATCTGTGCCAAAGCCGCGGCATCGTGCTGGCCAGCCACGACGACGCGACCTCAGACCATGTGGAAGAAGCAGTGACGCTCGGCACCCATATCGCCGAATTTCCCACCACGCTCGATGCGGCGCGCGCCTCCCGTGAGGCGGGCATGGCGATCCTGATGGGCGGGCCCAATGTGGTGCGCGGTAGCTCCCACTCAGGCAATGTCTCGGCCCGCGCGCTGGCCGCCGCCGACCTGCTCGACATCATCTCCTCGGACTACATCCCTTTCAGCATGTTGCAGGCCGCCTTTGCCCTCGCCGACGGCCCGGAAGGGGTGAGCTTGCCCAAGGCTGTGCAACTGGTCACCAAGCGTCCGGCCGCCGCCATCGGCTTTGATGACCGCGGCGAGATCGCCGTCGGCAAGCGCGCTGACCTGGTGCATCTGCGCATCGAAGACGGCATCCCGATCGTCCTGACCGTCTGGCGCCAAGGTCGCCGGGTGGTATGACCGGCACCTTCGTCGCCGTTGTTGGCCCCAGTGGCGTCGGCAAGGACAGTCTGATCCGCTTCGCCCGCGATCGGCTGGGCGATAAGATCTGTTTCGTGCGCCGGGTCGTTACCCGCAGCGCTGATGGCAATGCCGAGGATCACGATACGCTCGATCCCGAAGGTTTCCTGCAAGCCGAAGCGCGCGGTGAGTTCGCGCTCAGCTGGGCCGCACACGGCCTGCGCTATGGACTGCCGGCCACACTGGAACATGAACTCGCCAGTGGCCGGGTCGTCGTCGCCAATCTCTCCCGCGGCGTGTTGCCAGCGCTGCTGCAGCGCTATCCCACCGCGGTGGTCGTCTCCGTGGTAGCTGATCGGCCGGTGATCGCCGAGCGGCTCCTGCGCCGCGGCCGGGAATCACCGGCCTCGGTGGAGCGACGCCTCGCCCGCCGCATCGAGTGCAACACCGTGCCCGCCAACGCCGTCGTCATTGACAATTCGGGTGAGCTTTCCGTTGCCGGCGCTCAGTTCGTGACGCTGCTGCAAGAGCTCGGCGGGCGGTGAACTAAGCTATAGTAAGTACGGGAAAGTTCTGCTTAATCAAAAGGTTAACTGTGCGTGATTCTGCACCTCTATACAGTGTTCTGTAGTTACGAGAGTAGGCAGCAGCATGGATCTTCCTGGCATCGGCAGACGTGAGTTTCTCGCCAAGGCAACCCGCACTTTCACCGCTACGCTCCTGGCCGGCTCGCTCGCGGCTTGCGAGACGGGCGGGCACCGGCGCAGCGCCCGTTCCCGCTCCGTGGTTAGCGGTGGCGCTGCCGACAACGACGCCGTCTCCTGCTTCCTGCCCGGCACACGCATCCAGACGGCCAAGGGCACTGTTGCCGTCGAAACCCTGCGCATCGGCGATCTCGTGCAAACCGCTTCCGGCACCCAGCCCGTCAAATGGATCGGGCGCAGCCTGCGCCGCCGTCCAGCCGCTGGCTGGTCGCTCGCCATGCGCCCGGTTCGCATCCGCCGCTCGGCCATGGCCCGAAATGTCCCCAGCCGCGACCTGCTGGTCTCGCGCGAACACAGCCTCTTTCTTGATGGCGTGCTGATCCCCGCCTATCAACTCATCAACGGCACCACGATCACCGAAGAGCCCTGGGATCATTCCCCCACGCTCGAGCTGTTCAACATCGAACTGGCCGAGCATCAGGTGATCTTTGCCAATGGCGTGGCGGTCGAAACCCTCCTCGCCAACAATGGCCGCGACCAGTTCGACAACGCCGCCGAATATGCGCTTCTATACGGCCCGCACACTGCAATCACCGCCAAATATGCCCGCGTCATCCGCTATGGCCGCCGCCGCGACCGTGCTGTTGCTCATGTCAGGCGCTGGCTCACCGGCTGGGGCCTTGATCTGCGCGACGCCTCCATGCGCGCCCATGACCGCTTCGCCGCCCGCGCCCAAATGGCTGGCTAAGCGGGCAGGGGCCTCGCTGCGCACCAATCCCCGGCAAAGTGCGCGATCGCCCACCCGCGCTCTTGCATTGGCCTGCGCCTCCCGCTAGTTCTGTGCCTCGGGTTCGCCCCCAAGCGGGCGGGTATAGCTCAGTGGTAGAGCAGCAGCCTTCCAAGCTGAATATGCGGGTTCGATTCCCGCTACCCGCTCCAAAATTCCTCACATTGTCAGTAAATTACCGGCACGCGCTGCAAGCGCGTCGTAACTCCGTTGCAACTCCCATCGCGGGTACGGCTGCATTGGCGCCGGCAATCCTCCATATTGGGCCCGGACGCCTGCCGGCCGTGGAGGACCCCCGATGCATTTCACCTTCCGCCAGGAGCCAGGGGTGTTCACCATCACCGCCGGGCTGGTCGACGCCCATGGCGATATGCGCACCGGCAACCGCGTCCAGAGCGATAAAACGCCGCTCACGCTGACCGAAACCCGCGTGTCCTTCGGCCTCGATATCCAGAACCTTGATTACGATCGGCTGGCGCTGGCCTGCTGCCTGCTCTTCCTGCCCTTTATCGGCAACAAGGTCTCTTTTTCCTTCCCAGTGTCCGATGTGATCCCCGAGTTCCTTCACGCCAATAAACGCGGCGCTCCCGGGCCCGAGCCGGTCGAAGTCACCACCACCGTAACGGGGCCGCGCCCCGAGAATGCTTCGCCCATCACCCTCGCCACCTGCGGGCTCGCCTTGGGCGGGGGCTTTGATGCCGTCGCCGTCAAGACGCTGCTGCCCGAAGTGTTCAGCTACCACCTCGTCAGCGCCATCATCGTCAACAACGTCTTCCACCTGCCCATCTACCGCTTCTACGCCGATCGCGACGCCATCCGGCTCAACGACGCCCCCGTCTGCGACCAGTATATCTGGACCAATGCCGAAAACATCGCGTCCCCGCGCGGCGTCACCACCTGGGCCACCTATGCCATTCCCATGCTGCTGGCCGGCGCCGATCGCGGCCTCAACTGCATCCTGTCGGGCACGGTGTTCGAAGGCTCGTTCAACGAAAACGGCCGCCGCTATGTCGAGTTCAGGCCCGGCAATCGCCATGACACGATCGGCCGGGCCTTCGCCGCCCTTGGCCTGCGCATCGCGCCTGCCGCCACCATGCTGCCCGAATATCTCAACATCAAGGAAGTTGCCCTGCATGGATTGGGCGACCAGGTCTCGTTCTGTATCATGGGGCCAAATGGCGGGCCCTGCGGACGTTGTCTCAAATGCTACCGCAAGCGCCTGCTTTACGAGGCCCTGAAGCGCGAAACGGCGATCTCCATCCCCCAGTTCGAAGCGATGGACATCGCCCGCTTCGACAATCCCTATATCGCCAAGCTCTGCCAGGTCAGGCCGGTTTACCTCGCATCCTCGTTCAAATGGCTGCAGGACCGGGTGCCGGAGAGCCTCTACCTGCCCAGCATGGCCGACGCGGTTGCGCAGGTGCCCCCCGTCCGCTTCGATCTCGGCCGATACTTCCCACCGGGGCTTGATATTTTGCCCGACACCATCGCGTCAGCCATGACCGAACGCTTGTCGCGGCGCTACCAGCCCATGAGCGAGGAGGAGATCACGGCCGTGCGCGCCTGGAACTGCTTTGCTGCCGCCTAGATCCAGCCCGCGATCGCGCCCAGGCCCGCCAGGGCAAAGCCGCCGCCCGCCACGCGCGTCGCCCCGGCGCCAAACCGCCCGGCGAGTCGCGCCACCGTCAAGCTCGCCGCCATCCCGGCAAGATGCAGGCTCGCGGTCGCCAGCGTGAATCCCGCGACATAGTCCAGCCCATTGGCGCCGCCGGGCATTTCCGCCCCATGCGCGTGGCCATGGAACAGCGCGAAAACCCCCACGAGGCCCATCGCCGCCGCCACCGGCATCGGCCGCCCCAGCGCCGCGGCGCCCCCAATCAGCACGCTCGAAACGGCAATCCCCAGTTCCACAAACGGCACCGGCACCCCGGCGACCCCAGCGCCAAAGCCAACAATCATCATTGCCACAAAGCTCAGCGGCACCGCCCAAAGCGCGCGGCCGCCCAACACAAAGGCGAACACCCCAACCGCCACCATCGCCAGCAGATGATCGAGCCCACCAACGGGATGCTCGAACCCGTGCACAAAGCCGAGGGCGTGTTCGGGCCCGCTATGGGCAAAGGCAAGGTTGGGAAAAACGGCGAGCATAACAAGGGCAAGCACTAGGCGCATCGATATCCTTTCGGGGACACGTCCGTCCCTCCGGTTCAGGTTGCTTCCCACGGCTTCCATTCACTCGCGCGTTAGTTATCCCCGGAGGCGCCACGCTTGTAAATGCCCCCTTGTGCCTCGCGCACCTTGTTTGCCGCCCCGGCGTTTAGCGGTTCTCAAGCCCCTGGCGCTGGGCCACACTGCACGCCTTAACCGGAGTCGCCCCTTGCCATGCTGTTGATCATCTTTCTTGTGCTGCTGCTGCTTTTTGTGCAGTCCCAGCTTCCCGGCGTTCTCCTGGCCAAGCAGGTCGGGCCCGAGGCGCAAATGGGGGCGCGCGACAATCTGCCCGAACCCACGCCCGAACTAGCTCGGTCACGCCGCGCCCTTGCCAATCTGCAAGAAAACCTGCCGGCTTTTCTCACTCTAGCCGTGCTCTCGATTGTGCTGGGGGAGCAGGGCTGGCTGTCCCTGCTGGGCGCGACATTGTTCCTCGCCGCGCGAGTCGCACATCTCTTGTGCTATATGCGCGCGCTTAGCCCCTGGCGCTCGATCAGTTATGCGCTGGGGCTGCTCGGCACCATCCTTGTGGCGATCCCGCTGGTGCCCCATCTTTGGGGATGAGCGTCGCGAACCTCTTGCACAGCGCGCGCTTTGCCATTAGTGGATAGCTCGCTTGAAGGGGTTTAGCTCAGTTGGTAGAGCATCGGTCTCCAAAACCGAGGGTCGTGGGTTCGAGTCCCCCAGCCCCTGCCAGGCACTTCCACCATTGATCGCTGCCAGCCCGCTCGGTGAGCGGGCTTTTTGTTGCCTGTCGGTTTGGTGATGCGCTTGGCAAGAAACCGATAGCGACCTATGGCCTGGCTCTGCTCCTTGGGAGCTATTCGTTCCACTTGGGAACGGGGCTGAAGCGGGGCAGCTCCTTGAAGCGCTGTTCCAGCTGGTTCTGCCGCCAGTCGGTCTGCAAATCCTTCAGCTGCCGTTCATTGGCACGCGCCGCGGTTTCCTCGGCCAGTTCCTGCTGGATGCACACGATGCGGTTATTGGTTTCCTGCACGGTGCGGGTGCCGGGCGGGCAAGCGGCCATTGCTGCGCTGACGGGTACCAGCAGCACGGCGGCAATGAGGGCGGATCGCAACAGCATGGTTTGGCTCCATTCGTATCCGCGCAAGCGCGGCAGAAAAACTCACCCCTTAATCTAGGCCATATCAGCGGGAATGAAACCCCGCGAGGCTCCTCAGGCCGATCAACTGCACCAGCAACCCCTGCCGCAGTGCCACCAGCCCTCGCCCATATCCTGATAAGGAGGGTAGGGGCGGGGCACCGGCCCCCGGCACCAGTGCACGCAGACACTATCCTTCCCGGGCCATCCGCTCCTGCCGCGCTTGTTCTGCCGCCGTGGGCTCGGCCAAGGCAAAGGATCCGGTTGAAACCTCTCCCGCGCGCTCATAAACGCTCATGCTGACCCCGCTCGCCGAGACGCTGTTGCTGACGAGTTTAAGGGCCCGCGGCTTGGTGCCGTGCCCGAACAGCCGCTTGCCCGGGCCCAGCAGCACGGGAAAGCTCAGGAGGCGAAGTTGATCCACAAGGTCATGGGCCAGCAGCGTTTGCACCAGCACCGTGCTGCCTTGCGTCAGCAGATTGGGGCCGTCCTCCGCCTTGAGGCGCCTTAGCGGCTCCACCACCTCACCGCGCAGCGGAGTGGTATTGATCCACCCAAACTCCTGGTCGGATCGGGTCGCGACATATTTCGTCACCTTGTTGAAGGCCGTGGCAATCGGATCATCCGCCGGCATATGCGGCCAGTGCGCGGCAAATATTTCGTAGGTCTTGCGCCCGAGCAGCAGATCATAGGGCTCGGCAAACCCGACATCCATGAATTGCCCCACCGCTTCGTCGAAATAAGGGACACCCCAACCACCATATTGAAAGCCACCCGTGGGATCTTCGCTTGGGCCCCCGGGCGCCTGCATCACGCCGTCAAGGCTGGCAAATGCACCTACGATGAGCTTTCTCATGCCCGTAACTCCTCATATCCGTCGCAATCAGGACGCCCACAAAGGCGCATAGCCGACATCCAGCCACACGGAAATTTGCATCGGCGCTGCAGGGGAGTTCGGATCGGCGTTATGATGCTTCAGCGCAGTCGGCCTTGAGCCCGGCCACCAGGCTCCGCGGTAGCAGCCGCCATTGCTTCGCTCGCCGCGAGTTCGTCCGCCTCCATCTGCTCGTGCCGGGCCTTGATCCGGTTGAGCTGATGGGCGGCGTGGGCAAGCAGTGCAGTGCGGATTTCGGCGGCCTGGGCGCGCCCGATATCGGCCCGGCATTTCAGGTCCAGCGAGAACTCCGAAACCGCCCCCATGAAGGTTTCGCGCACCTTTACCCGGATCACCCCAACCGTGCGGCCCTTGATGATGCGGTGCGGCTCGAAATACAGGATGTCACAGGCCTTGATCTCAAAGCTCATCGACCCGTCCTCCACCGGCCAACCGCCCGATCGCATCAAAGCAGATCAGTGTGACACTGCAACTCAACTTCCCGGCCTAGCTCGGTGGATGTAGACTGCGGCAGGTAAGCTGTTCGGGCCCAGTGCGGTCCAACAAATCGGGCAGGGGCTGTTGCAATCCGCGTCTGATTTCTCTAGATAGCAGCTTCCAGCCGTGCGGGTGTCCTGCGCGGCCTTTGGTTTTGTACCAAAACACCAAAGAGATGATTCGCTGATGGCGCGTACGAACCCGATCACCTTCCTCCAGCAGGTTCGAACCGAAGTCAGCAAGGTGACTTGGCCCGGCCGCAACGAGGTGATGATCTCTACGATCATGGTACTTGTGCTGGTTATGTTGGCCAGTCTGTTTTTCCTGTTGGCCGACCAGCTGATTTCGTGGCTGGTATCGCTGATGCTGTCGATCCGCTAAAGCGGTCGGCGAATAACCACTAGGGAGCGACGAGGCGGCATGGCCAAGCGCTGGTATATCGTTCAGGCGTATTCGAACTTTGAGCGCAAGGTGGCGGAAGACATTCGCCAGAAGGTTGCGCAAAAGAAGCTCGAGCATTTGTTCGAGGACGTGATCGTGCCGACCGAAAAGGTCACGGAGATCCGTCGTGGCCGCAAGGTCGATGCCGAGCGCAAGTTCTTCCCCGGCTATGTGCTGGTGAAGATGGATATGACCGACGAGGCCTTCCACCTCATCAAGAATACCCCCAAGGTCACCGGTTTCCTCGGTTCGGACAACAAGCCGATGCCGATCTCGGAAAAGGAAGCCATGGCGATCCTGCAGCAGGTGCAGGAAGGCGTGGATCATCCCAAGCCGTCCGTGTCCTTCGAAGTGGGCGAGAATGTCCGCGTGTCGGATGGCCCCTTCGCCAGCTTCAATGGCGTCGTGGAGGAAGTCGACGAGGAGCGTTCGCGCCTCAAGGTCGAGGTTTCCATCTTCGGGCGCCCCACTCCGGTGGAACTCGAATACGGCCAGGTCGAAAAGGTCTGATCGATTTTGCCGCGCTGATCCGCGGCATTCGCTTTCCGGCGCAAGTCGGATACTGCCGGAGCGATCCGGCAAAATCTGTGGAAGAGGGCGGTTGCTGCCAGGCGGCCGATCAAGCTTCGCACCACAGCGTCAAACGCTCCGCTTGACCGCGGAGACAACATCAAAGGACGATCATGGCAAAGAAAATCACTGGCTATGTCAAGCTGCAGGTGCCTGCGGGTTCCGCAACGCCTTCCCCTCCGATTGGTCCCGCACTGGGCCAGCGCGGTCTGAACATCATGGAATTCTGCAAGGCGTTCAATGCCGCCACGCAGGAAATGGAAAAGGGTTCGCCCATTCCAGTCGTGATCACTGCCTATGCCGACAAGAGCTTCACTTTCGAGATGAAGTCTCCCCCGGTGACCTACTTCATCAAGAAGGCCGTCAACCTCAAGTCCGGCTCCAAGCTTCCGGGCAAGGAATCGGCTGGCACCATCACGCAGGCTCAGCTGCGCGAAATCGCCGAAAAGAAGATGAAGGATCTCAATGCCGACAATGTCGACGCTGCTGTGTCGATGATCGCCGGCTCCGCCCGTTCCATGGGCATCCAGGTCGAGGGTTGATAGATGGCACATATCGGTAAGAAGACCGTCAAGGCACGCGAAGGCATCGACCGCAACAAGCTCTACAAGCTTGATGAGGCCATCAAGATGGTC
Organism: Devosia sp. Z6_126; assembly: GCF_058133495.1. Lineage (NCBI taxonomy): Bacteria > Pseudomonadati > Pseudomonadota > Alphaproteobacteria > Hyphomicrobiales > Devosiaceae > Devosia > Devosia sp. Z6_126. Next base: position 275,366 of record NZ_JBYUNO010000002.1, on the reverse strand, counting down.
AAGGAACGCGCCACCGCCAAGTTCGACGAAACCATCGAAGTTGCCATCAATCTGGGTGTTGATCCCCGCCACGCCGACCAGATGGTCCGCGGCGTTGTGAGCCTGCCCAATGGTACCGGCAAGACCGTGCGCGTCGCCGTGTTCGCCCGTGGCGCCAAGGCTGATGAAGCCACCGCTGCTGGTGCCGACATTGTTGGCGCCGAAGACCTGATGGAGCAGATCCAGGGCGGCAAGATCGATTTCGATCGCTGCATTGCCACCCCTGACATGATGCCCATCGTTGGTCGTCTCGGTAAGATCCTCGGGCCACGCAACCTGATGCCGAACCCCAAGGTCGGCACCGTGACCATGGACGTCGCTGGCGCCGTCAAGGCCGCCAAGGGTGGCGCTGTTGAATACCGCGTCGAAAAGGCCGGTATCCTGCATGCTGGCGTTGGCAAGGTTTCGTTCTCGGACGAAGCCCTCCTGCAGAACATCAAGGCGTTCACCGACGCCGTGCAGAAGAGCAAGCCCGCCGGTGCCAAGGGCACCTATGTCAAGCGCGTTGCCGTGTCCTCGACCATGGGCCCCGGCGTGCACGTAGAGCCCGCTTCCGCGCTCTAAAACGAAATTCGGGCGGTTCGCCGCCCGGACCGCACCCGATTGGTTCGCCTGTCGGGTGCGTAAGTCCTGTCCGAGACTGCCGGTGCTGATCGATCTGGGTCAGCTTAATGTCCGCCGACGCCAGCATAGATGGGGTGAAGACCAGGAATTTCTGGCCCGCAAGGGCCGGGGTGTTCAAGGTTCGAACCAGGCCAGTTGCCCATCCGGGCAGCACGGTTGACAGGCATGTAACCGTTGCTCCTCTCCTCCTTCGGGAGATCGGAGGGCAGCAATTGGCAATGGCCCGGCATTGTTTCTTGTCGGGCTCAATGTGGAGACTAGCAGTGGAAAGAGCGGAAAAGCGTGAGCTTGTCGCATCGCTTCAGTCAGCCCTCTCGGGCGCTGGGTCGATCGTCCTCGCGCAGAATGCCGGTCTGACCGTGGCCAATCTGGAATCGCTTCGCCGTGAGGTGAAGGGTGCCGGTGGCTATGTGAAGATCGCAAAAAACCGTCTTGCCAAGCTTGCTCTTAAAGACACCGACCACGCCGACATCTCGGACCTGTTTACCGGTCCGATCGTCATCGCCTATGCGGAAGACCCCATGACTGCGCCCAAGCTGGCGCAGAAATTTGCCGACAAGAACGCGAAATACGTCGTTCTTGGTGGCGTCATGGGCAAGACCGCTCTCGACGCAAACAGCGTCAAGGCCTTGTCGACCATGCCGTCGCTCGATGAACTGCGCGCCACGCTCGCCGGGATGCTCAAGCAGCCCGCGACCCGTATCGCTTCGGTCATCGTCGCTCCGGCTGGTGGTATCGCGCGCGTGTTGGCCGCTCACGCGGAAAAGAGCAACGAAGCAGCGTAACCCCCATGGTTCCCTCGGGAACCGGTTTGAACTGAACACCTGAAAAGAAGAGATTTATCAAATGGCTGATCTCGCCAAGATCGTAGACGACCTGTCTGCCCTGACCGTTCTGGAAGCTTCCGAGCTGTCCAAGATGCTTGAAGAAAAGTGGGGCGTTTCGGCTGCAGCTCCTGTTGCTGTTGCCGCTGCTGGCGGCGGCGCTGCCGCTCCTGCTGCTGAAGAAAAGACTGAATTTGACGTGATCCTCGCCTCCTTCGGCGAAAACAAGATCAACGTCATCAAGGAAGTCCGCGCCATCACCGGCCTGGGCCTGGGCGAAGCCAAGGCACTCGTTGAATCGGCTCCCAAGGCCATCAAGGAAGGCGCTACCAAGGCTGAAGCCGAAGACATCCAGAAGAAGCTGGAAGCTGCCGGCGCCAAGGTCGAACTCAAGTAAGTTCGCTTTTACCCCTTGCAATTTGCGAAATGGCGCGCTATGTGCCATTTCGCTTTATCGTTTCAGCTTGGAAACGAATCGCCGGACCGGTTGGATGGGTCCTGGCGCCAATTTGCGGAACATATGACGATTTCGATGTCTGAGGCACGCTGACGTCCCGAAACCTCATGGTTATTGGCCATGGGGTTGTTTGACGTTTCATGTCTTCCCTTCCCATGGCTGGGGCAGGGCCTTGAGCCATCGCTGAGCCTAAACGACTAGACCCCATAAGGGCACATATCCCGATCCCCGACGGCTGATAGTCGGGGCTTTGGCTAGGTGCCTCCGAGACAATCGCAGAGAAACAGGAGCTTTCATGGCTACCACGTTCAACGGCCGCCGCAAGGTACGCAAGTCCTTCGGTTCCATTCGCGAAGTCACGGAGATGCCCAACCTGATCGAGGTCCAGAAGGCCTCCTATGATCAGTTTCTTCTCGTAGACGAGCCCGAAGGCGGCCGTCCCGATGAAGGGCTTCAATCCGTATTTCGTTCGGTGTTCCCCATCACCGACTTTTCCAACACCGCTTCTCTCGAATTTGTGAAATACGAATTCGAGCAGCCCAAATACGATATCGACGAGTGCCGTGCGCGCGATATCACTTTTGCTGCCCCGCTCAAGGTGACGCTGCGGCTGATCGTGTTTGAAGTGGACGAGGAAACCGGCGCCCGCTCGGTCAAGGATATCAAGGAGCAGGACGTCTATATGGGCGACATGCCCTTCATGACCTCCAACGGCACCTTCATCGTCAACGGTACCGAGCGCGTCATCGTTTCCCAGATGCACCGTTCGCCTGGCGTGTTCTTTGATCACGACAAGGGCAAGACCCACTCCTCGGGCAAGCTCCTGTTCGCAGGCCGCATCATTCCCTATCGCGGCTCCTGGCTCGATCTGGAATTCGATGCCAAGGACATCGTCTATGCGCGCATCGATCGGCGTCGCAAGATCCCGGTGACCTCGCTGCTCAAGGCACTCGGCATGGATGCCGAGGAAATCCTCGCGACCTATTACACCACGCTCCAGTACGAAAAGACCGCGAGCGGTTGGCAGGTTCCGTATGACGCCGAGAAGTGGAAGGGTGCCAAGCCCAGCCACGACCTGATCGACGCCAAGACCGGCGACGTCGTCCATGAAGGCGGCAAGAAGCTGTCCGCACGTCAGGCCAAGAAGCTTGCCGAGAATGGTTTGACCCATCTGCTGGCCACCGATGCCGATCTCTACGGCATGTATCTGGCCGAGGATCTGGTCAATCTCCAGACCGGCGAGATCTATGCCGAAGCTGGCGACGAGCTGGACGAGAAGGTGCTCGCCACCCTGGTTGACCTCGGTTTCGATGAGCTGCCGCTGCTCGATATCGACCACATCAATGTGGGCGCTTACCTGCGCAACACGCTTGCCATCGACAAGAACGAGTCGCGTGAAGACGCGCTGTTCGACATCTATCGCGTGATGCGTCCTGGCGAACCGCCGACCGTTGATACCGCCGAAGCCATGTTCAAGTCGCTGTTCTTTGATAGCGAGCGCTATGACCTGTCCGCCGTGGGCCGCGTCAAAATGAACATGCGTCTTGAGCTCGACGCTCCCGACACCATGCGCACCCTGCGCAAGGAAGACATCGTGGAAGTCGTGCGCACCCTCGTGGATCTGCGCGACGGCCGTGGCGAAATCGACGACATCGACAATCTCGGCAATCGCCGCGTGCGCTCGGTCGGCGAGCTGATGGAAAACTCCTATCGTCTTGGTCTGCTCCGCATGGAGCGCGCCATCAAGGAGCGCATGAGCTCGGTCGAAATCGACACGGTCATGCCCCAGGATCTGATCAACGCCAAGCCGGCGGCCGCCGCCGTGCGCGAGTTCTTCGGTTCTTCCCAGCTCAGCCAGTTCATGGATCAGACCAATCCGCTTTCGGAAATCACCCATAAGCGCCGCCTGTCGGCTCTTGGGCCTGGTGGTCTCACCCGTGAGCGTGCTGGCTTTGAAGTGCGCGACGTGCACCCGACCCACTATGGTCGTATCTGCCCGATTGAGACCCCTGAAGGTCCCAATATCGGTCTGATCAACTCGCTCTCGACCTTTGCGCGCGTCAACAAATACGGCTTCATCGAAACCCCGTACCGCAAGATCGTCGACGGCAAGCTGACCGACGACGTGGTCTATCTGTCCGCCATGGAAGAGGCCAAGCACTATGTCGCCCAGGCCAACGTCACTTTCACTGAAAGCGGCGAGCTTGAGCATGACCTGGTGGTTGCCCGCCATGCTGGCGACAACGGCCTGACGCCCAAGGAAAACGTCGATCTGATGGACGTTTCCCCAAAGCAGATGGTGTCGGTTGCCGCCTCGCTGATCCCGTTCCTCGAGAACGACGACGCCAACCGTGCTCTGATGGGCTCCAACATGCAGCGTCAGGCTGTGCCGCTGCTGCGCGCTGAAGCGCCGTTTGTCGGCACCGGCATGGAAGCTGTGGTTGCCCGTGACTCCGGCGCCGCCATCGTGGCCAAGCGCAAGGGCATCGTCGATCAGGTGGACGCGACCCGTATCGTTATTCGGGCGACCGAAGAAACCGATGCGAGCAAGACTGGCGTCGACATCTACAACCTGATGAAGTTCCAGCGCTCCAACCAGTCCACCTGCATCAACCAGCGTCCGCTGGTGGTCGTGGGCGACCATGTGAACCAGGGCGACATCATCGCCGATGGTCCCTCGACTGAACTGGGCGATCTGGCTCTGGGCCGCAACGTGCTCGTCGCGTTCATGCCCTGGAACGGCTACAACTTCGAAGACTCCATTCTGCTGAGCGAGAAGATCGCGATGCAGGACGTCTTCACCTCGATCCACATCGAGGAATATGAAGTTATGGCCCGCGACACCAAGCTTGGTCCTGAGGAAATCACGCGCGACATTCCGAACGTGTCGGAAGAAGCGCTCAAGAACCTTGACGAAGCCGGTATCGTCCATATCGGTGCCGAAGTGATGCCCGGCGACATTCTCGTGGGCAAGATCACGCCCAAGGGCGAGTCGCCGATGACGCCGGAAGAAAAGCTCCTCCGCGCCATCTTTGGTGAAAAGGCTTCCGACGTTCGCGATACCTCGCTCCGCGTTCCGCCCGGCGATGCTGGTACTGTTGTTGAAGTGCGCGTGTTCAATCGCCACGGCATCGACAAGGACGAGCGCGCCATGGCCATCGAGCGCGAGGAAATCGAGCGTCTCGCCAAGGACCGTGATGACGAACAGTCGATCCTGGACCGCAACGTTTATGCGCGTCTCAAGGAAATGCTGTTTGGCAAGGCTGCCACTGCTGGCCCGAAGGGCTATGTCGTCGGCACCCGCCTCAATGACCAGATGTTCGAGGCCCAGCCCCGCTCCAAGTGGTGGCAGTTCGCGGTCGATGACGACAAGGTCATGACCGAGATGGAAGCCTTGCACGCCCAGTACGAGGAAAGCCGTCGTCTGCTCGAGCAGCGCTTCATCGACAAGGTGGACAAGCTGCAGCGCGGTGACGAACTGCCTCCGGGCGTGATGAAGATGGTCAAGGTCTTCATCGCGACCAAGCGCAAGATCCAGCCAGGCGACAAGATGGCCGGCCGTCACGGCAACAAGGGTGTGGTGTCGCGCATCGTGCCCATCGAAGACATGCCTTATCTCGAAGACGGCACTTCGGTGGATATCGTGCTCAACCCGCTCGGCGTGCCTTCGCGCATGAATGTGGGTCAGATCCTCGAGACTCACCTGGGCTGGGCTTGCGCCGGCATGGGCAAGAAGATCGACGAGATGGTGCGCATCTACCAGCAAAAGGGTGACCTCAAGCCGCTGCGTGCGGAAGTGGGTGCGCTGTTTGCCGGCGATGAATCCATCACCGATCTCGATGACGACGGTCTGATCCGCCTCGGCGAACACCTTTCCAAGGGCGTGTCGATCGCGACCCCGGTGTTTGATGGCGCCAAGGAAGCCGATATTGTCGAGATGCTGGAGCGGGCAGGGCTCAAGGGCTCGGGCCAGTCCACCGTATTCGACGGTCGCTCGGGCGAGCAGTTCGATCGGCAGGTGACGGTTGGGTATATCTATATGCTCAAGCTCGATCACCTGGTGGACAACAAGATCCACGCCCGTTCGATCGGCCCGTACTCCCTGGTTACCCAGCAGCCGCTGGGCGGCAAGGCACAGTTCGGCGGACAGCGTTTCGGCGAGATGGAAGTGTGGGCTCTCGAAGCCTATGGCGCGGCTTACACGCTCCAGGAAATGCTCACCATCAAGTCGGACGACGTTACCGGTCGTACCAAGGTCTATGAATCCATTGTGCGCGGCGACGATACGTTCGAGCCGGGCATCCCCGAGAGCTTCAACGTTCTGGTCAAGGAAATCCGTTCGCTCGGTCTCAATGTCGAACTCGACATGCGCGACCTCGGCGGCGACCTCGGTCAGGCCGAAGCGGAGCTCGCACCTCCTCAGGAAGCGGCGGAATAATCCGGCACTTCCCCATCCCGTTCATCATCCGTTCAGGTCTGTGGCGAAACCACGGCCTGGGCGGGTAGAGGAGAGTTTGAATGAACCATCATTCCCACGTCATGGACCCGTTTAATCCGGCTGTCCCGGTGCAGACCTTCGATCAGATGAAGATCTCCATCGCTTCGCCCGAGAAGATCCTGAGCTGGTCCTACGGCGAGATCAAGAAGCCCGAGACCATCAACTATCGTACGTTCAAGCCTGAACGCGACGGTCTTTTCTGCGCGCGCATCTTTGGCCCGGTGAAGGACTACGAATGCTTGTGCGGCAAGTACAAGCGCATGAAGTTCAAGGGCGTCATCTGCGAAAAGTGCGGCGTTGAGGTGACCCTCAGCCGCGTGCGTCGCGAGCGCATGGGCCATATTGAATTGGCCGCGCCCGTTGCTCACATCTGGTTCCTGAAGTCTTTGCCGTCCCGTATCGCGCTCTTGCTCGATATGACGCTCAAGGACATCGAGCGCATTCTTTACTTCGAGAACTACGTTATTCTCGATCCGGGCCTCAGCCCCTTCACCCAGCACGAGCTGCTGACCGAAGAGCAGTTCCTGGACGCTCAGGACGAATACGGTGCCGACAGCTTCACCGCCAAGATCGGCGCTGAAGCCATTCGCGACATCCTGCTGGCGCTCGATCTCGAAAAGATCGCCGCTGACCTGCGTGTCGAGATTGCCGAGTCCACCACCGAGCTTAAGCCCAAGAAGCTGGCCAAGCGCCTCAAGATCGTCGAGCAGTTCATTGTTTCGGGCAACAAGCCCGAATGGATGATCATGACCGTTATCCCGGTCATTCCGCCCGAGCTGCGCCCGCTGGTGCCGCTGGATGGTGGCCGCTTTGCCACGTCCGATCTGAACGACCTTTATCGTCGCGTCATCAACCGCAACAACCGGTTGAAGCGCCTGATCGAGCTGCGTGCGCCCGACATCATCATCCGCAACGAAAAGCGCATGTTGCAGGAAGCTGTGGACGCGCTGTTCGACAACGGCCGCCGTGGCCGCACCATCACCGGTGCCAACAAGCGTCCGCTCAAGTCGCTGTCCGATATGCTCAAGGGCAAGCAGGGCCGGTTCCGCCAGAACCTGCTCGGCAAGCGCGTCGACTATTCCGGCCGCTCGGTCATCACCGTTGGTCCCAACCTCAAGCTGCACCAGTGCGGCCTGCCCAAGAAGATGGCGCTTGAGCTCTTCAAGCCCTTCATCTACTCGCGCCTTGAGGCCAAGGGTTTCTCCTCGACCGTCAAGCAGGCCAAGAAGCTGGTTGAGAAGGAAAAGCCCGAAGTCTGGGATATCCTTGACGAAGTGATCCGTGAGCACCCGGTTCTGCTGAACCGCGCGCCCACGCTCCACCGTCTTGGCATCCAGGCCTTTGAGCCCATCCTGATCGAAGGCAAGGCCATTCGTCTGCATCCGCTCGTTTGCTCGGCTTTCAACGCCGACTTCGACGGTGACCAGATGGCCGTGCACGTTCCGCTGTCGCTCGAAGCGCAGCTGGAAGCGCGCGTGCTGATGATGTCGACCAACAACATCCTGCACCCCGCCAATGGTCAGCCGATCATTGTGCCCTCGCAGGATATCGTCCTGGGCCTCTACTACCTCTCGTTGATGAACGAGAAGGAGCCGGGTGAAGGCATGGTGTTCGGCTCCTATGCCGAGCTCGAGCATGCCCTCGACAACAAGGTCGTGACCCTCCACACCAAGATCAAAGGCCGTGTCACCAGCTTCGATGAAGCGGGCAACAAGACCACTGAGATCGTGGAAACCACGCCTGGCCGCATGCTGATTGGGCAGATCCTGCCCAAGAACCCGGCGGTGCCGTTCTCGACGGCCAACCAGCTGATGACCAAGAAGATGATCTCCAAGATGATCGACACGGTTTACCGTGGCTGCGGTCAGAAAGAGACCGTGATCTTCTGTGACCGCGTCATGCAGCTCGGCTTCAAGAACGCCTGCGATGCCGGCATCTCGTTCGGCAAGGACGACATGGTGATCCCGGCGTCCAAGTACACGATCGTGGAAGCTGCCCGTAAGCAAGTCGAAGAGTTCGAGCAGCAGTACAATGACGGCCTGATTACTCAGGGCGAGAAGTACAACAAGGTCGTTGACGCCTGGGCCAAATGCGGCGACGCCGTGGCCGAAAAGATGATGGAAGCCATCCGCACCGTCCAAATCGACGAAGAAACCGGCCGCCAAAAGCCCATCAACTCCGTCTACATGATGAGCCACTCGGGCGCGCGTGGTTCACCGGCACAGATGAAGCAGCTGGCTGGTATGCGTGGTCTTATGGCCCGTCCCGATGGTTCGATCATCGAGACCCCGATTACGGCTAACTTCAAGGAAGGCCTCAACGTTCTCGAATACTTCAACTCCACCCACGGTGCCCGTAAGGGTCTCGCGGATACGGCGTTGAAGACCGCGAACTCGGGCTATCTCACTCGTCGCCTGGTGGACGTCGCGCAGGACGCGATCATCGTGTCCAACGATTGCGGCACCGAGCGTGGCCTGACCATGGAGCCGATTGTCGATGCCGGCCAGATCGTGGCTTCCATCGGCCAGCGGGTACTTGGTCGTACCGCTGCCGACGACATCTTCCATCCGCTTTCCGGTGATCTGATCGCCACCAAGGGTACGCTGCTGGAAGAAAAGCATATCGACATCATCGAGGAAGCGCGCATCCAGTCGATCCGGATCCGCTCCCCGCTGACCTGCGACATGCGTCAGGGTACCTGCGCGGCCTGCTATGGTCGTGACTTGGCCCGTGGTACGCCGGTAAACATGGGTGAGGCTGTTGGCGTTATTGCTGCTCAGTCCATCGGTGAACCCGGCACCCAGCTCACCATGCGTACGTTCCACATTGGTGGCACGGCGCAGGTGGTCGACTCCTCGTTCCTTGAGGCCGGTGCAGAAGGCACGATTGCCGTTCGTAATCCGAACCTCGCCAAGATCGAGGGCGGTCGCCATGTGGTGATGTCGCGTAACGTGTCGCTGGCCATCCTCGATGCCGACGGTAAGGAGCGGGCTACCCATAAGGTGACTTACGGCTCCAAGCTCCTCGTCGCTGAAGGCGACACGGTGCGGCGTGGTCAGCGTTTGGCTGAATGGGATCCCTACACCCGTCCAGTGCTTGCCGAAGTTGAAGGCGAGGTCGTGTTCGAAGATCTCGTCGATGGTGCCTCGGTTGCGGAAAACACCGACGAAGCCACCGGCTTCACCAAGCGCGTTGTCATCGACTGGCGCACCAATCAGCGTGGCGAGGGCCTCAAGCCCGCGATTGCCATTGCCCGAGGTGGTGTGGTCCAGAAGGTGGAACGTGGCGGCGACGCTCGTTACCTGCTCTCGGTTGATGCCGTCATTGCGGTTGAACCCGGCGAGAAGGTTGCGCCCGGTGACGTGCTGGCCCGTATTCCGCTGGAATCGGCCAAGACCAAGGACATCACCGGCGGTCTGCCGCGTGTGGCCGAACTGTTCGAAGCTCGTCGTCCGAAGGACCACGCCATCATCGCCGAGATCGATGGTACCGTCCGGTTCGGTCGCGACTACAAGAACAAGCGTCGCGTCATCATCGAGCCGCATGAAGAAGGTGCAGAGCCCGTCGAGTACCTGATCCCCAAGGGCAAGCCCTTCCACCTTCAGGAAGGCGACGCCATTGAAAAGGGTGAGTACATCCTCGACGGCAACCCGGCGCCGCATGACATCCTGGCCATCAAGGGCGTGGAAGAGCTTGCTCGTTACCTCGTCAATGAAATCCAGGAGGTCTATCGACTGCAGGGCGTGCTGATCAACGACAAGCACATCGAGGTGATTGTTCGCCAGATGCTGCAGAAGGTTGAGATCGTGGATCCCGGTGAGTCCGGCCTGCTCAAGGACGAGCAGCTCGACAAGCTGGATTTCGACGAACTCAACGACCAGCTGGTCAGCGAAGGCAAGAAGCCGGCAACCGCCAACCCGGTCCTGCTCGGCATCACCAAGGCGTCGCTCCAGACCCGCTCGTTCGTGTCGGCAGCCTCGTTCCAGGAAACCACCCGCGTTCTCACGGAAGCAGCGGTTTCGGGCAAGGCCGATTTGCTCGAGGGTCTCAAGGAGAACGTGATCGTGGGCCGTCTGATCCCAGCCGGCACCGGCGCGGGTATCTCCTCGGCACGGATGATCGCCGCCAAGCGCGACGACCTTATCCTCGAGGAGCGCCGTCGCCAGGCGTCGACCGTTCAGATCCCGGCGCCAACAGCAGCCGAGTAAGACCAGCTACTGCGATTTAGGGGAGGGGGCCGCAAGGCCCCCTTTCTTTATGCCGGCTGCACATGTCGCTCCCGCAGTGGCGGTTCAACGATGGCGAACGAGGCGGGGCAGCGGTCTAAGCGCCTAGGAGGGCGCCGTGTAACCGACGTGATCTGCGAATTGCTCGACCACCATGGTCCAAATTGCTATTTGCGAATTGAGGTAGGCCGGGCTCACCCCTTCGACCAGATCGATGTCCATCTCGACACACGCGTCCTTGTCCTGGTCGAGGTAGGCGCGGCTAAAACGCTTGGATGCATTCCACTCGTTGATCACCTCCAGCGTTGGCTTCACATCAACAAAGCCAAGAAAGAAGTTGATGTCCTCACAGTCGGCATTGTCCGTGCAGTTGCGGAACAAGATCTGATAGCCGACTTCTCCGATCTTGCCATTGATCAGTGGATCCCCGTTGGGCTGAGCCGAAAGGACTGCTGTACCGTACTCGGTTGCTGCCGCTAGAACCGCATCCACATCGGCCCCGGTAATCGCCTCTTGCCCTGTGGCAATGCCGGTAAAAGCGAGCACCATGAATGCGCCGGCAGTCCGTGCTATAACTCTCATCAAAACCTCCATGGTGGGCTGACAGCCAAGGGGCTGTTGCTCGATCGAACACTACACTTTCACTGCTTTGGAGGAAGGGCATCGCGCCCGAAAGGAGAGCATGGTTGAACCGCCATGAAGGTCGCAAATCTCAACATGCTGAATATTTGACGCATGCCCCCAATGCGCAAAATCACGAAAGAATCCTTGACGGAACGACTCTCCGCCTCTAAACAGCCCATACCTTAGCGGTCGGTCGTGATTGTCGCTTCGGGTACCTGCCACCTAGCGCGGGCATCCAGGACACTCAAACACACTGTGGGTAGATAGACGAAGTAAATCCTTGTGCGCATGACTGCCGCCTCTTATGGCGCGTGGTCCGCTGCAATTGAGGCGCCGCCATACCCCTTAGGGGGTCAGGTGAGCGCTATTTTGGTTTGCTTGTCACGATCGAAATGAATTTGGACGATGGAAAGAGCTCAATGCCGACCATTAATCAGCTGATCCGCAAACCACGCGCCAGCAAGCCCAAGCGGAACAAGGTTCCCGCAATGGAAGCCAATCCGCAGAAGCGCGGCGTGTGCTCCCGTGTCTATACGACCACTCCGAAAAAGCCGAACTCGGCCCTTCGCAAGGTCGCCAAGGTGCGCCTGACCAACTCCCGCGAGGTGATCTCGTACATTCCGGGCGAAGGCCACAACCTCCAGGAGCACTCGGTTGTGCTGATCCGTGGCGGTCGTGTTCGCGATCTTCCGGGTGTTCGTTACCACGTGCTCCGCGGTGTCCTTGACACCCAGAGCGTGAAGGACCGCAAGCAGCGTCGTTCGAAGTACGGCGCGAAGCGTCCGAAGTAAGGAGAGAGTCATGTCCCGTCGCCACCGCGCAGAAAAGCGTGACGTTATCCCTGATCCCAAGTTCGGTGATCTCGTCGTAACCAAGTTCATGAACTCCCTGATGAAGGACGGCAAGAAGTCCGCTGCCGAGTCCATCGTTTATGGTGCGTTCGACATCGTCGAAGCCAAGATCAAGCAGGACCCGATCACGGTGTTCCATACCGCGCTCGACAACATCCGTCCGGCTGTCGAAGTTCGTTCGCGCCGTGTTGGCGGTGCAACCTACCAGGTTCCCGTCGAAGTCCGTGCCGACCGTCAGCAGGCTCTTGCCATTCGCTGGCTGATCGACTCGGCCCGCAAGCGCGGTGAGAACACCATGCGTGAGCGCCTTTCTGGCGAGCTCATGGATGCTGTGAACGGGCGTGGTCAGGCCGTCAAGAAACGCGAAGATACGCACCGTATGGCTGACGCCAACCGTGCCTTCTCGCACTACCGCTGGTAGTAGGAGCGCCCTATGGCACGCGAATATCCAATTCCGCTCTATCGTAACTTCGGCATCATGGCGCACATCGATGCTGGCAAGACGACTACGACTGAGCGCATTCTGTACTACACCGGCAAGTCCCATAAGATCGGCGAAGTCCACGACGGCGCCGCGACCATGGACTGGATGGAGCAGGAGCAGGAACGCGGCATCACGATCACGTCTGCTGCCACCACCACGTTCTGGAAAGATCGGAACGGTACCCAGCACCGCTTCAACATCATCGACACCCCCGGCCACGTTGACTTCACCATTGAAGTTGAGCGTTCGCTGCGTGTGCTCGACGGCGCCGTTGCCCTGCTGGACGCCAATGCTGGTGTTGAGCCACAGACTGAGACCGTTTGGCGTCAGGCCGACAAGTACCGGGTTCCCCGTCTGATCTTCGTGAACAAGATGGACAAGATCGGCGCCGATTTTTATCGCTGCGTCGAGATGGTCGGTTCGCGTCTTGGTGCCAAGGGCGTTCCGGTGCAGCTGCCGATCGGCGCTGAGAATGAGTTCAAGGGCGTTGTCGACCTGATCGAGATGAACGCTCTGGTCTGGCGCAACGAAGAGCTTGGGGCCCAGTGGGACGTTGTTGAGATCCCCGAAGACCTCAAGGACAAAGCCGAGAAGTATCGCGAAGCGCTGATCGAAGCCGCGGTTGAACTCGACGACGACGCCATGGAAGCGTATCTGAACGGCGAAGTGCCGAACAACGATACGATCCGCCGGCTGCTCCGTCGCGGTGTCATCGATGCGAAGTTCTTCCTGATCTTTGCGGGCTCCGCCTTCAAGAACAAGGGCGTGCAGCCTCTGCTGGACGGCGTGATCGACTACCTGCCGTCGCCTGCTGACGTTCCGGCCATCCAGGGTATCGATGCCCGTACGGAGGCACCGATCGAGCGTCACGCCGACGACAATGAGCCGCTCTCGATGCTGGCTTTCAAGATTGCCAACGATCCGCATATGGGTTCGTTGACCTTCTGCCGCATCTACTCGGGTCACATCGAGCAGGGCGCAATGCTGGAAAACACGGTCAAGGAAAAGCGCGAACGCGTCGGCCGTATGTTCCAGATGCACGCCAACAGCCGCGAGCAGATCACCGAAGCCTTCGCTGGCGACATCGTCGCTATCGTTGGCCTCAAGGACACGACCACGGGCGATACGCTTTGCGCGCAGAATGCTCCGGTTATCCTTGAACGCATGATCTTCCCCGAGCCGGTTATCGATATCTCGGTTGAACCGAAGTCGAAGGCCGACCAGGAAAAGATGGGTCTTGCGCTCAATCGTCTTGCTGCCGAGGATCCGTCGTTCCGCGTCAAGACTGACGAAGAATCGGGTCAGACCATCATCTCGGGCATGGGCGAGTTGCACCTCGACATTCTCGTTGACCGCATGCGTCGCGAGTTCAAGGTGGAAGCCAATATCGGTCAGCCTCAGGTGGCTTATCGTGAGACCATCACCCGCAAGGCCGATGTGGACTATACCCACAAGAAGCAGTCGGGTGGTTCGGGCCAGTTCGCTCGTGTCAAGCTGACGGTTGAGCCAGGTGAAGTCGGCAAGGGTCTTGAGTTCGTCAACGCCGTTGTTGGTGGCTCGGTGCCCAAGGAATACATCCCGGGCGTCGAAAAGGGCGTGAAGTCGGTGATGGCTGCCGGTCCGTTGATCGGGTTCCCGATCGTGGACGTCAAGGTGACGCTGACCGAAGGCGCCTACCACGATGTTGACTCCTCGGTGCTGGCATTCGAAATCGCCGGTCGTGCTGGTTTCAACGAAGGTCTTCGTAAAGCGGCTCCAAAAATCCTGGAGCCCATCATGAAGGTTGAAGTTGTCACGCCGGAAGATTACATGGGCGACGTCATCGGCGACCTGAACTCCCGTCGGGGCCAAATTCATGGAACCGAGAGTCGTGGTGTCCTTCAGGTGGTGAATGCCTATGTGCCGCTCGCGAACATGTTCGGCTATGTGAACTCGCTGCGCTCCATGAGCCAGGGTCGTGCACAATATACGATGACGTTCGACCACTACGAGCAAGTGCCACAGGCAGTCGCTGACGAAGTCCAGGCCAAGTACGCCTAAACAAGAAACTGAAACTAGGTTGGCCGCAGGGCTAACCGATACGGAGAGAAGCAATGGGCAAGGAAAAGTTTTCCCGCAATAAGCCTCACTGCAACATCGGCACCATCGGTCACGTTGACCATGGCAAGACCTCGCTGACCGCAGCCATCACCAAGGTTCTGGCCGAAACCGGTGGCGCGACCTTCAAGGCGTACGACCAGATCGACGCGGCGCCCGAAGAAAAGGCCCGTGGCATCACCATCAACACCGCTCACGTTGAGTATGAGACTGCCAATCGGCACTACGCTCACGTGGACTGCCCCGGCCACGCCGACTATGTGAAGAACATGATCACCGGCGCAGCCCAGATGGACGGCGCGATCCTGGTCGTGTCGGCTGCTGACGGCCCAATGCCCCAGACGCGCGAGCACATCTTGCTGGCCCGTCAGGTTGGCGTGCCTGCTCTCGTGGTGTTCCTGAACAAGTGCGACATGGTCGACGATCCGGAACTGCTTGAGCTGGTTGAGCTGGAAGTCCGCGAGCTCCTGAGCTCGTACGAATTCCCCGGCGATGATATCCCGATCACCAAGGGCTCGGCCTTGGCCGCTCTCGAGGACTCGGACAAGGCTCTTGGTCACGACGCCGTTCTGGCGCTGATGAAGACCGTTGACGAGTACATCCCGCAGCCAGAGCGTCCTGTTGACCAGCCGTTCCTGATGCCGATCGAAGACGTGTTCTCGATCTCGGGTCGTGGTACTGTGGTGACCGGTCGCGTTGAACGCGGCATCGTCAAGGTTGGCGAAGAAGTCGAAATCGTCGGCATCAAGGCAACCCAGAAGACCACCGTTACGGGTGTCGAAATGTTCCGCAAGCTGCTCGACTCGGGCCAGGCTGGCGACAACATCGGCGCGCTGATCCGTGGTATCGACCGCACCCAGGTGGAGCGTGGTCAGGTTCTGTGCAAGCCCGGTTCCGTGACCCCACACACCGACTTCGTTGCTGAGGCCTATATCCTCACCAAGGAAGAAGGCGGCCGTCACACCCCGTTCTTCGGTAACTACCGTCCGCAGTTCTACTTCCGGACCACCGACGTGACCGGTATCGTGACCCTGCCGGAAGGCACGGAAATGGTTATGCCTGGTGACAACATCAACATGAACGTTCAGCTGATCGTTCCGATCGCAATGGAAGAGAAGCTCCGCTTCGCTATCCGTGAAGGTGGCCGCACCGTCGGCGCCGGCGTGGTCGCCAAGATCCTTAAGTAAGAGCGACTGTTTATTCGCGGCGCGCGGATTGACGCGCGCCGCGTCCATTTCTGTCAGGATTCACAAGATGAACGGTCAAAATATTCGCATCAGGCTCAAGGCCTTTGACCATCGTGTGCTCGATAGCTCGACCCGCGAGATCGTCAATACGGCCAAGCGTACGGGCGCGCAGGTACGCGGCCCAATTCCGTTGCCGACGCGGATCGAGAAGTTCACCGTCAACCGCTCGCCGCACATCGACAAGAAGTCGCGCGAGCAGTTCGAGATCCGGACCCACAAGCGTCTTCTCGACATCGTGGATCCGACTCCGCAGACGGTTGATGCACTGATGAAGCTCGACCTCGCCGCCGGTGTGGACGTCGAAATCAAGCTCTAAGTGACATAATTTTCGCGCTTGCCGCCGACAGGGTCCTCTTGGGAAACAATGACCCGGCACAGCGCCAGTTTGAAAAGGTTTAAACCGATGCGTTCTGGATTGATCGCACAGAAGCTGGGCATGACCCGCATTTTCACCGATGACGGCGCGCATGTGCCGGTCACGGTGCTTGAGCTGCAGAACTGCCAGGTGGTAGGTCAGCGGACTGCGGAAAAAGACGGCTATGTGGCGTTGCAGCTCGGTGCTGGGCAGGCGAAAGCCAAGAATACGACCAAGGCAGAACGCGGCCAGTTCGCCGTCGCCAAGGTCGAGCCAAAGCGCCACGTCGCTGAGTTCCGCGTTGATGAGGCCAACCTCATCGAGGTCGGCGCGCAGCTGCAGGCTGACCACTTTGTCGAAGGCCAGCTGGTGGATGTCACCGGCACCTCGATTGGTAAGGGTTTTGCCGGCGGTATGAAGCGCTGGAACTTTGGTGGTCTGCGCGCGACCCACGGTGTGTCTGTGTCGCACCGTTCGATCGGTTCGACCGGTGGCCGTCAGGACCCGGGCAAGACCTTCAAGAACAAGAAGATGCCGGGCCATATGGGCGATCGTCGCATCACCACGCAGAACCTCAAGGTCGTCAAGACCGATGTCGAGCGCGGTTTGATCATGATCCAGGGTTCGGTCCCCGGCGCCAAGGGCGCTTGGATCATGATCAAGGACGCCGTCAAGAAGCCCGCGCCCAAGGATGCGGCTTTCCCCGGTTCGTTCAAGCCCGCCGCTGATGTTGCGGGGGAGGCAGTATAATGGAACTCCAGGTAACCACTCTTGATGGCCAGTCGAACGGCAGCGTTACGCTTGCTGACGACGTGTTCGGCCTCGAAGTGCGGCAGGACATCCTGCACCGCATGGTTCGCTACCAGCAGCTCAAGGCCATGTCCGGCACGCACGATGTCAAGCATCGTTCGGAAGGCGTGCGCACGGGCAAGAAGTTTGTGAAGCAGAAGGGTTCGGGCGGCGCCCGTCACGGCGATCGCAAGGCTCCCCAGTTCCGTGGTGGTGGCCGTGCATTCGGTCCGACCCCGCGCAGCCATGCGATCGATCTTCCCAAGAAGGTCCGCGCCCTGGCACTCAAGCATGCTTTGTCGGCCAAGGCTAAGGCAGGCGATCTGATCGTCCTGGATAGCGTTGCGACTGCTGCTCCCAAGACTGCGGCGCTTCGCACCGTGTTCGGCAACTTGGCCTGGTCCAATGCGCTGATCATCGATGGTGCGGCTGTGGACCAGAACTTCGCTCTGGCCGCCCGCAACATTCCGCACATCGACGTGCTGCCGGTGCAGGGGATCAACGTTGTTTCGATCCTCAAGCGTGAAAAGCTCGTCCTGACCAAGGCAGCGCTCGAAGCGCTGGAAGCGAGGTTCGCATGAACAAGCTTAGCGCTTACGACATCGTCCGCAATCCAGTGGTGACTGAAAAGTCGACCATGGCTTCGGAAAACAACCAGGTTGTTTTCGATGTGGCAATCGATGCCAGCAAGACCGAGATCAAGGCCGCCGTCGAGCAGCTCTTCCAGGTCAAGGTGAAGGCAGTTAACACCCTCGTCCGCAAGGGCAAGGTGAAGCGTTTCCGCGGCAAGATCGGCGTTCGTAACGACGTCAAGAAGGCCATCGTGACCCTCGTCGACGGCCAGTCGATCGATATTTCGACCGGCCTCTAAGGGACAGAGACAAAAATGGCTCTAAAAACTTACAATCCCACCTCCGAAGGCCGTCGTCAGCTGATCACGACCGATCGTTCGGAACTCTGGAAGGGCGCTCCGGTCAAGACCTTGACCGAGGGTTTGTCCAAAAAGGGCGGCCGCAACAACCGTGGACGCATCACTGCGTTCCACCGTGGCGGCGGTCACAAGCGGACCTATCGTCTGGTTGACTTCAAGCGCGTCAAGTTCGACTCGGTCGGCACTGTCGAGCGGCTGGAATATGATCCCAACCGTACCGCCTGGATCGCCCTGGTGATCTACGAAGACGGCGAGAAGGCTTACATCATTGCGCCGCAGCGTTTGTCGGCTGGTGACAAGGTCATCTCTTCGATGAACGGCGCCGACGTGAAGCCCGGCAATGCAATGCCGCTCGAGCGTATGCCCGTTGGCACGATCGTGCACAACATTGAGCTTAAGCCCCGCAAGGGCGGTCAGGTCGCTCGCTCGGCTGGTGCTTATGCCCAGTATGTTGGTCGCGACCAGGGTTGGGCGATCCTGCGCCTGAACTCGGGTGAACAGCGCCGCGTGCATGGCACTTGCCTTGCAACCGTTGGTGCGGTTTCCAACCAGGACCACTCCAACACCTCGCTCGGCAAGGCCGGCCGGTCGCGTTGGCTGGGTCGCAAGCCCGTCACCCGCGGCGTGGCCATGAACCCGATCGATCACCCGCATGGTGGTGGTGAAGGCCGCACCTCTGGTGGCCGTCACCCGGTTACGCCTTGGGGCAAGCCGACCAAGGGCAAGAAGACTCGCAGCAACAAGGCAACGGACAAGTTCATCGTTCGTAGCCGCCACGTTAAGAAGGGCAGGTAAAACATGACCCGTTCGATTTGGAAGGGGCCGTTTGTTGACGGCTATCTGCTCAAGAAGGCCGAGAAGGCCCAGTCGTCAGGCCGCAGCGATGTGGTCAAGATCTGGAGCCGCCGCTCGACCATTCTGCCGCAGTTTGTCGGCATCACCTTCGGCGTCCACAACGGCCAGAAGCATGTTCCGGTGAACGTCACTGAAGACATGATCGGCCACAAGTTCGGCGAATTCGCTCCTACCCGTACCTATTACGGGCATGCGGCCGACAAGAAGGCCAAGAGGAAGTAAGATGGGCAAGCCAAAAACCCAGCGTTCGCTCAAGGACAACGAGGCCAAGGCTGTGCTGCGCATGCTGCGCATCAGCCCGCAGAAGCTCAACCTTCTGGCTCAGCTGATCCGTGGCAAGAAGGTCGAGAAGGCTCTGGCCGAACTCGAGTTCTCGCACAAGCGCATTTCCGGCCAGGTCAAGAAGGTGCTCGAGAGCGCCATCGCGAACGCCGAGAACAACCATGGCCTCGATACCGACGCGCTCGTCGTCGCCGAAGCCTATGTCGGCAACTCGCTTGTCATGAAGCGTTTCACGGCTCGTGGCCGTGGCCGGTCGTCGCGGATCGAGAAGCCTTTCGCGCATCTGACGATCATCGTCCGGCAAGTTGAGGAGGCCGCATAATGGGCCAGAAGATCAATCCAATCGGCTTCCGCCTGGGCATCAACCGCACCTGGGACAGCCGCTGGTTCGCCAACAAGGGCGAATACGGTTCGCTGCTGCAGGAAGACCTCAAGATCCGCGAGACGCTTCTTGAGGACCTCAAGGCCGCTGCTGTTTCGAAGATCGTCATCGAGCGTCCGCACCGTAAGTGCCGCGTGTCGATCCACACCGCCCGTCCGGGCATCGTGATCGGCAAGAAGGGCGCAGACATCGACAAGATCCGCGCCAAGGTCAAGAAGTACACCGACAGCGAAGTGCACATCAACATCGTTGAAGTGCGCAAGCCGGAAACCGATGCGACCCTCGTTGCCCAAGGCATTGCCCAGCAGCTGGAACGTCGTGTTGCCTTCCGCCGCGCCATGAAGCGTGCTGTGCAGACCGCAATTCGCATGGGCGCCGGTGGCATCCGCGTGAATGTTGGTGGTCGCCTTGGTGGCGCTGACATCGCTCGTACCGAATGGTACCGCGAAGGTCGCGTTCCGCTGCACACCCTGCGTGCTGATATCGACTACGGCACTGCCGAAGCCGAAACCACGTATGGCATCATCGGTATCAAGGTCTGGATCTTCAAGGGTGAAGTTCTCGAGCACGATCCCACTGCCCATGAGCGTCGCGCGACTGAAGGCAACGATGCCGGTGGTCAGCGTAGCGAACGCAGCGAGCGTGGTCCGCGGCCTGATCGCGGTGACCGCGATCGTGAACGCGCATAAGAAGGTTAGTTCATTATGCTGCAACCAAAAAAGACTAAGTTCCGCAAGGCGCACAAGGGCCGTATCCACGGCGTCGCCAAGGGCGGCACCGAGCTTGCCTTCGGCCAGTATGCCCTCAAGGCGACTGAGCCAGAGCGGGTAACCGCTCGCCAGATCGAAGCTGCTCGTCGCGCCATCACCCGCGAGATGAAGCGCCAGGGTCGTGTCTGGATCCGTATCTTCCCAGATGTGCCGGTTTCCAAGAAGCCGACTGAAGTGCGTATGGGTAAGGGCAAGGGTTCGGTTGAATTCTGGGCTGCTCGTGTTAAACCGGGCCGCATTGTATTCGAGATCGACGGCGTCCCCGAGGACGTTGCCAAGGAAGCGCTGCGCCTTGGCGCAATGAAGCTTCCGATCATGACGCGGGTTGTTACCCGCATTGCCGACTAAGGACTGCGAGCATGAAAGCCAGTGATGTGCGGAGCAAGACCGCAGACGAACTGAAGGATCAGCTCGTCGACCTCAAGAAAGAACAGTTCAACCTGCGTTTCCAGCGTGCTACCCAGCAGCTGGAAAAGCCGGCCCAGGTAAAGTCCGTCCGCCGCGACATCGCGCGGATCAAGACGATCCTCGGCGAAAAGAACGCAGCGAAGTAAGGAGCCGCGACCATGCCAAAGCGCGTTTTGCAGGGGACTGTGGTCTCCGACGCCAATGAGAAGACGGTCGTGGTGCGCGTTGAGCGCCGCTTCACGCATCCCGTGATGAAGAAGACGGTTCGCCGGTCCAAGAAGTATCACGCCCATGACGAGGCCAATCTGGCCAAGGTCGGGCAGATCGTTTGGATCGAAGAGTGTGCGCCGATTTCCAAGAACAAGCGCTGGACGCTGGTTCAGGACGCGGCTCAGGAAGGTGCTACGCCATGATCCAGATGCAGTCCAATCTCGATGTTGCCGACAACTCCGGCGCCAAGCGGGTCATGTGCATCAAGGTACTGGGCGGTTCGCACCGCAAGTACGCTTCGGTCGGCGACATCATCGTTGTCTCCGTCAAGGATGCCATTCCACGTGGCCGTGTCAAGAAGGGCCAGGTCATGAAGGCCGTGGTCGTTCGCACCGCGTTCGACATCCGTCGTCCCGATGGCACCGTAATCCGCTTCGACAAGAATGCCGCGGTTCTGATCAACAATCAGAAAGAGCCAATCGGCACTCGTATCTTCGGACCAGTTCCGCGCGAGCTTCGCGCCAAGAACCACATGAAGATCATTTCGCTCGCGCCAGAGGTGCTGTAATGGCTGCCAAGATTAAAAAGGGCGACAAGGTCGTCGTCCTGGCCGGCAAGGACAAGGGCAAGACCGGGCAGGTCCTGCAGGTCATCCCGACCGAAACCAAGGCGCTGGTCCAGGGTATCAACCTGGTTCGTCGCCACACTAAGCAGACCGCGTCGACCGATGCAGGGATCTTCACCAAGGAAGCCCCGATCCATTTGTCGAACATCGCGCTCGCCGATAAGGATGGCAAGCCCACCCGCGTCGGTTTCCAGATCAACGACGGCGTCAAGACGCGCGTTGCCAAGTCGACCGGAGATGTGATCGATGGCTGAGACCGCTTACATTCCGCGGCTTCGTACCGAGTATGAAGAAAATATCCGCAAGGTTCTTCAGGAGCAGTTCTCCTACAAGAACGTCATGGAAATGCCCAAGCTCGACAAGATCGTGCTGAATATGGGCGTTGGCGAAGCTGTCAACGACACCAAGAAGGTCAAGAGCGCTGCAGGCGATCTGGAAAAGATTGCCGGCCAGAAGCCCGTGATCACCCATGCTCGCAAGTCGATCGCTGGCTTCAAGGTGCGCGAAGACATGCCGCTGGGCGTTAAGGTCACGCTGCGCAAGACGCGCATGTATGAATTCCTTGACCGTCTGGTCAACATTGCGCTGCCCCGCGTGCGAGATTTCCGCGGCCTCAATCCGAATTCATTTGACGGCCGTGGCAACTACGCTATGGGCATCAAGGAACATATCATCTTCCCGGAAATCAACTACGATCAGGTTGACCAGGTCTGGGGCATGGACATCGTCATTGCGACGACGGCCAAGAGCGATGATGAGGCGCGCGCGCTTCTCAAGGCATTCAACTTCCCGTTCCGCCAGTAAGCGGGCAGGGGAAGGATAAGGAACAGGACATGGCCAAGACCAGCTCCATTGAAAAGAACAAGAAGCGCGTTGCGCTCGCCAAGCAGTATGCCGGCAAGCGCGCAGCTCTCAAGGCGCAGACCAAGGATCAGTCGATCCCCATTGATCAGCGTTTCGCCGCCCAGCTCAAGCTGGCCGAACTGCCGCGCAATTCCGCCAAGGTGCGGGTGCGCAACCGTTGTGAAGTGTCGGGTCGTCCACGCGCTTACTATCGTAAGCTCAAGATGAGCCGTATTGCCCTGCGTGAGCTGGGCAACATGGGCATGATTCCCGGCCTCGTGAAGTCGAGCTGGTAAGGAGAATCTGAGATGAGCTTTTCCGATCCCATCGGCGATATGCTGACCCGCATCCGCAATGCCCAGTTGCGCCGCAAGACTTCCGTGTCCACGCCGGCTTCCACGCTGCGTGGCCGTGTCCTGGACGTGCTTCAGTCCGAAGGCTTCATCCGCGGCTATTCGGAAACCAAGTTCGAGAACGGCGCTGCCGAATACGAAATCGAACTGAAGTATGCCGAAAACGACCCCGTGATTCGCACCATCGAGCGCGTTTCGCGTCCGGGCCGTCGCGTTTATGCGTCGGTCAAGAATATTCCCCAGGTTGCGAATGGCCTGGGTGTGTCGATCCTCTCCACCCCCAAGGGTGTGATGGCCGACCACGAAGCCAAGGCCGCCAATGTCGGTGGCGAGGTACTCTGCCGCGTGTTCTAGGGCTTGTGCCCTGGATCCACGGTAAGACGATTACTCAAGGATTGAACTGAAAATGTCACGTACTGGCAAGAAACCGGTTGCACCGGTGAGTGGCGTTACGGTGACCGTCAATGGTCGCACCGTAACCGCCAAGGGGCCCAAGGGCGAGCTGAGCCTGCCCCTCATGGAAGTTGTCAATGTTGAGCAGGGCGACGACGGCATCACCGTTGTTCCGGCCAACGACACCCGTGAGGCGCGCGCTGCCTGGGGCACCACCCGTGCACTGATCCAGAACATGGTCACCGGTGTCAGCACGGGCTTTGAAAAGCGGCTGGCGATCCAGGGTGTTGGTTATCGCGCTGCAATGCAGGGCAAGGACATCAAGCTTTCGCTTGGGTTCAGCCACGAAGTGATCTACCAAGCCCCTGCGGGCATCACGCTTGCTGTCCCTGCACCGACCGAGATCATCGTAACCGGTACGGACAAGCAGCAGGTTGGCCAGGTTGCGGCCAATATCCGCGAGTGGCGTGCTCCAGAGCCCTACAAGGGCAAGGGCGTGCGGTACCTGGGCGAACAGGTCTTCCGCAAAGAAGGCAAGAAGAAGTAAGGAGCGCCAGCTATGGCTATTAGTGCAAAAGGTGCGGAGCGCCGCAAGGCCCGTGTCCGCAAGGCGCTCAAGGCTCGTGCCTTCGGTCGTCCGCGTCTGTCGGTTTTCCGTTCGGACAAGAATATCTACGCTCAGATCATCGATGACACGACGGGTCGCACCCTTGCGGCCGCTTCGACGCTCGACAAGGACATCAAGTCCAGTGTTGCCAATGGCAGCACCGCCGAGGCTGCAGCAGCGATCGGCAAGTTGATTGCCGAGCGCGGCACCCAGGCTGGCGTTGCCGAAGTCGTCTTCGACCGTGGGTCGTACATCTATCACGGCCGTGTAAAGGCCCTTGCAGAGGCAGCCCGCGAGGGCGGTCTGCAGTTCTAAGACACGGCAAGGAAAAACATTATGAGCAGAGACGTTCAAGAACGCGAAAGCGAATTCGTCGATCGCCTGGTCCACATCAACCGTGTGGCTAAGGTGGTCAAGGGTGGCCGTCGCTTCGGCTTTGCAGCGCTTGTTGTTGTTGGCGACCAGAAGGGCCGCGTTGGCTTTGGTCACGGCAAGGCGCGTGAAGTTCCAGAAGCAATCCGCAAGGCCACAGAGCAGGCGAAGCGGCAGATGATCCGCGTACCCCTGCGCGACGCTCGTACGCTGCACCACGATGTGCAGGGTCGTCACGGCGCCGGCAAGGTGATCCTGCGCGCAGCCGTTCCCGGTACCGGCATCATTGCTGGTGGTCCGATGCGCGCTGTGTTCGAAACTCTTGGCATCAACGACATCGTTGCTAAGTCGCAGGGCACTGCAAACCCATACAACATGGTGCGGGCTACCTTTGATGCGCTCAAGCGCGTTGATAGCCCTCGCTCGGTGGCCTCCCGTCGTGGCCTAAAGGTTTCCGAACTGCAGGCTCGCCGCGGCGAAGCTGCCGTCGAAGTCTGATCGCACCACCTAGTCGGAGATTAAAAATGGCTGATGGCAAAACCATTACCGTCCAGCAGATCGGATCACCGATCCGCCGTGACAAGGTGCAGCGTGCAACCCTGATCGGTCTGGGGCTGAACAAGATGAACAAGAAGCGCGAGCTGATTGATACGCCCGAAGTGCGCGGCATGATCAACAAGCTCCCGCACCTCGTCCGCGTAATCGGCGAGTAGGAAAGAAGGTCCCCCATGACCCGTTTGAACGAACTTCGTGATAATCCAGGCTCCAGCAAGACCCGTATCCGCGTAGGCCGCGGTATCGGTTCGGGCAAGGGCAAGACCGGTGGTCGCGGTGGCAAGGGCCAGACCGCACGCTCAGGCGTGGCGATCAACGGTTTTGAAGGCGGCCAGATGCCCCTTCACATGCGTATGCCAAAGCGCGGCTTCAATCCGCCGAACCCCAAGGACTGGAACCAGATCCGTATCGATCGCATCCAGAACTACATCGATAGCGGCAAGCTGGACGTGTCCGGTATTGTCGATGCTCAGGCTCTTGTTGCTGCCGGCGTGATCCGTCGCGTCAAGGACGGCGTGCGCCTGATCGGTGCTGAGGGTTTCACCGCCTCCAAGGTCACCTTCAAGGTTGATTATGCAACCAAGGGTGCGCTTGCAGCTATTGAATCTGCAGGCGGCAAGGTCGATTTGCTCAAGGCAAAGTCGACGGCAGAGGACGCACAGGCCGAGTGATTTCACTCGGTCTTACGCGCCTGGCCTTAAAGCCATAGGGAGCGATGCATGGCGTCCGCAGCCGAGCAACTAGCTCGTAATCTAAACTTCTCGACCTTCTCGAAGGCCAAGGCCCTTCAGCAGCGCATCTGGTTCACACTGGGCGCGCTGCTCGTTTATCGTCTTGGCACTTTTATTCCCGTTCCTGGCATTGATCCGGACGCGTTCCGCGCGACCTTCGAACAATCCCAGCAGGGCATTATCGGCATGTTCAACATGTTCGCCGGCGGTGCCGTCGAACGCATGGCGATCTTTGCCCTCAACCTGATCCCCTATATCACGGCTTCGATCGTCGTGCAGGTGATCGCCACCGCATCGCCTCGTCTTGAGGCGCTCAAGAAAGAAGGCGAAGCTGGCCGTCGCAAGATGAACCAGTACACGCGCTATCTTGCCGTGGTGTTTTGTGCCGTTCAGGCTTACGGCATCGCCGTCGGACTGGAGGGCAGCCAGGGCGTTGTGCTCAATCCAGGTTGGTTCTTCCGTATCTCGACGGTGATCACGCTGGTTGGCGGCACCATGTTCCTGATGTGGCTGGGCGAACAGATCACTGCACGCGGCGTGGGCAACGGCATTTCCTTGATCATCTTTGCCGGTATCGTCGCCAACCTGCCGACCACGATCGTTCAGACTTTCGAGCTGAGCCGGACCGGTGCTTTGCCGCCCCTGGCTGGCTTTGGCATTGTGCTGCTTTCGATTGCGGTGATTGCCTTCATCGTGTTCTTCGAACGCGCCCAGCGCCGGCTACTGATCCAGTATCCAAAGCGCCAGGTCGGCAACAAGATGTTCCAGGGTGACACCTCGCATCTGCCGCTCAAGCTCAACACGGCAGGCGTGATCCCGGTGATCTTCGGTTCATCGCTCCTGCTGCTGCCTGCAACCATCGCGTCCTTTGCCGCTCAAGGCAACGCGCCGCAATGGCTTCAGGTGACCACTGCGCTGCTCGGTCGTGGGCAACCACTTTACCTTGCGCTCTTTGCCTTCTTCATCATCTTCTTTGCCTTCTTCTACACGGCGATCGTCTTCAATCCGCAGGAAACTGCCGACAATCTCAAGCGCTCCGGCGGCTTCATTCCGGGCATCCGTCCTGGCGAACGGACCGCTCAGTACATCGACTATGTGCTGACTCGTATCACTCTGATCGGCGCGCTTTATCTGACTGTCGTGGCGCTGATTCCCGAGTTGATCCACAACCAGCTGGCGGTGAGCCAGTTCATCGGCGGCACCTCGCTGCTGATCATGGTGACGGTGACGCTCGATACGGTTAGCCAGATCCAGAGCCATCTGATTGCGCAGCAATATGAAGGGCTGGTCAAGAAGTCTCGTCTGGGTGGGGGCAAACGTCGATGAGGTTGATCCTGTTGGGGCCGCCAGGAGCGGGCAAGGGGACACAAGCAAAAATCCTGCTGGAGACCTACGGAATTCCGCAGCTCTCCACCGGGGACATCCTGAGGTCGGCTATTGCGGCCAAGACCCCGTTGGGGCTTGAGGCCAAGGCCATTGTGGATCGTGGGGATCTAGTTTCCGACGAGATCGTCAATGGCATCGTTGCTGAACGGCTCGATGCACAGGACTGCCAGCCCGGCTTTATCCTCGACGGCTTTCCCCGCACCATTGCCCAGGCGGAAGCCTTGGGTGAGATGCTGGCGGCCAAGGGTGTCAAGCTCGACGCAGTGGTCGAGATCAAGGCCGATCCCGATGTTTTGGTCCAGCGCGTGATCAATCGCGCCAAGGAAAGTGGCGGCGCTCGCGCCGACGACAACGAGGACGTGCTGCGCAAGCGCCTTGCCGTTTACGGCGAGCAAACCGCGCCGTTGGTTGCCTATTACAGTGGCAAGGGTCTACTGCGAACTGTGGACGGCATGGCGCCGGTCACCGCAGTGACCGATGCCATCAAGGCGGCCATCGAGCACTGAAGGCAGATTTGGCAGGGCAGTTGACTCTGGCTTGTCAAGTCCTTAAAGAACCGCGTCAGTTCCATAGATTATTGGGCTGGATTCGGTTCCTCAATTGGTTGGGGGTCGAAATCCGGTCCCTTGTTGTTTAAGGCACGGGCCGTGACGGTATCCGTGTTGAATGAAGGAGAGCAGACGTGGCTCGTATTGCTGGCGTCAATATCCCGACGAATAAGCGCGTGATCATCGCGTTGCAGTATATCCACGGGATCGGTGACAAGTTCGCCGAGGATATCTGCACCAAGGTTGGCATTCCAGCCGAGCGCCGCGTCAATGAATTGACCGACGCTGAAGTTATCCAGATCCGTGAAACCATCGACCGCGACTATGTTGTGGAAGGTGATCTGCGCCGCAATGTGGCAATGAACATCAAGCGTCTGATGGACCTGGGCAATTATCGCGGCCTGCGCCACCGTCGTGGTCTACCGGTTCGCGGTCAGCGTACCCATACCAATGCCCGCACCCGCAAGGGTCCGGCCAAGCCGATTGCCGGCAAGAAGAAGTAAGAACCCATTTTGGGGTTCTTCGATGTAGCTGCCGGGGCCGCCCTAAGGCTGACGGCAGCGTAGATATCGATCAGAGGAATTAAATGGCTAAGACTGAAACCACGCGCGTCCGCCGCAAGGAGCGCAAGAATATCACGTCGGGTGTTGCTCACGTGAATGCATCCTTCAACAATACCATGGTCACCATCGCTGACATGCAGGGCAACACGATTTCGTGGAGCTCGTCCGGTGTGATGGGCTTCAAGGGTTCTCGTAAGTCGACCCCGTACGCGGCTCAGGTCGCTGCTGAAGATGCTGCCAAGAAGGCTCAGGAACACGGCATGAAGACCCTCGAGGTTGAAGTGCGCGGTCCTGGTTCGGGTCGCGAGTCCGCGCTGCGCGCTCTCCAGGCTGCCGGTTTCAACGTCACCTCGATCCGTGACGTCACTTCGATCCCGCACAACGGCTGCCGTCCGCGCAAGCGGCGCCGCGTTTAATAGAGCAGTCAAGAGCTCCCGGCCGGGGCGGCCGGGAGTCTTATTGCGTTTGCGGCGGTGCGGCCGGGCGAGGGCCGCGATTTTGAAAGGACAAGAACCGTGACGATCCAGAGGAACTGGCAAGAACTGATTAAGCCGACCAAGCTGGAGATTGTTTCGGGCAGCGATAACGCGCGCGTGGCCTCGGTTGTTGCCGAGCCGCTTGAGCGCGGTTACGGGCTTACCCTTGGTAACGCCCTGCGTCGCGTGCTGCTGTCGTCGCTTCAGGGCGCGGCGGTGACGGCAATCCAGATTGATGGCATTCTGCACGAATTCTCCTCGCTGCCGGGCGTGCGCGAGGACATGACCGACCTTGTCCTCAACGTGAAAGAGATCGCGTTGAAGATGGGCGGCGAAGGCCCAAAGCGTCTGCAGCTCACGCGGCAGGGGCCGGGCGCTGTAACCGCGGGCGACATCAAGGTCACCGGCGATATCGAAGTGCTGAACCCCGATTTCGTGATCTGCCATCTTGATGATGGCGCCGAGATCAATATCGAGTTCACTGTGAACACCGGTAAGGGCTATGTGCCTGCCGACAAGAACCGTCCTGAAGACGCGCCGATCGGGTACATCCCGGTGGACTCGCTGTTTTCGCCGGTTCGTCGCGTGTCCTACAAGGTTGATGCCACCCGCGCTGGTGAATCGCTCGACAAGGACAAGCTGACGCTGCAGGTAGAAACCAATGGCGCGATCTCGCCGGATGATGCCGTGGCATACGCCGCCCGCATCCTGCAGGATCAGCTCTCGGTGTTCGTGAACTTCGAAGAGCCCAGCAAGGAAAAGGCGCAGGATTCCGTGCCCGAGCTGGCCTTCAATCCGGCGCTGCTCAAGAAGGTCGACGAACTCGAGCTTTCGGTGCGTTCGGCCAACTGCCTCAAGAACGACAACATCGTTTACATCGGCGACCTGATCCAGAAGACGGAAGCCGAGATGCTGCGGACCCCGAACTTCGGCCGCAAGTCGCTCAACGAAATCAAGGAAGTCCTGGCACAGATGGGGCTTCATCTCGGAATGGACGTCAACAACTGGCCACCCGAGAATATCGATGACCTCGCCAAGCGCTACGAAGATCATTATTGATCGCGCGCTGCCAAGCACTTTAGGAGACCACCATGCGCCACGGTAATTCAGGCCGCAAACTCAACCGTACGGCCAGCCATCGCAAGGCGATGTTTGCCAACATGTCCGCCGCGCTGATCAAGCACGAGCAGATCGTCACCACGCTTCCCAAGGCCAAGGACCTGCGTCCGATCGTCGAGAAGCTCGTCACCCTCGCTAAGCGCGGCGACCTGCATGCCCGCCGTCAGGCTATCGCTCAGATCCGTGACGAAGGCCAGGTTGCCAAGCTGTTCGCAGTGCTCGGCCCGCGTTATGCCGAGCGTCAGGGCGGCTATATCCGCATCATGAAGGCCGGCTTCCGCTATGGCGACAATGCGCCCATGGCCGTGATCGAGTTTGTTGATCGTGACGTCAATGCGAAGGGCCAGGACAGCGGCCCGGTACAGTATCGCGACGAAGACGAGTCCGAAGCCGCGTAAGCGCTCAGACCCATAGACTTTTAGAAGCGGCTGCGGTTCACTCCGTGGCCGCTTTTGTTTTTGGGTGCCGCAATGCAGTCTGGTCGGATCCTGGTCACCGGTGCGAGTGGGTTTGTCGGAAAGTGGACCGTCCTCGAGTTGCTGCGCGCCGGTTTTGACGTACGCGGCACGGTGCGCTCCGAAGGCAAGGCAGAGGCCGTCCGCAAGACTGTCGCCGCCGAGTTGGGGCAGGGGGTCTTGTCACGCCTGCAACTCGTCAAGCTCGACCTGATGCACGATCGGGGTTGGCGGGACGCGATGATCGGGGTGGATGCGATTGTCCATGTCGCAGCCCAGATCCTCGGTATCGAACCCAAAGATCCGCAGGAGGTTATCGCCCCGGCCGTAGAGGGCACCGAGCGGGTCTTGCGCTTTGCCGTGGTCACGGGGGTCAAACGCGTGGTGATGACGTCTTCAATCGCCACCGTCGGCTATGGCCATGGGCATGTCACGGGCCAGCGGGTTTACACCGAGGAGCACTTCACCGATCTCGCCGCGATGAAGTTCACCTGGGCCTATTGCGTGGGCAAGACCAAGGCTGAACGCGCCGCCTGGGCTTATGCGCGCTCCGAGGGCTTGGCGCTGACCACGATCCACCCTGGCGCCATCCTGGGACCGGCGCTCGACGATGATGCCAGTGTGTCCCTGCGCATGGTCTCGGGGCTTCTGGAGGGCTCTACGCCCGCCATGCCCAGCAATGGCTTTTCGGTGGTGGATGTCCGCGACGTGGCCGCGATGCACGTTGCCGCGCTCCAGCAGTCATCCTCTGCCGGGCACCGTTATCTGGCGACCTCGGACTATGTGCCGTTTCCCGATGTGGCCGAAATCTTGCGCAGCGCCTATCCCGACCGGGCCATCACCCGCAAACAGGTGCCCGATTGGTTGATTAAGCTGCTGGCGCGGTTTGGCGGGCCCACGCGCCAGATCATCAATGATATCGGCAACCAGAAACATTACGATCGCACCAAAGGGGAGGGCTTGCTTGGCCGCCCCTTCATCAGCGGGCGGGATGCCATTCTCGCCACCGCCGAAAGCGTGATCCGGCTCGGCTTGGTAAAGCCGACCGATGCCAACACGCCGGCTCAGAGCGCCCAGGCACAATAAAGCGCCTTCACCTCATCGAGGCTCCGGCAGAACACCACGGGCAGGCCGGCCTCCGCCGCCAGCAGGTTCAGGCGATCAGTGCTGCGCCGCGTCTTCCAGATCCAGCGGATCATCGCCCATTTGACGCTGTCCTTGTTGCCTTCGAGGCTGCCGGCACGGCGCTTCTGCAACAGGGTTCGCCTGAGATAGCGCAGATGGCGCCGGATGAAATGGTCATCGAGAATGATGACGCCGGTAGCACGCTGAAGGCGCTGCGGCAGCAGTAGCGAATAGTTGCCGTCCATCACCCAACGCTCACAACGGATGGCCTCGTCGTGTAGCTGGTGAAACTGTGCATCCGGGCGCAACTGCCAGTCCGTGCCCGGCAGGTGCCGAAGCTGGTCGAGGTGCACCGGTGTCGCTCCAAGCTTCTGGGCGAGGGCAACGCACAGCGTTGACTTGCCGGCATTGCTGGGCCCCATGATCACGATGCGCTCGCCCATGGCGGCCAGCGGCGGCAATTGCGGCATCTTCCTCCTCCCCAAAACGAAAAGGCCACCCCGATGGTCTGGGGTGGCCCTTGTTCAGCTGTTTCGCGCTTATTCCGGCTGGACGTCCTTGCCGGTGTAGACTTCCTCGACCCAGTACTGGTCACGGCGGTCAAAGCCGTTGAACGGGGTCAGCGAGGCCTGGGTATAGGCACCCATCAGGCCGAACTCGATCCAGTCGTCTTCATCGATATCGGCGGGCAGGGTGAACACCTGGGGCAGCACGTCATAGCTGTCGCAGGTCGGCCCCCAGATGGTGAACTCGGAGAACTCGGCATTGTTGTCGTGCACCCGCGCACCGCGCCACACCCGCACTGGGGGAGTAAAGTGCATGAACTTCACTTCCATCAGCGAGCCATAGGCGCCGTCATTGACATAAACCGATTGGCCGCCACGCTGATGCTTCACCCGCAGCAGCAGCGAGGTCGACGAGGTCACGAGGGCCCGACCGGGCTCGATGATCAGCTCAGGGCGATTCTTGTTGCCGAAATGATCCTCGACCGCGGTCGAGATCGTTTCGAAATAATAGTCCATCGGCGGCGCTTCGCTGGTCGGGTAGGGGGCGGGATAGCCGCCACCGATATTAAGGCGTTTCAGCTCGATCCCCGCTTCGTTCACGATGCGCGATGCCGCCGCGATGTGACGCTCATAGGCATAGGCGTCTTCGCACTGCGAGCCGACATGGAAGCAGAGGCTCGGCGTATAGCCCATCTGCTCGACCATGGTGACGATCTCGGCGGCGCCTTGCTCCATCACGCCGAACTTGATGCCAAAGTCATAGGACTTGAGCGCCTTGCCCGCCTTGAAGCGCGTGGTGACTTCCACATCGCGCGACGGCGACACCACTGACGCAAGCTGATCGAGCTGCTGGGGATGGTCGATGGTGAAGGAGCGAACGCCGAACTCCTCATACGCCCGCACGATTTCCCGCTTGTTCTTGATCGGGTTGTTGTAGTGCATTGCTGCACCCGGCGCATAGTCGCGCACCAGCTCCATCTCGCGATTGGAGGCAACGTCGAATGCTTTGAGCCCTTCGCGGTGCAGCTGCGCAATGATGTGAGGCGAGGGGTTGCACTTGACGGCATAAGTCAGCAGCCCGTCAAAGCCCTTGCGAAACACCTTTGTGGCCTTGTGCAACTCCCGCTCCGAGAACAGAAATGCCGGAAAATCCGGAGCTTCCGCAGCGATCAGCGCGGAGGTATTGGGAAACACGTGTTTCGGCTCAGTGGTCATTGACGACTTGCCTTTCCGGCACAGGAGAGAGGGGGGAGGTGAGCGCTGCATATAGGGTGCCAGGCCCCCCAATTCAAACCTTTATTTGCATTGGATTTATCTGCTGGCCGCTGTGCCATTTTGACGACAAAGTCTGGGCGTTTCGCTGCCCCTCCGCGGCCGCCGCGCCGCACCCTTTGCTGGAGTTTTGCTTGATGCGTGTGCAGGCTTGGATCGGGGCTGGTTTGGTGCTTGGAGCTCTGGCTCTGGGCGGGACACTGGCTTTGGCTCCCCTACAGCAAGCCACCGTGGCGCAAAGTCAGGATCTTACCTCGGCGCCTGCTGGGCGGCAGGTGCCCCAGAGCGAGGGCCAGCTCAAGCTCAGCTTCGCGCCGGTCGTGGCGACGGTCGCCCCTTCGGTGGTCAATGTCTATGCCACCCGCATCGAGCAGCAGGCCACATCCCCCTTTGCCAGCGATCCGTTCTTCCAGCGCTTTTTTGGTGGCCGCCAGTTCCAGAGCCGACCGCGCGAGAGCCGCTCGCTAGGCTCCGGCGTGATTGTCGATGCCAGCGGCGTCGTGCTCACCAACCGCCATGTGATAGAGAGCGCCACCGATGTGCGTATCGCCCTTTCAGATGGCCGTGAGTTTGCCGTCGACATCGTCGTCGAGGACGCCCAGACCGATCTGGCCGTCCTGCGCGTGCGCGACCCCGCTTCCGTCACCTTCCCAGCCATCACCTTTGCCGATTCGGACGGGCTCCTCGTTGGCGATCTGGTGCTCGCCATCGGCAATCCCTTCGGCGTCGGGCAGACGGTGACGAGCGGCATTGTTTCCGCCCTGGCCCGCACCGGCGTGGAAAGCAGCGATTACGAGTTCTTCATCCAGACCGATGCGGCGATCAATCCGGGCAATTCCGGCGGCGCGCTTGTCGATCTCGACGGCAAGCTAGTTGGCATCAACACCGCCATTTATTCCCAAACCGGGGGCTCGGTAGGCATCGGCTTTGCCATCCCCGCCAACATGGCGCGGCTGGTGGCCGATGCCGGTGTCGCCGGTGGCGAAATCGTGCGCCCCTGGTTCGGCGCCAAGATGCAGACAGTGACCGCCGATATCGCCAAGAGCCTCGGCATGCCCGCGCCGCATGGGGCGCTGATCACCGAAGTGGCGCCTGGTGGGCCGGCCGAACGCGCCGGCTTTGCCTCGGGCGATGTGATCGTGTCCGTGGACGGCATCACTGTCGATGATCCCAGCGCCTTCAACTTCCGCCTCGCCACCAAGCCGATCGGCACCCAGACCCAGCTCGAGCGCCTGCGCGGCGGCAACACCCAGGCCATTGCCTTCACTGTCGAGACTGCCCCCGCTGCCGGACCAGACAAGATCGCCGACATCAGCGGCAACACCCGCTTTGCCGGGACCAGCGTGCGTCAGCTTGATCCGGCCCTTGCCGAAGCCAAGGACCTGCCTTACGACGCCAAGGGCGTGCTGATCACGGCGGTGGAGCCCGGCTCGCCTGCCGATCAGATGGGTTTGCGGGTGGACGACATCGTGCTTTCGCTCAACGATATCAGCATGGATACCGTGCAGGCCTTCACCAGTGCCGTCGCGCAGCGGGTCCGTACCTGGCAGATTATCCTCCAGCGCGACGGGCGGGTGTTGCGCAGCATTGTCAGCGGCTAAAGGAGCCCCATGGCCGATCTTTTCGCCACCCCGACCGATCAGTCCGACGAGGATCGCGCCCGCCCTCTGGCCGATCAGTTGCGTCCGCGCAGCCTCGATGAGGTGATCGGGCAGACCCACCTGCTCGGGCCCGATGGAACGCTGCGCCGCATGATTGCCTCTGGCCGGCTGGGGTCGCTGATCCTGTGGGGCCCGCCCGGCACCGGCAAGACCACGGTGGCGCGTCTCCTCGCCGATCAGATCGGCTATGAGTTCGAGCAGATCTCGGCGGTGTTTTCCGGCGTGGCCGATCTCAAGAAGGTGTTTGAGCGGGCTCGCTTCGTTCGGCTTTCCGGCAAGAAGACGCTGCTGTTCGTGGACGAAATCCACCGCTTCAATCGCGCCCAGCAGGATGGCTTTCTGCCGGTGATGGAAGACGGCACTGTGGTGCTGGTCGGCGCCACGACCGAAAACCCCAGCTTTGAACTCAACGCCGCCTTGCTCTCGCGCAGCCAGGTGCTGCGCTTCGAATCGCTCAGCCTCGAAGATTTGGAAAAACTCGTCGGGCGTGCCGAAGCGCTTGGCGGGGCTGCGTTGCCGCTGGAGCCCGATGCCCGCGCGACGCTTCTAACCCTTGCCGATGGCGACGGCCGCGCCTTGCTAGGGCTGGTGGAAGAAGTACTGGCCTCGGCCAAGCCTGGCGAGATTCTCGATGCCGCCGCGCTTCTGACCGTCGTGCAGCGCCGCGCGCCCATCTACGACAAGGCCCAGGACGGGCACTACAATCTGATCTCCGCGCTGCACAAGACCGTGCGCGGCTCGGACCCGGATGCGGCGCTTTATTATTTCGCGCGCATGCTCGACGCCGGGGAAGATCCGCTGTTCCTCGCCCGCCGCCTCATCCGCATGGCCGTGGAAGACATCGGCCTGGCTGACCCGCAGGCGCTGCCCCAGGCCGTCGCTGCCCGCGACGCTTACCAGATGCTGGGTTCACCCGAAGGCGAACTCGCCCTCGCACAGGTCGTGGTCTACCTGGCTCTCGCGCCCAAATCGAACGCCGTCTACACGGCGTTCAAGGCCGCAACCAGCCTTGCCAAGTCCACCGGTTCGCCCATGCCGCCGATGACCATTCTGAACGCGCCCACCAAGCTGATGAAGGGCTCGGGTTATGGCGATGGCTATATCTATGACCACGACACGCCCGAAGGCTTTTCGGGGCAGGAGTACTTCCCCGAAAAGCTTGGGCGGCAGAGCTTTTATCATCCGGTTGGCCGCGGCTTTGAACGGGACCTCGGTAAGCGGCTCGATTATTTCGCCCGTCTGCGTACCGAAAAGGCAGGCCGGGAGGAGGACGACTAGTCCTCCTGCTGCCACACGCCGGCCTTGCCGCTTTCAAAGCCATAGTTATAGAGCGCCACCAGCCATTGCGGGCTGCCAAACAGATTATCCGTGCTTGGGAACTCCGGGGGAATGGCCGTAAGGCTGTAGTCGATGCCGCTTTCCGCCACCATGGACGAAAGCACGGCGATGTCGCTGCGTCCGCGATACTTCAGCAGCGTCGGGATCGAACGGCCCAGGATCGAGGCGCTGGTCATCTGCACCGGCTCGCGGGTAGGAGCGATGGTGCCGTTATAAATGACATAGAGGTGCCGGTTGCGGGAGGCGGCGCCCGGCAGCCCATCAAATCCGCCCGGCAGCAGAACCAGGTTCTGCGTCACCCCGCCATCCACATGCAGTTCGTCATAGCCTCGGCCGCCTGCAGCAACATTGATCAGCACAGGCGGATAAATGCCCGGGACCGCCGCCGAGGCCAGGATGATCTGGCGCACCAGCCGCAGCTTGTTGGGAATGGCACTGACGGCGATGGCGCCGATATCCCACACCACCGGCCGCTCGGCATCCAGATTGGTGGTCCCGATCAGCAGGCGCCGTCCTTTTTTGTGCTCAATGGCAATCTCATCAAGGGCCTGTGCATCGACAAGGCGGGCAATGGCATTGATGAGCGGGCGGTTGCTGGCGATCGAGGGCGCGCCCAGCACGGCTGAAACGAAGTCGAGGGCGGGTGAGCGCTGCAACGCCAGATCGGCGAAGATCGCCTGCAGCCGGCTGTCATAGCGCGGGCCAAGGAATGCCATGGGCGCGATCATGGCGCCGACGCTGATGCCGGTGACGACCTCGAATTGCGGCCGGTCCCCGCGCGCCGTCCAGCCCACCAGATAGCCCGCGCCATAGGCGCCATTGATGCCGCCGCCCGAAAGCGTCAGGTAATCGATGCTGCCATCGCCCGCGTCGCGCAGGTCCGCGGCCTTCATCTCGGCGGTTTCGTCGCCCCAATAGCGAATATCGGCGTCAATGGCCGAGCCCGGGATGCCGGCCTGTTCGGTCAGCGCTGCCGGTACGGCCGGCAACCGGCTGCTGATGCTCACGCATCCCGCGAGAGCCAGCATGGCCAGGGCCATCCCCATGGAACGAACGCCGAGCGCAAGCCCCTGATCAAAAACGGTCATTATCTGCCCCAGTCACTTTGTTGCCCAATAGCTGAGACTTGGAACTGTTCCCGTGCCAACACCGGCCTTCTTGCATTTGTTTGAACTGTGGCTAAACCGCCATGGGGAGCAAGGAGCAAGTGCATGAGTGGTTATCTGTTGATTGCCTGCGGCGGCGCTTTGGGTGCGATGGGGCGCTTCGGCGCCTCGACGATTCTGGGGCGTATGCTACCCTCAGGCTTCCCCTTCGCTATTTTGCTGGTCAACATTGCGGGCTCTGTGGCCATGGGGCTGCTGGTGGGCTCGCTTGTGCGCTGGAGCCCGAGTTGGGCTGAGGAAGCGAGGCTCTTTGCCGCAGTGGGCGTTCTGGGCGGTTTCACGACGTTTTCGAGCTTTTCGCTGGACACTTTGACGCTGATCGAGCGCGGCGCACTCCTCCAGGCCGCTCTCTATGTGCTGGCATCGGTTGCTGTTTCGGTGGCGGGGCTGTATCTGGGGCTTTTGGTCACGCGAGGCAGCCTGACATGAGTGCGGTGCAGCAGCGCCAAGTGAGCGGCGATGAAGACGGTATGCGTCTGGATCGCTGGTTTGCGCAGAATTTCCCCCAGCTTGGTTTCGGACGGCTGCAAAAGCTGATCCGCAATGGTGAGGTGCGTGTCGATAAGGGCCGGGTGCAAACCAGCACGCGGCTCTCGGCCGGCCAGACCGTGCGCATCCCGCCCATCGACGATGCCGAAGCGCCCCGGCCGCCCAAGGTCAGCAATGCCGACGCGCAGTTCCTGCGCGACCTCATCCTGTATGAGGACGACGACATTTATGTCTTCAACAAGCCTGCCGGCCTTGCCGTGCAGGGCGGCAGCGGCACCAAGCGACACATCGATGGCATGCTCAAGAGCCTGCCCAACAAGAAGGGCGAAGCTCCCCGGCTGGTGCACCGTCTGGACCGCGACACCTCGGGGTGCCTTGTGGTCGCCAAGACCCATGCTGCCGCCAGCCATTTCGGCTCGGTCTTCCGCTCCCGCTCGGCTCGCAAGATCTACTGGGCCATCGTCGCGGGCAATCCCACGCCGCGCCAAGGCGAGATCTCCTGCTTTTTGGCCAAGCAGTCGACCACCGATGGCGAGCAGATGGTCGTGGTGCGCAACGGCACGCCCGGCGCGCAGCATTCCACCAGCTATTATTCCACCACTGATACTGCGAGCCGTCGCTTTGCCTGGGTGACCCTCAAGCCCGTCACCGGCCGCACCCACCAGCTGCGCGTCCATATGGCCCAGCTCGGCACGCCCATCATCGGCGATCCCCGCTATTTCAATATCGAGAACTGGCAGCCTGCCGAAGGGCTGGGGGAGGGGCTTCATCTTCACGCCCGCCGCATCGCTCTGCCCCTGCGTGGTGGCAAGCGCCTCGATATCTCCGCCCCGCTGCCGCCCCATATGCGCCAGAGCTTTGAAGCGCTCGGCTTTGATCCCGACCGCTACGATGTTCAGGGCGATGATCCGGAGGAAGCGGCATGAACCTTATCATGTTCGACATGGACGGCACGCTGATCGACACGCAGGCCCTGATTGCCGAGCACATGGCCCGCACTTTCGAGGATGCCGGCCTGCGCCCGCCCACGCCAGCCGAAGCGCGCCGGGTCATCGGCTTGTCGCTGCCACTGGCGCTGGGGCGTCTGGCCGGCAATGATGATCCCGCCATCATCGATCCCATGGTCGATGCGTACAAGGCGCACTATCGCGCCTCGCTCGTAGCGGACAGCAGCCGCGAAGCGCTGTTCCCCGGCGCGCTTGATGCGCTGAACCGGCTGCGCGTGCGCAGCGACACTGAACTCGGCATCGCCACCGGCAAAGGCTTGGCTGGCGTCGAGCGCATCCTGGCGCTGCATGGCATTGCCGGTCATTTCGTCAGCTTCCAGACGCCCGACCACAATCCCTCCAAGCCTCACCCCGGCATGATTCACCGCGCCATGGACGAACGCGGCGCCCTGGCCACGGATACGATCATGGTGGGCGACACTACCTTTGACATCGAGATGGGCAAGGCTGCCGGCGCATGGGCGATCGGGGTTAGCTGGGGTTATCACGAAGCCGATGAATTGCTCGCGGCCGGAGCCGATATCCTGATCGACACGTTTGATCAGCTCGACGCCGCGGTTGAACAGCTGATGGAGCAAGAGCATGCGCGACCAGCTTGAAGACATCCAGAAGCACCTCGATGACGGCTATGGCCGTGCCCAGGAACTCGACAAGGTCGAGCTGCCCGTCCGCTTCTACAAGGACATGGGCGTCGCTCCGGTTGACGGTGGCTTCGTCGTCACCCTCGATGGTCGCCCCACGCGCACGCCCGGGCGCAAATTGCCCATCGTCGTGCCCGCTGCCGGGATTGCCACCACCATGGCCGAGGAATGGGCGGCGCAGGGCGAACGCATCGACGCCACCACCATGCCCACCGTCCGGCTGATCAATTCAGCCATCGAAAGCGGCGAGGAGTTGGTGCCCGCATTGCGCGCCGAGATCATCAAATTCGCCGGCGGCGACCTGATGCTCTACCGCGCCGAAGCGCCGCGCGAGCTGGTGGCCGAACAGGAAGCCGTTTGGGACAACGCGCTCGTGTTACTGGCCCGCCATTTTGGCGTTCGTTTCCAGCCCACGGTCGGCATTGTGCACCAGGAGCAACCTGCAGCAACGCTGAGCCGGCTCGCCGAAGAGCTCGAAAGCGAGAACCTGCTGGTGCTGACGGCACTGGTCTCCATCACCGGGCTCACCGGCTCGGGGCTGCTGGCGCTGGGTCTTTGGCACAAGCTCTTTACCCCCGACCATGTCTGGACGGCCGCCCATCTCGACGAGGATTTCCAGATCGGCCAGTGGGGCGAGGACGAGGAAGCCGCCTATCGCCGCGCCCGCCGCCGCATCGAATTCGATGCCGCCGTCGGCGTCTTGGAGCACCTGCGCCCCTAACTGCGCCGGCTGGTCAGCCACTGCGCCACTTCGGGCGCAATCTCCCGCAGCGGATCGAGCACGAAGTCGCGTTCATGGGCATAGCGATGCGGCAAGGTCAGCCTTGCCGTATCCATCTCCAGCCGCTCATAGGTTACCACATCGATATCGATCAGCCGCGGCCCCCAATGCTCGAGCCGTTCCCGACCCATCACCGCTTCGATCGCCTGCAGCGCGTCGAGCAAGGGTACGGGTTCCAGCGCGGTGTTGATCTCTAGCGCCAGATTAAGAAAATCCGGCTGGTCCGTCTTGCCCCAGGGCTTGGTCGTGATCATGCCCGATTGCGCCACGACGGCGACCCCGTCCGCTTCACCAATCCGCCGCACGGCTTCCGCCAGATTGGCGGGTGCATCGCCCAGATTGGCGCCCAGGCTGAGCCATGCCCGTGCCATCAGGCGACCGGCCGCTGACGGTGCAGCTCGATGGCCGCTTCCCCCCGCACCATAGCGATCGGCGCTTCGGGCTTGCGGATCCGAACCACGATCCACTGCACATCGGCAAAGGCTGCGAACACGCCATCAACGATGTTCTGCCCCAGCGCCTCGATCAGATCGACCCGCTTGCCTTCAAAGGCCGCTTTGACCACGTCATAGATCTCGGCATAGGAGACCGTCGAGCCGATCTGGTCGGTATAGCCGGGCTCCGACAGGTCCACCCCGCATTCAAGGTCCACAAAGAAGCGCTGGCCCAGCGTTTGTTCTTCGCTGAGCAAGCCGTGGAAGCCGTAAAAACCGAGATCGCGCAGGATGATGCGGTCGCCGCTGAATGGCTGGCTCATCTCAATTGTTTCCTTCTGCCGGCGGGCCATATAGCGCCGCTTCCGCCACGCGCAGCGCGTCGCGATGCGCGCGCACATCGTGCACCCGGAAGATATGGCCACCATGGCTATAGGCCAAGACATTGCTCGCGATCGTACCCGCGAGCCGCTCCTCGGGCTCGTTGCCCAACACCTTGCCAATCATCGACTTGCGCGATGTCCCCACCAGCATGGGCAACTGCACACCGTCCCCGGCGGAACACGCCTTCTCTAGCCGCGTCAGCATGGCGTAGTTTTCGGCCAGGCTCTTGCCAAAGCCGAAGCCCGGGTCCGCGATCAGCTGCTCACGCCGGATCCCTGCCGCCTCGGCGACCGCGAGTGTTCCCGCCCAATAGCTCTGCATGGCAGCCAACAAATCGTCGCCGGGGTCGCGCG
The DNA here is from genome assembly GCF_058133495.1 of Devosia sp. Z6_126. Classification (NCBI taxonomy): domain Bacteria; kingdom Pseudomonadati; phylum Pseudomonadota; class Alphaproteobacteria; order Hyphomicrobiales; family Devosiaceae; genus Devosia; species Devosia sp. Z6_126. The sequence goes on along the minus strand of NZ_JBYUNO010000002.1, from coordinate 234,230 downwards.
ACTTGTCCCAGTGCATGGCAATCACCGGCACCCCGTGCAGCGCCGCCACGGCAGCCATGTCTGGATCGCCTTGCAGGCCATGAACGTCATTGATCATCGCGGCACCCGCCTGGATCGCCTGATCGGCGACCAGCGGCTTATAGGTGTCAATAGAAATCGGGACCCCGATTTGGGCGGCACGGAGCGCATCGAGCACCGGCATAACGCGGTCCAGTTCCTCCTGGACGCCAACCAATGCCGCGCCCGGGCGGGTGCTTTCACCGCCCACATCGATGATATCTGCACCCTCAGCCACCATCATGCGAAAATGGTCTACAGCCGCTTCCACCCGATTGTGTTGCCCGCCATCGGAAAACGAATCGGGCGTCACATTGAGGATGCCCATGATCTTGGCGGTGGGCCCCAGGAGGAGCGGTGGTTGGCCGGGCAGGTCTATCGAGTGGGATGTGTGCATGAAGGGCGCGGTCTCCGGTACCGCAACTTACCGGTGAGCATCGGCCCGCTCAAGCACGCTAGCTCGTTAGAACGGCCACACCAGCATCAGCATCGGCACCCCGACCAGAATCACCAGCAGCGATAGCGGTAGCCCCAATCTCGCATAGTCGCTGAACTTGTACCCGCCCGGCACCATCACCAGCGTGTTGCACTGATGCCCGATCGGCGTGAGGAAATCGCAACCGGCCCCGATCGCCACCGCGAGCAGAAACGCCTCGGGCGCATAGCCCAGATCGGTGGCGAAGGTCGCCGCAATCGGCGCCATCACAAGAACGGTCGCCGCATTGTTGAGGAAGGGGGTCACGGCCATGGCCGCAACCATGATCAGGGCGAGAGCGCCCCAGCCCGGCAAGGTGCTGGCGGTGGCGGAAAGCCAGCCGGCGATGATCTCGGTGCCGCCGGTCGAGCGCAGCGAATCGCTGACGGGGATGAGGCAAGCGAGCATGATCAGGATCGGCGCATCGATCCGATTATAAACCTCCCGCAGCGGCAGTGCGCGCGTCAGCACCATAGCGGCCGCCGCAGCAAAGAACGCCGGTGCTACTGGCACCACTCCAAAGGCAGTCGCTGCCATCGCCACCAGCAAAATCCCGAGCGGCACGAGTCCGTTGCGCACGCTGCCAATGCGTAAGCCACGCTCCACCAGGGGCAGGCAGTCCCATTCGCGCAGCAATTCAGGCAGCTTGTTGAGATCGCCCTGCAGCAGCAGCACGTCGCCATTGCGGAACCGGATCTGTCCCAGCCGCTCGGTCAGGCGCTCATTGCGCCGGCTCACCGCGAGAAGATTGAGCCCGGTGCGATCGAACAGCGTCAGTTCCTGCGCGGTGGCGCCGATCAGGTCCGAGCGCTCGCCCACGATTGCTTCGATCGTGCCGGTTTCCTGGGAGGCATTGGCAATAGCGTCGCGCCGCTCGGAAAAGGAAAGCCCTGCCTGCGCCACCATCTTGTCGAGCGCGTCGGGTTCACCCTCAATCAGTAGCGTGTCGCCCGCCTTGAGCTTGGTGTCCGGGAAGGGTGTACGGCGCTGTCCGGAAGCACTGAGAATGCGCGTCACCATCGCCCGCCCGTCCGCGAGCCCCTGCAATTCGCCGATCTGCAGCCCTACCGCGCCAGTATCCTCGAGCACATGGGCTTCGGTCGTATAGTTCTTGATGTCGACTGCGGATTCCATGCCGCCATCCGCCGGTCGGCGCTCGGGGAGCAAGCGGTAGCACAGCACGAGAAAGGCAACACCCACCACGGAGAGCGCCGCGCCCACAGGGGTGAAGTCGAACATGGTGAAGGGCGTGCCGACCAACTCCTCGCGCACCCGCGACACAATGATATTAGGCGAGGTGCCGATCTGGGTCATCAGACCGCCGAGGAGCGAGCCAAACGACATCGGCATCAGAAACAGCGATGGCGACACGCCCGAGCGGCGCGCCATCTGGAAGGCGATGGGCATCATGATCGCCAGCGCGCCGATATTCTTGACGAATGCGGAAAGCACCGTGACCACCACCACCAGCAACAGCAATTGCGCGCGTGGCGCGGTCAAGCCCGGTGCCAAGCGCCGCACCGCCACTTCCATGACGCCGGAGCGGGCGATGGCGGCGCTGACGATCAGGGCACTGGCCACGATGATGACGATGTCGTCCGAAAAGCCGCTAAAGGCATCCTCAGGCGCCACGATACCCACGGCCATGGCGGCAAGGAGTGCACCAACGGCGACAACGTCGTATCGCCACCTCCCCCAGACAAAGGCGACCATCATGGCGCCAATAACAAGGAAGGCTAACATCTGCGGTGTGGTCATAACGGCTCCGGATTTCGCCATGAGCAACGCCCATGGCTGGCGTTGTATGCCAGAGCCGGAAAATAAAAGCCGCACCTGCGGAGTGGAACCTTTACGCGGTCGCTATCCACGGCCCGCGTTACGGCCGAGCACCGATTTGAGGATCAATGTTACGACCGCCATCAGCGCCAGGGTCGATGCGGCGGCAAAGGCCCCGGTGACGTTGAAGTCGTTGAACAGCTGAGAGATCTGCAGTGGCAGCGTGTTGGTCTGCCCGCGAATGGAGCCGGCAACCACCGATACCGCGCCAAACTCCCCCATTACGCGCGCATTGCACAGCACTGCCCCGTAGAGCAGGGCCCACCGAATATTGGGCAGGGTGACATACCAAAACATCTGCCAGCCATTGGCGCCGAGCGACAGGGATGCCTCCTCGTCCTCGCTTCCCTGCTGCTGCATCAAGGGGATGAGCTCGCGCGCGACGAAGGGCGCAGTAACGAACAGGCTCACGAGGAAAATGGCAAACACCGTGAACATCAGCTGGATGCCTACGCTTTGCAGCGCCGGCCCAAGCAGACCTTGGCCGCCATAGAGGAAGAGATAAGTCACGCCCGCGACAATGGGGCTGATCGAAAACGGGAGCTCGATCAGCGTCACCAGCAGCTGCCGTCCGGGAAAGCGGAACCGGGTCACCAACCAGGCCGCGCAGATCCCGAACACCATGTTGATCGGCACCACGACGAGCGAGGTCAGCACCGTCAGCCAGATGGCGTGGACCGTGTTGGGCTCAAGGATATTGCTGAAGTAAACGCCGATCCCCTCGCGGAATGCCGTCGCAAAAATCAGCAGCAAGGGCACAACGAGGACGAGGCCCGAAAGCACGAGCGCGAGGGCGATCAACAGCCGCTCGCTGAGGCTGCGCGGGGCGGAGGCGAGCCGGCTCATATCCGGCTCCGATCCGTGTAGCGCAGCTGCCAGGCGGCGAGCGCATTGGTCAGGAACAGCGTGCCAAAGGCGGTCAGCAGCAGCACAAAGGCCAGCGCCGCTGCACCCTCGTAGTTATATTCGTCGAGCCGGATAAAGATCAGCAGCGACACGATCTCGGTTAGCCCTGGCAGGTTGCCGGCGATGAACACCACGGCGCCGAACTCCCCGAGCGAGCGCGCAAAGGACAGCACGCAGCCGGCCATGAAGGCTGGCAAGATGGTGGGCCATATCACCCGGGCAAATACCTGCCATGGCGTTGCCCCAAGGGTCCTTGCTGCTTCCTCGAGCTCAAGGTTGGCTTCCTCGAGCACCGGTTGCACCGTGCGCACCACAAAGGGAATGGAGGTGAATGTCATGGCCACAATGATGCCAAGCTGGGTGTAGTTGACCTGTAGTCCCATCGGCGCCAGCAACTGTCCATACCAGCCATTATCGGCAAAGAGGGTCACGAGGACGAGCCCTGCCACGGCGGTGGGCAGGGCGAAGGGGAGGTCCACCAGCGTATCGAGCACCCGCTTGCCGGCAAATTCGTAGCGGGTCAGCACCCAGGCCAGCAGCAGGCCAAAGGCGCCGTTGAAGGCGGTGGCCATGAGCGCCGAAGAAAAGGTGATCCGATAGGCGGCTAGCGACCGTGGCGACGAAACAATGCGCCAGAACTCGGCCGGCCCCATCCCCGCCACCTTCAGCAACATGGCCGCAATGGGTAGCAGGATGATGATGCCGAGATAGAGCAGGGTGGTCCCCAGCGTTACGCCAAAGCCGGGGAGTAGGTTATTGCGTCGGGAAGCGGCGGCCATACGGTCCTCGGCATCGGGCAGCGCACCACAGGAGCGCCGCCCGGCTCAGCTTTATTGATTGAGGAACACGCGGTCCAGCAATCCGCCATCGGCGAAATGATCCGCCGTCACCTTGTCCCAGCCGCCAAAGGCCTCTTCCACCGTCACCAGCCGCACTTCGGGAAAGTCGGCCTTATGGGCGGCAGCGACCGTCTCGTCATGGACGCGGTTGAAGTTAGCCGCAAGGATTTCCTGGCCTTCGGGTGTGTAAAGGAAGTCGAGATAAGCCTTGGCGATTTCCTGGGTGCCGCGCTGATCAGCGACCTTGTCGACCACCGCTACGGGGAATTCCGAAAGCAGGCTGATGCTGGGGACCACCGCCTCATACTCGTCGACGCCAAGCTGGTGCCGGATGCCCTGCACTTCGGCTTCGAAGGTGATCAGCACATCGCCGAGGTTGCGCTCCACAAAGGCGGTGGTGGCGGCGCGCCCGCCGGTCTCGAACACCGGAACATTGCTGAACAGCTTGGTCAGGAACTGCTCGACCTGCGCCTCGTCGCCGCCAAACTCTTCCTGCGCCCAGGCGCGGGCGGCCAGATAGGTGTAGCGCCCATTGCCCGAGGTCTTGGGATTGGGGAAGATCACCTTGACGTCGTCGCGCGCCAGATCGCCCCAATCGGCGATGTTCTTGGGATTGCCAGCCCGCACGAGAAAGGCGGGCAGCGAGTAATAGGGCGAGGCGTTGTTGGGGAACTCGCTCTGCCAGTCCTCGGACACAAAGCCTTGCCGGGCTAGCATGTTGATATCGGTCACCTGGTTGAAGGTAACGAGATCGGCTTGCAGACCCTCAAGGACAGCGCGCGCCTGGGCCGAAGAGCCGGCATGGGACTGGCTGACATTGAGCGTGGTGCCGGTGCTCTCCGCATAGTTTGGCACGAAGGCGAGGTTCACCGCCTCGTAGAGCTCGCGGCCGATGTCATAGGACACGTTGAGGATTTCGGTGGGCTGCGCCGCGGCAGGACCTGCAGCCAGGGCCAGCGAGGCAATGGCTGCGGCAAGAATCTTCTTCATGGGGAACGCTGGCTCCGGTGTGCTGCGCTGGAACAATGCAGCCCAGATGCACGCTGCGCCCGGCGGCGTCAAAGCCTAAGGCACTGGCGCGGATGAGCGATTTACCCGAGGGGCAGTTTACCGGAAAGACATTGCGCCGGCGCTGGGGCCGGCGCGATAAAGTTGTGTGGCACTAGGCCTGGGGAGCAGTCTCGAAGCGCACCGGCGTCGCCACCGTGCTCGGGCGCACCGGGTCGGCGAAGAGGTCGTATTCGTCGCTGTCGGTCACCACTACCTGCACCAGATCGCCCGGCTTGATGCCGGTGGCATCGCTGACCACAACCTGTCCGTCGATATCGGGCGCATCCCACTTGGAGCGGGCGATGGCGCGGTTGGCTGCTTTGTCGATATCATCGACCAGCACTTCGATGGTGCGACCGACCTTCTTGGCCAGCTGGCCGGTCGAAACGTTCTGCGCCACTTCCATCAGCTGCTCGAAGCGATCCTGGGCCACTTCGTCGGGCACGATGCCAACCAGCTCATTGGCCGGTGCGCCGGTGACCGGCTCATACTTGAAGCAGCCCGCACGATCGATCTCGGCTTCTTCCAGCCAATCGAGCAGGAACTCGAAGTCCTCGTCCGTTTCGCCGGGGAAGCCCACGATGAAGTTCGAACGGATGGTCAGGTCGGGGCAGATATCGCGCCAGCGCTTGATGCGATCGAGCGTCTTTTCCTGGTTGGCTGGGCGGCGCATGTTCTTGAGCACGCTCGGAGACGCATGCTGGAACGGAATATCGAGGTAAGGCAGCACCTTGCCTTCCGCCATCAGCGGAATGATCTGGTCCACATGGGGATAGGGGTAGACGTAGTGCAAGCGCACCCACGCGCCCAGCTCCCCCAGCTCCTTGGCCAGGTCATAGAACTTGGCGGCAACCGGACGGCCCCGATAGTTGGAGGTCGCATATTTCAGGTCCACACCATAAGCGCTGGTGTCCTGCGAGATCACCAGCAGTTCCTTGGCGCCGCCCTTCACCAGCCGCTCGGCTTCCCCCAGCACGCCGGCAGCCGGGCGCGAGGCCAGGTCACCGCGGATCTGCGGGATGATGCAGAACGAGCAGCGATTATTGCAGCCCTCGGAAATCTTGAGATAGGCATAGTGCCGGGGGGTCAGCTTCAGCCCCTGCTCAGGCACCAAATCCACGAACCGGTTCGGCACCGGCGGCAGGTGCTGGTGGACGGCATTGACCACCGACTCATACTGGTGCGGGCCCGAAACGGCGAGCACGCTGGGATGAGTCTGGCGGATCAGCTCTTCCTCGACGCCCAGACAGCCGGTGACGATCACGCGGCCGTTCTCGTTGAGCGCTTCGCCGATCGCTTCGAGGCTTTCCTGCTTGGCGCTGTCGAGAAACCCACAGGTATTGACAAGAACAATGTCCGCGCCCTGGTAGTCGCGAGAGAACGAATAGCCCTGGGCGCGCAACGTCGTCATGATGCGTTCGCTATCGACAAGGGCTTTGGGGCAGCCGAGGCTGACGAGGCCAATTTTTGGCGCTTGGCTCATTGAGCACGGTTTCCGATGTGAAGGATTGGTGCCCTCATACAGAAATTGTGCCCAAAGCGCAATCAACCGGCCTTAACGCTGCCGTGAAGCAGGCCTGCACCACGTGCGGGGTTGGGTGCGCTTGGTGAACAGTGTGTGCGTATATGGTCAGATTTTAACAATGATCCACCTAGGCTAGCAGGGTTGAATGCGTCAAACCGGCGCAGCACTTGCCCCAAGGAGGCACACTTGTTCGATCGTCTCTCCGCCTATGCGCCGCAGGCCCTCGCCGTGCTGCGCATCGTCACCGCCCTGCTGTTCATTGAACACGGCACCCAGAAGCTGTTTGGTTTCCCGGTCCCCGGCATGGGCACCCCCGAAGGGTTGTTCCTGATTGCCGGCATTCTCGAGACCTTTGGTGGTCTGCTGATCCTGGTTGGGTTCCTCACCCGTCCGGTCGCCTTCGTTCTTTCAGGTATGATGGCCGTGGCCTATTTCATGGTCCACTTCCCCCAGAACTTCTGGCCAGTGGGTAATGGCGGCGATGCCGCAGCCCTTTACTGCTTCATCTTCCTTTACCTGGTCTTTGCCGGCCCGGGCGATTGGGCCATCGATACCCGCGCTCGCAACCGCACGCTCAGCCGCGTCTGACGCGCCGCGAAAAGCAAGGGCCGCCCCGATCATTTCGGGGCGGCCTCTTTTTTACCTGCGACAAGCCGTCTGGCCTATTCCTCGCTGTCGATCCGGGGCGTCCGCTTGGCGGTGCGGCGCGGCTTGAACACTTCGCCAGCCCTGGTCGCCGGCGAGCGCAGCGTATCTTCCGGCTCAAGATCGGGTTCCGTCACCGCATCCACGGCATTGAGCACATATTCGTCGGTCTCAACGAACTCCCGTTCCTCGCCCGCTTCGGCAAGATCGCGAATTGCGTCTCGAACTTCGTCCAGCAGCGAGCTCGAATAGCGCGAACGGGTCACCGGCTCGGTTTGCCCCTCATGCGTCTTGAACCACACCAGCAGCGCCTCGCAGCCAATCCTGAGGCCAACAAACAACAGCAGGCCGAACACGGCAATCTCGAGCAAGCCCCAAAGCCCATTGCCGAAGCCAAAGCCAAAGGTCCAGAACAGGTGGCTAATGGCCCAAAGCAGGATACCCGCCAAGCCCAACGCATAAAGGATGGGCACCAGCTTGGGCGCCAGGATCGCGTCCAGCCTGAACAATGTCTGTCGGCTGAACAGGCGTTTGAGGTCGTCGAGCGTCATTGCAGTTTCCTCGAGCTTGGCGCGATTCGATTAAGTCACAACTTGGTCAGTGATGCCTTCGGGCACAAGCTCTTCTGCCGAGCCGTCGCGCGTTGGACCAAAGCGGCGCTCAAATTGCGCCCGCAGAGCCATGTCGACCTCAGGCATTGAGACCAGCTGCCCCAGATCTTCAAAGCTCGTCACACCTTGATCGGTGATCCCGCAAGGCACGATTCCGCCGTAGTGGCTGAGATCGGGCGCAATATTGAGCGAGATACCGTGGAACGTCACCCATTTCGAGACCCGCACCCCCAATGCCGCGATCTTGTCCTCGCGGTCCGCGCCCTTGTCGGGCCGCTTGACCCAAACGCCGATGCGCCCCTCGCTGCGCTCGCCGACGATATTGTGGGCAGCGAGGGTGTCGATAATCCAGCCCTCCAGCCCCTGCACCAGGCAGCGAATGTCGCGACCGCGCTCGCGCAGATCGAGCATCAGGTAAGCCACGCGCTGGCCGGGGCCGTGATAGGTATATTGTCCGCCGCGCCCGGCCTCGAACACTGGGAATCGATCCGTCAACAGGTCTGCGGCCACTGCGGAGGTGCCGGCAGTGTAAAGCGGTGGGTGCTCCAGCAACCACACTGCCTCCTCGGCAGTGCCGGCCGCGATTGCCGCAGCCCGGTCGCGCATGGCCCCAAGTGCCATGGGATAAGGGACGGGGCTGGACGAGATCATCCACTCGACAGGCCGGGAATCAGCGCGTCGCAATTTGCTTGCGCTGTCGCAAGCTTGGGGTGCCGTTAACGCTTCACTAACCATGATGAGCTGAGGATCGCCTTTCTGCGGCGCAGGGGTTGAACCGATATCTATGAACACTCTCGACAATATTGAAGTGGAAATCACGGTGGAGCTGGGCGCGACCACCATGCCCATCCACCATCTGCTGCGGATGGGCCGCGGCGCCGTGATCGAGCTGGATGCGCTGGAAAGCGACCCGCTGCACATCTATGCCAACAACACGCTCGTAGCCCATGGCGAGGTCAGCGTCGACAATGGGCAGCTCCAGGTCCTGGTCCGCAACAAGGTCAGCAAGCGCTTTTAGCCGCCCGGGAGCGGGTAGGTTTTCCACCGATCTCTTTGATAAGCAATTTAAGCGCTTGAGGTTCTCAAGGACCTTTGCTAAACCCCGTCTCGCTTCGCCCCAGGGCGGTGCTTCTACCAGGACGTGCGGTCGTGGCGGAATTGGTAGACGCGCAGCGTTGAGGTCGCTGTATCGCAAGATGTGGAAGTTCGAGTCTTCTCGACCGCACCAGTCACCTTCAGGGTGACACCAGAACAGCCGCCCTCCGGGGCGGCTTTCTTGTTTCTGGTCCCCGTTAGGCCGGGGGCGTCAACGGGCGCTCCGCCGCAAGATGGGCAGGGGCCTTGCTGCGCCAGGCGTCCTCCAGCCGCAGGCTTAGTTCTTCATCGCTGATCCGTTCCAGCCGGACTAGCACCGCCGGCCAGCCGACATAATGGTCGGTCTCGAAATAGATCTCGGGCGATATCTCCATGAGCAGCGCCTTCTGCTCCTCGGGGCACAGCAGCACCAATGTCTCCTCGTCTTTGAGCCTGGTGAAGGTGGCGCCGTTTACCTTGAGCGCCGGCGTGCCATAGCTGGTTGATCGTTCAACGCCGGGCAGCGCGCGTTGGGTGGCAATCCTCTCAATGCGAACAAAGACTTGGTCGAGCGCTTCGGAAGCAGCCATCGCGGTTTTCCTTGTCATGCCGCACTGCACTTGCGCAGTGCTTGAAAACAACAACGGCTAGTCTGGCGCATCGCTCCTTGATTAGCTACAGCTTGGCGCGCCCCCGAAACTCGCGACACAAAGGGCTTCCAGTGAGCACAGAATTCGATACCGCACCGGGCCCTGAGGCCGTGGTTGATCCCGACGCGCTTCGCAACAGCGAAGACCGCATCAGCCCGCTTTGGCTGGAGCGTTTGCGCGCCTATCTGGAAGCGGGCAGGGCGGATGACGTCGCCAGTGTCATGGAGCCTCTGCACGTCGCCGATATCGGCGATGTGCTCGAAACCCTCAACCCCGATGAACGCATTTTGCTGGTCCGTACTCTGGGGGACCGATTCGACTTTTCGGCACTGACAGAAGTCGATGAGAGCATCCGCGTCGAGCTGATGGAGGCGATTCCCAATGCCGAAATCGCCCGTGGCGTCACCGGCCTCAACAATGACGACGCCGTAACCATTCTGGAGGATCTCGAGCAGGAGGACCGGGACGAGGTTCTTTCGGCACTGCCAACCTTTGAACGGCTGAGCTTGAAGCGTAGCCTCGATTTTCCCGAGGATTCCGCCGGCCGGCGGATGCAGACCGACTTCATCGCCATCCCGCCCTTCTGGACGGTCGGCCAAACCATCGACTACCTGCGCACCGAAGCTGAACTGCCCGACGAGTTCTACCAGATCTATGTGGTCGACGCGGCCTACAAGGTGCTCGGGACCATTCCTCTCGACAAGTTCCTGCGCTCCCCACGATCGACCAAGATCGACGCGATCATGAATACGCAGGTGATTCTGGTTCGGGCCGATGAAGATCAGGAGGAAGCCGCCCGCGGCTTCGAGCGCTACGACCTGGTCGAGGTGGGCGTGGTCGATGAAAGCGGGCGCATGGTCGGCGTGCTCACCATCGACGACATCGTCGACGTTATTCACGAAGAAGCGGACGAGGACATTAAGCTGCTCGCGGGCGTTGGTGATGAAGACATCTCCGACTCCACCGTCGATACCATTCGTAGCCGTGTGCCGTGGCTGGTGATCAATCTCATTACCGCTGTGCTGGTTTCGGTCGTTATCGGCCTTTTCGATGGCACCATCGAGCAGATGGTCGCCTTGGCCGTCCTGATGCCGATTGTTGCCTCCATGGGCGGCAATGCCGGCACCCAGACTATGACGGTGACTGTACGGGCCTTGTCTATGCGCGAGCTGGATGGGAGCCGCTTGCGCCGGCTGATCACGCGCGAAATGGTGGTGGGCCTGGCCAATGGGGTCATCTTCGCCATCTTGGTGGGCCTGGTCACCGCGGCCCGATTCGGCGATGTCGAGCTAGGCGTGGTGATCGGCTCGGCCATGGTGATCAATCTGGTGGTGGCGGGCACGGCCGGCATTCTGATCCCTGTGATCCTGGATCGCCTCAGGGCCGATCCTGCTATCGCCTCCGCGGTGTTCGTGACCACCATCACCGATGTGGTCGGCTTTTTTGCTTTTCTGGGCATCGCCGGCTTGTGGTTCGGGCTCTTCTGAAATTCGGTAAAAGTTTAAGCAATTATCAACAGCTTTGCTTGGAACGGGGACATTCCCTGCCAAGTTTAAGCATGTACGATCTCTGGCGTGGGGCAGGCTGTGAACCGGAGTGTTGCAGTTTGGCCGCTTGCCAGAACAATTCGTCAGGGTTAACGTTTTGCTGCTGGGGTGCGACCCCCGAGTGAATGGCTTTTAAGGAGCGATAATGCGCACTCATCCGAGAGCTGCTATGTGGCGCGCGGCAACCTGGACCATGGTTTGCCTGGCGTCGATGGGACTAGTCTTCTCTGTCGTTGCGGGCGTTTAAGCGCCAAAGTTTTTCACCCAAGGCATTTCGGAGGGCGCCCATGCCAAAGGGCGCCCTTCTTTTTTGGAGAGTTCGATGAAGCTGCTGATCGGCAATCGTAATTATTCCAGTTGGTCCTTGCGGCCCTGGCTGGTCTTGGCTCACTTCGACATTCCCTTTGAGGATGAAGTGCTCCAGCTCGCGGGGGAGGGCTTCCGCGATGTGCTGGCCCAGCGCTCGCCGACGGGCCGGGTGCCGCTGCTGATCGACGGCGATCTCCAGGTTCCCGAAACCATCGCCATCATCGAATATCTCGCCGACTGTTTTCCTGACAAACCAATCTGGCCGCAGGATCGCGGCGACCGGGCCCGGGCACGAGCGGTTTCCGCAGAAATGCACGCAGGCTTCACCGCCTTGCGTAGCTACGCGCCGATGAACCTGCGCGCCAGCCATCCGGGCCGGGTCAGTGCCGACATGGTCGCCAAGGACCTGCAGCGGCTCGAGCATTCCCTCGGCGGCTTGTTGTCCCGTTCCGGTGGATCCTTTCTTTTCGGGGCCTTCACGGCTGCCGACGCCATGTACGCACCCGTCGCTACCCGCATCCGCACCTATGCTCTGCCCGTATCCGATACCCTCAACGACTATGTCGCCGCCATCTATGCCTTGCCCGCCTTTCAGCGATGGCTGGCCCTGGCTCTGCAGGAGCCGTGGATCGTTGACGACGACGAGATCGATGTCATCCAGGGCGTGGCACCCCGGGGAAGCCTGGCATGATCCACATGGTCAAGTTGTCCGTTGGCGTCGCCAGCGTCGAGGAGCTGGAAAGCTTTCGCAATGAGCGGGCCCATTGGTGGGGCGCTGACTATGGCGAGGACGTGCATGTCCACCGCACCCGGATGATGCCGCGCCGCGCGGCCGAGATGGAGGGGCAGTCTTCCATCTACTGGGTGATCGCCGGCTCGATCGTGTTGCGGCAGCCTATTTTAAGGCTCGCCCCCTACACCGATGAGGAGGGCAAGAACTACTGCGACATCATCATGAGCCGCGACATGGTTCGTACGGTGCCATATCCAAAGCGCCCGTTCCAAGGCTGGCGCTATCTCGATCCCAAGGATGCTCCGCCCGATATCGGTGCCAACGAGAATGCCGGCGCCCTGCAGATCGCGGCCGATCTCGCCAGGCTCGGTTTGCTTTAGCCTGGGGATATCGGGCCACTTGCCAAGCTTGTGAGCAGGGCTGGTACAGTCCAGCGCCGCTTGTTTAAGCTTTGTTAACCATAGGCGCGCTTCTCTGCCCATTGAGCGAGCCCGAGTCTTTCGGGGCCAAGATGGAGCGGCGAATGGCACGGCAAGGCGCACATGTCATTGTGGTTGGAAACGAGAAGGGTGGCTCGGGCAAATCGACCACCGCCTTCCACTTGGCGATCTTCCTGCTCTACCAGGGGCACCGGGTTGCCACCATCGATGTGGATAGCCGCCAGCAAACCTTCACCCACTATGTCCGCAACCGGCGTGCCTGGAACAGCGAGCACCAGCTGGCGCTACCCAGCCCCAAGCATTTCCACCTACCGGCCGCCTGGGGTGACTCCGTCAAGGACAACCACCGCGCCGAATTCGACGTCTTCCGTCGGGCCATAGCCGAGGTCGAGGACCGCGTGGACTTCATCGTCATCGACACGCCCGGCTTTGACACCAACATGACGCGGCTGGCCCATTCGCTAGCCGACACCCTGATCACCCCGGTCAATGACAGCCTTATCGACCTCAACGTGCTGGCCCGTGCCGATGCCGTTACCGGTGAGCCCGTGGAAACCAGCCATTACTCACGCCTCGTGCAGCGCGCCCGCTCCGAGCGGCTCAGCATTGATGGCCAAAGCATCGACTGGATTCTGGTGCGCAACCGCATCTCCATGCTGTCCTCGCGCAATACGCGCCAGGTGCAGAGCATGCTCGATCGCATTGCGGCGCGCTTCGGCTGCCGGGTGTCGGACGGCATCGGCGAGCGGGTGATCTTCCGCTCGCTGTTTGCCAGCGGCATGACCGTCTTTGATCCACTCGATGAGGAATTGCTTGGCGGCCAGCCGTCCAACTCGCATATGACGGCGCGCCAGGAGTATCGCAGTCTCGTTGCCGCGCTGAACCTGCCGGCAAAGGCCCGGGCTGAAACCCATCGGGCTGCCGCCGAGATCGTCGCCGCGCCCCCTTCAGTGCACGCGCGCTATACGCCCGTGCCTTGCCACGCCTGAGGGCAGGGGACCGCTAGCGGTCCCCGCCAAAGCTGATCAGCACGGCGCGCTTGCCGCCGGGCGCAAACACATCCAGATCGATGCGGACCGGCTCCTGCACCATCCGGCGGGTCCGGGCCGACAGTGCCAGCACCACCCCCAGCAGCTCGCCCACGCTGCGTCGGCCGTGGCGCGACTGCATGCGCTTGCCAACGCCGGCCAGCACCCGGTTGCGGGCCGTCATGTCGTCACTCACCAGGCTCGAGCGGCCAATGAAACTGGCCAGGTCCAGCAGGGCAGTTCGTTCGCTCATTGGGCTACTCCAAACACAGGCGCCAATTTGCTTGATGGGGAATCCGGGGCCGGCACAACAGTCCTGCCTCGAACGGAAGGTTTAGGTCGGCGTCAGCTCTGCATGGCGAGACACGCCAGGTTCTGCTGCTTGAGCTGATTGCACATGGCAGTCGCATCGTCCCGGTCCCCGAAACCCACAAAGCGGGCGCGGAAGAAGGTCTTGCCGTTCTTTTCGAACCGCTCGACATAGGAGCGGAAATCACCGAGTTGGCCGACTTTGCTTGCAGCATCGCTCAGGAGGCCGCGGGCACTTTCTTCGCTCGGGCCGGCGCCGATCTGGACCACCCAGCCGCCGGGCGGCACCGCATTGTCATTGGCAGCAGCCACTTTCACCGAGCCGCTGATCGCCGGATCGATCGGCACGCCATCCGAGCCGATGCGTTCTTCAGGCGCCAGCGGCGCTGACGGGACGGTGTGGCCCAGGGCCGAAGGCGGTGCACCCAAATTATAGGAGTCGCTGAGCCAGGCGCCGATCACGTCCTGCGAAGGATAGGCCGGCTGGGGCGTCTGCGAAGGGGCAGCGAGCACATTGGCGGCCTGCACCGCAGGCTGCAGCGACAGGTCGGCCGGCATAGGGGCGGGCGGCACCGGTGCCGGTGCGGCGCTGGCGACCACGACGGGCGCCTGAGATGGTTGCGGCAGCTGAGCGCGTGGCTGGGCCTGGGCACCGTTCGCTGCGACCAACTGTGCCAGGCGGAAGCCAGGCAGGGGCATGGGCATCACGAACACTGGCTTGCTGGGCTGGGCCACGGCCACCTGGATATTGCCCTGGCGGCCCGGCTGCGGGATCTGGGCGGTCTGAAGGTAATTGCCCTTGCGACCCTTGGGCAGGTAGTTGGCGACGAGCTGGCGCACCTTCTGGTCGCGCGAGGCCGACGAGTTGAACCCGAATGCGATCACGACGATATGCCGATTGTCTTTGCGGGCGGCGGTCATCAGGTTCGAACCGGCAGCATTGATATAGCCGGTTTTGATGCCGTCCACAGCGCCCATATAGCCAAGCACTCGGTTGTGGTTGCCATAGGTGCGCTTGCCATAGGAGAACGAGCGGGTCTGGAAGAATTCGTAATAGCTGGGGAAGTGCTGGTAAACTGCGATGGCGAGGATCGCCTGGTCGCGCACGGTGGTGATCTGCGCGCCGTCGGGCAACCCCGAGGCATTGCGATAGGTCGTGGACCGCATGCCCAGCGCCCGCGCCGTGGCGGTCATGCGCTCGGCGAACTTGCTTTCCGAACCCGAGATGTGCTCGGCGATCACCCGGGCCATGTCATTGGCGGACAGGGTCACGAGCGACTTGATCGCGTCTTCCACGGTGATGGTCGCACCGGCGCGCAGGCCCAGCTTGGTGGGCACTGCGGAAGCGGCGTGCTTGGACACCGTCATCTTGGTGGACAGCTTGATATTGCCCGCCGAGAGTTCCTGGAACAGCACGTAAAGGGTCATTACCTTGGTGACCGAGGCCGGGTAGCGCCTTGCGTCGCCAGCTTCTTCGTAAAGAACCTGGCCCGACTTGGCGTCGACAACGATGCCGGCATATTTGCGCAGGTTCTCGATAGCCTGGGCGGGAGCGGCGCTAGGTAGAGCAAGGGAAAGCGCAACCACTATAGCGGCAAAGGCGCGGACGAGGACGACGCGCCAAGGGGATTTCGCCTGAAAAGCCACCCGCAACTCCAATTTCACTCTCGGACGGTCAAAGCGTCCGTACACAACTCACACAATGATGGCGACGTGCCCCCGCCGTCTCCACCACAATCCCGAACCTAGGCTTCGCGTATTACCATTCCGTAAAATGCCCAGCTTTTTGTCCGTGATGTGGAGATGATGTGGCGCCAGCGTGGGCAGCGGGCAAAACTCCTCTTATCAGGTCTTTTTGCCGGTCACGAATATGAGAAGCGATGACCCTTAACAGCGCCCATAATTTTCCTACATAATGGGTCCACCATGCTGCTTCGTTTCTCTCACGACAGATGCCTTGCCATGACACTACCCGATCTCCTTGCTCCCATCGGCGAGGCGTCTGCCACCACTTGGCTGCGCCCGCTCACCTCTGCCGGTTCGAATGACGGCGATGACAACAAGGATGCCGGCGGCACGGAATCCGGTACCGCAACCAAAACTCGGCCCAAGACCAAACGGCCCAATCTTTATCGTGTGTTGCTGCTGAACGACGATTACACTCCCATGGAGTTCGTCATCCTGGTGCTCCAGGACGTCTTCAACAAATCGCGCGAAGACGCAATGCGCATCATGCTCCATGTTCACCAGAAGGGCGTTGGTGAGTGTGGCATCTACCCCTACGAAGTCGCCGAAACCAAGGTCACTCGCGTCATGGATACGGCGCGCAAGAACCAGCATCCGCTGCAATGCGTGATGGAAAAGCAATAGGAACATCACATGCCATCATTTTCTCGCGGACTGGAAAAAGCTCTGCATCAGGCGATGAACCTGGCGCGCGAGCGTAACCACGAATTCGCTACCCTCGAACACCTTCTGCTCGCCTTGACCGACGATCGGGACACCATTGCCGTCCTTGCGGGCTGCGATGTCGATGTCGACGCGCTCAAGAGCGATCTCGAGGACTTCATCAATGAGGAACTCGACAGCCTCATCGTCGCCAATGGCCAGGACGCTCGGCCCACTGCCGCGTTCCAGCGGGTCATTCAGCGCGCCGTAATCCACGTCCAGTCTTCTGGCCGCGAAGAGGTCACCGGTGCCAATGTGCTGGTTGCCATTTTTGCCGAGCGTGAAAGCCATGCTGCTTATTTCCTCGAACAGCAGGATATGAGCCGGCTCGATGCGGTCAATTTTATCAGCCACGGGATCACCAAGTCTGGTCCCAGCGAGGAGCGCAAAGTGCGTGGTGCCGAGGACGGTGAAGGCAATAGCGAAGGCGGGCGGGGCGACAACGCCAAGAGTTCGGCTCTCGCAGATTTCTGCGTGGATCTGAACGCCAAGGCACGAGCAGGCAAGATCGATCCATTAATCGGTCGTGATGCCGAGTTGCGCCGCACCATCCAGGTGCTGTGCCGCCGCTCCAAGAACAACCCGATCTATGTGGGTGACGCCGGCGTGGGCAAGACGGCGATTGCCGAAGGCCTGGCCCGCAAGATAGTTGAGGGCGATGTGCCCGAAGTGCTCAAGGAAGCGGTGATCTACTCGCTCGACATGGGCTCCCTGCTGGCCGGCACCCGCTATCGCGGTGACTTCGAGGAACGTCTCAAGGCCGTGATGAAGGAGCTGGAAAAGCTGCCTCATGCCGTGCTCTTCATCGACGAAATCCACACCATGATCGGTGCGGGTGCAACCTCGGGCGGCGCGCTCGATGCTTCGAATCTCCTCAAGCCTGCTCTGGCTTCCGGCGCGATCCGGTGCATCGGTTCGACCACCTACAAGGAATACCGCCAGTTCTTCGAAAAGGACCGCGCGCTGGTGCGGCGCTTCCAGAAGATCGACGTCAACGAGCCTTCGATCCCCGATGCCATCGAAATCGTGAAGGGCCTGCGTCCTTATTTCGAAGAGTTCCACAAGATCAAGTACACCGACGATGCTCTCAAGGCGGCGGTGGAACTGTCGGCCCGCTACATCAACGACCGCAAATTGCCCGACAAGGCGATCGACGTCATCGATGAAACCGGCGCTAGCCAGATGCTGCTCACCGAGGATCAGCGCAAGCAGGTGATCGATGTCGAGGATATCGAGAACACCATCGCCACCATCGCGCGCATCCCGCCAAAATCGGTTAGCAAGTCCGATGCGGAACTGCTGAGCAGCCTCGAGCAAAGCCTCAAGACCGTGGTCTACGGACAGGATGCCGCCATCACGGCACTGTCCTCCGCGATCAAGCTGGCCCGTGCCGGCCTGCGCGAGCCCGAAAAGCCGATCGGCTCTTACCTGTTCACCGGTCCTACCGGCGTCGGCAAGACCGAAGTGGCCAAGCAACTCGCCGACACGCTCGGGGTGGAGCTGCTGCGCTTCGACATGTCCGAATATATGGAGCGTCACACCGTGTCGCGCCTGATCGGTGCCCCTCCGGGTTATGTCGGCTTTGATCAGGGTGGTCTTTTGACCGACGGGGTGGATCAGCATCCGCATTGCGTCGTGCTGCTGGATGAAATCGAGAAGGCCCATCCGGACCTCTACAACATCCTGTTGCAGGTGATGGATCACGGCAAGCTCACCGACCACAACGGCAAGTCGGTCGACTTCCGCAATGTGATCCTGATCATGACCTCCAATGCGGGCGCTATGGACTTGCAAAAGAGCCCGATCGGCTTTGGCCGCAAGCGCGAAGTCGGGGACGACGAAGAAGCCATCAACCGCATCTTCACTCCCGAATTCCGCAACCGGCTTGATGCGATCATCTCCTTTGCGCCCCTGCCGCGCGAAGTGGTCCGTCGGGTGGTCGAGAAGTTCGTTCTGCAGCTGGAAGGTCAGCTTGCCGAGCGGGGCGTCACCATCAACCTGACATCGGAAGCCGCTGATTGGCTCGCCGAGCACGGTTACGACGAACGCATGGGTGCCCGTCCTCTGGGTCGCGTCATCCAGGAACACGTCAAGAAGCCCCTGGCCGATCAGGTTCTCTTCGGGGAATTGGTCAATGGCGGCTCGGTGACCGTGGCCGTCGTTGGCGAAGGCGCCGATGCCAAGCTGGAACTGGTCGCAGTCCCACCGCGCCCCGCCAAGCCCAAGGCCCTGCCCAAGCCCAAAAAGCCCAAGGCCACCGCCGATAAGGAGTAATCCTCCAAAAACCCAAAAACAAAGGCCGGGAGCGATCCCGGCCTTTTTGTTTTCAGTGTTCAGGTCAGCCCTTGAGCGGTCACAGCCGCCGGTGTCACCCCGGCCTCGAGCCGGGGTCCATCTCGAGCTCTCAGGGCTTGGTAGCAAGCCCTAAACCGGCTTGATCAACGCATGCCGCTTCTTGCCGACGGACAGCTTGATCACACCCTCGGCGAGCAGCGCGTTTTCGCCCAAGCTCAGCTTGTCGTCCTCGACCACGGTGTCATTGACGCGCACCGCACCTGAAGCCACATGCCGGCGCGCTTCGCCGTTCGAGGCCGCCAGCCCCGCCATCACCAGCGCCGACAAGATCCCGACGCCTCCGTTCAACTCTGCCCGCGACACGGTCGCAGTGGGCAACGACAGGTCGATGGAGCCGGCTTCAAAGGTCGCCTTGGCCGTCGCCGCCGCCTCGTCGGCCGCCTGGCGGCCATGCACGATGGCGGTCACCTCGGTGGCCAGCACCTTCTTGGCCTCATTGATCTCGGTCCCACCAAGCGCTGCCAGTTTGGCAATCTCGTCGAGCGGCAGCCGCGTGAAGATCTTGAGGAACTTGCCAACGTCCGCATCCTCGGTGTTGCGGAAATACTGCCAGAAGTCATAGGGGCTGAAGAGGTCGCCATTGAGCCACACGGCCCCCGAGGCAGACTTGCCCATCTTCTCGCCGCTCGACTTGGTCAGCAGTGGCGTCGTCAGCGCATAAAGCTGCGGTCCACCCATGCGATGGCTGAGGTCAACGCCATTGATGATGTTGCCCCACTGATCCGAGCCGCCCATCTGCAGCACGGTGCCATAGCGGCGGTTGAGCTCGACGAAGTCGTAGCCCTGCATGATCATGTAGTTGAATTCGAGAAAGCTGAGCGACTGTTCGCGATCGAGCCGGAGCTTGACCGAGTCGAAGCTGAGCATGCGGTTGACCGAAAAGTGCCGGCCAACATCACGCAGGAACTCGATATAGTTGAGGTTCAGAAGCCATTCAGCATTGTTAATCATGATGGCTGGATTGTGGCCATCATAGCGCAGGATGTTGCTGTAGACCCGCTTGATGCTCGCGATATTGGCTTCGATCTGCTCGAAGGTCAGCAGCTTGCGCTGCTCGTCGCGGAAGGAGGGATCCCCAACCATCGAGGTGCCGCCGCCCATCAAGCTGATCGCCCGATGGCCGGTTTCCTGCAGCCAATACAACATCGTAACGGTGATCAGGTTACCGATATGGATCGACGTGGCGGTGGCGTCATACCCCACATAGCCAGTGATCGGTCCCTTGAGGGCCAGGGCATCGAGCCCCTCCGGATCGGAAATCTGGTGGATGAAACCGCGCTCATCGAGCACGCGCAGGAAATCAGACTTGAACTTCGACATCAACAAACCGCTTCATTATCAGGGGCTTAACTCAGCCGCCTAGCGCCCGCCACCCGCGGCAATCTCCTGCCGGCGACGATCGAGGTAATCGGCGCAGCGCGTGGTCAGATCATCGATCTTGCCT
This sequence comes from Devosia sp. Z6_126, assembly GCF_058133495.1. Taxonomy (NCBI): domain Bacteria; kingdom Pseudomonadati; phylum Pseudomonadota; class Alphaproteobacteria; order Hyphomicrobiales; family Devosiaceae; genus Devosia; species Devosia sp. Z6_126. Next base: position 213,949 of record NZ_JBYUNO010000002.1, on the reverse strand, counting down.
TCGAAGAAGTGGTTGGCCCCTTCAACAATCTGCTGCTCGATCGTGATGCCCTTCTGCGTCTTGAGCTTGTCAACGAGCTTCTGCACCGAATTGGGCGGCGCGACGCGGTCCTTGTCGCCATGAATGATCAGCCCGGATGAAGGGCAGGGGGCAAGGAACGAGAAATCATAGAGATTTTCCGGTGGCGCGACCGAGATGAAGCCCTCAACCTCCGGCCGGCGCATCAGCAACTGCATGCCGATCCAGGCGCCAAACGAGAAGCCGGCAATCCAGCAGCCCCGCGATTCCCGGTTGATGGTCTGCAACCAGTCCAGGGCCGCTGCCGCATCGGACAGCTCGCCAATGCCATGGTCGAACATGCCCTGCGAGCGGCCAACACCGCGCGAATTGAACCGCAGCACCGCAAAGCCGCGCTCAGCGAACATATAGAAGAGGTTGTAGACGATCTGGTTGTTCATCGTCCCGCCAAATTGCGGGTGCGGATGCAGCACGATGGCGATGGGAGCATTGGGCTCCTTGCCTGGCTGGTACCGGCCTTCCAGGCGGCCTTCGGGGCCATTGAAAATCACTTCTGGCATGACACTGCTTTTCCGGCCGTTTCGGCTCTGTTGATATGGTCTGACGGAGCATCGGTTCTGCAGGGCGCGCGCTTGACTAAGCCCCGCACGCTCCATAAAACATGGCTCGTAAAACCAGTTTAGAATTATTCGAAACTCGTTTTCGCCGGGTTTCCGGCCCGAGAGCGCCCCTTGTAAAGAATGTGGGTGCGCAATTTCAAGAAGTGTTTGGCCCAGACCGTCATCGCGGCCTGCAGGCTCGGCAAGTGAACCATGCTCGGAGGCATGGCTCGAGGGCGAGTTGATGAAACAATCGGCGATCTATCTCGATCACGCTGCCGCCGCGCCATTGCTCCCCGCGGCGCGCGACGCGCTGGTCGCCGCTCTTGAGCTTGCGGGCAATCCCTCCTCGGTGCACGGACATGGCCGCAAGCTGCGCAATCTCATAGAGGCTGCTCGTGACCAGGTCGCGCGACTGGCCGGTGCGGAGCGTCGGCAGGTGGTTTTTACGGGCTCCGCCACCGAAGCCATTACTCAAGCGATCGTCGGCGGCGCGCGTGCTTTTGCCGCAAGCGCAGTGTTGGTGAGTGCCGGCGAGCATACTGCCGTCCTGAAAGCGGCCGCATCTACGGGGCTGCCGGTGCGCGCTATCGGCCTGCGCCCCGACGGCCAAATCGACCTTGACCAGCTCGCGGCCCAACTGGCCCAAGCCGACGCAGCGAACGAAACCCTGCTCGTCGCGCTGCATTGGGTCAACAACGAAACCGGCGTGGTGCAGCCCGTTAGCCGCATCAATGCTCTGGTGGGGCCGACACGTCACACGCTTTTTATCGATGCGGCCCAGGCCTTTGGCAAACTGCCCCTCGATTTTGCCGCCTCGGCACCCGATATGATGGCTGTAGGCGGTCACAAGATCGGCGCGCCCGCCGGTGTTGGCGCCCTGCTGGTCAAAAGCCATGCTGACGAAGTGCGGCTTATTCCCGGTGGCGGGCAGGAGCAGGGACGTCGCGGGGGCACCGAAGCTGCGGCGCTGATTGCAGCTTTCGGCGCTGCAGCTTCGGCTTTCCCCGAGCTTTATGCCGCAGCGGACACGTCCGCTCTGGTAAGTCGCCTCGAGAACGGCCTTAACCGGTTGGGGGCAGGGGTGGTGGTGTTCGGTGCCGACCGGGTTGGTAGCATCACCAATTTTGCCATCCCCGGCATGGCGAGCGCGACGACCATGATGGCGCTGGACCTGATGGGTCTGTCGGTTTCCTCGGGCTCGGCTTGCTCGTCAGGCAAGGTTTCGAGCAGCCACGTATTGACCGCGATGGGAGTCGCGCCGGAACTCGCGAGCTGCGCCCTGCGCGTCAGCCTCGGTTGGAACTCGAGCGCGGCCGAGGTGGACGCTCTGCTCGCGGCGATAGAAACAATCCTGCAGCGCCATCGGGCAAAGCAGGAACATGCGGCCTGAGGCCGCAAGGAATTGGACGGCTCCCGGCGACCTTGAATCGCGGTGGGGCAAAGGAGAAGCGATATGGCCGACTACGACATCCCGACGCTCAAGGAGAACATCGATCGTGAAACCGTCGATCAGGTGCTCGCGCTCGACGTCGACAAATACAAATACGGTTTTGAGACCGAGATCGAGTCCGTCAAGTCGCCGAAAGGCTTGAGCGAGGACACGGTCCGTTTCATTTCGGCCAAGAAGAACGAGCCCGAATGGATGCTGCAATGGCGTCTGGACGCCTATCAGCGCTGGCTCACCATGACCGAGCCGACCTGGGCCAAGGTGCACTATCCTGAGATCGATCTTCAGGACATGTACTACTACGCGGCGCCAAAATCCTCGCCGGCCCCCAAAAGCCTCGACGAAGTCGACCCGGCACTGATCGCCATGTACGACAAGCTGGGCGTGCCCCTGCGCGAGCGTGAAATCCTCGCTGGCGTCGAGCGGCCCGGCATGGCGGTTGATGCGGTTATCGACTCGGTTTCCGTGGTCACCACGTTCCGCGAGGAGCTGAGCAAGGTTGGCATCATCTTCTGCTCGATCTCCGAGGCGATTCGCGAGTACCCCGAGCTGGTGCAGAAATATATCGGCTCTGTGGTCCCCGTCACGGACAACTACTACGCCACGCTCAACTCGGCCGTTTTCACCGATGGCTCCTTCGTCTTCATTCCCAAGGGCGTACGCTGCCCCATGGAGCTGTCGACCTATTTCCGCATCAATGAGCGCAATACCGGCCAGTTCGAGCGGACGCTGATCATTGCCGAAGCCGATAGCTATGTGAGCTATCTCGAGGGCTGCACGGCCCCAATGCGTGATGAAAACCAGCTACACGCCGCGGTGGTCGAGCTCGTGGCTTTGGAAAACGCCGAGATCAAGTACTCCACCGTCCAGAACTGGTATCCCGGCGACAAGGACGGCAAGGGCGGCATCTACAACTTCGTCACCAAGCGCGGCGATTGCCGTGGCGACAATTCCAAGATCTCCTGGACGCAGGTGGAAACCGGTTCGGCGATCACCTGGAAGTACCCCAGCTGCATCCTGCGCGGCGACAATTCGCGTGGCGAGTTCTATTCCATCGCCATCTCGAACGGCTACCAGCAGGTCGATAGCGGCACCAAGATGATCCACTTGGGCAAGAACACGTCCAGCCGCATCATCTCCAAGGGTATCGCTGCCGGGTTCTCGGACAACACCTATCGCGGCCAGGTTTCGGCGCATGCGAAGGCCAAGAACGCCCGGAACTTCACGCAATGCGACTCCCTGCTGATCGGCGATAAGTGCGGGGCCCATACGGTGCCTTACATCGAGAGCCGCAATGGCACGGCGGTGTTCGAGCATGAAGCCACGACCAGCAAGATCTCCGACGACCAGATGTTCTATTGCCAGCAGCGTGGGCTGTCCGAGGAAGAAGCAGTGGCGCTGATCGTCAATGGCTTTGTGCGCGACGTGCTGCAGCACCTGCCCATGGAGTTCATGGTCGAGACGCAGAAGCTGATCTCGATTAGCCTCGAAGGCAGCGTCGGCTAACCATCATTTCATCCGGGCGGCGCCCAGTGGGCGACCCCGGCCATTCCGGAGAATTGCAGTGACTACCCCCATTCTTGAAATCCGCAACCTGCACGCTCGCATCGAAGATCGCGAAATCCTCAAAGGCGTGAACCTGGTGATCCCTCCAGGTGAAGTGCATGCCGTCATGGGCCGCAACGGCTCGGGCAAGTCGACGCTGAGCTATGTGCTGGCCGGCAAGGAAGACTACGAAATCACGGAAGGCGAAGTTCTGATTGACGGCGAGGATCTCCTTGCCATGGAGCCCGCTGAGCGGGCTGCTGCTGGCCTGTTCCTCGCCTTCCAGTACCCGATCGAAATTCCCGGTGTTGCGACCATGACCTTCCTCAAGGCGGCGCTCAATGCACAGCGCAAGGCGCGCGGGGAAGGGGAACTGTCCACCCCCGATTTCATGCGTGCCGTGCGTCAGGCCGGCGCCGATCTCAACATTGATAGCGAGATGCTCAAGCGCCCCCTCAATGTCGGCTTCTCCGGCGGCGAAAAGAAGCGCGCTGAAGTGCTGCAGATGGCGCTGCTCCAGCCCAAGATGTGCATCCTCGACGAGACCGACTCCGGCCTGGATATCGATGCGCTGCAGGTCGTCTCGAAGGGTGTCAATGCGCTGCGGGCTCCGAACCGCTCCATGCTCGTCATCACCCACTATCAGCGTTTGCTGAACCACATCGTGCCTGATGTCGTGCATGTGTTCTCGGACGGACGGATCGTTGAAAGCGGCGACAAGGACCTGGCGCTTCAGCTTGAAGCCAAGGGCTATGCCGACTTCGATACCGCGGCGGCCTAGATGCGACAGAACCTGCAAATGCGGCTGAGTGCCGCCGAAGAAACTCTAATCGCCCAGCTCAAGGGCGCCGGTGCGGAAGCGGCGGCCGAGCGGATCACTGCGGCTGGCCTGCCGACCCGCCGGGTCGAAAGCTACCACTACACCGATCTTAAGAGCCTGTTGCGGTCCGTGCCGCCACTAGCTGAGGCTGCTAACGCTGCCGAGGCGCCGGCGCTGCGGATTGCTGGGGCTTATCAGGTTACCATCGTCAACGGTCGCGTTCAGGCCGCTCCGGCGGCCCCGGCGGGTGTCGTTGTCGGCAAGTCGGAAGGGGATGTGCTCTCCGCGCGCGATGATGTGCTGGTGCACCTCAACACCGCCCTCGCTCCCGAGAGCCTCAACCTGCATATCGACGGCGTAGTCGAGCAGGTCATCCATATCGATCGGCGTTCGGATGGACCGGCCGCTCATTCCGCGAGCGCGGTGAAGATCTTTGTGGCCGAGAGCGCCAAGGTTACCGTCATCGAGACCTATCTTGGGTCCAACGAAGCTCATATCGGCAATCACGCGACCTTCCTTGCTGTCGGCACCGGCGCCAACGTGACCCACATCACGGTTGACCTGTCGGCCCGCGCCGCGACGCATTTCGCTACCAACCAGTATGAGATCGGGCCAGCCGCCAACCTGCGCACCCTGGCGATCCACTCGGGTGCCGCCTTGTCGAGGACGCAGCTCTTTGCCCGCTTCTCGGGTGAAAATGCCCATGCCGATTTCACCGGCCTCAACCTGGTGGATGACGACAAGCACTGCGACATCACCCTCGACGTGCACCATGCGGTGCCGAACACGACCTCTCAGGAGATGTTCAAGCAGATCGCCCGCGGACGGTCCAAGGCCGTGTTCCAGGGCCGGATCGTCGTGGCTCGCGACGCGCAGAAGACTGACGCCAAGATGATGATGCAGGGCCTGATGCTCTCTGATCAGGCCGAGATCCTCTCCAAGCCGGAGCTTGAGATCTATGCCGACGACGTCGTCTGCGGCCACGGCTCCACCTGTGGTGAGCTGAACGCTGACTGGCTCTTCTACTTGATGAGCCGCGGTATTCCCCGGGCGCAGGCCGAGACCATGCTGGTCCGCGGCTTCCTTGCCGAGGTGCTTGATCCGATCGAGGATGAGGCACTCAACACCGTGCTCAACGGCATTGTGGATGCCTGGCTGCTGAACGGCCACTAGGCCCTGATCCGAGGTGTGACGCAGGACGTGCCACACCTCGTTCGTTATTCGCCGAGATGGGCGAGGCGGGTGCAATGCCCGTACGAAAGCTGAACCATGACCTTCAACCTGCAAAAAGTCCGCGCCGATTTTCCGATCCTGTCCGAGCAGATCCACGGCAAGCGTCTGGTGTTCCTTGATAGCGGCGCCTCGGCACAAAAGCCGGTGCAGGTGCTGGACCGTATGGATCACGCCTTCCGCCACGAATACGCCAATGTCCATCGCGGCCTGCACACACTGGCGAACCGTGCGACCGAGGCCTTTGAGGGCGGTCGCTCCGCCGTGCAAAAGTTCCTCAATGCGGGTCGCGCCGAGGAGATCATCTTCACCCGTTCGGCTACCGAGGCGATCAATCTTGTCGCCGCCTCCTTCGCGGGTCCGCGCATCGGAGAAGGCGACGAGATCGTGTTGTCCATGCTCGAGCACCATTCCAACATTGTGCCCTGGCACTTCCATCGCGAGCGCAAGGGTGCGGTGTTGCGCTGGGTAGATGTTCGCGACGACGGCTCGTTTGATCTTGATGCTTTCGCGGCCTCGCTGACGCCTCGCACCCGCATGGTTGCCATAACGCATATGAGCAATGTCACCGGCACGGTGACGCCCATCAAGCAGATCATCGAGATCGCCCATGCCCGCGGCATCCCCGTGTTGGTTGATGGTAGCCAAGGTGCGGTGCACACTGCTGTCGACGTGCAGGATCTGGATGCTGACTTTTACGTAATGACCGGCCACAAGCTCTATGGTCCGACTGGTATCGGAGTGCTCTACGGCAAGTATGATCTACTCGCGGAAATGCAGCCCTATCAGGGTGGCGGCGAGATGATCGAAACGGTCACGACTGAGGGCGTGACCTACGACGAGCCGCCTCACCGCTTTGAGGCTGGCACCCCACCCATCGTGCAGGCAATTGGTCTCGGGGCCGCGCTGAACTACATGGAAGCCCTTGGTCGCGGTGCCATTGCGTCCCATGAGGCAGAGGTTGCCGCCTATGCCCAGGAACGGCTCAGCCGCATCAATTCCCTGCGCCTGATAGGCACTGCGCCAGGCAAGGGCGGCATCTTCTCCTTCGAGATTGCCGGCGCGCATGCCCACGACGTCGCTACGATCCTTGATCGTTACGGCATTGCGGTACGTGCTGGTACCCACTGCGCCATGCCACTGCTGCAGCGTTTCGGCGTCACCTCTACCTGCCGGGCCTCCTTCGCCCTATATAATGGGACCGATGATGTCGACGCGCTGGTGGATGGCATCGAGCGCGCCCAGAAATTTTTCGCGTAAGCCGCGAGGACACCTATGACCGACCAAGCCGAAGCTACCGCCGTCGACGATACTGCCGAAACCTCCGTGCGGATCAATCCCACGGTTTCTTCCGCTATTCCCGAGGGTGAGGTCGAGCGCATTACGGCTGACCTGATCGCGGCGCTCAAGACCGTGTACGATCCGGAGATCCCGGTGGACATCTATGAGCTGGGCCTCATCTACAAGGTCGATCTGGATGACAACCGCAACCTCACCATCGACATGACGCTGACGGCCCCCGGGTGCCCGGTGGCGGGCGAAATGCCTGGCTGGGTTGAGAACGCCGCCCGCGCGGTGGAAGGGGTTCAGGATGTCACTGTCAACATGGTGTTTGATCCCCCGTGGGATGCCTCCCGCATGAGCGAAGAAGCTCAAGTGGCGTTGAACTGGTGGTAATCTGGGCCGTTAAGGTCTATATATCGTGAAACACCGATAAAGGTCGCTGCCCTATGCCCTTCAAGATCATGTCCTTGAGCGATGCCGCTGCCGAGCGTATCGCCGAGATCATCGAAGACTCTGAAAAGCCGGTTATCGGCTTGCGCGTGGGTATCAAGAACGCGGGCTGCGCTGGTGTGTCCTATACGATGGACTACGTCTCCGAGCCGGTACCAGGCGATGACCATGTGAGCGACTACGGGGTGGACGTGTGGGTTGATCCCAAAGCCACCATGTATCTCCTCGGCACGGTGATGGACTTTGAGCAGACCAAGATGGGCGCAAGCTTCACCTTCAAGAACCCCAACCAAACCGGCGCTTGCGGCTGCGGTGAGAGCGTCACCCTCAAGCCCGCGGACCTCAAGGCAATCGCCGAAGCGCGGGCCGGAGCCTGACGCGGCTTTGCCGCCGTTGAGCTAAAGTCTGTGGCGATTGCATCGTGACCGCGGATGGCCTAACAGCGGCGTCATGCGCCATCCACTTCCACCCGCCCTCACTATCGTCCCACCAGACCGCCCGCTGACCGGGCATGTTTCGCCCCCCGGCTCCAAATCCATCACCAATCGAGCCTTGTTGCTGGCTGCGCTGGCGAACGGCACCAGCAGGATCACCGGCGCGCTGAAAAGCAAGGACACCGTCTTGATGGCGGCAGCTCTTCGCCAGATGGGCGTCCTCGTGGACGAACCTGATCCAACCACCTTTCTTGTGACCAGTTCCGGGCGGCTTCAGGCCCCAGCCGAACCCCTGTTCCTGGGCAATGCCGGGACGGCGACGCGCTTCCTCACGGCTGCCGCAGCGACCATCAACGGTACGATCGTCGTTGATGGTGACGAGGACATGCGCCTCCGGCCCATTCGGCCACTGGTTGAAGCGCTGCAGTCCCTCAGTATCGATGCAGCGACACCTACCGGTTGCCCACCCGTCACTATCAATGGCACGGGCCAGTTCGGCAAAGGCCGGGTAGAAATCGACGCCTCGCTTTCGAGCCAGTATGTCTCGGCTTTGTTGATGGCGGCTCCCTTCGGCGATGGAGCGATCGAGGTCGCGCTTGCGGGTGCGGACATTGGTGCGCGCGGCTATGTTGATCTCACCCTGGCCGCCATGCGGGCCTTCGGCGCTGACGTGGCGCAGCAGGGAGAAGGTGCCTGGATAGTTCAGCCTACCGGCTATAAGGCAACCGACTTCCAGGTTGAGCCCGATGCCTCGGCTGCCACTTACCTGTGGGGCATCCAAGCCCTGACCAAGGGGACCATCGACCTTGGCGTCGCCGCTGAAGCCTTCACGCAGCCCGACGCTGCTGCCCGCGCCGTGCTCGCGCAGTACCCCGATATGCCCGCAGTGATTGACGGTTCGCAGATGCAGGATGCTGTTCCGACGCTTGCCGTCGTGGCGGCTTTCAACCGGACGCCTGTCCGCTTTGTCGGAATCGCCAATCTGCGCGTCAAGGAAACCGACCGTATCCGCGCGGTCGCGAACGAGCTTAACCGTATTCGCCCCGGGTTAGCGGTAGAGGAGGGGGATGATCTTGTGGTCAATGCAGACCCGGGCTTGGCCGGTCAGGCGCTGCCTGCACGCATCGAGACCTATCATGATCATCGTATCGCCATGAGCTTTGCCCTGGCGGGTCTGATGATCCGTGACGTCACCATCATGGATCCCGCCTGCACGAGCAAGACCTATCCCGCTTTCTGGGAAATGCTCGAGGGGCTCGGAGTGGAACTCCTTCCCACCACCTAAACCCGTCGCGCCAAAAACGCCATTAGCCCGCAAGTGAAAACTTGCGGGCTGATGGCTTTAATCGAAGTATCAAACAGTGCTGGGGCTTTCACCCCGAAGCTGTTGTTCGCGGCTCAAGCCTAGCGAGCGGTGGACCGGAGCAGGAACGCCGGGATGGGGCCGTCAGTGCCAAAGGGGGACTGCGGGTCAACGCCGAGGTCTTCGGGCGCAGGCCGACGCGCATTGGGGCGCTGCCTCGACTCGGATTCACCTTGTGCCTCGGCCTTCTCACGGCGCCGCGGCCGACGACCGCCGCGGCCCTCCGACGGCTCGCTGGCAGGCTGTTCCGCTTCAGCAGGGCTAGTTGTTGCGGGTGCTTCTGCCGGCTGTCCGGCCACCTCTTCAGGTGCAGCTGCTTCCGCCTCGGGCCTCGCAGGCCGGCGGCCGCCGCGGCGCGTGCGTTGCGGACGGGTGCGGGTTGTCCCCTCCGTCTGCTCCTCGGAAGCCTCAGGCGCGGACTTCCCGTTCCCGGGCACATCCAGCCATTCGATGGGCTTCTGGATGAGTTTCAGAATGGCATCGAGGTGCTTGCTGTCCGCCGGCGTTACAAAGGTATAGGCCACGCCCGAGCGCCCGGCCCGACCGGTGCGGCCGATGCGGTGGACATAGTCTTCGGCATGCACGGGAACATCGAAATTGAACACATGGCTGACGGCCGGGATATCGAGGCCACGGGCAGCAACATCGCTGGCCACCAGCAGCGTCAGGCGATCATTCTTGAAGGCGTCGAGCGTTTCGGTGCGGCTCTTCTGGTCCATGTCACCGTGCAGTGCGCCAACGCTGAAGCCGTGCCGCTCGAGCGAACGGGCAAGGGTGGCGACATCGCGCTTGCGATTGCAGAAAATGATCGCGTTGGTAAGGTTTTCCGCCTCGGAAATGCGAGCACGCAGCGAGGCGCGCTTTTCTTCGGGCTTGGACGACACCTTCACCAGCTTCTGGTCGATCGTGTCTGCCGTTGAACTCTGGCGCGAAACCTGAACGTGAACCGGGTCCTTGAGGAACTTCTTGGTCAGACGCTCGATCTCTTTGGACATGGTCGCCGAGAACAACATGGTCTGGCGCCGAGCGGGCAGCCGCGAGCAGATTTTCTCGATGTCGTCGATAAAGCCCATGTCGAGCATGCGATCGGCTTCATCGATGACGAGGATTTCAACGCCCGTCAGCAGAATGCGGCCGCGATCGATCTGATCAAGCAGGCGTCCTGGCGTGGCGATCAGGACGTCCACGCCGCGGTCGAGCTTCTTGTTTTGGTCTTCAAACGAAACGCCGCCGATGATCAGGGCCATCGTGATGCGGTGGTTCTTGCCGTACTTCTCGAAGTTCTCGGCGACCTGAGCCGCCAGTTCGCGCGTGGGCTCAAGGATCAGCGTGCGGGGCATGCGGGCGCGAGCGCGGCCATTCTCCAGCAGCGTCAACATCGGAAGCACAAAGGATGCCGTCTTGCCGGTACCTGTCTGGGCAATGCCGATCAGGTCTTTCTTTTCCAGCAGATGGGGAATTGCCTGGGCCTGAATTTCGGTCGGCTTGGTATAACCTGCGGCAGTCACCGCGTCGGTGACCTTGGTTGACAGGCCAAGTCCGGAAAAATCGTCGCTCAAATTCGGTCGTTCCACTCAAAAGTTTGCCCGCTGCCAGATCCGTTCGAACTGCTCGAAACGGTGCATCGGGAATGGTGTCGCACCGGTTCCCAGAACCGGAACAGTTGCGTCACTTGCGGACCAAAAGGGCTAAGCTCGAACGCGTCCGCGTACACACATCAGGCCAATCGGGCGGGAGTGCAGGAACTGCAAAGCGACGGAATGGCCCTGAAACAATTTCAGCCACGCCAGCGAAGGCTCCCTGAAGACCGCCTTAAATGCCGGCAAGCCGGAATATGCTCCAGCGGGCCGGACCATAGCGCAAAGCCCTTTCAAGTCAACGGCTTTGCGGTCGATAAGCTTAACTGGGTGCTTTACACGTCCAGGTCGGTGACGAATGCCGCATTTTCTTGGATGAAGTCGAACCTTGCCTCGGGTCGATTGCCCATCAACCTGTCGACGCTGGACTTCGTTGCATCTTGCGTGTCGATCACCTTGACCTGCAGCAATGTGCGGGACTTGGGCGACATGGTTGTTTCGCGCAGATGCGCAAATGGCATTTCACCCAGGCCCTTGAAGCGGGTGACGTCAACCTTGCCTTTGCCCGTGAACTCGGTGGCCATGAGCTCGTTCTTGTGCGCGTCGTCGCGGGCATAAAGCGTCTTGGCGCCCTGGCTGATGCGATAAAGCGGGGGTAGCGCGAGGAAGAGGTGCCCGCCCTCGATCAGTTTGGGCATTTCTTGGAAGAAGAACGTCATCAACAGCGAAGCAATATGAGCGCCATCGACATCGGCGTCAGTCATCAGGATGATTTTGTCGTAGCGCAGATCATCGTCGCGATAGCGGTCACGAGTGCCGCAGCCGAGGGCTTGGATGATGTCCTGAATGATCTGGCTGGAGGCGAGCTTGTCCCGGCTGGCGCCTGCCACGTTAAGAATTTTACCGCGGAGCGGCAGCACGGCCTGGCTCTGCCGGTTACGTGCCTGCTTGGCACTGCCGCCGGCGCTATCACCTTCAACGATAAAGAGTTCAGCCCCTTGCGCGGCAGTTTGCGTGCAATCGGCAAGTTTACCGGGCAGGCGCAGCTTGCGCGTTGCACTGGCGCGGTCGATCTCTTTTTCCTTGCGCCGCCGCATGCGCTCTTCGGCGCGTTCAACCGCCCAGTCCAGCAGCTTGCCAGCCTGGTTGGGGGAAGCGGCCAGCCAATGGTCAAAGGCATCGCGGATGGCCGTGTCGACGATCCGGGTCGCTTCGCCGGAGGCCAGCTTGTCCTTGGTTTGCCCAACGAATTCGGGCTCTCGGACGAACACGGAGAGCATGGCGTTGCAGTGCGCGAACAGGTCCTCGGCCGTCACATTGGCGGCCGCCTTGTTCTTGGTCAGCTCGGCATAGTTCTTGAGACCGCGCAGCAGGGCAGTCCGCAGCCCAGTCTCATGGGTGCCGCCATCCGGCGTGGGCACGGTGTTGCAGTAGGACGCAACGCCGCCATCTCCAAGGGTCCAGGCGATAGCCCACTCGGTCGCGCCGTGCGTACCAGGCTTTCCGTGGCTGCCTGAGAAAATGTCATCGACGATCCGGGTTTCTCCGGCAATCCGGTCGGCCATGAAGTCGCGCAGGCCGCCGGGATAGTGAAAGACTGCGCGAGCGGGGGCGTCGTCGCTGGCTAGCTCCTCGTCGCAGCTCCAGCGCAGTTCCACGCCGCCAAAGAGATAAGCCTTGGCGCGCGTCATCTTGAACAGGCGTGCCGCCGAGAAGCGGGCGCCTTCGCCAAAGATCTGCGGATCGGGATGGAAGCGCGTGGTGGTGCCGCGCCGGTTGTTTATTCGGCCCAGATGCTGGATGTCGCCAACCGGCTTGCCACGCGAGAATTGCAGACGGTGCAGCTGCTGTTCGCGCGCGACTTCCACCACCATGTCGTCCGAGAGGGCGTTCACGACTGAAACGCCGACGCCGTGCAGGCCGCCGGAGGTCTCATAGGCTTTCGAATCGAACTTGCCGCCGGCATGCAGGACGGTGTGGACGATTTCGAGCGTCGAGCGATTGGGGAACTTCGGGTGGGTTTCGACGGGGATGCCGCGGCCGTTGTCGGAAACGGTGATATAGCCGTCGGCGCCCAGATGGACCTCAATACGGCTGGCGTGGCCGGCGATCGCCTCGTCCATGGAGTTGTCGATCACCTCGGCAAAGAGGTGGTGCAGGGCGTTGATGTCGGTGCCGCCGATATACATGCCCGGACGGCGCCGGACCGGCTCAAGTCCTTCCAGTACCTCAATATCTGCGGCGGAATAGTCGTGCTGCGCGGGCGCTTGGCGCGCAGCTGGCTGGCTACGCTCAACAGGCGCGGGTGCACTTGCTAACTCAGCTGCAGCTGCAAAAAGGTCTTCGACTTCCGACATGTTCCCCGTCTGCCGAATCGGCGTGTTCACTGTTGGTACCATATTGCGGTTACGCAAGCGCGCCCGCCCCATTCATGTAAGGCGCTTTCCCCAGATGAACAGTACATGAACGAAATCTGAACGGCTCGCGCAAGCCGCCGCTTGCCGCAGGCGAGCTTAACCACAGATCCCTCAATGATCGGTGAGCGAACACCCGGCAACTGCCCATTGGCGGTTGACGTTGGTGAAACATATTGACCTGCAAGCTGCGACAGGACCGAAGGTAAAGCCATGAACAAAGCGCTGCCAACTCTGATGGCACTGGTCTTGACGCTTGGTGTGGTCGTGGCCCCGCTGCCGGCACAGGCGCAGTTCGGGATCTTTTTCGGTGACGAGGAGCGCGATTTTCTTCTTGGCCCGATGCTGTGCCTTGATGAGCGCCAGGTTCGCCAGTCGGTCGAGGCGCAGGGCTATAGCGATGTGTTCCTCAACGTACCCTATGACGAGCATATCCAAGTGCGGGCGACCCGCGACGGGTGGGTTTATCTGCTCGACTACAACTACTGCACTGCCGAGATCGAATCGGTCGAGCGGCTGCGCCCCGCGCAATAGCGGGCGGGAGTTGTCCCAGTATCGGGCGACGCATTTACCAAGCCTTTGCTTCTTGGCAGCACTTTTTTAAAGGCGCGCTGCTAGAACAAGGGTCATACGGTTTTGTGTTTGGAGTTGCCGTATGCGAGCTCAAAGGGATTGTCGTACTGCGTATCAAGCGGTCCCGATAAGCTCGGTTGCTATCGACGTTTGGCCTTATGCCGGATCAGGTATTGCGTACCGGCTGGTCAATCTGTCGGCCCCCCGTTGGGGCGTTGTGGCGTTGATATCAACGCTGTTCTATCTGGTTTAGTGAGCAGCAATCCCGCTCTGCGGGATGCCTTGGCCTGCCTTTCAGCTTCATTCTCCGCCAGCCATTAACCTCCGCTGAAGCCTGCCTTGCAGATGGCGGGAACGGGTGAGGCGCCGCGCGACTTCAACCTTGCGCAGTTAACCTAGGTAACGAAGCTGCGCGGAGGATTTCACCGTGCTGCCGAACCTGGACAAACTTGTGCCCCAGCTCAAGTCCGTGTTCGATCGTCAGGAACTGCGCCTGACCGCGAACCTGGAAGGGCGCTACGCCATAACCGAAAGACGCAGCAGGATCATCGAGCGCTTGCCGGTCTTCGCGTGCCGGCTTTGCTCGATCTCGCCCAATGACGCGATCGTCAAAGCGCCGGTATCAGGCGCTGAGGGCGAGCGCGTTTCAGTCTACTTCAATGCTTTCGGCATTCTGCCTGCCCAAGTCTGCAGGGGGCTGCCGGATGGCTTTGAAATGGCCTTTGAGCTCGGTCAGGCCGAGCGGGAGAACCTTGCGGCCAAGATAGTCTGGCACAAGCGCTTGAGCGAAGGCGGATTGACCGAAGCCCGTGAATTTCCCCGGGTCGTTCCAGAAAACGCGGCCAGCATGGTGACGCTGCCAAGCGGGGAGCAGGAGCACTGCGTGGTGGCCGATATTTCCCGCTCGGGTGCTGCCGTGCTGACCGCGTGCCGGCCCGGTATTGGCACGCCTGTCGCACTGGGCCGCATGATCGGCCGCGTCGTGCGCCACACGGCTGAGGGCTTTGCCCTCCAGTTTCTCCAGATCCAGGATGCAAACCGGCTCGAAGAGATGCTGCTGCCGCCTAAGGCGAGCAAGCGCTAGGGCAGGGGCTCCCCCGATAGGAGAAAGGGGCCTTGCGGCCCCCTTCCCAGTTTTGGTGTTCGGCTTAGGCCGAGTAGTACATCTCGTACTCGACGGGATGGGGGGTCTGCTCGAACTTGATCACTTCGGTCATCTTCAGCTCGATATAGCTGTCGATCTGATCGTTGTCGAAGACGCCGCCAGCCAGCAGGAACTCGCGATCCTTGTTGAGGCTGTCGAGGGCTTCGCGCAGCGAGCCGCAAACATGCGGGATCTGCATCAGCTCCTGGCGGGGCAGCTCGTACAGGTCCTTGTCCATCGGATCGCCGGGATGGATCTTGTTCTTGATGCCGTCGAGGCCAGCCATCAGCATGGCCGAGAAGGCCAGGTATGGGTTCGCCAGCGGATCGGGGAAGCGGATCTCGATGCGCTTGGACTTCGGCGACTGACCGAAGGGGATACGGCAAGAGGCCGAACGGTTACGGGCCGAGTAGGCCAGCAGAACCGGAGCTTCAAAACCAGGCACCAGGCGCTTGTAGCTGTTGGTGGTGGGGTTGGTGAAGGCGTTGATGGCCTTGGCGTGCTTGATGATGCCGCCGATGTAGTACAGGGCTTCCATCGAGAGGCCGGCATACTGGTCACCAGCAAACAGCGGCTTGCCGTCGCGCCAGATCGACTGATGGCAGTGCATGCCCGAGCCGTTGTCGCCAAAGATTGGCTTGGGCATGAAGGTCACGGTCTTGCCGTAGGCGTTGGCAACCTGGTGGATGACATACTTGTAGATCTGTACGTCATCGGCAGCCTTGATCATCGGGGCAAACTTGATCCCGAGTTCGTGCTGGGCAGAAGCCACTTCGTGGTGGTGCTTTTCAACCACAACGCCCATGTCGGCCATTGCAGCGAGCATTTCGCTGCGGATGTCCTGCGCGCTGTCGAGCGGCGGCACGGGGAAGTAGCCCTTCTTGAGGCCGATATGGTGGCCATTGTTGCCGCCTTCATAGGCGGTGTCGTTGTTGGATGGGAGTTCGGGGTGATCAACCTCGAAGCCAACCTTGAACGGGGTGTTGGAGTACTTCACGTCGTCGAACATGAAGAATTCGGGCTCGGCCCCGAACATGACGCTGTCACCAATACCGGACGCCTTAAGATAGGCCTCGGCCTTCTTGGCGGTGGTGCGGGGATCGCGGGTATAGGGCTGGTAGGTCAGGGGATCGAGAATGTCGCAGTTGATGGCGAGGGTCGATGCACCAAAGAACGGGTCCATATAGGCCGAGTTCGGATCGGGCATCAGCACCATGTCGCTCTCGTTGATGGCCTTCCAGCCACCGATCGAGGAGCCGTCGAACATGGTGCCTTCTTCGAAGATGTCCTCATCGACGACGCTCACGTCCATGGTGACGTGCTGCAGCTTGCCGCGCGGGTCGGTAAAGCGCAGGTCGACATACTTGATGTTCTCGTCCTTGATGCGCTTGAGGATATCGCTTGCGGTAGTCATTAAGTCTTCCCCTGTTTGGATCGGATGTTGGTTGATGGCCTCGCGCGCTGCTTAAAGCGCGTCGTCGCCAAATTCGCCGGTGCGGATGCGGATGGCCTGCTCGATGGAATAGACAAAGATCTTGCCATCGCCGATGCGCCCGGTTTGTGCTGCGTTGCGGATCGCTTCGATCGCCTTCTCGGCCAGCTCGTCGGGGCATACGACCTCGACTTTGACCTTGGGCAGAAAGTCCACGACATATTCGGCGCCGCGATAGAGTTCGGTATGACCCTTCTGGCGCCCAAAGCCTTTGGCTTCGGTCACCGTGATGCCTTGCAGGCCGACTTCCTGCAGGGCCTCTTTGACCTCGTCCAGCTTGAACGGCTTTACGATGGCCTCGATCTTTTTCACGTGTGCCTCCACTTGCTACGATAGGCTGGTACCGCCTCACAGTATGCATGACCCGTGCCAACCCAAAGGGAAAGCCCAAAACGTAAGCTTTTGCCGTCCTTTGCGGCGAAATCGCTGGGGAAAGGGGGCGGGCTGGAGCCAGGAATGAGCAGTTTTCATGCTCCATGCACAAAAAGCGGGCAGGCGACAGGTTCGCAAGAGGGCGAGCCGAGCCCGCAACGGCCTCAATCAAGCTTTGACTGCCGTTTCATCTTAGGCTAGACCCTCGCGCAACCCGGCCAGCGGGACTTTAGCGGGTGTGGCGGAACTGGCAGACGCACTGGATTTAGGTTCCAGCGCCGCAAGGCGTGGAGGTTCGACCCCTCTCACCCGCACCATATACTCTCTGGCCCAAACCAATCAAAACGGGATGAAGACCGAATGCAGGTTACCGAAACCCTCAATGAGGGCCTGAAGCGCAAGTTGAGCGTGACCATTCCAGCCCAGGACCTGGTGACGCGCCTTGATGCCAAGCTCGAAGAGCTCAAGGGCCAGGCCAACATCAAGGGCTTCCGTCCCGGCAAGGTGCCAATGTCTCACCTGCGCAAGATGTATGGCCGCTCGGCCATGTCTGAAGTGATGACCGACGCCATCAACACCACCGTGTCCGATGCGCTCGAAGAGCGCTCCGAGCGTGCGGCTGCCCAGCCCAAGGTTGACCTGCCCGACGATCAGGCCGTGATCAACGACGTGCTCGACGGCAAGGCCGACCTGGCGTTTGAAGTTGAATACGAGATCCTGCCCCCGGTTGAGCTGTCTGACCTCAATGGCATCAAGCTGGTCAAGCCAGTGGTCGAGATCACCGAAGAAGAGCTCGACGCCGAGGTCAACCGCGTCTTTGCCCAGAACCGCGGCTACACCGACAAGGGCGACGACGCCGTTGTGGAAAATGGCGACCGGCTGGGCCTGAGCTTTGTCGGCAAGATCGACGGCGAACCCTTTGAAGGCGGCACCTCCGACCACGCTCACCTGACGGTTGGCGCTGGCGAGTTCATCCCCGGCTTTGAAGAGCAGCTGATCGGCTTCAAGAAGAACGAGACCCGCGAGATCGAGGTCACCTTCCCCGAGGACTACCAGAGCGCCGAACTGGCCGGCAAGCAGGCGACCTTCGAGGTCACCGTGCTCCATATCGATGGCCCCAACACCGGCGAGCTGGATGACGAGTTCGCCAAGCGCCTCGGCCTCGAGAATGTTGCCGTACTGCGTGACGCTGTGAAGTCGCAGATGCAGTCCGCGCTGGAATCGATGAGCCGTCAGCACGTCAAGCGCCAGATCCTGGATGCCCTGGATGAAGGCCACAAGTTCGACGTTCCTGCCCAGCTGGTTGATGCCGAATTCAACACCATCTGGAACCGCGTCGTGCACGAAATCGAGCACCACGGTCGGTCCTTCGAAGACGAGGGCACCACGGAAGAAGCTGCCCGCGAGCAGTATCGCACGATCGCCGAGCGTCGCGTGCGCCTTGGGCTGGTTGTCGCCGAAATCGGCAACAAGAACGAAGTAAATGTCACCGACGAAGAGCACCAGCAGGCATTGATCGCCGAAGTGCGTCGCTTCCCGGGTCAGGAACAGCAGGTTTACGATTATTATCGCAAGAACCCGCAGGCTCTGGCAGGCCTCCGTGCCCCCGTGTTCGAGAACAAGGTCGTTGACTATGTCATGGGTCTGGCCGAGCAGACCGAGCAGAAGATGACCCGCGCCGAACTGGCCAAGCTCATCCAGGCCGACGAGGACGATGTCCCCGAAGAGCACCATCACTAAGGGCGCAGCCCTTCACCAGAGCCGCCCTTCGGGGCGGCTTTTTTGTCAGCCTGTCCACCAGCCCGCATGAGCCGCACCATGACCAGCGCCCACCCCGATGTTTTGCTTACACCGCGGCAAATGGGCGAGGCCGACCGAGCCGCCGCCGAAGCGGGGATCAAGACGCTGCGGTTGATGGAAGCGGCGGGCCAAGCGGTGGCCGACGCGATCGTCGACCGCTATTATCAACGCTCCGTGCTGGTGCTGTGTGGTCCCGGCAATAACGGGGGCGATGGCTTTGTGGTCGCCCGGTTGCTCAAGCAGCGCGGCTGGCCAGTGCAGTTGCGCCTTCTGGGCGAGCGCGAAGCGCTGCGGGGCGACGCGGCGCAGATGGCGGCGCAATGGACCGGGCGGATCGAGCGGCCCTCGCCAAGCGACATTTCGGAGGCCGACCTCATCGTGGATGCGGTGCTGGGGGCCGGGCTTGATCGGGACGTGGCCGGCGAACTGCATAGCCTCTTTGAAATCATCAACGGCAGCGGGCTGCCGGTGGTGAGCATCGACATTCCGAGTGGCGTTGACGGTGCGACGGGTGCGGTGCGCGGCGTCGCCATCAAGGCGCAAACGACGGTGACCTTTTTCCGGCTCAAGCCGGGTCACCTGCTGCTGCCCGGACGAGCGCTTTGCGGCGAGGTGGTGCTGGGCGATATCGGCATCCCCGAGGCTGTGCTGGGGCCCATCGATGCGCAGACCTGGAAGAATGGTCCAACACTTTGGTCGCTGCCGGTGGATGAGCCGGCGGGCAACAAATATCACCGCGGCCATTGCGTGGTGGTGTCGGGCGAGCCGCTGCAAACCGGGGCTTCGCGCCTAGCAGCGCTGGGGGCCTTCCGTGCCGGGGCGGGGCTGGTGTCGCTGACCGGTACGCCCGAGGCGCTGGCGGTGCATGCGGCGCATGTCACCGCCATCATGCTCAAGCCCGCCGGCGATCCCGCTGCCTTGGCCGAGTTGCTGGGCGACAAGCGGATCAATGCCGTCGTGCTGGGACCGGCGGCAGGAGTTGGCGAAAGAACGGCGGACAACGCACTGGCGGTGCTCGCCTCTGGTGCGGCCGCGGTGCTCGATGCCGATGCGCTCACGAGCTTTGCCGACGATCCTGAGCGGCTGTTTGGCGCGGTGCGCGCCAATGGGGCGCGACCAGTGGTGGTCACGCCGCATGAAGGCGAGTTCACGCGCCTCTTCGGCGATCTGCCGGGCGGCAAGCTCGAGCGGGCACGGGCAGCAGCGGCGCGCTCGGGTGCCGTGGTCGTGCTCAAGGGCAGCGACACGGTGGTGGCAGCACCCGACGGGCGAGCCGTGGTCAACGCCAATGCGCCGAACTGGCTGGGCACGGCCGGCTCGGGCGATGTCCTGGCGGGCATGATCGCGGGATTGCTGGGGCAGGGCATGTCCGGCTGGGAAGCGGCAGCGGCGGCCGTTTGGCTGCATGCCGAAGCGGCCAACCAGTTCGGGGGCCGGGGCATGGTGAGCGAGGACCTGCCGGGGCTGCTTCCGGGGGTGCTGCGCGCACTGAGCGCATCGGCTGGCTGAGCTTGGCCCTTGCGCGGGCGGGAAAATTCGCTAACCCATGCGCCAACACTAAAGGAAGGCCAAGATGAGCGATTTGACCCTCAGCCAAGCCATGGACAATGTTTATGCCTCGCTGCGCGCCAACAACGAGGATATCGATCTTCACATTGCCGCGCTCAAGGGGGCGCTGGACCGTGAGGGATTAAAGGCCGCGACCTTCGAGCCCGCCAAGTTGGCGCAGAACAATCGCCAGGGCCGCAAGACCATGCAGGCCTATTTCCGCAAGCGGGGTGTGGCGGTGGAATTCGCCTCCTGACGGGCCCGCTATTTACCTTGGATGCGTTGTGCATTGCTCGACTATTGAACCGCGCCCCAATGCCGCCTATCTCTGGCCTTACCGCGCGTTCATGCGGCATGGTCTGCAATCGGCTGTCGCGCTGATTCGAGTTTCAATGGCACGGTCCCCGGACCCTGGATGTCCGGTTTTCGGACGCGGACCGTGTTTCAACCAAGAGGGCTGACCGGTTTTCCACGCGATCCGGAACAGCAAAGGGGCATCTTAATGCAAGATCCACACGATCTTTATATGAACACGCTTGTTCCCATGGTGGTGGAGCAATCCAACCGCGGCGAACGCGCCTTCGATATCTACTCGCGCCTGCTGCGCGAGCGTATCATCTTCGTGACCGGCGTGGTCGAAGACAACATGGCGAGCCTGATCGTCGCACAGTTGCTGTTTCTGGAATCGGAAAACCCGAAAAAGGAAATCGCGCTTTACATCAACTCGCCCGGTGGCGTGGTGACGGCTGGTTTGAGCATCTATGACACCATGCAGTTCATCCGCCCGGCCGTTGCCACGATGGTGATGGGGCAGGCGGCATCCATGGGTTCGCTTCTGCTTGCTGCCGGCGAAGCGGGTATGCGCACTTCGCTGCCCAATTCGCGCGTCATGGTCCACCAGCCTTCCGGCGGCTTCCAGGGCCAGGTGACGGACATCCTGATCCATGCCAAGGAAGTTGAAGGCCTCAAGCGCCGCCTCAACCAGATCTACGAAAAGCACACTGGCCGTACCTATGAGGAAATCGAGCACGCCCTTGAGCGCGACCGGTTCCTGTCGCCCGAAGAAGCCAAGACCTTTGGCCTTATCGACAGCGTGCTGGAAAAGCGCGCTGTTCCGGACGCGGTTTGATCCCCGCTGTCCACACCAATGAGCATGCGCCCGCAACTGTGACTTGCGTTCAATTGCACCCAGCCGGATCGGCCTTTAAGGTCGGTTCGGCTTAGACTTTCTTTAGGCTCGAGCGTTACCGTCACCGATAACGCTTATTTTGGGGGTGTTCCGCCCCCGGGAGTGACTGGATGTCCAAAGAGACAACGAACGGCGAAACCTCAAAGAACACGCTTTATTGCTCGTTCTGCGGGAAATCCCAGCACGAGGTTCGCAAGCTGATTGCCGGTCCGACCGTGTTCATCTGCGATGAATGCGTCGAGCTGTGCATGGACATCATCCGCGAAGAGAACAAGACCTCCATGGTCAAGTCCTCCGATGGCGTGCCGACCCCTGCCGATATCTGCAAGGTGCTCGACGACTATGTCATCGGCCAGTTCCGCGCCAAGCGCGTGCTCTCCGTGGCTGTCCACAACCACTATAAGCGTCTGCATCACGCGAGCAAAAATCAGGATGTCGAGCTTTCCAAGAGCAACATCCTGCTGATTGGTCCGACCGGTTCGGGCAAGACCCTGCTCGCGCAGACGCTGGCACGCATCCTTGATGTGCCCTTCACCATGGCCGACGCCACCACACTGACCGAAGCCGGTTATGTGGGTGAGGACGTGGAGAACATCATCCTCAAGCTGCTGCAGTCCGCCGACTACAACGTCGAGAAGGCCCAGCGGGGCATCGTTTATATCGACGAAGTCGACAAGATCTCGCGCAAGTCCGACAACCCCTCGATCACCCGTGACGTTTCGGGCGAGGGCGTGCAGCAGGCCCTGCTCAAGATCATGGAAGGCACCGTGGCCTCGGTACCGCCCCAGGGTGGTCGCAAGCACCCGCAGCAGGAATTCCTGCAGGTGGACACGACCAATATCCTGTTCATCTGCGGCGGCGCCTTTGCGGGTCTGGAAAAGATTATCTCGGCACGTGGCGAAGGCTCGGGCATCGGCTTTTCGGCCACCGTCAAGGATCCCAACGACCGTCGCGTTGGTCAGGTGCTTGCCGATGTTGCTCCCGAGGATCTGGTGCGCTTTGGCTTGATCCCGGAATTCATCGGCCGTCTGCCGGTGCTGGCGACGCTGGAAGACCTCGACATCGCCGCGCTGATCGAAATCCTGACCGCGCCCAAGAACGCCCTCGTGCGTCAGTATCAGCGCCTGTTCCAGATGGAAGACGTGGAACTGACCTTCCATGAGGATGCGCTCAAGGCGATTGCCGAGAAGGCCATCGAGCGCAAGACCGGTGCTCGCGGCCTCCGCTCGATCATGGAAGCGATCCTCCTGGACACCATGTACGATCTGCCTTCGCTTGAAGGCGTTGAGGAAGTGGTGATCAGCGAGGAAGTGGTGCGGGGCAAGGATGTTCGTCCGCTCTACATCTATTCCGATCGCAAGAAGGAAGACATGCCCGCCGGGGCCTAACACCGGCGCGATACAAGATCGAAACGCCGGGCTTTGTGCCCGGCGTTTTCGTTTGCGGCTCCTTGCCGCGCCCCAGGCAAGCAGCCGTCCGTGGTTAACAAAAACGTAACCCCCATGGCATTGAACTGCAGATAACCCGAGCCAATATAGGTGTCATGGATAGGGGGCGCGCTGGCACCGGTAACGCCGATGGCGAGGGACACCCCAGCTCTTTTTCAAGGCTCTCGCGCCGAAAAGAATAGCTTGTGGCGTGCCAGCACAAACCTATTTATTAATGAGATTCAGCCCAGCATCCTCTTGGGCTGTCTGCAATGGGTGCGCTACCCATCACCCCACCTCGGCGCACCCTCGAAAGGAATAAAGATGACGGACGTCAATCCCGCCGCTGGCGACACCAGCCGTGACCGGGTTTACCCAGTCCTCCCCTTGCGCGACATCGTCGTATTCCCCGGCATGATCGTGCCGCTGTTCGTGGGCCGCGAGAAGTCGGTCAAGGCTCTCGAAGAGGTCATGCGCGACGACAAGCACATTCTTGTTGTGACCCAGAAGAATGCCCAGGACGATGATCCGGCCCCTGACCAGATCTACGCCACTGGTACCATCGCGACCGTTTTGCAGCTGCTCAAGCTTCCCGATGGCACGGTCAAGGTGCTGGTTGAAGGCCTGAGCCGCGCCACGATCGACCGCTATCTCCAGACCGTCGATTATTTCGAGGCCGAGGCATCGATCCTGCCTGAGCCCGAGGAAGATGCGACTGAAGTTGAGGCACTGGCTCGTTCGGCCCAGACCGAGTTCGAGAACTATGTGAAGCTCAACAAGAAGATCTCGGCCGAGGTCGTGGCCGCTGTTGGCCAGATCGAGAGCCATTCCAAGCTCGCCGACACCATTGCCAGCCATCTCGTGATCAAGATCAACGAGAAGGAAGACCTGCTGTCGACGGTTTCCGTTGCCGAGCGCTTCCAGAAGATTCTTGGCCTGATGGAAGGCGAGATCGGTGTTTTGCAGGTGGAAAAGCGCATCCGCTCCCGCGTCAAGCGGCAGATGGAGAAGACCCAGCGCGAGTACTATCTCAACGAGCAGATGAAGGCGATCCAGAAGGAACTGGGGGACGGCGAGGAAGGCTCGAACGAAATTGCCGAACTTGAGGACCGGATCAGCAAGACCAAGCTGAGCAAGGAAGCTCGCGCCAAGGCTGACGCCGAGGTCAAGAAGCTCAAGGCCATGAGCCCGATGTCGGCCGAAGCCACCGTGGTCCGGAACTATCTCGACACCCTGCTCGGCCTGCCTTGGGGCAAGAAGAGCAAGGTCAAGCGCGATCTGGTTCTGGCCGAAAAGGTACTGGACGAGGATCACTATGGCCTCGACAAGGTCAAGGAACGTATCCTCGAGTACCTGGCAGTTCAGGGCCGTACCGGTTCGCTCAAGGGGCCGATCCTGTGCCTTGTTGGTCCTCCGGGTGTGGGCAAGACCTCGCTCGGCAAGTCCATTGCCAAGGCGACCGGACGTGAGTTCGTGCGCATGGCTTTGGGTGGTGTTCGGGACGAAGCCGAAATTCGCGGCCATCGCCGCACCTATATCGGCTCCATGCCTGGCAAGGTGATCCAGTCGCTCAAGAAGGTCGGCAAGTCCAACCCGCTCTTCCTGCTCGACGAGATCGACAAGATGGGCCAGGACTTCCGTGGGGATCCCTCCTCGGCACTGCTGGAAGTGCTCGATCCCGAGCAGAACCACACCTTTGCCGATCACTACCTCGAGGTCGATTACGACCTTTCGGACGTGATGTTCGTGACCACCTCGAACACCTTGAACATCCCCGGGCCATTGATGGACCGCATGGAGATCATTCGTCTGTCGGGTTACACCGAACAGGAGAAGCACGCGATCGCCAAGCAGCACCTGATCCCCGAGACCCTCAAGGAAAACGGGCTGGCCCATGGCGAGTTCGAACTCTCCGACGAGATGCTGACCGCCTTGATCCAGCGCTACACTCGCGAAGCGGGCGTGCGTAACCTCAAGCGTGAAATCAGCAAGCTGATGCGCAAGGCCGTGGCCGAGATCGTCAAGACCAAGGTCAAGAAGATCGTCATCGACGAGGAAAAGCTCACCCAGTATCTGGGCGCCGATATCTTCAAGCATGGCGAGATTGAAGCCGAGCCACAGGTTGGCCTCGTGACGGGTCTGGCCTGGACCTCGGTGGGTGGCGAACTGCTGACCATTGAAGGCGTGATGACGCCGGGCAAGGGCCGCATGACCGTTACCGGCAACATCAAGGAAGTGATGAAGGAGTCGCTGACGGCGGCAACCGCCTATGTCCGCTCTCGCTCAATCGAATTCGGCATCAAGCCGCCGATGTTCGATACCAGAGACATTCACGTCCACCTGCCTGAAGGGGCAACTCCCAAGGATGGTCCGTCCGCTGGTATCGGCCTCGCGACTGCCATCGTTTCGGTGATGACCGGCATTCCGGTGCGCAATGATGTCGCCATGACCGGCGAGATCACGCTGCGGGGCAGGGTGCTGCCCATCGGTGGCCTCAAGGAAAAGCTCCTGGCGGCGCTGCGTGGCGGCATCAAGACGGTGCTGATCCCTGAGGAGAATGTCAGGGATCTCGCCGAGATCCCAGATATCGTCAAGGAAGGCATGGAAATCGTGCCAGTGTCGAGGATGGATCAGGTGATCGCCCGCGCCCTGGTACGCAAGCCCGAGGCTATTGAGTGGAACTTCGAGGATACGGTTCCGGCCGTGTCGACCACGGTTGAAGCCGCTGACGAGGGCCTCACTGGCGGCCTGCACTAAGCTCTGGTGCAAGAGTAAACAAGGCGGCGGTCTCCATCGGGGGCCGCCGCATTTTTTTGGCTGCTGACAGGCATTGTCATGCGTTTGGGATGTACTAGGCTGCCCGCCGCCGTGCCCCCGGAACCTGCCGCATGAACAAACCCTTGGTCGTGATCCTTTCAGCAGTGACGCTGGACGCCATCGGCATCGGGCTGATTGCGCCTATCCTGCCCAGCTTGCTGCGTGAGGTGGCCCATCAGGGCGATGTGACGCTGCTCTACGGCCTGCTGATCGCGCTTTACGCCACCATGCAGTTCATCTGCTCGCCCATTCTGGGCGTGCTCAGCGACCGCTTCGGGCGCCGCCCGGTGTTGATCCTGTCGCTGTGCGGCGCGGCGCTCGATTACGTGCTGATGGCCTTGGCGCCCAACCTGCTGTTCCTGGTGGTCGGGCGGGCGATCGCCGGCATCACCGCGGCCAACATGGCGGTGGCTTCGGCCTATATCACCGACATATCTCCAGAAGATCAGCGCGCGCGGCGCTTTGGCTATTTCCATGCCATGTGGGGAATCGGCTTTATCGTCGGGCCGGTGCTGGGCGGCGTATTGGGGGAATATTGGCTGCGGGCGCCATTCATCGCCGCGGCTCTTCTCAACGCACTCAATTGCGTGCTGGCCTTCTTCGTGCTGCCTGAATCGCACCATGTGCGTGGCACGGCCCGGTTCAGCTGGACTACGCTGAACCCGTTCCTGCCGCTAGGCTGGGCGCTGAGCTTTCGCGCGCTGATCCCGCTGATCGCCATTCTGATGATCATGATGTTTGTCGGTCAGATGTACGGCGTCGTTTGGGTGTTGTTCGGCGAAGATCAGTTCAGCTGGAGCCCGCTTACCATCGGGCTATCGCTGGCCGCCTTTGGCGTCTTCCATGCCGGCGCCCAGGCGTTTCTCACCGGCCCAGTGGTGACACGGTTTGGCGAACGCGCATCGCTGCTGATCGGCTTTTCGGCCGAAGTGTTCTGCCTCGTTGTGCTCGCCTTTGCGGGCCAGGGCTGGGTGATGTTCGCCCTGATGCCGCTGTTTGCCGTGGGCGGCGTTGGCATGCCCGCTCTACAGTCGCTGATCACGCGCCAGGTGGATGCCGAGCGGCAGGGCCAGTTGCAGGGCGTTCTGGCCAGTCTGGTCAGTTTGACCTCGGTGTTCGGGCCACTGTTTTTCAGCCTCGCCTATGCCGGGGTGCGGGGCGATTGGCCGGGGGCAATCTGGCTGGTCGGCGCGGCAATCTATTGTTTGGCGCTGCCGCTGATGTTCGGGCTGCGCAAGCTGGCTCCTGCGGGGGCGTAACCGACCGATTCTGGGGATTTTTCCCTCGGAAAAGCGCGGTGGAAGTCTTGCCCACCCTGATTTTCCCGTTCATTAACAGCTTGAGCGCGTCAGTCAGGAAAAGCCCCGGCTGCCTTGCGTCCTGGGCGGAATCGCCCAAGGGTGCCGCCATTTCCATGCTCGCCGTCAACGGCGGCCATTCTCTGTGAGGAAACGCTATGAACAAAAACGATTTGGTTGGCGTCGTTGCTGACAAGGCCACGATTACCAAGGCACAGGCTGCCGAGGCCGTGGATGCAGTGTTCGAAGCCATTGCCGAGTCCCTCAAGGCTGGAGACGAAGTTCGTCTCGTGGGTTTTGGTACCTTTGCCGTCTCGCGCCGCAAGGCATCCACCGGCCGCAACCCTGCGACCGGCGCCGAGATCAGCATTCCTGAGTCCAACCAGGCCAAGTTCAAGCCGGGCAAGGGTCTCAAGGACGCGCTGAACCCCGCCTGAGACTAAGAACTCATTGGGGCCCCGCCTGCGTTTCGCGGCGGGGCCTTTTTCTTTTGGTATTTGCGGTTGACGCGCCCGGTCGCGCACCCTAATCAGTGCCCTGCACCGGCCATCATGGCCCGTGGGCGATTAGCTCAGTTGGTAGAGCGCCTCGTTTACACCGAGGATGTCGGCGGTTCGAGTCCGTCATCGCCCACCATTCCCCTTCTTTTCTGCTGCGTCGGCAAGGGATTAGAACATCCACTTTTGTTCTAGTTAGAACGTCTGCTCAACTTTGCCATGGCGTCGATACTGTGGTGGTTTCCAGCGTTTACCTGGACCTTCACCGCCATCAGGACCAGTGCCCCGAGCCCATAATTCCAGTCGGGTGATGCGCGCGATCAATTCGCCCAGATCCGCCATTTGCGACCACCATGATGTTGATGGTCAGGTTCAGGGCGATGAAAACCGCGATCACCACCCAAGACTTCAAGGCTTGTGCCCGCAGTTGATCAACCCCGCATGGACCATGCCCAGCGCGTGGGCCAACACCATGCCGGCTGTTGCAACGCCTGCGACCACGAGGACTTATCAGGTGATCGCTTTCCGTGATCCGGCGATCGGGCAGCTTGGCCCCATGCTGGACATTGCGCCGGGCGTGGCGAACTCCGGCCGGGGGAAGTTTCGGCGCGGTGAACCGCATCTACGCGCCGACGGTCAAGTAGATGTTCAGTGGCCGATCGCCACGGCCGCACCGCTGCCATTCGTAATGGCGGGTTGCGCGCTTGGTATCCGAACGGCGGGTACGTCGACTTTTATGATTTCAATGGGTCGATCCCCGGCCCCTTCATACATCCAGGCAAGCGCAGGGGTCTAAATGGTTGATGCAACCTATATCGACAACGGGCGCATTCAGGTGATCACCGACGACGATGTCGCCTTCGACACTGCCCATCCCTTCGTGTCCCTTTATCCAGACTCAGTCGCGTCATTTACAACGGCTAGAGGATCGACTTTCCGAGCTTGCTTCAGGCTAGCGCGTATTACCGAAACGCTTACGGGACTGGTTCGTACTGTGAACTGTGGTCAACGCTGTTCTGGCAAGAGTGGGGACCCTCCGAAGCGCACTACAACGAGCTTTATTTCAGCCGAATCCCCCGGAACTCGAGGCCCGGCCCAAGCCAGTCGCGTTGATGCATATTACTTCCAAGTAAAGGCCCGCGTCACCGCGTAGTTCAACACCGAGCTCATGATCGCCCCGGCAAGGCCAGCGAGCAGGGTGTGGTGATCGAACTCTCCGAACAGGATTCGATGAAGGTCACAAGGCCTTCACTAACCTTGCCGCCCGCTCTATTGCCTTGCGCGCTATAGTCAGACCCCCCGCCACCGCCCGCGCCGAAGCCGTTGCCACCATTCCGGCCCGGCACAATCTCCCCACCGCCTCCGTAAGGGGAGAAACCGCCGTTCCTGCTGTAGATCACGGTGACGGTAGTGCCGGAGCGAGGTCACGATGCCAACCCTGAGGTGATGAAATCAATTCTTACACAGTATTGTGTAAGGGTGGGAGTGTATTGATAGCACACTGCGCGATTATCTTAGGGCGCTACTCTACCGGCGCCTAATAAAGCTAGGGTCTGCGGAACAGCATACTGCCGATAGCACAACGGGACAAAACCATCTCACTCGTTCGGCTAAGCAGGATGGGGGAGTTGTACAGTCTCGTATTTCACATTCTTGCAAAGGGGTGAGTCGTAGCCTTCTCGAACATAAGGCATGTGACTGCTCGAGAAGAAAAGCAGGACGTTGTAGACGACAGTGGGCTCACTGATCCAGTTGCCGACCACATCGGTGAGAGGCATCTTCTTTTTGCCCGCAGAGGATGCAGGCGGAAGCCCTGTCATGCATACATACATACCAGCGCTTAGGCGAGAATGCTGTCTCGCCCAGCGTGGTCTGGGGTTCCGAGATGAGTACTGAACCAGTTTAAGGGTCGAGGTCCTTCGCTACCCTCAGCGCTTCTGCCTGGTAGTTTGCGGGGGCGGTATCGCATCGCCTGAGAACTGCAGAGTGTTCAGGCTGGTGTTGTGACCTGAGCAACCGGCCACCGCAGCAGCCGCAAGGCCGACGAATACAATCTTGAACATCTGCTCTCCTCGTCGTGCTTATTCAGCCACATCAGGCAGCACGCCGCAATCCCTAACACCACCGGAGACTTTCATGTCGACATTCAACGCGGGAGCGAAGCTATGCACCTGGGACTAGGTTTGAGCGTGCGGGGCAGGCCGTGCACCAGGTTAGGGGCTTCTCCCTCCACGCCTTCATGTCGGCCCAGACGGCTGGCTTCTGCATCTTCCTACCCCTTTTGATTAGCTCTTTAAGCACTGCTGCCGGTGAGGCGAGTCGTGTCCTCCGTCCGGGGGAGAATTCCTCCGAGCCGTGCTACTCGCAGTAACCTCAACCCCCTCCGGCGGGTTTCTTTTACCCCACCCCATAGGTGAACCATGAACGCGGAAGCGGCTTTCTTATAGGCGAGATGACGCTCCGGCTGTGCTCGGCGATCTGGGCCACGAATGCCTTGGCCTCACCGCCATGCAAGACTTTAAGCCGGTGGTGGCGGGCTCCAAGGGCGGTTACGGTTGGCCGCAATGGACCGGCCCGCGAAGCCGCTCTTTCGAAGCATTCTGCAAGCGCAATAACCTCGAGCCCGCATCTGACAAGGCCAACTATGGCTACCTGTTCGTTGAGCTGAAAGGCATCTAAGGCAGCGAAAAAGCAGCGATCCACAAGACCACCGCCGCGACTGCCCGACGCTCATGGGCGTTATCGTGCCCGGCATCGGGGTGGTTATCTGGCTGGCCAGGGTTGGCGAGCGAGTTGCCACCAATGCCGTCCACATCGAAGAACTGCAGCAGCATAAGGAAGACGAGCACAAGGACATCCGGCTAGAGATCGCGGCCGTGAAAGCCCAAGTCTCGATCCTGGGTGAACGGCTGAACGACGTCCGGCTTGAAGCCGCCGCCCCGAGCTGCGTCACGCACGAGGCGCTCATCAACATCGAGCGCAAGGTCATTGAGGAGATCTAGCGGATGGAGAAGCGCCGGGAGGCTCAGCTTGATCGAGCAATAAAGGGTAATCGGGCCAAGTGATCTACTGCCCCAAGTGCGCGGATCCCTGCCAGTGCGAGCTAGTAGGATCCGCGGCCGGCTCGTGATTTGGTATCGCTGCGAGTGCGACGGGGCAGGGCAGTGGCATCGATGGTATGCGGAGGTAACCTGGCCTGCCTTTGCCCAAGGAATGTGTACGGTAAGCACCCGGCCAAAAAGGAAGACCCCGACCTTGCGGCCGGGGTCCATGCCTTTAAGAGAGTGCAAATCTTAGAAGCGGAAGTTCACACCAGCTTTAACGGTGTGGAAGCCGAGTTCCTGCGCGACTGAACCACCCGGAAGGCTAACCAGGGTCTCTTCACAGAACTGGGTGTAGGAGTACTCGGTCTGGATCGAGAGGTTTTCGGTGACCTGATACTCGAGACCAGCGCCGATAACGAACCCGGTGTGATCGACATCATCGATGCCGGTGGCCACATCGGTGCCATTTACTGCAAGAGACACTTCCGACTGGCCATAGGCGAAACGACCATGGACGTAGGTCAGAACGTCGTCAAAGGCATAACCCGCACCCGCGCGAACAGTGCCGATGTAGTTCAGGCCAGTTTCGAGATCGAGCGAGTCGCCGAAGGCAGAGGCGTCCACACCAGCATAATGATTGGATAGCGCACTATCGGCAACAGCACCGACCACAAAGTTATTGAACTGAACGTCGTAGCCGATCTGCGCGCCACCAACGGCGCGGTCAGCATTGATCGAGGCGTCCAGAACCTAAGGTGCACCATCTGGAACCGCCGCGAAGTCAATTGGGCCGGTGGTCACGCCGGCGAACACACCAGCATAGAAGCCGGCCCAATCTACTGCAGGAGCGATGTAGGCCTCCGGAGCGGCCTGGTTCAAGACGTCGAAGTCGGCAGCTTAAGCGGCGCTTGAAGAGGCGAGGAGCAGCGGCAGTGCTAATCCAGCCGGCCGCCGACATCAGAGCGCTGGGCGGCGATCGAGTTGCGCCAACACCTTCCCGCCGATCGGCAGTGGTTCTGGCTCGTGGCATGGCCCAAGTGGTTCGAGCAGAACGGCCAAGCCGCCGAAAAGCAGTCGGCGACCGATGCAGCCACCGAGGTATGGGCGCATGTGGCCACATCCATTCCGCGCGACGTGGAAACCGAAATCGATGTGCTGGGGGCGCGCGTGCTGGTAGTGCCGCCACCCAACTACGTCTTCAGCGAAGAAAGCGAGTTCCTGCGCAAGCTGATCAATGCCTTGCGGCTCCAGTTCGAGCCGCAGATGCGGGCTGGTGAGGCCCCAAGAGTCGCGGAGGATCTGCTGGCAAATCTCTGGCGGCGCGTGGCTATGGCGGATCGACTAAGGCCGTTTTCCCCGGCGCCGCAGCGCTTGTGCCCTTACATTTGATACATCAAACTGCTTAGTGCGTGACGGTCCGTATAAGTGGTATTACCTAAGACTGTAAGGTTTACTGATAGCCTACTATGTTGGGGGTAGTACATGGGCTCAGGGCGCCGTGCCGGAATAGGTGGAATGCTCTGGGCTTCAAGAAGCCAGGAGGAACTTCTCGCAGAACTCTTGAATCATCTTCTTGGCACGGAAGCTGCACCGCGCTTAGCATCTGATTTGTTGAAGCGGTTTGGCTCGCTTCCGGACGCGCTATCTGCCTCATCGCACCGCCTGCAAGAGGTCGATGGCGTCACCAAAGAAGTGACGGATTTACTCAAGTCCGTGAAGAAAATCGCCGCAGGTATGGCACAGAGCCGCATCAAGCTCGAGAAGCCAGTGCTCTCCTGCTACAATCAGCTTCTGGACTATTTGCACGTAACAATGGCTTTCGAGCAGGTGGAGCAGACGCGAGTCTTGTTTGTGGACAAGAAGAGAAGGCTGATTGCTGATGAGGTTCTGCACACCGGAACCGTTGACCACTCGCCCGTGTACCCTCGAGAGGTGCTGAGGCGCGCTCTCGAACTCTCCGCCAGCTACCTAATCCTGGTACACAACCATCGATCGGGAGATCCGCAGCCATCGGCCGCAGACATCAGGCTGACCAGAGATTTGGCGGATATAGCTGCTCCGCTCCAAATCTACGTGGATGACCACATAATCATCGGCAAGTCAGGCCACCTCTCACTCCGTGCGTCTGGGCTCTTCAGGCCCAAGGAAGGGGCTGCACTGCGCGGCTAAGATCTGTCCACCCGCTTTGCCGCGGTGCTTAGCTACAGTGGACTGAGCACCGGCTTCTTCACGTCCGTGCCTTCTTAGTGGCTGTTGTTCACGGCGCCGCTAATCTGGCGGAACTGCAGCTGGCTGTCGAGGTAATTGTCAAGCACCAGCCCCTTGGCCTCATCGCCTTGAGCATCGCCCGCCAGCCATGCGTCATCGTCGACACCTTGCGCGCCAGAATTACCGCGGGTGGCAAGTGACAGCGCTCCCCGCTCTCAACATGGCCGGTTGGTCGATACTGGGCTACGAACTGGCCTTCGACGGCATCCGCCACCTCAATGATGCAACAGTGTGGCTCCAGAACCAACCGCGCTCCTTCAATTCAAAGCAGGGCCACTATCATCCCGGCGCTGACCTGATCGTGCGAGTAGGGGAGGAGTGGTGCGCCAACGCGATTGACGACGTGGTGAACAGCCTGCGCGTCATCCGCTTCCAGGATCCAGAGGAGGATGACCGCCGCATCAGGCTGATCATCTGGTACGAAGCGGACTATGGCGCCTCGAGCACTCCCGTAGCTGAGTTGATCCGGATGGCGCTGCAGCAGCAAGCTAAAGCCGCATAAGCGATACCGGTTAGCCGATATCGGACCTCACAGCCCGGCCTAAGGTCGCGGTCGTCTTCATTTCTGTACCGTAAAAGTTAGAACATTGGCGAAAAAGTGCAGCAGTTCAATGCACGGAAACGGGTCGCTTCGGGGTCGCTACACTTTCTAACCGCCTGAAATCTCGAGCGGCTGGCGGTCCTTCATCGCCCACCGTTTCCCGTAACCGGGGCTCGTGAAGCAAGGCGTTAGAGCATTCGGCTTTGTTCTAGTTTGAGTGTCGAGCCAATTCACCCATCCCGTCCACAGGCATGATTTTCTGAGTCGCTAAGTGCGTACAGCGCTTGACTCGGAATCGTCTAGTACCCGGTGATGGACATCTCTTGCGCTACGCAGCCACCTTCGGCTAGCTGCCGGTTGCAAAAAGATGGTCATTCTGTTGGAACAGGCACTTAAGAGAGCTAACTGTGGCATGCAGACGCTCGCGCGCAGCCTCTGTTTTTAATCGCGTTTCGTCTGTCAGCGTTAGCTCGCTAATACGGAACTCAGCAGGGGACTGGAAGAAAGGTACGCTAAACTCTTGCGCCATTACCTCCATTTTCTGGAAACGCCACGATTCTAATGTGGCGCTCAGCGGTGGGGCAATTTGAACTGTGCGCGTCCCAACTGAAAGGGCGAATATCATAGGGTGCAAGCGGCCGATGCTGACTACTGCGGAGGCGCTCACAATAGCGTTAAGAACGCTGTGAACGTCGTGCCATTTCTTCGCTACCGGAAATAAGCTGGACAGGCCCAGTCGATCAAGAAATCGGTCGTCTTCTGGTGCAAACGGAAGAAACTGCGGCATGTATCCATCGTTCCGCAGTCTGCCCATGAGGTCTAGGACTTGCTGCTTATAGTAGTCGCCGGCCAATGTGAGCGAGTATTCCCTCAGCGTCACGTATACCACGCTGCTGCGGCTCTCAATCTTGGGAGCCATAGTAAGGAACGCCCAATCCGCGCCATAATTAGCATTGATGCCGTCCTTTGCCGCAAGGTCGACACTAAGCCGAGAGCGAAGGGCAACATAGTCGAAGAGCCGCATGTATTCCGCGGTAGCGGTAGAAAAGGACCACCCGATCTGATTACTCAAATGTGTGTGATCTGTGCCCACTAAGGCGACCGGCGTGCCAGCGCCTCTCGCAACCACTGCGTGGCCAGCGCCAAAGCCAAGGCCCAACCCTCCGCCTCCCACAATCAACCCGGCAAAGCCTGCATCTAGTGCGTGTATGTTGTTCTGGTGGAGCTTGTCGCACATGTTGTAGGGGTACTGGTCCCACCACTTGTCCACAGCGCCATGAGCATCTACGCAAACGACGATGTGGAAATCATCGCAAAAAGCCTCGTAGATGGCCTGAAGGAGGGCCTCGTCCCCGCAGTTATTTCGGCCGAAAAAGCCTGCAACAGCTAATTTTGGTCGGTTACGTGCGCTTGCCGACACAGGTCGTCCTGTGGGCTTTCCCCCCGGCATTTTGGCTGCGCTCTTCAACGCTTTTACGGAGCGCGGAAACATCCGGTTAGCGATTAATCGTGTTTTTTCCGTAATACTTTTCATTAGCCAAATCGACTACACGGAGTAGCCGGTTGTCAAGGCTGCGCCCGCTTAGCCTTCCATCTGCTCTGCGGTCCGAACGCCCACCCTTTTTAGTGACATGAGATACGGGGGGCTCAGATCGACTTAGCAATCGACACCGCGCCTCTCGTAAGTTAGCACGTCAGGGAGGATTCGACGGCTATTTACCGGTGCCACACAGCATTATAACGTGCTGATCAGGGCTCGCGCAAGCGACCATTCTCCATGAGAAACTTTACCGTCGCCGTCAGCCGTCTCTGCTCCAGAGCAAATGGCTGTTGCTGCCGAACAGATTTCCTCATCTTGATCTCGCGCGGGCCCGGAAAGCAGCGCTGACCCATTTTCGCGCTTCCCCGAGCCAGAGGACCATGCTGCCCATAAGCGTGCAGAAGAGCCATTGCTCGAAGGTCAGGGGGACGGTGCCGAAGGCGTAGTTCAGCGCCGATACGTGGATCACCGCCACCTGCAACAGCAGCGACAATGCCACTGCAGCCCATAACCAGTGGTTGAGAAACAGGTGATGGAATGCGCTGGCGGTATCTGAACGGGTGTTGAAGCAATTGAAGAGTTGCGCCAGTACCAGGGCGGTGAACCCGGCGGTGCGTGCCTCCTCGAGGGAGGCGGTTCCTTCAACAAAGCCGCCGGGTAAGTAGAAGTCGATGGCGAACAGGCTCGTCACGGCCATGATGACGCCACTATAAAGCACGCCAGCCCACATGCTCCGGTCGATTACGGGCTGGGTTGGGGAGCGTGGCGGACGAGCCATGACGTCGTCCGTCTCGGGATCGAGCCCCATGGCCAGCGCTGGGCCCGAATCGGTAACCAGGTTGATCCACAGGACCTGGGTGGCGAGGAGCGGCAGCACCAGACCTTCGCCTGCAGCATCGAGCCCGATAAAGCTCGCGCCGACTACGCCCAGGAACACGGTGAGCACTTCCCCGATATTGGAGGATAGCAGATAGCGCAGGAACTTGCGGATGTTCTCGAAGATTGCCCGGCCTTCGCGCACGGCCCGCACAATGGTAGCGAAATTGTCATCCGCCAGGATCATTTCAGCGGCTTCCTTGGTCACCTCGGTGCCGGCGATGCCCATGGCAATGCCGATATCGGCGGATTTTAGGGCAGGGGCGTCGTTGACCCCATCACCCGTCATCGCCACCACTTCGCCATCCGCCTGCAGGGCGTCGACGATCTTGAGCTTGTGGATGGGGGCCACGCGCGCGAACACCGACGTGTTGCGTACGGCGGCAGTCAGCGCAGCGTCATCCATGCCATCAAGCTCGCCCCCAGTCAGAACGGGAGCGTCGGCATCAACGATGCCGAGCTGGGAGGCGATGCGGAGGGCCGTGCTCGGATGATCGCCGGTGATCATAACGACCCGGATGCCAGCACCGTGTGCCTCGGCCACGGCGGCAGCAGCTTCCTCGCGCGGCGGATCGATCATGCCCACGCTGCCGACATAGATCAGGTTGTGTTCAAGCGCCTCCAGGTCCTCCTGTTGCTCGCTGCGCTCCAGTGGCTTGTAGGCCACGGCGAGAGTGCGGAGCGCGTCGGCTGACATCCTTTCAATATCGGCTTGGGCCCGCCGACGGCGCATTGCCTCAAACGGAAATGTGTCCATACCGACGCGGATCTGCGTGCAGCGCGCCATCAGCACATCAGGCGCACCCTTGGCGACGAGAACCGGTTGATCACCCCACTCGCGATCACTCGCGATGGTCGACATCATCTTGCGCTCCGAAGTGAACGGGACTTCTCGCATGCGACGAAACCGGCGTCGCCGGCGCTCATCGATGCCGAACTTCCTTTCCGCCACGAGGAAAGCTGCCTCAGTGGGGTCGCCTTCGACCTCCCAGCGGTCTTGATCGATCTGGCGGAGGGCGGCATTGTTGACAAGGCTGCCGCCGCCGATCACCACGATCTGCTCCGCCCTTAGCTGGCCTTCGGGCGCTATGTCCCCCGGCCCGAGTACCTGTCCCCGCGGCTCATAACCGACCCCGGTGATGTGGGTGACACCCGAAGCGGTGGCGACACGTTCTATGGTCATCTCACCCTGGGTCAGCGTACCAGTCTTATCCGAACAGATCACAGTTGCCGAACCCAGGCTCTCGACTGAGGAGAGGTTCTTGACAACAGCCTTGTGCGTGGCCATCCGCTGCACTCCCAAGGCCAACACCAGCGTCAAGATGGCCGGCAAGCCCTCGGGGACTGCGGCCACCGCGAGCGACACGCCAAACAGCAGGATCGTGACAAGAGCGTCCGGGCTGTTTACGCCGGAGATGGCGATGATGGTGGCGACCACAACCAGGGCAATGCCGACCGCCGCCAGACCAAGGGTGCGCCCCAGCCGCGAGACTTCTCGCTCTAGCGGGGTTTGGTCTTCAGGCGTGGTGTGGAGCATGTCGGCCACGAGTCCCATCTGGGTCTGCATGCCGGTTGCCGTTACGACGGCAAGGGCACTGCCTTGGGTGATCGCGGTGCCCTTGAAAACCATGCAGGTCTGCTCAGCGAGAGGGGCCGGCGCCTCAAGGGGGCGGGTGTTCTTGGCGACCGAAGCGCTTTCACCGGTCAAGGAGGCTTCCTGAGCACGCAGCGCCGCGGCATGGATCAAGCGGGCATCGGCACCAACAGCATCGCCTTCTTCGAGCAGGAGCAGATCGCCGGGCACCAACTCGGCGCTGGGTATCCGCCGCCGTTCACCGTCGCGGATGACCGAAGAGGTTACCGCCGTCATCCGAGCAAGTGCAGCCACTGCATCGGCCGCCCGAGCTTCCTGGATGTAGCCGAGCACAGCGTTCAGCAGCACGATTGCGGCGATGACGATGGCGTCGATGGGGACAGGTTCATGCCCCTGGAGAAGCCAAGCGAAAAACGAAACCAGGGCTGCCAGGAGCAGCAGATAAATTAACGGGTCCTCGAACTGGCTCAAGAAGCGCCGCCACTTCGGTACAGGTGCAACCGCACGCAGTTCGTTGGAGCCGTTCGCCTCTAGTCGCCGCTGCGCCTCCCCTTGCGCAAGACCGCGCTCGGGATCGCTTCCCAGAGCATCCACCACCGCGTCGGGCTGCTCCAGGGCCGGGTCAAGAGCCAGCTTATCGGCGGAGATGATCATCTTGCTCGCTCCTCGCTCGGGGCAGCCAAACGCCGAGGATGGAGCCATAGCAGCGGCGGAGCTCTGGTTTGGCTTAGCGGGCGTCGGGTTGGACCACCATCATGCCTGTCGCGGCGTCGGCGGCTTTGACTTCCATCAAGTCACCGCGGGTCCCGGGATCTCTGCTCGCGATACTCTGAAACGCAAAAGGCTTCCCCTGGGAGAGAGGAAGCCTTGCAACGACTAAGATAATGAACTCCCTTGGCCGCGGTAGATCGGGAGGGGGTCGGGCGATCACAAGACGCCGGTCAGGATGCCGAGGCCAGCAACTGCTGCGAGACCGCCGGACGAGCGGACCACGGCGGAGCCGTAGTTGTCGCCAGCCTTGCCGATGAGGAAGCCGAGGCCAATTCCCGCTACATGCAGCAGCGCGGTGGCGACAAGGAAGCCAACTGCATAGGTGAGGCCGCCCGATCCCGCCGGCATTTCTGCGCCGTGGGCATAGCCGTGGAAGACGGCGAAAAAGCCCACGAGCCCCATTGCCAGGGCAACAGGCGCCTTGATGTTCATCAGGACACAGGCACCCAATACGATTACCGAAAGGGCGATGCCCAACTCGACCATTGGCACCTGGATGCCGACGATGCCCAAACCGCCACCCAGCGCCATCACCGCAACAAAAGTGACCGGCACCAGCCACAAGGCCCGGCCCCCAAGTTGATAGGCCAGCACGCCCACCATCACCATCGCCAGAATATGGTCGAGCCCGGAAACCGGGTGCGCGAGGCCGTGCATGATGCCGCTGCTTTCCCCGATATCGGGGTGGGCAAACGCTGCCGTTGGAAGCAAGGCAACCGCCGCCACCGCGACCCGGATTGCTGATTTGAATGCCATGGACGTGTCTCCTGTTCTTGGTCCGCCCGGGAATCTAAGTGGGACAACTTCTATTCAGAGGGTGTGGGTGAGTTCTTTTGATTTTCCGTCCACAACAAGTAAAATCGCCTGGTGTGTTGATCTTGATACTCCGCACTTCTTTCCAATGATCTGGAGGCGTTAAGCGGGGTGCTCTCGATTATTATCACCCCAACTCGACCTCGATCAAACAGGGCCAGCTGCACACCAGCCGCAGCCGCCCGACCCTCCGCGCAAGCTATAGTCGTTTCGTGCGGAGCACTTTTGACGGTGGTCAAATCCCGCGGCGTGTTCCGGAGCATAGTGATCAAACGCATCGAGTTGCCGAACCAGCGGATCGCCTCGGTCGCTCGAACCACGCCGATATCACCAGCGGATCGACACAATGCAGTTTTCTGACCTTGTTTTCGTAGCCGGTGGTGGCGGTATTGGATCGGTGCTCCGGTGGCTTGTGGGCAAGCTCGTCAAGGAGCAGGGGCCAGGTGGGTTTCCATGGTCGACGGTGTTGATCAATGTCACCGGTGCCTTCGTGATCGGTCTTCTTTCAGTGCTGTTCTCGGTGGAGTGGCATGACCGCTATGGGAGCCTGCTGAACGCGGGCGTCCTAACGGGCATTCTGGGTGGCTACACCACGTTCAGCACCATGCAGCTCGATGCCGCCAAGCTTTATCACTCCGGCAGCCCCGGCAAGACTGTCGGCTATCTGCTGGGCTCGGTGGTTCTGGGCATTCTCGCGGCAGGTGCCGGCGCGCAGCTGGCGCGGCTTGCTGGCTAAGTCCGCAGATGGAGTTGGGTTGATGGCTTCCAACGAACAAAGCAAACAGGACAGCGGCCTGGTCCTGACGGTCATCCTGGTATTCCTGGGCGGCGCCGTTGGGGCGACCATCCGGGAACTGCTCATGCTCTGGGTGCCGACCGGGCGCGATGGCTTTCCTTATTCCATCTTCGTGGCCAACATCGTGGCGTCCTTTGTCCTGGGGATGGTGAACGGCCTGCATTCGCACGGCGCGATCGGGACGCGAGCGAACCTTTTTGTCGGAACGGGCCTGACGGGTGGCATGTCCACCTTTTCCAGCTTTGTTTACGCGACCTTTGTGCTGCTCACGACCTCAACGATCGGGCTCTCCGTGGGCCTGCTCTACGCCGTGTTGAGCCTTCTCATTGGCTTTGTCGCGGTGCTGCTTGGGTTGAGGGCTGGCGAGATGCTGAGCCGGCAAAGCGACGGCGGCACCTGACTCCCGCGACTGCGGGTCCGTAGTTCTTCTCCAACTGCAAGACGTGAATATAAGTCGTGCGATGTCACCGTGTCCATCGCGGATGAACATGCATGAAGCTCGGATCGCAACCGAGACAATGCCAAACAAAACGGCGACAAAGACAAAATAGAACTTCTTATATTGCTGTTGTTCTGTGTTCAGTACGCGTTCAGTATCGCGCCCGAAGCAGTCGGGTTGCAGATTTACTTACACGATGGCGAGGCATACCCTTTGTTTATGGGCGTTGTTCTTTATCGGGGCGTGGCAGCCAGCCTGTTGCAGCCTAAGACGAGACGACGTCGCCAGAATTCACCCATGTCGGAGGTTAGAGATGCACCTGACGCCGCGAGAGACCGACAAGCTCATGATCTACATGATGGCCATGGTCGCGCAGCGCCGAAAGGATGATGGGCTCAAGCTCAATCATCCCGAGGCCGTCTCCTTGATCGCCGCCAGCGCGCTCGACAATGCCCGCGCCGGCAAGACGCTCGAGGAAGTCATGGAAATTGCGCGCAAAGCCATCACCCGCGGGGACGTCATGGAGGGTGTCGTGGACATGATCCCCTACGTCCAAGTCGAAGCGGTGTTCACCGATGGCAGTCGCCTCGTCACCGTTCATGACCCGATCCAATAAGCAAGGGAGTGGTTCAATGGCCACCGAGACCACGAATACTCCTGTTGGCGGGCTGGTGCTCGCGGATGGCGAGATCGAGATCAATGCCGGCTATCCGACCAATACGCTCAAGGTCCGCAATACCGGCGACCGGCCCGTCCAGGTCGGGTCCCACTTCCACTTCTTCGAAGTGAACTCCGCGCTGGAGTTCGACCGCGAACAGGCCTTCGGCAAGCGCCTCAATATCCCGGCCACGACCGCGCTGCGCTTCGAGCCCGGCGACGAAAAGGAAGTGGTGCTGATCCCTTTTCAGGGCAAGCAGCGCGTCATCGGCTTCAATGGCCTCGTCAATGGCTGGGTTGGTGATGAGAGCTATGACGACCAGCGGCCCCGCCTGGCTGACGCGATGGAGCGGGTCGAGCGCTACGGCTTCAAGAACACCCCCCAATAATTTGAACAGCTACTTCAAGAACGGGTCACACCATGGCGAAGATCTCAAGGCGGCAATATTCGGACCTTTATGGTCCGACCACTGGCGATAAAATCCGTCTCGGCGACACCGACCTATACGTCGAGGTCGAGAAGGACCTGCGGGTATATGGCGAGGAAGCCGTATATGGCGGTGGCAAGACCTTGCGCGACGGCATGGGTTTTGACAACGAGCTCACAAGCGCCGCCGGCTCACCGGACCTGGTCATCACCAATGTGACCATCATTGATGCCATCCAGGGCATCATCAAAGCTGATGTTGGCATCAAGAACGGCGTGGTCTGCGGCATCGGCAAGGCGGGCAACCCTTCCGTCATGTCCGGGGTCACACCCGGCTTGGCGCTGGGGCCAGGATGCGACGCCATTTCGGGCGAGCACCTGATCCTGACAGCGGGTGGCATTGACGCGCATGTGCACTTCATTTCGCCCCAGCAGGCGCAAGCAGCCCTCAGCAACGGCATCACCACGCTCTTTGGCGGCGGCGTCGGACCGACGGACGGCACCAATGGTACCACCATCACGCCCGGCACCTGGAACATCGAGATGATGCTGCGCTCCTTTGATGCCTGGCCGGTCAATGCCGGGGTCTTGGGCAAGGGCAACTGCTCCTCGCCGGCACCGCTCGAAGAGCAGATTCGGGCCGGAGCCATGGGTTTCAAGATCCACGAGGACTGGGGCAGTACGGCTGCCGCGATCCGGATGGCGCTGACGGTTGCGGACCGGATGGACGTGCAGGTTTGCATCCATACCGATACGCTCAACGAAGGCGGGTTCGTCGAGAACACGATCGCTGCCTTCGAGGGACGCACGATCCACACCTATCACACCGAAGGCGCCGGCGGTGGCCACGCCCCCGACATCATCCGCGTTGCGGGCCAGCCCAATGTGCTGCCCAGTTCCACCAATCCGACCCTGCCATACGGGATCAACTCGCAGGCGGAACTGTTTGATATGACGATGATCTGCCACAACCTCAGTCCGAAAATCCCGACGGATGTGGCCTTCGCCGAAAGCCGGGTACGGCCCGAGACCATCGCGGCGGAAAACGTCCTGCATGATCTTGGCGCTATCTCCATCATCTCGAGCGACAGCCAGGCCATGGGCCGCGTTGGCGAGTGCTGGATGCGCACGGTCCAAACCGCCCATCTGATGAAGCAGCGGCGTGGCCCTTATTCGGGCGACAGCTCCAACAATGACAACGAGCGCGTGCTGCGGTTTGTCGCCAAGGTGACCATCAATCCCGCCATCGCCCAGGGCGTCAGCAAGGTGATCGGCTCGGTTGAAGTGGGCAAGATGGCGGACCTGGTGCTGTGGGAGCCAGCCTTCTTTGGCGCCAAGCCCAAGATGGTAATCAAGGGCGGCTTCATTTCCTGGGGGCTGATGGGTGATCCCAATGCCTCGCTGCCCACGCCCCAGCCGGTGAGTTACCGGCCGATGTTTGGCGGGCAAGGATCGGCGCTGCCGAAATCCCGCGTCACCTTCACCTCGAACGCCGCTTTCAATGATGGGATCGTGGATCGCTACGAGCTCAAGTCCAACGTGGTGCCGGTCTACGCCACCCGGACCATCGGCAAGGCGCACATGGTTCGCAACAGTGCTTTGCCCGTGATCGAGGTGAACCCGGAAACCTATGCGGTGACGGTGGATGGCGTGCACGCGACCATCGAGCCCGCCACGAGCCTGCCGCTGGCGCAGCTGCACTTCTTCAGTTGACGCGGCGCCAGCTTGTTTGGGGATGAAGTGGAGGGAACAATGATCCTGATCGAAAAGACGCTTGGCAATATCAAGGACCGGACCTGGGAGGGGGCCGAGGTCGAGCAACTGGTGCTCGAACAATGGGAGGCGCCCAAGAGCCGGCTGCGTAAGCGCACTGAGAGTGGGCTGGAACTGGCCATTTCACTGCCCCGGTCCCAGCATCTGCACGACGGAGACGTGCTCTATCACGATCCCGATACACACCGGATCGTGGTTGCTGCGATTGCCATGAAAGAAGTGATGGTCATCGAAATGGATGACCTCGAGGGGATGCCCGCCTCCGAGATACTGAGCATCGGGTTCGACCTGGGGCACGGGCTGGGCAACCAGCATTGGCCCGCGGTCATCAAGGGCACAACCATTTACGTGCCCATGTCGGTGGACCGGAAGGTCATGTCCTCCGTCATGAGGACGCATGCCTTCCGGCACGCGACAATGCGGTTCGAACCGGGAGAAATGGTGGCGGCGCGTCTCGATGCCAACGAGGCGAGATTGCTGTTCGCCGGAGCCGACGCATCACCGCACCGGCACCACGAACATGACCATGACCATGATCACAAGCATGACCACGGACACGACCACAAGCAGGGGCACGACCACAAGCATGACCATGGCGTGCTTCTATGAACGCGGGCGCCAACTGGTTCGCTTCGGATATGGGCCGGCTCGCTCGTCTCCTGCAATTTGCTGACTCCACTTTGCCGGTAGGCGCGTTCGCATTCTCGCAGGGGCTTGAATCCGCACTGCAGCTGGAGATCGTTGCGGACGCGGCGAGCCTAAAGAGTTACCTCGACGTCATCCTGCGTCAGGCCGCCCATACCGACGGCGTGGCGCTGCTCCACGCTCATCGCGCAGCCCTTGCTGGTGACTACGAGAAGTTGCGCCAAACCGACGAGGAGCTTTGGGCGCGCCGGGTCGGTGAAGAGCAGCAATTGATGCTGGCTCGAATGGGCAAGAAGTTCGCCGAGCTGACGCTGGCGATCACGCATGTGCCGCTGCTTCAGCGTTGGCTCGAGGACATCAACCGGCGCGAAACACCGGGCTGCTTCCCCGTCGCGCAGGCCATCGGCCTTGCCGGCATGGGCGTGAATGAAGCCGAGGCATTCACCCTGCATCAATACGGCTTGTCATCGATGATCCTGAATGCCGCGCTGCGGCTCATGCGGATCGACCAT
Source organism: Devosia sp. Z6_126 (assembly GCF_058133495.1). NCBI lineage: Bacteria > Pseudomonadati > Pseudomonadota > Alphaproteobacteria > Hyphomicrobiales > Devosiaceae > Devosia > Devosia sp. Z6_126. The sequence continues at coordinate 169,912 of NZ_JBYUNO010000002.1, read as the reverse complement.
CTGACGACGCAAACAACGCTGTTTGCCGCGCAGGGGTCAGTTGAGCGGCACTACCAGGCAATCCAGGCGCTTGAGCTCGACGAGATGTCGAGCTTTGCGCCCGTCTACGACGTCATCGTCGCCCATCATACCAGAACGCATCTCCGGCTGTTCATGAACTGAACTGCCCTACCAAGGAACGCGATATGAAGAAGATCACGCGCATCGGCATTGGTGGCCCTGTCGGCTCGGGCAAGACGGCCGTCATCGAGACTATAACGCCCCGGCTAATCGAAATGGGCGTCAGGCCGTTGATCATCACCAACGATGTGGTGACCACCGAGGACGCCAAGCAGGTTCGGCGGACCCTTAACGGAATCTTGATCGAGGAGAAGATCGTGGGCGTCGAAACTGGCGCCTGCCCGCATACGGCGGTCCGCGAGGACCCCTCGATGAACATAGCGGCGGTTGAGGATCTGGAAGAACGTTATCCCGATAGTGATGTCGTGTTGATTGAATCGGGCGGCGACAACCTGACCCTGACGTTCAGCCCGGCGCTGGCGGACTTCTACATCTATGTCATCGACGTGGCGGCCGGGGACAAGATCCCGCGCAAGAACGGCGCCGGCGTGTGCCAGTCCGATATCCTCGTGATCAACAAGACCGATCTCGCCCCCTATGTGGGCGCGAGCCTTGAGGTCATGGACCGCGACTCCAAGCTCATGCGGGGCAGCAAGCCCTTTGTCTTTACCAACTGCAAGACCGGGGAAGGCGTGGATGGGCTTATGGACCTGATCATGGACATGGCCCTGTTCGACGTCAAACCGACGCCAATGGCTGCGGCGGGGTAGGGCTATGGGCCTGCACCAAGCACTGGCGCGGCTGGACACGGCTCGGGAACTGGATGGGTTCCGATCCGAGCCGGCGCAGATGCGGGCTGCGGGCCCGGGGAAAGTCGGGGAACTGCGGCTGGGCTTTTCGGCCCGAAACGGGCGTTCGGTTCTCCATGATCTCTACCGGGTGGCGCCGCTGCTGGTGCAGCAGGCCCTCTACTGGGATGAAGCCATGCCGGAGTTGCCGATCTGCTCGATCATCTCGATCGGCGGCGGTATTCTGCAGGGCGACCGTTACCGCATCACCATCGAGGTGGAGGAGGGCGCCTGTGCCCATGTCACCTCCCAGGGGGCGAACCGGATCCACCGGATGGACGCAAACTACGCCTCGCAACACCAGCAGATCAGCCTCGCGCCGGACAGCTATCTGGAATATCTGCCCGATTTCACCATCCCCTATCGAGACTCCCGCTTCATCAACCAGACCGACATCGTAATCGACGAAAGCGCGACCCTGCTTTACGGCGAGATGCTGATGACCGGCCGCAAGCACCATCATGCGTCGGAGCGGTTCGGTCTCGACCTGCTCTCCATGCAGGTCTGCGCCAGGCGGCCCGGCGGCAAGCTGATCTTCACCGAGAAGCTGCTGATCGAGAAAGACAACGACACCCTCGATCTTGCCGCCGTAAGCGCCGGCTATGACGCCTTTGCCAATGTGGTGTGTCTTACGCCAAGGGAAACGGCAGCCCGGATTCGGGAGCGGGTGGAGGTGAACGCCACAGCCGATGCCCCCCGGGCCATGTCCGGCGTTTCCATGCTGCCCAATGCGGCTGGCCTGATGTTTCGAGCAGTTGGCGTGGAAAGCTACGACGTGAGGGCAGAGGTCCGGAGGTTCTGGCGCGTCGTCCGAGAGGAAGCGCGCGGCCGGACCCTACCTGAACAGTTCCTGTGGCGGTGAGGGTGGAGGGCTTCGGCCATGAGCATCAGCAAGGATAATTTCGGGTTGGTCTGCCTCAAAGGGGCGGGCCAGGTGTTCTTCATGGAGAATGCCCTCACCGGAGCGCTGTTCTTCATCGCGATCGCGTACGCCTCTTACGACACGGGGCAATGGGCAATCACGGCGGGCGCCGTTCTGGGCGTGGTTGTTGCGACCGCCATGGCCAAGGTGCTCGAGGCGGACCCCGATTCCTACCGCTCGGGCTTGTTCGGCTTCAACGGCATCCTGGTCGGCGTGGCGCTGCCAACCTTTATCGCTGTGTCACCAGAACTCTGGTTCTACATCATTGTCGGTGCGGCGATCAGCACCGTGGTGACCAGTGCCTTCAGCGCCACGCTCACGAGGAGCTGGGGCATTCCAGGCTCGACGGGTCCGTTCGTGCTGACGGCGTGGCTGTTGCTCGCTGGAGCCTATAGTTTCGGCTCGCTTCACGTGGTGGGGGAGACGCCAAAGCTTGCGACCGATTATGCCTCGGGCGCCGCCGCCATCCCCGGCGCCCTCGAGTTCGGCGAGATCTTCTTCCGCAATATTGGGCAGGTTTATCTGCTCGGCAGCTGGGTGAGCGGCGTCATTATCCTGGTCGGGATTTTCATTGCCTCGCGACCTGCCGGGATCGCGGCTATTGCCGGGTCGCTGATCGCGCTCGCCACCGCCATCATGATGCGAGCGGACCCGTCGGTGGTGTCGCAGGGGCTTTATGGTTTCAGCCCGGTGCTGACCGCCATTGCCATTGGCACGGTGTTCCTCAAGCCCTCGGGTCCGGTGGCGGCCTATGCGGTCCTCGCGACGATCGCCACTGTGTTCTTGCAGGCCGCCTTCGACGTCATCATGGCGCCTACCGGGTTGCCGTCCTACACGGCACCCTATGTCCTCGCCCTTTATCTGTTCATTGCGCCCAGAAGCCGCGCAACGCCGCATCCGCACAAGCCCGTGCAAGCGCACTTCTTGATAGATGACAAGTCGTGAGCATCGGGGGGGTGCTAGTTCATAACGATCAATGCGAGGGCGGAGACAGCCATGAGTGCCATCAACCCGGGTGATACCGCCTTTGTGCTCATCTGCACTGCCCTTGTCATGATGATGACGCCGGCCCTGGCACTGTTTTACGGCGGGCTGGTGCGGGAACGCGACGTTCTCTCCATCATGATCCAGAACTTCATCTGCATCGGGGTCGTGGGGATCATCTGGGTGTTTGGCGGCTTCAGCCTCGCTTTCGGGCCTTCCCTTGGGGGAATGATCGGCAATATCGGCAGCTTTTTCGGCATGTTCAATGTGGGGGTGGAGCCCAACGCCAACTATGCCGGCGATGTGCCATTCATCCTGGTCTTTGGCTACCAGATGATGTTTGCCATTATCACGCCAGCTTTGATGACAGGGGCTTTTGTCGGACGGATCCGGTTCGGCGCCTATCTCTGGTTTATCGCGCTGTGGACCATCATCGTCTATCTCCCGGTTGCGCATTGGATTTGGGGCGGCGGGTTCCTGTCCCGCCTGGGTGTCGTCGACTTTGCCGGCGGTATCGTGATCCATGCCTCGGCCGGCGTATCGGCGCTGGTCACAGCCCGCTACCTGGGCAAGCGCGCCACGGCTGGGGTAGAATCAGCTCCGGCCAACCTGCCACTCGTTGCCCTTGGTGCCGGTCTTCTTTGGTTTGGCTGGTTCGGCTTCAATGCCGGGGGAGCCTATGGCGCCGACGCGCTCGCGGCCTATGCCTTCACCAACACAATGCTCGCAGGCTCTGTTGCGATGCTGGTGTGGATGTTCTGGGAATGGCGCGAGACCGGGCACCCGACCTTTTCGGGCATTCTGGTTGGTGCCGTCACCGGTTTGGCCACTATAACGCCCGCTTCAGGCTATGTGGAGCCAATGGCGGCGCTGGCGATCGGGGCCATTGGCGCCACGGCCTGCTACTTCGCCAAATACATCCAGTCCTGGCTCAAGGTCGACGACACACTGGAAGTTTTCCGGGCGCATGGCGTGGGCGGCATCACCGGCTCGCTTCTGATCGGGCTGCTCGCGAGCCCTCACATCAATGCCGTTTCGGCCGGACCGCGCCAACTGCTGGTTCAGGCCTTGGGCATCCTGATTGTCGTGATCTATGCGGCCGTGGTCACCAGCATCATCCTCCGCCTGATCGACCGCTTCGGCAAGCTGCGTGTGCCAGAAGAGGTGCAACGGCAAGGGCTGGATGAACAGCTCTACGGCGAGCAGGCTTACAGCCTGTGGAACATCAAATCGGGCACGGACAACTAGGCGGCGCCAAGCGCTGCCGGGCAGTCGCTCGGCAGCAGGCTCAACTCCGGTTAGATGGACCCAGACGGCCATGGACCTCACGATCCTGATCTTCCTTCTGGTCTACCTGGCCATGGCACTAGGGGGCCTGCCGGGCCTCAAGGTGGATCGAACTGGCGCGGCTATCATCGGTGCGCTCGCCATGATGACCGCCGGCAGTATCGACCCGAAGGCGGCTTGGGACTCCATCGATTATTCCAGCATCGGCATGCTCTTTGGCCTCATGGTGGTTTCCGCCGCCTTCGTGGTCTCCGGCTTTTACGGCTGGACGGCGCGGAAAGTTGCCGCCGCGTCTGTGTCGCCGCGGGCCTTGCTGGCGATCCTCATCGTGGTGGGAGGGCTGCTCGCGGCATTCCTGACCAATGACGTGGTGGCCGTCGCCATGACACCGCTGCTGATGTCCATCACCCTCAGCCGCAAGCTTAATCCGATACCCTTTCTGCTGGGCTTCTGTTTTGCGGCCAATGCCGGCGCGTCCGGCACGATCATTGGCAGCCCCCAGAACATGATCGCCGCCCAGAAGCTGAACCTGTCATTCGCCGGCGTGTCTGAGATCACTGCGGTCCCTGCGCTCTTGTCATTGCCGATCATCTGGATCGTCGTGAGTTGGCTTTATCGCGGCCGCTGGCAACTCACTCCGTCCGCCGACAAGAAGCGGCCGGTGGACGAGCTTGCCAGCACGCCGTTCTCGGTGGGAGAAACGGCGAAGGCCGTGTTGGTGGCGCTGGCCGTGGTGATCGCCTTCATCTTCAGTCCATGGCCACGTGAACTGATCGCGTTAACCGCTGCCGGTTTGCTCCTGCTGAGCCGGCGCGTTTCCTCCCGGGACATGCTCAAGGAGGTCGATGGCGACCTGCTCTTGCTGATCATGGGCCTGTTTGTCGTCAATGCCGCGGTGTCGGCCACTGGGCTCCCCCAGAGATTGCTCGCGCAGCTGGCTCATGGCGGCATCGATCTGGACCAGCCTTTCACCCTGTTCTGGGTGAGCAGCATTGTCAGCAACATTGTGGGAAACAACCCAGCCGTGATGATGCTGGTGCCTTACCTGCATTCAGAGGGGAACGCACAATACGGGGCTGCGCTGTCGTTGGGCACGCACTTCTCGAGCAATCTCGTGGTGTTCGGGAGTCTGGCGGGCATCATCATGGTGGAGCGCGCCAAGGATTATGGCTTCACGATTTCTTTTGCCGAGTTTTCCAAGGCGGGTGCGATCGTCACCGTGCTGACCATGGCCATGGCCGCGATTTGGTTACTGATTGTTTGACGGACCTTATCACTCGCCAGCTTCGACCTGCCGCAGGATCTCGGACATGATCTCGAGGGCATACCTGACTGGCTCGTCAGCAATGGCGAGCTCGGTCTCGTGCTCCTTGAGGCTGTCGTCAGCGGCCGAGGCGGGCAGATCGGCGGCGGTGCCTTCGCCCGCAATGATCGCCAAGCGGTCCTGTATCGCCGCAAGCTCCTGGAGTTCTGTGTCAGTGGGTCGGGTTTGGCGGAAGCTGTGCTCGAGCAGATGCGCCGCATGCGCGAGAAGATAGGCTCGCCTCAAAGGATTGTGGGTCTTGGCTTCAGCCGTGCCCATGGCCCAGAAACTGCGCATGGGATCATAGGCTTTCACCACATCGGCGAAGGCTTTGTCGACGGCGCCGGCGGCGGCGGTCATGGACTGATTTTGCTGGCCCGCCCCTATGTTGATGATCGCCGCCGTGAGCTGCTTGAGGGACAGATAAAGGCGGTTCATCGCTCGATCCGCCGTACTGGCCGTTCGGACCGGCAGCACAGCCAGCGCCGCAAAAATCCCCGCCGCCGCGCCGATCGCGGTTTCTTCCAAACGAAGGACGAGGAGTTCGGGCTTGAAGATGCCCACCAGGCCGTAGATGAGCGAAATCGCCACGTTGATGCAGATATTCATCCCCACATAGGATATCCGCGCCAGATAGAACGCACCGAAAATGGAGATGCCGACCAAGGGAATGGTAAGGTAGAGATCGCCCCGGACGAGCGTAGCGAGGCCGATACCCAGAACTATGCCGGCGAGAGTGCCCATGGCCCGGCTCATGCCCCGGACTGCCACGGCGCCCGCCGATTGGGTGTTCATGAAGATCAGGAATGCGGCCATGACTGCCCAGAACCAGCGGTCCGAGGAGATTAGTCGTCCGCCCACCATGGCGATCGCACAGGCTAGCGTCACCTGGATGGCGAGGCGAAACTGCGCGTCGTTGAGCCATTCGCCCCGCGCCGGCAGCGGTTTGGCCGGGGGCATGCGCGGAACCGAACTCGCGCCCTCGGGGAAGGAAGCCGGCAACTGGGCAACGGCGTCATGCAACCGCTGCTCGGCCTCCTGCATCTCGTCCAGCTCGCGCTTGACACTCCCCGGATCCGCTTCCGGTCGGCGCAAGGCGCTGGCCGAGGACGCGTCCAGCGCCGTCTCGGTCGCCAGCTGCAAATCCAACAGCCGCAGCACGATGTCCGAGTTCCGCTCGGAGTGGGGCCCTTCCATCTTCAAGGGCAAGTAGTTCTGGCACATGCGAATGTCGCTGCGCAGCCAACCCGCGATCAGCAGGGCATCGTTCCAGCGCATGTCCTTCTGTGTAGCGCTGACCGCCCCGATTAGCTGCCGCAGCTGCTGAGATAGCGAAAGGGTACCAGCAACGACGCGGCGGAAGTCACGCGATGGCCTTTCCGGCACGACATAGTTGCGCACGAGATGCGCAACCACGCCGGAAACAAGCAGGGCAAGGGCGATCTCCACCAGATCGCGTTCCGGAGCCCTGAGGAATGCGCCGACCACCCCGCACATGAAGGTAAACACGCCAACCGCCTGCCAGCGGGGACCAAAGCGGCGCGAATAGGTGGCAACGAAGATCACGATCAGGAGCCAGAGGTCGACCAGAACCAAGGAGCTCTCGACCAGCGATATGCCGGCAATGGCGATGAAACCGCCCAGCGCAGCATAGACCCGGGTTACGGCACGTTCCCCAATTGTGGGATCATTGATTTGGGCGGCCCCCTGGATCGCCGTGATCATGCCAAGCACATAGGAGGGCGCGTTCATGGGGACCCAGCGACCCAAAACGAAAAGGGCGAGGCAGACTGCAGCGACGGTCAGCATGACGCGCACGCCCATGCGAAGTCCCACATGCCCGGGATCCGACGAAACGAGATACAATTTCAGCTTGGCAAGCGGGTCCATGGCATTGGTGCCGATCCAGGTAAGGAGCCACCCGTTGATCGATGGTGAACCGGGGGGCGGCACCATACCGGTTCGGACGCGCCACCGGTCACGAGCAGTTATCCGGTTCTGCCAGTCGTGCGGCTAATTATGCTCCGGGTCTATTTGTTGGCAAGCAGGCAGCCGAGATCGAACGGAGTCTTCCCTACTGGGCTCAATAGACACTTATGGTGTGCGGGTAATCAGCGGCGTGATTGGCGAGAAGCTCGATTCAAGTTTGAGCCAACCGGCGGCTATTCCACTCGTCCGTCCAACACGCGGATGCGCCGCTTGCAGAGCTCGGCGATGTTTTCGTCATGGGTGGAAATCAGGAAGGTGGTCTGCTCCTTTTCGTTGATTTCGCGGATCAACTCCATGACCTGCATGGCGGACTCCCGGTCGAGATTGCCCGTCGGCTCGTCGGCAAGAACCAGTTCTGGCTGGTTCATGAGGGCGCGGGCGATGGCGACACGCTGCTTTTGCCCGCCCGACAGCTTGGTGGCGAGGAAATCCATGCGGCTCTCGAGCCCCACTCGAACCAGCAGGTCCCGGCCGCGCTGGCGGGCAGCGACCGTCTCTCGTCCAGCCTGCACCGCGGCGGGGAAGATGACGTTCTCGAGGGCGGTGAAGTCGGGCAGCAGGTGGTGGAACTGGAAGACAAAACCGATATGGCGGTTGCGGAACTCGGTGAGGTCCCGATCGCTGGCGATGGTGAGATCCTCACCGAGCATTTCGTGTTGCCCGGAAGTGGGCTGCATCAGGGTGCCAAGGATGGTGAGGAGCGTGCTCTTGCCGGAGCCGGATGGGCCGAGCAGCGCCGACAACTCGCCGGTTTCCAGTTGCAGATTGACACCCTTGAGCACCCGGGTTGCGGCCTCGCCTTCGCCATAGGTCTTGACCAGATCCCGAACTTCCAGGAGCGCACTCATTGGCCGATCACCGAGACAGGATCGACCCGGGCGGCGGCGCGGGCTGGCAGGATCGAAGCGACGATGGCGCCAATGGCGGTTAGGGCAATCGCAAGGCTATAGGCACCCTGGCGCACATCCACCGGCAAACCGCCGGGAGGCGCGAGTTCAGGCACGGGGAAGGGCGACAGCACGGCATAGCCAAGCCCCGCTCCAATCAACCCGCCCAGTATGCCGATCAGCGCGCCCTGGGTGACGAAGACGAAGATGACGAAACCTCGGCTGGCACCCATCGCCCGCATAATGCCGATCTCGGGCCGGCGCCGATAAGTCGAGAGCAGCAATGCGCTGGCCACGCCAATAACGATGGTGATCAAGGCGAAAGCCTTGATGAGATTGCCCGAACTGGCTTGCGCCCGAAGCCCGTCGAGCAATTGAGCATTGCCTTGCGTCCAAGGGGTCGCCTTTAGGCCAGTCTCGGCGGCGATCCGGGCAGCATAGGCATTGGCTTGGTTGAGATCGTCTAGCTTGACTTCGATGCGCGATATCCCCTGCGGCAGCTCAAAGAGGGTCCGGGCGGTGGAAAGGCCAATAATTGCTGTTCGGCGGTCGAGGCTTTCAACGCCCAACTCGAAAATGCCGCTGATCACCAGCGGCCGCTCGACGCCGCGCTCGGATTCAAGCCGCACCACCTGGCCGATGCCGATGCCGAGATCATCGGCCAGCATGCTGCCGATGATGATGCCAGTATTGGTCAGATCGGTGCTGCCCTCGATCAGCGCGCCCCCGATATCGGCAATTGCCGAAACCTTGTTGGCTTCGACCCCGACCACGCTGACAGGAGCGGTGATGAGGCCGCGCACAAGGAAGCCGTTGCCTACGATCTGTTGGGACGTCGCGGTGATGCCGGGCATAGCCTCGATGGTGGGCAGGAACGCGTCGGCGGTGCGCAATTGCGCGCGCTGGCTGGTGGCACGCTGCTCCACCACCAATGGCCCGGCGACCTCGGGAACCAGCAGGGCCGGGTTCCTGTCGGGCGCTTCGATGGTGACATGGGCGATGTCACCGACAGTGCGCTGCACCAGAAAGACAGCGAGCCCGCCAATCAGGGCGCTCATGAAAATGAAGACAAAGACCCCGACCGCAACGCCGGCAATCAAGAGGCTGGTTTGTGCCTTGCTGGCCGTCAGGTAGCGCAGGGCGATCTTGAGGCCATAAAGCATGGCACTACTCCGCGATTACGCTTTGACCGGGTTGCACCGCAGCGGGATCGAGGATCACCTGATCCCCTTCATGGAGACCGGCGGTGACGATGACCCGTTGGGCGGGCCAATCGGAAAACTCGATCGGGCGCACCATTGCGACGCCATCTTCCAACACCAGCACATGGCTGTCGGTGCCTTCGGTCACAATGGCGCCGCGGGGAACGGTCAGGGCGGCATCGGTTTCCGACACGATGATGTTGGCGTTGATGGTCAGGCCCACCGGCAACTCCACCGGTTGGTCGAATGCGAGCTTGATTGGACGGCCGCCGGTCGCCGGGTCAACGGTTGGGGAGGCAAAGACGACACTGCCATGCCGGGGCACGGAGTCGCCCACGGGTTTGAGCAGTGCCTTGAGCCCGCTTCTGATCCGGGAGGAGTAGAGCTCGTCGATATCGGTTTCCACCTGCAAGTCGGCGATATCGGCGATGATGAACAGCTCGGTTTGGGGATCAACCAATTGGCCCCGATCCACATTGCGATCCAGCACCGTGCCCGTTAGCGGGGCGACGATCGTGTATTGCTTGAGCTGACTTTGCGCCTGTTCCAGCGCTGCCTGGAGGCGGGCGACCTCATTGGTCGCGGCCGAAAGCGCCAGTTCGGCGTCCTCGCGGGCTGAGCGGGTAGCATTTTCGCCCAAGGCAATCGCCCGATCTGCATTGGCTTTGGCCTGGGCCTGGCTGACCATCCCCGCATCAAGCGCCGCCTGCGCCTGGCCCACAAGGGTTTGGGGCTGGCTGGTCTCGAGTTGCACCAAGACATCGCCGGCCGCCACCAGATCGCCTTCACTGGCCAGAACCTCAACCGCCAAGGCAGACACTGCCGAGCGCACGGTGACCGTTTCGCGCGCCACGACACGCCCATTGACGGCCAGCACCTGGGAGAACGGCCCCATGGCGAGGTTTTCTACCGCGACTGGGGCGGGCTTTGGCTCCCAGGGACGCGCGAGAGCCGCATAGAGGCCAACTGCGAGCACCGCGACGACGAGGAGCACCTGCCACCAGGACCAGCGGCGCTTGCGATCAGGCTTGTCTGCTGGGGTCGGGGCAGCCATTTATGGTCTCAACTGATATTGGAAGTCCAATGCGTTACCACATTGTTCTGCTGCGGCGAATTAGGCAGGCGCAACCTGGACGGAAAGCCCCGACCTGAGATCACACGAGGCTTGCAGAGCTACGGTGCCCGCCATCAGTTAGTTGCATTGGCGGGCGAGTTTGCCGGCGCTCGTTACGGTGATGCCGGGTCGCGAGCGCGCGAGATCACATCGGTCCGGGACCCGTGCGGCCGATCTAGCCGCCAACAAATTCCATCTCGCTGCGCAGGTCGACCCCGGCCCCTGTGCCGAGCAGGACCGAGGCGAGGATGCGGGCTTTGACGCCGTTGAGGTCGCCTGCAAAGATCACGCCGGCATCAAACAAATCCTTGCCCCCGCCATTGCCGTAGACCGGCTTCACCCGTCCGCGGGGACAACGCGAGGTAAGGATCACCGGCGTTCCTTCTGCAACGATCTGCGCGGCGGCCTCGGCGATGGCGGGGGTCGCATTACCGACACCAAAGCCTTCGAGGATGATGGCCTTGCAACCACTGTCGGCGGCATAGCGGATATATCGGTCTGTCGCCCCCATGGTGAGCTTGATCAGCTCAATATCGGGCTCAACCGAAGTGGGTGCATAGGAGCGGCGCAGCGTTGGCCGCCGCTGCACCACGACGTGCTGACCATCAACTTCGCCCAGCTTGCCATGTTCGCCCGACATGAAAGTGTCTACGCGTGAGGTGTGGGTCTTGGTGACGTCGCGCGCCGCGTGGAACTCCCCCTCGAAGCAGATGGTGGCGCCAAGACCACTGGCGGTGGGCGCGGCGGCAAGCCGGACGGCGTCGGCGATGTTGCGCGGACCATCGGTGTCGGGCTGGTCGGCCGCGCGCTGGGCGCCGGTGAACACCACCGGCTTGTCCGAGGCCAGCAGCAGATCGGCCATGTAAGCGCTTTCTTCCATCGTGTCGGTGCCGTGGGTCACGACGACGCCGTCACAGGCCGGGTCGGCTAAGCGCTCATTGATGCGCTGGGCGAGCGCAAAGGCGAGCGGAAGATCAAAGGCGTAGCTGCCGACATTGCAGAACTCGTCGACCTGCAGATGAATGCCGTCCAGCGGATCACGCAAAGTGGCGCGCAGTTCGGCTGCATTGATGCTTGCTGTCACATCACCTGTTGCCGCGTTCCGGCGCGACGCAATCGTGCCGCCCGTGGTGATCAAGCAAACCGCACTCATCGGGCAAACATTCTCCACACCAAATAGCCGAGCCAACATATACACCGCTGTCACTGGCCGGGCATTAACGTTTGCCGCCTGCCAAAGCCTAAACTTTGTGGCGCTTTGCCCGAATTTCATAGCGATCTTGCTGTTTCGCCGGGAAGACTGGCCTGTATACTCCATCCCAACTGGACCGTTGAAGCACTTGGAACTGCATCTGGGAAGGATAGGACATGGCTAAGGAAATCTTCGTTTCCTATGGGATCGACGTGGATGCCGTTGCAGGTTGGCTCGGCTCGTATGGCGGCGAAGACAGCCCTTGCGATATTTCGCGCGGCGCCTTTGCCGGCCATGTCGGGGCACCCCGCCTGCTGCGCATGTTCGAGAAATGGGGCATCAAGACCACCTGGTTCATTCCCGGCCACTCCATCGAGTCCTTCCGGGCGGAGATGAAGGCCGTGGCCGATGCGGGCCACGAAGTGGGCATGCATGGCTATAGCCATGAGAACCCGATCGCCATGACCCCCGAGCAGGAGGAAGCGATCTTCGACAAATGCGTGGCTCTCATCACCGAACTGACGGGCAAGCCGCCCCGCGGCTATGTGGCGCCTTGGTGGGAGTTCGGCTCCAAGACTAACGAGCTGCTCAAGCAGAAGGGCATCCTTTACGACCACTCCCTGATGCACAACGACCACCACCCCTATTATGTCACGGTGGGGGACCAGTGGACCAAGATCGACTATTCCCAGCACCCCTCGACCTGGATGAAGCCCTATACGCAAGGCGAGGAGACCGACCTCATCGAGATTCCGGCATCCTGGTACCTCGACGATCTCCCGCCGATGATGTTCATCAAGGCTTCGCCCAATAGCCATGGCTTTGTGAACCCGCGGGATATCGAGGAGATGTGGCGCGACCAGTTCGACTGGGTCTACGAGAACTATGATTATGCGGTGTTTCCGCTGACCATCCATCCCGATGTGTCGGGCAAGCCGCATGTGCTCAAGATGCATGAGCGGTTGTTCAACTACATGAAGGGCTTTGAGGGCGTGAAGTTCGTGCCCATGGAGGAGATTGCGGCCGATTTCGCCCAGCGCTACCCCAAGAGCGGCACGGCGCGGCCGCAATCCTGATCGGCGGGGAAAAGGAGAGGCGGCATGTGCGGGTTATGCGGCGTGCTCAACCATGCCGACCACTGGACCAGCGGGCCGGGTGAAGCCTCGGGTGCAACCCGGCCTGCAGCCGATCGGCACCTGCGGGCCGTGGCGGCCAACGAGGTGCTGGCACTGTTCGGCCTCAAGCTCGAGAGCTGGGCGGGGCGCTATACGCTGCGCAGCCGAACCGGCAAGATGGCGGTGGTCGACAATCTCGGCGCCGTCTGGGTTGAGGCCGAGAAGTTGATCGGGCGGCCCTGCGATCCGCTCAACCCGACGGTGCTGGCGCAACTGGAGGCGAAGGGGCGATGAGCGGCGTTCGGGAGCCGGTGGTCGCCAATCTCATCACCGGCTTTCTGGGGGCGGGGAAGACGTCGCTGCTCAACCGGCTGCTGGCGCAACCGGCGCTGGCCGACACCGCCGTCATCATCAACGAGTTCGGCGCAGTGGGGATCGATCATCTGCTGGTGCAGTCGGTTGATGATGACGTGGTGCTGCTCAAAAGCGGCTGCATCTGTTGCACCATTCGGGTCGATCTCAAGAACACCATCCTGTCGCTGTTCGAGCGCGTGCGGCGGGGGGAGATCAGCCCGTTCAGCCGGCTCGTGATCGAGACTACGGGATTGGCCGATCCCGCGCCGATCATCGCGACGCTCAGCGCCGACCTGATGCTGAAATATCATCTGCGGCTGGGCAATGTCATAACCGTGGTGGATGTGCCCAATGGGGCGGCCAACCTTGCGGGCTTTGCGGAGTCCCGGCGCCAGGTGGCGGTAGCGGACCATATCATCATCAGCAAGGGTGACCTGGCGGACGCGGCGGCATTGATTGACCTGCGGCAGCAGCTGGCCCGTATCAACGGCGCCGCCAATGTCGTGGTGCTCGACGAAATGGGGAAGCCGTCTCAAGCCTTGCTGCTCGATACTCTCAACGATCCCGCCAGCCGGGTAGCAGCTGTAGCACCCTGGCTCGGCGATGATGGAGGGCAGGATCACGGACACGAGGCGAGCCAGCACGGCACCATCGGCACCTTTGTGCTGGAAGCTGATCAGGCGATTGCCTGGCCGCGGGTTGCCTTATGGCTCTCCATGTTGATCCATAGCCATGGGCGCAAGATCCTGCGGCTCAAGGGGCTGATCGACATCGAGGGGGCGGACACGCCGGTGGTCGTCCACGGCGTGCAGCACCTCATCCACAAGCCGCTGCATCTGCCCGGCTGGCCCGATGGTGTCAGGCGGACGCGGATTGTGGTGATCGGGGAGGGGCTGGATCGCAACCTCATGCAGCGATCCCTCGCGGCGTTCTGCTTGCCGGCGCAAGAGGCGCAGCCGGAACAGGCGGCGCAATAGCGCCGAAGAAAATCGACGCTTCTTTGTTGGTTCCCACTAACTCGGCAATAGGCACGATCAGCTTTGGAGCAAGACGCTAGAGCCCGGCGATGGAATGGTGAGAGCACCAAAACCAGTGTTTGCGAGGTAGCAAATGTCTTCCGATTTTTGGGAGTTCCTGTGGCTGATCCTCTGGAGCTTTTTCCTGATCTCGTACCTGATGGTGCTGTTCCAGATCATCGCCGATATCTTCCGCGACCGTGACCTCAGCGGCTTTGCCAAGGCCGTCTGGGTCATCGCGCTGCTGATCTTTCCAGTACTGACGGCGCTGGTCTACCTGGTGGTACGCGGCAGCGGCATGACGATCCGCCGCAATCAGGACCTGCAGCGCATGAGCGATGAAACGGAGAACTATATTCGCTCGGTTGCTGGCCGTTCGCCCGCCACCGAAATCGCCGATGCCCATGCCCTGCGCGAAGCGGGCGTCATCTCGGAAGACGAGTTCAGCCGCATCAAGTCCAAGGCGCTGGCCTAGCCCGGCAGGTCATGCCGTTTCCTCGGCAACGAGGTGGCCGTGTCCCACATCGCGCCAGTTGACCGGCGGTGGCTCGTACCCAAGGGGGCGGACAGGACTGGGCAGATCGCCGAACGGCAGGTACAGGCGCCGCTCGCGGGCGGGGTCGGGGATCGGCACCGCCGAGAGCAGGCCCCTGGTATAGGCGTGCTGGGGATTTTCGAAGATCTGGGCCCGCGTGCCGATCTCGATGAACCGCCCGAGATACATGACGGCGACGCGATGGCTGATCTGCTCGACGACGGCCATGTCGTGCGAGATGAAAAGATAAGCGATGCCGAACCGGATTTGCAGATCCTGCAGCAGATCCAGCACCTGCGCCTGGACCGACACATCAAGCGCCGAAACACTTTCGTCGGCAATGATCACCTTGGGCTGCAGCGACAGGGCGCGGGCAATACAGATGCGCTGGCGCTGGCCACCCGAAAATTCATGCGGATAGCGGCGCAGGGCGTCGCGCGGCAGGCCGACCTGGTCAAACAGCTCGGCGGCGCGGTCCTGGAGTTCGCTGCCTTGCGCCAGCCCATGGATATGGAGCGGCTCGATCACCAGCTCGCCAACTCGCATCCGGGGATCGAGGGAAGCATACGGATCCTGAAAGATCATCTGGATGTCGCGGCGCACCGGCTTCATGGCACGGGCGGACAGCCCCTCGAGATTGGTGCCATTGACGACGACGTCGCCGCGGAAAGGCACGAGATTGGCCAAAGCCTTGCCGGTGGTGGACTTGCCGCAACCGCTTTCGCCGACAAGGGACAGCGTTTCCCCCGCATCTAGCCCGAACGAGATGCCTTCGACGGCGTGGACGCGTTGCCCGGCGCGACCAAAGAGGCCAGAACGAATGTCAAAGCGGACGGTGAGGTCCTTTACCTCAACGACTCTGCCAGCCGGTTGAATCATTTTCTCAGCTGGCGCCGGAGCCGAGGCGCGCTTGGGGGCGGTGGTGCCGGTCATCTCGCCAAGGCGCGGCACGGCGGCAAGCAGGGCGCGGGTATAGTCCGCCTGGGGCGACGAGAAGATCTGGCGCACTGTGCCGCTTTCCACCATGACGCCCTTGCGCATCACCAGCACGTCGTCTCCCATTTCGGCGACGACGCCCATATCGTGGGTGATGAGGATGATGGCCGTGCCGGTCTCGGCCTGCAGCTTGCGCAAGAGGGCAAGGATCTGCGCCTGGACAGTGACGTCGAGGGCGGTGGTGGGCTCGTCGGCGATGATGAGGTCGGGGCTTTGGGCCAGCGCCATGGCGATCATCACGCGCTGGCGCATGCCGCCGGAGAGCTCGAACGGATGCTGCTTTAGCCGGCGGGCGGGTTCGGGAATCTGCACCTGGTCGAGCAGTTCGCGCGCCCGGCGGGCGGTGTCGACGGCGCTCAGGCGCTGATGGGCATTGATGGCCTCGCCCAGCTGCTGCCCGACCGTCTGGATCGGGTTGAGCGAGGTCATGGGCTCCTGAAAGATCATGCCGAGGCGGCGGCCACGCACCTGCCGGATCTGTTCAGGTGTTAGTTTAAGCAGATCCTGGCCGTCGAGAAGAGCGGTGCCGCTGCTGACTCGCAGGCCGGGGCCGAGCAGGCGCATCAGCGATAATGCCGTCAGCGACTTGCCCGACCCGCTTTCCCCGGCAATGCAGAGGGTCTTGCCACGCTCGAGGGTGAACGAGAGCCCATCCACCAGCCGCGTCGGGTGGGGCCCTGCGGTTTCAATCACCAGCTCGGACAGGGCGAGCAGCGGCGGAGCCATGGCTAGGCTCTCCCCGGGAACGGGAGAGCGGGCGTTCTGGTTGCCACGATGGCTGGGCAGGGGGTCACTCAAAGACGATCCTGGGGAAGTAGAAGGAAACGACCCAGTTGGGCATGTCGACGATCTCGGAAATGCGCAGATCCCCACATACCGAGCAGAGCATATAGGCGTCTTCCGCGCTGATCCCGTGCAGCTTGCCGAGCAGGTCGACCATGTTGCCGACGGCGGCACGAGCCCCGGCCATCAGGTCGGGTCCGATGCCGGTGGTGACCTCATAGCCCTTGGTGTCGAGATGGCTGGTGACCGGGCCCGGCGTCGTGAAGCGCGGGAAGGCGAGATTGGCGCCCTTGATCAGCTCGAACTTGAGCGAGATGTTCATCTGGCTCTCGATCGCGGTGCCGCAAACTTCGCCATCGCCCTGGGCGGCATGGGTGTCGCCCACCGAGAACAGCGCCCCTTCCACCTCGACCGGCAGGTAGAGAACGGTGCCGGTGCTCAGATCGCGGATGTCGAGATTGCCACCCACCCGGCGGGGCGGGACCACGGAATGAGTGCCCGCCTCGGCGGGCGCCACCCCGATCGTGCCCGGGAAGGCCTTGAGCGGCACCTTGCCCTTGTCGGAATACAAGGTGGGGCTCATGGAGGCGGCATCATATTTCCAGAGCAGGAGCGCCGGATCGGTGAACTGATCGGCAAGGAGCCCAAAGCCGGGGATATTGGCCGTCCAGCCAAAGCCCGAGGGCTGAAAGCCATCAATGGTGATCTTGAGCGCATCGCCGGGCTGGGCGCCAGCGACCAGGATCGGCCCGGTGACGGGATTGACCTTGGAGAAATCCAGGGTCGAGACATCGGCCACGGTGCTGTCGGGGGTAAAATGACCCGAGCCGCTGTCATGGCACTCGAACAGAACAGTTGAACCGGGCGCCACCGTTTGCACGGGCGGGATCGAACGATCCCACCCGAAATGATGATGCGCGCGGTGAATGGTGTAGTCGCAGTTACTGCACATCTTTGGCAAACACGTGATCGTAGTGGACGGGGATATGGACGGGGTCGACGAAAATGGCGTCGGGGCCGCCCAGGCGTTCGGAGCGGAGGGTGAAACGCTGCTCGTTGAAGATGGGCACCCAGGGGGCGTCCTCCATCACGCCGAGAAAGACGTCACGCCACATCTGCTCGCGCTCGGCCTGCTTGGCCGGATCGGTCACGGAGTCAGCGGCGACGGCCTGGGCGTCGAGGTCCTCATTGCAGTATTTGGACCAGTTCCAGCCGCCTTCAACGGCGCCAGCGCAGCCCAGGATCGGGCCATAGAAGTTGGAGGGATCGGGGAAGTCGGCGATCCAGGCCATGCCGCCAGACCAGATCATCGGGGCCGAGCCGTTGCCGCCGGCTTCGATCACATTGGCCTGGGCGAGGGAGCTGATCTCGGCCGTGATGCCGATGGCGGCCAGATCCTGCTGGATGGCCTGGGCGATGCGCGGATTGGGATCGGTGTTGTAGACAAAGAGCTCTGTGGCAAATCCATCGGGATGACCGGCTTCGGCCAGCAGCGCCTTGGCCGCTTCCGGATCATAGGCATAGCCCTCATAGTCCGGCGCATAGCCAGGCATGGTCGGGGGCAGGGGCTGGTTGGCGGGAACGGCCCGGCCGTTGATTACACGAACAATGCGATCCTTGTTGATCGCCATGTTGACGGCCTGGCGCACCTTGAGATCGTCAAAGAGCGGCTGGGTGACGTTGAGGGTGATATAGCCGGTGTGAAGCTGGCCGCCTTCAACGATCAGGCCCTCATAATCGGGGTTCTGGCTGACCTGGACGAACTGGGCGGGCGGAATGCCGTCACCCGGCATGTCGATCTCGCCGTTCTGGAAGCGCAGGAGCGCAACGCTGGGCTCGACGCCGACCTCGAAGGTAATCTGGTCGAGTTTGGGCAGACCCGGCTCCCAGTAATCGGCGTTGCGCTCGAAGACGAGGCGCTGGCCCAGCGTCCACTCGGCGAGCTTGAAGGCGCCGGTGCCGACGGGGTGGGTGGCGAAATCGGCGCCCCATTCCTCTACCGCCTCCTTGGGCACGATAGAGGCGAAGTTGAGTGCCATGACATGGAGAAAGGTCGCGTCGGGGCGGGTGAGCTTGACCGAGACCGTGAGCGGATCAACCACCGTGACGCCCGAAAGCTCGGTCGCTTCGCCCGCAGCCATCGCATCAAAGCCCTCGATGGAGGCAAAGAAGCCGGCTCCGGGGCTCTGAGTGGCGGGAGCAGTGACGCGCTCGAAGGAGTATTTCACGTCATCGGCGGTCATCTCACGGCCGTTGTGAAATTTAACGCCGGGGCGCAGCTTGAAGGTATAGGTCAGCTGGTCATCCGATAGCTCATAGCTTTCCGCGAGGCCCTGGCTCAGGGTCGAGGTGCCCGGCTCGTAATCCATTAGGCCATCAAAGAGCGACTTGATCATGGACCAGTTCTGCCAGTCATAGCCGATGGCGGGATCGAGCGTCGCCACGTCGTTTTGATAGGTGACGATCATGGCGCCACCCTGCTTGGCGTCCTGCGCCATTGTGGGTGAGGCGGCGAGAAGGACGGCGAAGGCAACCCCCGCCAGCAGTGATTTGCGCATCTTGTGGTTTCTCCCTGGAACGGCGTTTGTTTGAACGGACATTTGGATCCTCGCTCAGCGCAGCTTGATGCGGGGATCGATGAAGGGGGCGGCGAGATCGGCGAGCAGATTGCCGATGACGATGGCGCAGGCGGAAACCAGCGTCACACCCATGATGATGGGGATATCGACGCGCTGGATCGCCTGCCAGGCGAGCTGGCCGATGCCGGGCCAGCTAAAGACGCTTTCCACCACGACGATGCCGGACATGAAGATGCCGATATCGATGCCGATCATCGCAAGGATCGGCAGGATGGCGTTGGGCACGGCGTGGCGCAGCAGCACCTGATGGCGCTTGATGCCCTTGGCTTCGGCCGTGCGGATGAAATCCTGGCGCAGCACCTCGATCATGGAGGAGCGCATCATCCGGGCGTACCAGCCGGCGCCGAGCAGCCCAAGGGTCAGGGACGGCAGCACCAGATGCTGGAAGGTGCCGTAGCCGCCGATGGGGAACCAGCCCAGCTGCACGGCGAATACATAAAGCAGCAGGATGCCGGCGACGAACTGCGGTGCTGACACGCCGACGAAGGACGCCACCATGAGGGCATTGTCGAAGGCGGAACCGCGCCGCACTGCCGCCAGCACGCCCAACGTGAGGCCGATCACCAGTTCGCAGACGATGCCGCCAGCCATTAGCAGGAGGCTCGCCGGCAAGCGCGAGGCGATGAGGTCGGCCACTTCGGTGCGCTGCAGATAGGAGCGGCCGAGATCGCCCTGCAGGAGACCGGTGAGATAGCGCCAGTATTGCTCGTAAACGGGCCGATCGAGGCCCAATTGCTGGCGAATGCTTTCCACTGTTTCGGCGGTGGCGCTGCGCCCGGCGATCTGGCGCACGGGATCGGCGGGGAGGAGATAAAGCAGGGCATAGGTGATGAGGCTGATGCCAAAAAGGATCAGCACGGCCTGCAGCAACCGCCGAAGCACATACAGGGTCATGGCTGGCGCCCCCGCGAGGTGGGATCGAGAATGTCACGCAGCGCATCGCCGACAAGGTTGAAGCCTAGGGCCAGGAGGATGATGGCAAAGCCGGGGATGAAAACGAGCCAGGGCGCGGAGGCGAAGTAGCTCTGGTTCTCGAAGATGATGTTGCCCCAGGAGGGGGTGGGCGGCCGCACCCCGACGCCAAGAAAGCTCAGCGTTGCTTCCAGCAGCACGGTGGTGGAGATGCCTAGGGTGGCCCAGACGATGATGGTGGAGACGAGATGGGGCAGGATATGGCGGAAGAGGATGAGGGCCGAGCCGGCGCCAAGCGAGCGTTCGGCGGTGATGAAGTCGCGTTCGGCCAGCGAGCTGGTTTCGGCGTATAGGACGCGCGCCACCTGCACCCAGTTGACCATGGCGATGACGATGGCGACGATCCAGAGGCTCGGGCGGAAGATCGCCGCGAGCACGATGGCGAGGAGCAGGGCGGGGAAGCTCATCATCAGATCGGTGAAGCGCATGAGGACGGTGCCGACGATGCCGCGGAAATAGCCCGCGGTGATCCCGACCAGCGCCCCGATGGTCACGGCAATGCCGTTGGCGACGACCCCGATGGTGAGCGAGGTCTGGGCGCCATAGATCAGCCGGCTAAGGAGATCGCGGCCGAGGAGATCCGTGCCGAACCAGAACTGCGCATTGGGCGGCAACGGGGCGCCTTCGATTGTGAGGCCCTCGAAGAACTGCTCGCCCGGATCATAGGGGGCGACCAATGGGGCGAAGACCGCGGCCGCGACGACGAGGGTGATGATGAGGAGGCCGATCAACGCGAGCGGGCGATGGAGCAATTGGGACAGCACCGAAGCGGGCTTGACCGGCACGGCGGGAACGCCTCCGGGTGCCAGTTCAGGCGCGAGAACGTCGGTCATTGTGCTCCCCTTCCTGGTGCACCAAGCGGGCAGCCATGATCTCGATGGTGACGCGCTGGCTCATCGCCATCTGGCGCAGGATGTCATAGGCCGCACTGGCCGTGCCCGCGCCTGCGGCCATCAGCTGGGCAGTGGCTTCGGCTACCACCTGACGGCCGGCGAGCTGGTCGCGTAGCCCTGCCAGTTCGGCCTGGAGCGCGGTGCGCTGCTGGAAGGCCGATGTGGCGATCACGAGTGCCGCATAGATGCCGCCGCTGCCCACCGGCTTGAGCAGATGCGCATCGGCGCCTTGCCGGAGGGCCCAGGCGAGACGTCCCGGCGCTTCCGAGCCAATGAGGGCAATGGTGGGCATGGGCGCGGTGCCGGCAGGCCAGGGGAACTGCCCGTCATGGCCCATGTCGGCGTCGAAAAACAGCAGGTCGATGGGGGCACCGGCGGCGTCGGGCGCCAGTTCGGGCCAGCATAGGGTCGAGCGGATGCCCAGCTGTTCGAGCTGGCGCACAATGGCGTCGACCACGGCGTGCGGGCGGTGCAGGATCGCGGCGCGCTGGCCGACGAAATTGGGGGTGAGATCGGCCGTTCTCATTTCACCACCCGCAAATTGCTGCCGGGGCGCGCTCGGTCCGCGGCGGGAACGACGAGGCTGGTATGGGCGAGATAGGGGTCGGGTGCGATCGGCTCGTCGCGCTGCTCGATGATGGCGAGCGCGCCGCTGGCGGTAACCCGGGCGATGTGAGGGGTGAGAACGGCATGGTTGTTGGCAGCCAAGATTTGCAGCGGCCCCAGAGGGGTGGAGGCCGTGGCCTGGTTGAGCGAGGCGAGCACGGATTTGCCGTCCTCCGTTTCCGCTGCAACGAGGCCGGCGACGAGCAGTTGGACGGCGCTATAGGCCTGGGCGAAGAAGGCCGAGATCGGTTGGCTGGTGGCGTCGAGCTGAGTGAGGAAATGCTGGTTGGCTGATGTCGGCAGGGCCTGGAAGTAGGGGGCAATGGTGTAGAGCCCCGCGGCCTTGTGGCCGAGCAGCGCCGCTTCCCCTTCGGCCAGATTGCAGCTCACCACCGGGCGCTTCTCCACGGAGAAATCGGGATCGGCCTCACCCAGGGCATGATACGCTTCGAGGAACGAATAGGAAGATGGCCCGATCAGCGTATTGAGCACGAAATCGGGGCGCTTCTGGCGGATGTCGCGCAGGATATGACCAAGATCAGCGTCGCCGAGGGGAGCATAGCGCTCACCTGCAACGGAGCCGCCGGATTGCTCGATGATGTCCCGGGCGATGCGGTTGGTTTCCCAGCCCCAGATATAGTTAGAGCCCACAAGATAGCCGTTGCTGCCGAAACGGGGCAGGATGTGCTGCAGCAGCGGCAAGATGTGCTGGTTGGGGCAGGCGCCGAGATAGACCACCTGTTCATTGCACTCAAAGCCCTCGTAAGGGCAGGGGTACCAAAGGGTTGCGTCGTGCTTTTCGAGCACGGGGATAACTTCCTTGCGGCTCCATGAGGTGGTGCAACCCACAATGTGCCGCGCCCCCAGCGCCACGATCTCCGCCGCCATGCCGGCATAGCGCTCGGTCATGCCGTGGGGGTCGCGATGTTCGGCCAGAATGCGGAAGGGCAGCGTGCCCGAGCCATTGAGCGCTTGGACGGCGAGTTGCGCCCCGGCAAGGCCTTCGCGCCCGAGCGCCGCATAGGCGCCGGTGGTGGAGAACAGTAGGCCAACTGTCACAGTTTGTTCGAGAACGGACAAACCAGGCTCCAAAACGAAAAAGCCCCACCCGGCGGCCAGATGGTCGTCCGAATGGGGCGCAAATGCCCGCAAGGCTTATGTTCTTGGCAGTGCAGCACCGGCTTGGAGCCAAGTCAATCAGAATCGGCCTTCGGGTTGAGCAAGAAGTTGCGGTGCCGAACCATTGGGCAGAGTGCTCACATTGTGGCGGCAGCGAGCTGACGCGCCTGCACTAAAAGCCGCACCGGCCTTGGGCCGTGCGGGTATGGGGCAGGCGGGCATCGCAGCAAGAACTGCGACATGGGGCGAAGTTCGCCTCGGTGCCGGTCGTCCGGCGGGAAATAGAAGGTGAAGCAAGCTTCGCCCCATGTTCTATCGGAGACTCTTCGGTGAGGACCGTCCGTGGCTAGACCCGTGCCAAACGCCAGAAGCCCTGAAGCTTCATTGGACCGGGGGATGAAATCGGTCCCGGATCATCCTCGTCCCGAAGGAGCTTGGGCGACCCCAAACTCATCCGATATCCCCGCACCGACCGTTCGTCGCGACCGCGCAGCTTGCCCGGGAACAAGGGGATTGTGCCTGAGGTTTTCGGGGGCGGGGATAAGTTTGTGGGGTGGGGCGGTGATGGCCGCCCTCGTGGTTCGAGGCTACGCTACGCTACGCACCTCACCATGAGGGCTCCCGCGCATTTCGGCGCATTCCGCACCTCCGGAGCCCTTGTGGTGGAGTGCACAGCGGAGCCTCGAATTCAGGAGGGCGGCGCGCGGATGCTGGCTGCGCGAATGGAAGTGGAAACCATGGTTAAACAAACTTGTCGCGGCAGGGGGTTCGTTTCCCGCCCTCGCGCGTAACCCTTCAGAGCTGGCCAGCCTTTGAAGCTGCGGGCCGCCGCAGTGTTGGCCCGGAGGGGTGGACGCATGGACTATCCTGCTCCAGCACGATCCAGACCCGACGAGCGCCGGGCGCAGCGGCGGTATCTCGCCCTGGCCGTGATGGTGGGGATTATCGCGGGGGCGATCGGGTCGATGTTCCACCTCGCGATCAATGCCCTGCTGCAATGGCCCGCGCAGCTGCGCCAAATTGTGGACGGGCCGCTGCTGGTACTCGCGGCAGCGCTGATCACCATGACAGTGACGGTGGCAGCTGTGGCGCTCGTGCGCCATTGGGCGCCCGAGGCCAGCGGCAGCGGTGTCCAGGAAGTGGAAGGGGCGATGGATGGCCTGCGCGAGATCCACTGGACGCGAGTGCTGCCGATCAAATTTTTCGCCGGTGCGGCGGCGATCGGCTCGGGGCTGGTGCTGGGACGCGAAGGGCCGACCATCCATATCGGCGCGTCGGTGGCGGCGATGCTCTCGGCGCGCTTCCAGCTGACGGCCACGGAGCGCAGCGGCTTGCTGGCGGCGGGCGCGGCCGCGGGCTTGGCTTGTGCCTTCAATTCGCCGATTGCCGCGGTTTTGTTCGTGATCGAGGAAACGCGGCGGCAATTTCCCTATCGCTATAGCACCTATATGGGCGTGATCATTGCGGCGCTGCTCGCCACCGTAGTGACCCAATGGATCGGCGGTACTGTTCCGGACCTTGCGCTCGCTGCGCCGGAAGTGCCGTTGCCCATGCTGCCCTTGTTCGTGCTGCTCGGCGGTGTGCTTGGTGGTGTGGGCGTCGCGCTCAACGCTTGCATCCTCAAGGCCCTGGCTTTTGCCGGAGCAGCGCAGGAACGGGCGCCCTATCTATACCAGGCCGTGGTCGGGCTGCTGGTGGGGGCGCTGCTGGCCCTGTTTCCACAAACGGTGACGGGCGGAGAAGCGCTGATCCCGGCACTGGTGCGTGAGCAGCCCGGCGTGGTGGTGCTGCTGGCCCTGACGGCCGCGCGGTTCTGCACCACGGTCGGTAGCTATTCAACGGGCGTGCCGGGTGGGATCTTCGCGCCGATCCTGTCGCTGGCGGGATGCGTTTGGCTGGCCTTCGCCGCCCTTGCCAGTGCTGCAATGCCCGATGCCGGCGTGGTGCCGGCGGCCTTTGCCATTGCCGCAATGGGCGGACTTTTCACCGCCTCGGTCGGCGCGCCGATGGTGGGGGTGGTGTTGACGCTCGAACTTACCGGTGCCTACGGCGCGACGGTGCCGCTGCTGACCACCTGCCTTGCAGCCAATCTGGCTGCGCAGTGGTTGGGCGGCCGACCGATCTACGAGCAGTTGCTGGAGCGCACGCTCACGCTGGCCGGCATCAAGGCACCGGCAAAGCCGGCCAATGATGGATGACGGCGACGCCGGAGTGATGACCCGGCGCAAGGGCTTGCCGAAAAGCGCTTTTGCCGGGCTGATTACCGGCTCTGCATTGTGGCCCCGGGGCCGCCGGCAGCTAAAGGGCGACGCCGAAGAGCCAGCCGGCAGCCGAGGTGATCACCATGGCGAGCGCCCCCCAGCCGACCACCCGGACCATGGGCATGAAGATCGGGGTTTTGCCGGCCCAGGCACCAAGCCCTCCCAGAAGAGCGAGCCCTGCCAGCGTTACCGCATAAAGCGGCAGCAGGGTTTGACCGGCAGCGGCGAAATAGGCTGTGGCAACGGGGATGATGGCGCCGGCGGCAAAACTGGCGGCAGAAGCAGCGGCGGCCTGCACCGGGCGAGCCAGGGTGCCCTGATCGATGCCGAGTTCCTCGCGGGCATGCACGGCCAGCGCGTCGTGTTGCATCATCTGCGTGGCGACGGTGCGGGCCAGGGCTTCATCAAGCCCGCGCGACGCATAGATGGCGGTGAGCTCATTGAGTTCCCCCTCGGGGTCGGCTTGGAGTTCCTGGGTTTCGCGGGCAAGGTCCGAGCGCTCGGCGTCGCGTTGCGAACTGACCGAAACATATTCGCCGGCCGCCATCGACAAAGCGCCTGAGATCGCCCCGGCCAGTCCGGCGAGGAGGATAGCGGTCCTGTCGCCCGAGCCGGCGGCCACACCGGCAACGAGGCTAGCCGTTGAAAGCAGTCCGTCATTGGCGCCCAGAACTGCGGCACGCAGCCAGCCGATCCGATTGGTAACATGGTCTTCCCGATGCGCCGCCATGAGGGTTCCTTTGCGCGGGGCTGCAGCCCCATCTAGTCGGCGCCAGCGGGTGTCAGCGCTTCCTGGGGCGGCTGGTCTGGCTGGTTGGTTTCCCCGGAAAGGCCGGTGACGGCCAGAATCTCGTGCTCGTCAAGCGTTTCCCGGTCCAGGAGGGCATGGGCAAGGGCATCGAGCTTGCCGCGATGTTCGCGCAACAGGGCTTTGGCTTGCTCATGGCACTCATTGATGATCCGAAGCACTTCGGAGTCCACCAGCCGCGCGGTTTCCTCGCTATAGGGCTTGTCATTGCCCAGCATGCCCTGGCCAGTCCAGGCGTTCTGGCGCGGGGCCAGTTGCACCATGCCGAGCTTGTCGCTCATGCCCCAGCGGGTGACCATCTGGCGGGCCAATTGGGTGGCCTGCTCGATATCGTTTTCCGCGCCCGTGGTGCGGGTGCCATAAACGATTTCTTCGGCGGCCCGCCCGCCCAGCATCCCCACGATCTTGGCCAGGAGATAGCTCTCTGGGTAGTTGTAGCGGTCCGTGAGCGGGCGCTGATAAGTCACGCCCAGCGCCTGCCCGCGCGGCACGATGGTGACGCGCTGCACCGGGTCGGCGCCTGGGACTACGAGGCCCAGAATGGCGTGGCCGCCTTCGTGATAAGCGACGCGCTCCTTGTCGGCTTCGCTCAGGATGATGGGGCGTTCGGGACCCAGGATAATCTTTTCAAGCGCATCAATGAAATCCTTTTGATGCACTTCTTCTTCTTCGCGGCGAGCGGCGAGGAGCGCGGCTTCGTTGACGAGGTTGCGAATATCGGCGCCCGACAGACCGGGCGTGGTTTTGGCGAGATGGGCAAGATCCACATCAGCCGCCAAGGGGATCTTGCGGGTATGCACCTTGAAGATCGCTTCGCGGCCATTGCTGTCGGGAAGATTGACCACGACACGGCGGTCGAAGCGGCCGGGGCGGAGCAGGGCGCGGTCCAGCACGTCGGGCTGGTTGGTGGCGGCGAGCACGATGATGCCCTCGCGGCTGGAAAAACCGTCCATTTCGGTCAGGATCTGGTTGAGGGTCTGCTCCTGTTCGCTGGCGCCGCCGAGCACCGCCTGGCCGCGGGCGCGACCGATCGAGTCGATCTCGTCGATGAAGATGATGGCGGGTGCATGTTTGCGGGCATCCTGAAACAGGTCCCGCACGCGGGCGGCGCCAACGCCCACGATCATTTCCACGAACTCCGAACCACTCATGGAAAAGAACGGCACATCGGCTTCTCCGGCCACGGCGCGAGCGAGCAGTGTCTTGCCGGTGCCGGGCGCACCAACGAGCAGAACCCCCTTGGGCGCGGTGCCGCCGAGGCGGGTGTATTTGGCGGGATTGCGCAGGAAATCAACGATTTCCACCAGTTCGTTCTTGGCTTCCTCGATGCCCGCAACATCGTTGAAGGTGACCTTGCTGTCGGTTTCCTTGTCGAAGCGTTTGGCCCGGCTTTTGCCGATCCCCGATATACCGGCCATGCCGCCCAACATGCCACCGCCTTGCTTGGCAGCGCGGCGGAACAGCCAGACATAAAGCCCGATGATGATCAGGGCCGGCCCGAAGGCATAAAGCAGGGTGACAAACAGATTAGGTTCGGTCTGGAGCGGGGTGGCGCGGATATCCACGCCATGCTCGATCAGCTCGGTATCGAGCCCCGGGTCGACGAACATCGGCAGGATGGTGGTAAAATCCTGAATGGTGCGCGGCGTGCCGGCTGGTTGCCCCTCAGTAGCCGGCGGAGCCCATTCGATGGGCGCCTTGAACCTGCCCTCGACCCGGTCGCCCTGGGTATGGATGGCTTCCACATTGTCGCGCGCCAGTTCCGCACGGAAGGTCGTGTAGGAGATCGGCTCGGGGGCTCCGGGCGCCGGAAACAACAAACTGACGACGAGATAGTTGATTGCCAGCAGCGCCAGGAACCACAGCCAAGTGCGTCTGGATGGCATTGTCGGCTGCGGCTTGGTGCCCGTCGGCGTGCGCTCGGGCGGCTTGCGCTCCGGCGGTGTGCTGGCCTGGTTTCCTGACATTCATCCCACCTTGGAGCTAAGCTGGACAACGAAGTCTAAGTCGATGCGCTACGGGTCATCACTGGATGATTGAAGAAATGGCAGGGCCTGGTGCGCCTCGGCTCAATGCAGGCAAACGGAGGGCGAAAACCATTGGTTCCGCCCCTGCTTGGGCAAGGCGGGACTTATCCTTAAGGATTGTGCCTCGCTCGCTCCGCGGCGAAACGGAGCGGGCCGGGGGCTCACGCTAGGGAGCTTGGCGCGGTCGCCGCGACAAGGGCGCCCTGCCGCTATTCGGAATTTTCGCCCCGCGCAGTGCCGGTGGCGTTGCCAGCGGTTTGGCCGCCACCGGTGCCAATGCTGCCCACCCCGGGAGCCGCGCCGACCGGCGCAATGCCGCCGGGCTGCAGATTGGTGCTGAGGCCAGACGGCGCCTGGGTCGGGCGATCCGAGCTGTTCTCGTCTTCCGCCGTCAATTCCGCGACGGCATCCATGTAATTCTGGAACTCACGTCCTTCGGGGCGGCCTTCCCGTTCCCAGATCTGGTGCGCGCGGCGCTTGATGTCTTCGTCGTCGAGTGTCGGCATTTCGATCTCCTCCTTAGCGCCCAAAATGCGCGACAGGAGGGAAGGGTTCGGCCATTGCTGTCCAGGTTAGCGCCCGATGTTTCCCGGACGCGGACCAGCGATCACGCCTTGCTGTAAAGCGTCGTGACCCGCTCTGGGCTCGGTTGGCTGAGTTGCGTCACCCGGGCGCGCAGGCGGGTGATATCGCCGATGGTGTGCAGTTCTTCGTGGAGCACTTTCATCGCGGCCGCTTCCGGGGTGGAGGCGAATACCGTGCTCACCTCCGACTGCTGGGCGCGCCCCTCAGGATCGGTGTTGTAGGATTCCACCCGATATTCGTGCTGCTCGCTGGTACTCATGCTCACTCCAAAGCTGCAGTCTAGCACGGAGGGGCAAATTGTTGACCCCGGTGCTGCGCCGTCTAGGGCTGATCGCCCGCAGGCACCGACATGCACACCGGAAGGATCAATCGGCGGCGGACCGGCAGTTTTGGTTCCGGATCGCCAGTGTTCAGGTGACGCGGTAAGCTCCGCCCCAACAAAAAAGGCGGCTCCGAAGAGCCGCCTTGCTGGAGGATTGTAGACGCGCTTAGCGCATATAGGGGGATACGCACTGCTGGCGCGGCCCGTTAAAGGGCTGGAAGGTGTTATCCGAAGCGCGGTACGAGCGGTACTGGCTTTCGCACCAGCGCAGATGCTCGCGAGTGATGCGGACCGGGCCCGAATTGCTGTTGTTGTTGTTCTGATTGGAAATCGCACCACCGATGATGGCACCAGCGATGAAGGCCGCCGGTGGGAACCAGTAGCCATTGTGCTGACGCCAGCCCGAGCGGCGTTCCCGCGAGCCACGGTGACCATTATAGTAGCCATAGTTGCCACGGCGCTCGAAGCCACCACGGCGGTGGTCACGGTCACGACCGCGATCCCATCCACGGTTCTGGACAGTGAGGAACTGCGCTTCGGAAGTGATTTGCAGCGGCTGTGCTGCTGCCGGGACGCTTGCTGCGCCGAAGCTGGTGATTGCCATAAGAGCGGCGCAGGCGCCCGCCATAATCTTTTTCATGTTTTTTGCTCCTTGTTCGCCCACCGCGATGATTAGGGAATGCCGCGGGAGATAAATCGTTCGGGTATGAACGAAAATTAAGTTCAACAGATCGAGAGCATCTACATCAAACGGGGGATAAAGCCGCGGGCGAGGAGATGCCCCAGTGTTCCTCACTGGCCTGACAAATAGCGGCGGCTAGCCCAGCCTTCCCAGCCAGCGGCCCGCACCTTCTGCCAGCTGCCAACTGCATAGGGCAGGAAGGCGATGTCGCATTCACGTGGGCTAAGGCCCGTCAGGATGCGCGAGCTTGGGGAGGGATAAGCGCGCAGGTTAAGGACGTCATTCCGCGCAACGCCAGTGACGCAATAGATTGCCGGCGATACCATGGAGATATAGCGGCGGTTGACCCAGCCGGAATAATGCCCGTCCTCGATGGGGCACCATGAACCCTGGCATGCCGCCATGACCATGACCCCGCAACTGCCATAGGGCAGGGTGGTCACGACCCGGCTGCTGGTACCCGGGCGGGAGCGGACATTGAGCCCCTCAGTGGCGGGGATGTTGACGACGCAATGTTCCTCCCCTTGCACCACCTGAGCCTGCGCGGTGACGCCCGAGCCCAGCAAGGCCGACAGCGCGGTCGCGCCGGCAATAAGCAAAAGCTTGATCTTGGACATGGCTACCTCCTCTTTGCGCCGACACTAGAAGGGGCGAGGTGAACCGCGCCTGAACGGAGCGGGAAACCGTTGTGGTGCTAGCCAATGGATTTGGTCATCACCGGCACCACGGGGCCAAGCGGGGTTTTTTCTTTGCCGACAACGGTGAAACCTTGTGCCTGGTAGAACGGCACTGCTGTGGTGCCGGCCACCACTCGGATGCCGGTGGCTTGCCGCACCAGCAGCTCGCGCTCAACCGCCTCAAGGATCTGCCGGCCAATGCCGCGGCGCCAATAAGGTGGATCAACGAACATGCCGGCCAGCTCGGCAAACTCGCTGCCCCCGATGCTGAAGGCGGCAAAGCCTACCGGCGCCCCATTGGCTTCGGCTACGACGATCTGGCCGTGACGGAGCAAATCTTCGTCGATCCGGAAATGCCCCGGCGCTTCGGTCAGGCGGCGCAGCACCTCGCCCGTTTCAACGGCAAGCGAAGCATTGAGCATCACCTGGTTCAGCAACGGCCGGTCTTCAAGCCGTGCCTGGCGGATCGTTACGGCTGGTGGGGACATGATGCGAGCAATAGGCCCTTCGCTCCTGGCGGGTCAATGCGGCAGGTTCCCCGAGGAGGTGGCAGTGGTCGCCGGGCGGGTAGGCTCCCCGACGGGGTGACTGGCCTCGGATGGCGCAGAGGCGTAGGTTGTGCCTGATCAAGAGGAGGACGCGATGACGACCAATGTGAAAGAGCTTTTGTCGGCGGCCAATGCGGAAGTGCCACGGATCTCGCCCGAGGACGCGCGCCGGATGGTTGCCGAAGAGCATGCGGTGATCGTGGATGTGCGCGACATGCCCGAGTTGCAGGCCAGCGGCAAAATTCCGGGTTCGGTCCACATCCCGCGTGGGATGCTCGAGTTTCGAGCCGACGAGGCGACGCAATATCATGACCCCAACCTGTCCAAGGACCGCCCGGTGATCCTGCATTGTGCCTCCGGCGGCCGCTCGGCCCTTGCCGGCAAGACCCTCAAGGATATGGGCTATCAGCAGGTGTTTAACCTTGGTGGCTTCAAGGACTGGGTCGAGGATGGCGGCGAGGTCGAAAAGCTTTCCTAGCCGGGATCCCCCCGTTTAGCGCGGGGTGAAGTCAGTTTCCGGCGTGACCATCCGGCAATAAGCGGCAACCAAGCGCGCGCAATGCTCGACATCGGTGAGGCTGACCACCTCGCCCGGCGTATGCATGTAGCGCAATGGCACGCCCAGCAGGCCCGTGGCCATGCCGGCCTGGTTGAGCTGCAAGGCGTTGGCGTCGGTCGGGGTGGCGCCCGGCGCGACCTGCACCTGGTAGGGAATAGCTTCCCGTTCGGCGGCCTGCGTCACCAGGTCGAACAGGACGCGATTGGTGTTGGCGCCGAGGGACACCGTTGGGCCCTTGCCCAGCTCGAGTTGCCCGTGCTGGGACGGGCTCACCCCAGGGTAGTCGATGGCATGTTCCATATCCACGGCAATCCCGCTTTGCGCCCCAATGGCGAAGGCGGCGGTGCGAGCGCCGCGCGAACCGATCTCCTCTTGCACGGTGCCCACCGCATAAACGCCTACCTCGGGGTGGAGGCCACCGTGCTCCGCCAGCAGCCGGAGGGCTTCAGCCACGATAAACAGGCCCGCCTTGTTGTCAAAAGCGCGGCCGACTGCCCGGTCGCCCAGCAAGGGCTGAAACTCCTGCTGGTAGGTGACCACGTCGCCAAGCGCGACCACCGCTTGCGCCTCGGCCCGCGAGCCGGCGCCGATGTCGATCCAGAGCTCCTTGAGCTTGGGCTTTTCCTTGAGCTCGTCCGGATCCATCAGGTGAATGGCCTTGCGACCAACAACGCCGGCAACGCGTCCGTTTCGGCCGTGGACCCACATCGTCTGGCCAACCGGGATGACGCTGTCATGCCCGCCGATGGCGCTGAAATACAGCAGCCCCTCCTCGCCGATATAGTGGAGGATGAAGCCGATCTCGTCCATGTGGCCGGCCAGCATGATCTTGGTGGATGCGGCCGGGTTGAGGGCGGCAATGACGTTGCCATGCAGATCAACGGACACCGCGTCCGCAAGCGGCTCGACATAGCTGCGGTAGCGCTGGGCAACGCGCTGCTCATAACCGCTCGGGGAAGGCGTTTGCACCAGATCGCGTAAAAACTGGAGGGACTGATCCCGCATGGCTTGGTTTCCAACAAAGGGTGAGGTCGCGCCCGGGCACCGGCTGGGCGCGATAGAACGGCTGGCTGTCGGTCACGCCCATCGGATCAGTGCGGGACCAGTTCGTGTATGGTCGATACGAGCTTGGTGGCTGGCACCGGCTTGGCGAGATATTTCGCCAGAAACGGCAATTCACCCGGCAGTGGCCGGCGAACCGCCGACACGACGATGATGTTGATATGGGGCCAGATGCAGCCGACATGGTTGGCCAGAACAATCCCACTGCGGGTGCCTGGCATGTTGATGTCGGTGATCAGCCCGATCACTTCGGACGCGTCCGCTTCGAGCAGGGCCAAAGCTTCGGCGGTGTTGGCGGCCTCCCAGGCGTCAAAGCCGCAATCGCGGACAACGTCTCCAAGCTCGAGCCGAACAAGTGGCTCATCATCGACGATCAGGAAGGCTTTACGGCAGGGTTCGGCGATAGTCGTATTCATGCCCGATCAACGGACCGCCGGCAGGCGGAGTTGCCGGACTAACCAAGATCAATCAACAACTTGACCGTTCTACTACCTAGGTTAAATGAACGCGTTAACCTATGTCTGACCCAGCCTTCGGCGGCCCGCGTGATGCCCGGCGGCATCAACGAGCGGCGGCACGCCGCTGGAATTCGGAACCGATTTCGAAATGGTGCATCAGCAAGCGATCAGCACTGTCGGCATCTCTGGCAACCACTGCCGCGAGCAGTTCGCGATGGTGCTCGATCAGATAGCTGGGCATGCCCATGGACAAGACTGTGGCGCTGGAAGAGCGCCCCTGGTAGTCGGCGCGGCAGGGCAGCAGGGCAGCAGGCGACTTCTTGGTGCCTGCTGCCAGCCGGCGAAACCGTGCCGGTGCAGCTAAAGCCGCACCGGCCATGGGCCGTGCGGGTATGGGGCAGGCGGGCGTCGCAGCGAGGGCTGCGACATGGGGCGAAGTTCGCCTCGGTGCCGGTCGTCCGGCAAAAGGGTAGAAGGTGAAGCAAGCTTCGCCCCATGCTCCATCGGAGACTCTTCGGTGAGGACCGTCCGTGGCTAGACCCGTGCCAAACGCCAGAAGCCCTGAAGCTTCATTGGACCGGGGGATGAAATCGGTCCCGGATC
The DNA here is from genome assembly GCF_058133495.1 of Devosia sp. Z6_126. NCBI lineage: Bacteria > Pseudomonadati > Pseudomonadota > Alphaproteobacteria > Hyphomicrobiales > Devosiaceae > Devosia > Devosia sp. Z6_126. The sequence continues at coordinate 136,504 of NZ_JBYUNO010000002.1, read as the reverse complement.
ATCCTCGTCCCGAAGGAGCTTGGGCGACCCCAAACTCATCCGATATTCCCGCACCGACCGTTCGTCGCGACCGCGCAGCTTGCCCGGGAACAAGGGGGATTGTGCCTGAGGTTTTCGGGGGCGGGGATAAGTTTGTGGGGGGTGGCGCCGCAGGGACTGGTGATGGCCGCCCTCGTGGTTCGAGGCTACGCTACGCTACGCACCTCACCATGAGGGCTTCGGATAGATCTGGTCGGTTGCGGGACCTCGATGAGCCCTCATCCTGAGGTGCCGCGTAGCGGCCTCGAAGGGCGAGGGCGGCTATCACAGCCAAGGTACCCGGGGCGGGGTGCCGCCCCCGAGCGGGTTAGCCAGGATTGCTGACCGAATAAAGCCGGATTTCGTGTTGCTGGCCGGTGCGGTCGGTCCAGCGCATGGACTGGCCGGCGCGCAGGCCGATTAGGGCGGTGCCGAGGGGTGAGAAGATCGAGATGCGCTCGCGCCCTTCTTGGCGGGGATAGGAGAGCACACCGCTTTGCGGGGGCGCGCCGTTGAAGCTGACCACCACGCGCGAACCCATGCGCACCACATCGGGCGGGAGGCGCTTGTCGGCGACGAGCTTGGCGCGGCCGAGTTCGTAGAGCAGGTCGTCGGCCTGGTCGGGGCTGTGGCCGATGCCGCCCATGGCCAGAACCAGCAGATCGTGACGATCGGCTTCACCCACCATGATGGGGGGAAGATCGGATCCAAAAATACCCATGTCATCCTCCAGATGATTGAAGTGTGTGCCTCTCGGGCGATCAGGCGGCGCTCGGGCCGGGATCGTCGCCGCCGCCCAAGCCCGCCGGCACGAAGCGCGAGGATGGGCTGCGGGGGGCCAGCGGGGAGGGCGTGGCCTCATTGCGGGCGACGACCTGCAACGGTGGCGACGAGCGCCGGCGCTCGGGCTGGAACAGCACGGCTTCGATCACGAGATTTTCCACCGAGCCGTCGCGGCGACGGGCCTGCACGGTTTGCCCCGCCCTTGCACCCAAAAGGGCAAGGCCGCGCGGCACGGTCAGGAGCACGGTAAGACCGTAGACCTCTTCGCTGGGCCCCGCGACCAGCGAGCGATCCTGGGTGGGCGCACTGCCGACGCGAAAGCGCACCCGGCTGTTGAGGGTAACGACATCGGCGGGGATATCGGCCGGGAACATGACCTGGGCGACGCCCAGCTTATGGCGGATGATTTCCGCCGCACCGGCAAAGGGTTCGCCGTATTCGTGCAAGAGGCTTTGCAACAGGGCAAAGTCCTTGGCGGTCAGAATGATTTCGGGTTGGTCGGACGCGAGCTGGTCGGACATGGGAAACTCCAGAACAAGGGGGATTGGCAGCAGACGAGACCCCTGACCCGGAGGACGATGCCTAGCGGATCAGGGGAAAAGGTCTTGCTTGGGTGTGCCGGACCGCTGGGAAGGAAGGACGCATCTTAGGCCTCTGCAGGTTCATCGACGGGCTGGATCACGGACTGGACGGTCAGCACATGCTTGCGCCCGTCGCGGGTTTCCCAGGTTATGGATTGACCGGTGCGCAGGCCGACCAGCGCCGCGCCCACGGGGGTGAGCACGGAAATGCGGCCCTGCGAGATATCGGCCTTGGCGGGGTAGACGAGGGTGACGTCGACGACCTCGTCCTGATCGGTGCGATACTGGACGCGCGAGCCCATGCGCACGATGTCCTTGGGCAGCTTGGCGTCGGGAACGACGCGGGCCCGCTCCATCTCCTCGAGGAGACGTTCGGCCGCAGCGCTGAGCGAGCCGCCGCCCGAGGCCGCGAGGGCGAGCAATTGACGATGTTCGGTTTGAGCGACCGTAAGAGCGGGTCGTAGATTGTGGGTGCGCATGACGCTTCTCCGCGTAAATAGCAGCAAGCGACACCGGATCCGAAACGGGCCGTGCAGCGAGCTATAACAATGACTTATGGAAAATCCCTATCCCTAAACCTCGCGGCAAAGCGCCAGGCTTAGGGCAACTATCCTTCGACCGGAGTGGCCCGGCGAGCAAACGCGTGGAGGATGTTAAAACAAGGGTTCATACGCCCAAGGTAGGCGCAACAGAACTAAAGTCAACCCATGCTGGGTCGCCGTGCCGCATCGCGGCGGGGACGGGGACTCGAGGGGAAGCGCTTAGCCCTGAGTGGGGGCGTCGGCGCGCTCGACCACGATATCCTCACCCCATTGCAGCGGAACATCGCCACTGCTTTCGGCGCGATCACGATAAAGCGCGGCGCGCGCCAGGAGCATGAGGGTCACGGGGGTGGTGATCGAGATGAAGACGAGGATCAGCACTTCATGGACGGCCGGACGCTGGGCGGAGACGGTGAAGTAAATGGCCGAGGCGAGGAGAATCGCGATGCTGCCAAGGCTCGTGCCCAGGGTTGGCGCGTGGATGCGGGCGTAAAAGCTGTCAAAGCGAGCCAAGCCGATGCAGCCCAGGAGGGTGAAGGCGGCGCCCAGAATGGACAGGCCGCCAACCAGGACCGCGAGCCAAACAGGAATTTCGCTCATTCAATGACCTCGCCGCGCATGAGGAACTTGGCCAGGGCGACGGTGCCGACAAAGCTCAGGGCCCCGATCAGCAGAGCCACTTCGAAATAAATGTTGGAGCCAATGCGGATGCCGAACAGCACCAGCATGAGCATGGCGGCGACGTAAAAGGCATCGAGCGCAAGAATGCGGTCCTGCGCGCGGGGCCCGCGGATCATCCGGTAGGTGGCAAGGATCAAGGCGAGGCCGACCAGCAATTGCGACAGCAACAGGCACCAATGGAGAATGGCTGCGCTCATTGGAAAATCTCCAGCAGCAAACGCTCATAGCGGTTCTTGATGGTATCGATCCAGGTCGCTTCATCAACGAGGTCAAGCACATGGATCAGCACGGTGGCATGCACAGCGTCATATTCGAGCCAGGCACTGCCAGGCGTCGCGGTGATGATGCAGGCGAGAATGGCAAGGCCTGAGCGGTCGCGCAGCGTCAGCGGCATGACGACGAAGCCAGCGGTTCGCTGGTGGTGCCGATCCCGTAGCACAATGCTGGCGACGGCAAGGTTGGAGCGCATCACATCAACCACCACATAGGCGGCGAGCCGGAAAATGCTCCCGAGCTTACGGGCGCGGGGCTGTTGGGGCTCAAGCGCCGCAAAGGCACGGGCGGCCAGCACGGCGATGACGGCGCCAAGCAGGATTTGTCCGAGGCCAAGGGACTGCTGCAGAAGCAGCCACAGCACCAAAAGGCTGAGCGACAGGATGGGGTAGGGCAGCAGCTTTCTCATGGCACCACCTCCACCAGCTGACCGGGCGCCGGTGGCTCCAGCACTTCCTCGATCACCGGCGCGGGGGTGTAAAGCTGGTCAGCGATGGCCTGGGTGTAGCTAAGGGCCGGTCCGGCCAGGATGGTGGTTGCGACAGTGAGGCATAGCAGCAGGAGCACCGGGGCGATCTCGATCACCCGGACCGGCGCTGGGCGTTCGGACATGGTGGCCCAGAAGGTGTTGATCCAGGTGCGGGTCAGCGCCACAAGCGCCGCAAAACCGGAAAAGATCAGCAAGGCGGTGAGCCACCAGGCGGAGGGTGGAATGGGCGCAGTTTGAGTAAGGCCATCGGGGTTGAAGATGGCGGAGATGATCGCGACCTTGGCCACAAAACCGGCCAGCGGCGGCAGGCCGGCGATCAGCAGGATACAAAGGCCAAAGCTGATGCTGAGTACGGCGAGGGTCGCGGGAATGGCGACGCCGATTTCGTCTTCTTCATCACCTTCCTCGTCATCGCCATAGGCTTCCATGGTGACGGCGAGCACATCAGCGCCTTCAATCCGCACCCGGTCGAGCAGTTCCACCAGCATGAAGAAGGCCGAGATGGCGAGGGTCGAGACGACGAGGTAAAAGAGCGCGCCACTGGTGGCGCCTGCATTGCCCATGCCCATGGTGGCGAGCAGGGTGCCCGAAGAGACAAGGACGCTGTAACCGGCGAGCCGGGACGTCGTCTGGGCGGCCAGCACGCCAATGGTCCCAAAGGCGAGAGTGGCAAGGCCGCCCACCAAAAGAACGGTGTTTCCGAAGCCAGCGGAAACCCCCGCTTCGGCCCCGAAGGCGAGGGTTGAAATCCGCAACACGGCGTAAACGCCGACCTTGGTCATGATGGCAAACACCGCCGCGACCGGTGCGGCGGCTGCTGCATAGGAGGTGGGCAGCCAAAAGCCCAGGGGCCACATGCCCGCCTTGATCAGGAAGGCGACGCCCAGAATGGCGGCGCCGGTTTCGAGCAGGCCCCGATCCATTTCGGCGATGTTGGCGACCTTGCTCGCGAGATCGGCCATGTTGAGCGTGCCGGTGACGCCATAGATCAGCGCCGCCCCGATCAGGAACAGGAAGGAGGCGGCCAGATTGACGGCGATATAGTGCAGCGAGGCCTTGACGCGCGCGGCGCCCTGGCCGTGCAGGGCCAGACCATAGGAGGCGGCCAGCATCACCTCGAAGAACACAAAGAGGTTGAAGACGTCGCCGGTGAGAAAGGCGCCGTTAACGCCCATCAAGAGGAACTGGAACAAGCTGTGGAAGCTGCTGCCCGCGGAGTGCCAGCGGGCAAGGGAATACACCAGCGCCGAGATGCCAAGGATCGCGGTCACCAGCACCATCATGGCCGACAGGCGATCGGCCACGAGAACAATGCCAAAGGGCGCGGGCCAGTTGCCCAGCTCGTAAACGGCCAAGGCGCCGGTGGGTTGGGCGTTGGCCTGCATCACGAGCAGGACCGAGCCCACCAGCAGCATGACTGTCGAGGCGAGGCTGACCAGCGCCCGCGCATTGCGCAGGCGATCATCGAACATCAGCAGCAGCGCACCGGTGGCCATGGGCAACAGGATGGGCAGGATGATCAGGTTATCGACAAAGCCGGTCACCGCCGTTCCCTCCCGTCGACATGGTCGGTTCCGGTCAAACCGCGCGCGGCCAGCAGCACCACAAGAAACAGCGCCGTCATGGCAAAGCCGATGACGATGGCCGTGAGCACCAGGGCCTGCGGCACGGGATCGGCATAAAGGCTGGGGTCGACCACGCCATCTTTGCCCAGAACGGGCGCGCCGTTCATCTTGAGGCGGCCCATGGCGAAGATGAAGAGGTTCACCGCATAGGACAGGAGCGACAGGCCAATGATGACCTGGAAGGTGCGGGGGCGCAGCATCAGGTAAACGCCGCAGCTGGCCAAGACGCCAATACTGATTGCAAGAACGAGTTCCATCAGCGAGCCTCCACCGGTGCATCGGCCGACACTTCCGCTTCGGGCACCGGCGGCAGGGGGCGCCGCGCGGGCTTGGGCGAACGGATCGACTGGTGAGCAAGGGCAATCAAGATCAGCACGGTCGCGCCGATCACGAGGCTGAAGACACCCAGGTCAAACAACAGCGCGCTTGCCAAGGGCACCCGACCGATCAGCGGCAGGTCGGCATATTGGAATGCCGTAGTCATGAAGGGATAGCCAAAGACGAAGGAAGCCATGCCCACCAGCAGCGCCAGAAGCAGACCGCTGCCGATCCAGCGTACGGGCAGGATGCGAAGGCGGTCCTCCACCCAGCGCGTGCCCCCTGCCATATATTGCAGGATGAAGCCGATCGACATGACGATGCCCGCCGCAAAGCCGCCGCCGGGCTGATCATGGCCGCGCAGGAACAGGTGCAGGGCCAAAACGATGATGACGGGGAACATCCACTGCATGATCACGGCGGGGATCAGCAGGTATTCATTGACTGTGTCGCCCGGGCTGCGCTCGGGCGCCCGGTCATCGAAGGCATTCTGGATCAACTGTTGCTCGGGCTTGTCGATCGAGTCGGCCGCAGGGCGGAAGCGGCGCAGAATGGCAAAGACCGTGACGGCTACAATGCCCAGGACGGTAATTTCGCCCAGCGTATCAAAGGCGCGGAAATCCACCAGCATGACATTGACCACATTGGTGCCCCCGCCAAGCTTGTAGGCGTTTTCGAGGAAGAACTCGGAAATGCCGTTGGGCAGTTGCCGCGTCATCACCGCATAGGAGAGGAGCCCGAGGCCAAGCCCTGCAACCAAGGCGAGGGACAGGTCGCGATAGCGGCGGAAGCGGGCTCGGCGCAGGACCACCACGTCGCGCATGTCCTCGACCCGCTTGGGCAGCCAGCGCAGGCCGAGGAGGATCAGCACGGTGGTGACGATCTCGACGAGGAGCTGGGTGACGGCAAGGTCGGGCGCGGAGAACCAAACAAAGGTCATGCAGGTGACAAGGCCCGTGCCGCCCAGCAGAACCAGCGACACCAACCGGTGGAACTTGGCCTGCTGCGCGGCGGTGACGGCGCAAACGATGCCGATGAGCCAAAGCAGGGCGAACACCGGATCGAACCCATCGAGCCGCAGTTCGAGCCGTCCCAAACGGCCGGCAAGGATGACGGCTGCAGCTGCCGTAGCGGCGAAAAACAGCAGAAACAATTGCGGCTGCAGCCGACGCGTGCCAAACAAGTTTTCCAGCCGCCGTGCCCATTTGGAGGTGACGGTGAGCATGATGCGCTCGAAGATGCGCTTGCCCTTGAGCCGGCGCAGCAGCGGGGGACCTTCGATGCCCATTTGCAGATAAGCGTGGAGCGCCCAATACAGCAGGGCGCCGCCGACCAGGGCGATCAGGCTCATGAACAGAGCAAAGTTCCAGCCATGCCAGACCGAGAGGCTATAATAAGGCGTATCGGGGCCGGTGACCGAGACCACGGCCGCCGCTAGATAGGGGCCGATAGTGATGCCGGGAACGATGCCGACGATGAGGCAAAGCAGAACGAGGATCTCGATCGGGCGGCGCATCAGCGCCGGCGGCTCATGCGGCACCTTGGTCAAGCCCTGCGGCGGGGGACCGAAGAAGACGCCCAGCACGAAGCGCAGCGAATAGGTGACGGCAAAGAGGCTGCCGAGAATGGCGGCAGCAGGCAGGGCAATGTTGACAAAGGGATTGGCGTCGCGCTGCGCCGTTTCGGCGAAGAACATTTCCTTGGACAAAAAGCCGTTGAGCAGCGGCACTCCGGCCATGGCGGCGCTGGCGACCATCGCAAGGGTGGCGGTAAAGGGCATGTAGCGGAACAAGCCGCTCAGCTTGCGGATGTCGCGCGTGCCGGTTTCATGGTCGATGATGCCCGCCGCCATGAAGAGCGAAGCCTTGAAGGTCGCGTGATTGGCGATGTGGAAGATCGCGGCCACGGTCGCCAGCGGGGTCGACATGCCCAAAAGGGCGGTGATCAGGCCGAGATGGCTGATGGTTGAATAAGCCAGCAGGCCCTTGAGATCGGTCTGGAAGATGGCGACGAAGGCCCCAAACACCAAGGTGATCAGTCCGGCGGAGGTAACAATCCAGAACCATTGGTCGGTGCCGGCCAGGACTGGCCAAAAGCGGACAAGGAGGAACACGCCCGCCTTCACCATCGTCGCCGAATGCAGATAGGCCGAAACGGGGGTGGGGGCCGCCATGGCGTGGGGCAGCCAGAAATGGAACGGGAACTGGGCCGATTTGGTCAGCGCCCCCATCAGCACCAGCAGCAAGGTAGGCAGGTAAAGCGGGTGATTGCGAATCGTATCGCCCGAAGCCAGCACCACATCAAGGTCATAGCTGCCCACAATATGGCCGATCAGCAGCATGCCGACGAGCAGGCACAGGCCGCCAAGTCCGGTGACAGTGAGGGCCATGCGCGCGCCGTCGCGCGCCTGCCCGAGATGGAACCAGTACCCGATCAGCAGGAACGAGGTGATCGAGGTCAGCTCCCAGAACACTGCCATCTGGATGATGTTGCCCGAGAGCACCAGGCCCAGCATCGAGCCCATAAAGGCCAGAAAGAACGCGAAAAAGCGCGGCACCGCGTCATTGGGCGACATGTAATAGCGGGCATAAAGCACCACCAGGAACCCGACGCCGGTGACCAGAACCCCGAAGAGCCAGGAAAACCCATCCAGCCGCAGCACGAGATTGAGATTGAGTGCCGGCACCCAGCTGATCTCGTGGCGGATCACATCGCCATCGCCGATCTGGGGAAACAGCCAGACCATGGCGGCAAAGCCCAGTGCCGCCACGGCACCCGCCAGCCACGCTTCCGCGTTCCGCGCATTTGAGGGCAACACCGCTGCGACAATAGCAGCCATGAAGGGCAAGAGCAGAACCGCGATCAGCAAAACAGACGGGGTCATTGTCCGGGCGGGCACCTTTGAGTAGTTTTGGGGGGAGGCTGGGATACCAGATGCTTGTTACTGGAGTAGCAGCTCAGCGCAACCCGAAACATTGTCGCGGAAGCGCTTGTCCTGCCCTGCAACTTGTTGGCACCCCGACCAGTCCTTGGGCCCGGCCGCCCCGCTCCAAACCGAGATCATGACCCTGGCGGGGCGATTATCTCCCCAGCGGCAGGGATGGACCCCATCCGAAATCCGGCCAGGAGCAGCGGGCGGCATTTCCGCTGTGGCGCCGTTTTCCCAGACACTTTCCCTCCGAAATGGTGATCAAGCAGTGGGCTGCGCTCGTGGCAGTGGCGCCAATCCCCAAGGCAGAACGCCAGCTTTACCTTATGCGTTCACAATCACCGGGAGATTTATTGCCCATGGCCGGCGTAGCCGGTACGGTTGGGCCGGGGGCATGCGGAGTATTGCATATGTACCGTGCCAAAATAGGGGCCTGCATTGCCGTGGCTGCCTTGTCAGCAGCGCCGAGCTATGCCGGACCAATTACCGATGGCTCAAACCTCTTTATTTTCGGGGGACGCTTTCAGGACGAGTGGGTCTGGGAAACTGCCGCGTTCTGGCGGCCCCATTATGAAGACAACTATTTCGTGGGGGCAGGCTACCAGACCTTTGTTGCCGACCTGCCGGCCAATTTCCACTTTGGCCTCGAGCTTGGGGTGGGGATGCGGGTGGGGCAGGAAGCATCAGCCGAGATCTGGACCGGGGTGGTGCTCAAGAACGATGGCGTGACCATCGGCGATGTCACCATCTCGCCAGCAATTACCGGCGGCATCTCGATGGTGTCCGACACTATCGGCGTTGAAAAGGAGCGGGCCGGCTGGATCGACCGGAACGTACCGGTGCTCTTTTATATGGGCCCGGAAATTGCCGTGTCGCATGCCGACTTCCCGGACCTCGAAATGTTTGCCCGCATTCATCACCGCTCGGGAGGGTATGGAGTGATCGCCGAGATCGACGGGTCAAACGCGGCGACGCTGGGCCTGCGCTTCAAGCTTTAGCCTCTTGGCGGAGCGATGAAGAGCCGACGTGGTGCGAGTCGGGGGCAGCCCGGCTGATTCCGCGCAGATTCGCCGCATTGGATGGCACGGCGACGGAAAATTCGGGCTTTCGTGACGGAAATGTCGATCCCGGATCGGCGGACCGGTTCTTTTTGTGTCCCACCGCCCGAGGTGAGCTGAGGTCATTGGCGTGAGGGTGCCGGCGTGTTGCGGCAAGCAATTTTGCCGACTGCAGCGCCTGGAAAGCAGCGCTACGGCTAGGGCTGTCTGATACGGCCCAAGAAAACGGCCGGCGGCTTGTTTGGCGCGGGCGTGTGCCAGCTGGCATTTTGTTTGGGCAGTTCATGCCGGCGCCGTCCCTCGCGCCAAGCTGCGGGAAGGTTTGTTTTGGGACATCCGGGGCTGATCTGCGGCGCCTTTTGCAGAGGGGTGACAGAAGGCCGGCGAGGCTCGGGTAGCGCGAGCGCAAAGTTATCCACAGCGCTGCAGGCCAAGCGAAATTTCTCGCCGAAACGGTTTTGGCTGCTTGACTTGGCAGGGGGCGCTGGGTACATCCACCACACGTTGCGCAGACAGACAGTTTGCCGCTGCGGGAGTAGCTCAGTTGGTTAGAGCGCCGGCCTGTCACGCCGGAGGTCGCGGGTTCGAGCCCCGTCTCTCGCGCCACCCTTCTTCTTGATCTTGTCGAGAATTTGGAAGGGGGCGCGTTGTGCGGGCAGGTGGCCCGATCCCCTTCATTACAGATATTCTCGGGCTTCTGCGACGCCTGGAATTTGTCTTTTTGGGCTGTGGTGCCTGCCTAGGCGCTGCGTTGCCGGCGTCGCGGTGGCTTGGCGCGGGGCAGGGACATGCCGTGCGCGGCCTTGAAGTCGGCCTGGGTCTTGCGCGAAATGTCGGAGCGCACCAGTGACAGTTCTTCGGCGACCATCGGATAGTTGTCGGGCAGGTTCCACATCGAGCGGTAGTGCTCGGGGGTGAGGCTGTGGAGCGAGCGCAGATGGTGCTTGAGGCTGCGCAGCTTTTTTCCGCAGACCATGCAGATGATGAAGTCGCGCTTGATGGATTGGTCGAACGGGACCGCGGGCTCGAGGCCCGAGATATTGCCACCCGGACCGCCGGCCGCAGCCACGATCTGGAGAATTTTGGCAAAGGCCGGCCCAACCTCCGCCAAAGCGGTGGGACTGCCAGCGAAATAGCCACTGGCAACGGTCGCGGCGGCTTGAAAGACCTGAGCTTTGGTGAGCGGTTCAGTCATGTTCATTCGGTGAGTTCACCGGCCCAGAATTGGCGTTTTTTCCGCGCTCACCCACTCCACAAAAGTCATTAGGTGATTAGCCAGCATAGCTGAGGCGAGGGAGCTTGGGTCCGGGGCGCTAGGCGGTGTTCTTGAGGTTGTCGCCGATCGTCACCCCAGGTGGCCAATCAGCAGCGGTACTGCTCGCAGAGCATCACCTCGGGCTTTGCCAGGCGTTCAATGGGTAGAAGTCCCTTTGATGCAGCCAGTGCGCTCCCCGGCGAAGGGAACCTGCTCGCGTGCAGGCAGTTCCTCAGGCCTGATTTGGAGAGCGGCATGAAGAACAAGTTCGAGTTATTGGCGCGGTGGGGATATGCGGCGCGCGGGATTGTTTATGTCCTGCTCGGCGGCTTGGCGCTCGCCAGCGCGTTCTATGGCGCAGGCCAGCAAGCCAGTAACGAGAATGCTTTGGGGAACCTCCTGGGCGCGCCCTTTGGGCGAGTGCTGCTGAGCGCAGTGGCGGTGGGCCTGTTTGGCTATGTGGCGTGGCGGCTGGCGCAGGCCTTTCTCGATGCCGATCACCACGGCAGCGATGCCAAGGGTCTGGGCGCCAGGGCCGCCAGCCTGATCAGCGCGGCGGGTAACGCTACATTGGCGATCGCCGCAGCAAGCCTCGCCCTGGGAGCGGGTGGGCAGGGCGGCTCCAACGGCGAAGACAGCATGACCGCCTGGTTGATGGGACAACCTTTCGGCCGCTGGCTGGTCGGCGCGGTGGGGATCGCCATCATTGGTGGCGGCTTGTTCCAGATTTGGCGCGGTTACTCCAAGAAGTACCAAGACCGCCTTTCCATTCCGGCCGAACATGCCGGCAAAATCCATGCAGTGAGCCTGTTCGGCCTAGCAGCGCGGGGCGTCCTGTTTGCAGTGGTGGGCGTATTGTTCGTGTTTGCCGCGCTGGCGGTCGATCCGCAGCAAGCTGGAAGCACAACCGAAGCACTCGATTATATCCGCCACCTGCCGTTCGGCCGCATTCTCTATGGTCTTGCTGCGCTGGGCCTCGTGGCGTTCGGGCTTTACGGTCTGGTGCAGGCGCGCTACCGGCGCATTGACGCGCCCGATCTCCGCCAGGCGGCCGCGGCCTTGACCTAGCCGGGCGGCAATTTCACCTTGTGGTGAGCCCCGTGAACTCTGGCGTGGCCGGCTCCATATTGTTGGGCAATGCGGCCCAGCCGCCCCGAGAGGATCATCCCGTGCCATCGAACCGTTCCGCTGCTGCCTTGCGTGCCTCTAGCTCAACCGGATTTTGGGCCACTCTCTTTATATTGCCCCTGCTAGCCCTGGCCTGGTTCTGCGCCCCGCTGATGGCGCAGGAAAAGGCCGTGGAGATTCCCCCACCTACGGTCGACTTGACCCAAACCGGCAACACCGCCGTGGCAGTCTTTGCTGGCGGCTGCTTTTGGGGGGTGCAGGGGGTGTTCCAGCACCTGGAGGGCGTTACCAAGGCTGTATCGGGATATTCCGGTGGCGCGGCTGAAACCGCGACCTATGATCTGACTAGCAGCGGGACCACGGGGCACGCCGAAGCGGTTGAGGTGACCTATGACCCTTCCGTGGTGAGCTATGGCGATCTGCTCCAGGTGTATTTCTCGGTTGCCCATAATCCGACGCAACTGAACTACCAGGGTCCCGATCACGGCACCCAGTATCGCTCGACCATCTTCGTGCAAAACCCTGAGCAGGAGCGAATCGCGGCTGCCTATATCAAACAGCTTGATGGTGCCGAACTGTTCGAAGGCCCGATCGTCACGACGCTGGAGCCCTTGATGGCGTTCTACCCGGCCGAGCAATATCACCAGGACTTTCTGACGCTCAATCCAACCTGGCCCTACATTGCGGTGCATGACCTACCCAAGATCACCGCGCTCAAGGCACTCTTTCCCGAGCGGTTCCGCGAGGAGCCCGTACTCGTGGGTACCCTATAAAGAGCACATTTGCCGGGCAGAGGAACTGCTGCGTGGCCGCCACGTTGGTTGGCCAGGCAAGGACGCACGCCATGGCCAGAACGGGAAAGCTAATTGTACCGGTGCTGCTGACCCTTCTCGGGGTGAGCGCAGCGCATGCGGCTGATCCGATCCTCGTGGAAACCAGCACCCCGGCCGCCTTGCCCTTATATGAAGAGGCTCCATTCGATTGGAGCGGCTTTTACGCTGGCATCTATGGTGGCGCGCGCGCCACCGGTTCGGACACCCAAGCCATGCTTGGCATCCAGGCTGGCGTCAATCTCCAGTTCGACTTCTATCTGGTGGGGGCGGAAGTTTCAGTGCAGGGGCTTTCCGGGGATGTGGGGGAAACCAGCTACGGGCAGATCCTGGGCCGCGCCGGCCTGATCGTCGCCGATGACGTGCTGGTTTATGCCGCCGGAGGCTATGGGATCGACTTGGGCGCGCCCGAACAAGAAGAGGTGCTGCTGGGTGGAGGCCTCGAGTTCGCGGTAAGCGAGAGCGTAACGGTCGAGGCGCAGTATCTACATGGGTTCCCGATCGCAGGAGAGGAATCAAGCGATCAGGTCACCCTCGGGGCGCGATTCCACTTCTGAGTGCCCCATTTGCTGGTGAGCGCGCGAATCTGCCTGCATTCTTCACAATTTGAGTCGCCAAGCTGCCTCGGTTGTGACACATTGCCGCCAGAATTCTTGCTGCCGCCTGCCCAATTGTATCAAACTGAGCCAAAAGCGCGGTATTCTGGCAACACCGACCCCCGAATGGTCACCAGGTGTTAGCTGCGGTGCCCTTTTTGCGTCACCATAGGGTTGCCTCGCGCATTGTAGTGAGGCATCTAAGCCGTCGACTACGGTTAACTCTATGGGAGTGCAAGATTATGTTTGTACGTTCGCTTACCCTCGGTGTCGCCGCTACGGCGCTCCTCGTTTCCGGCGCTTCGGCTGCCGACCTCATCATCCCAACCGCTCCAGAGCCAATCTATGAAGCTGCTGGCTTCAGCTGGGATGGCCTCTATGCTGGTATCGAAGCCGGCGGCATCTTTGCCGACGACGTCGACACGACCGGCCTGGTCGGTGGTATCGTTGGTGTGAACTTCACTGTTGCCGATCCGATCGTTGTCGGTATCGAGCTGCAGGCTGACTACCTGTTCCTGGACGGCGATGATGCCGGCCTGATCCTGGCTCTCGGCCGCGTTGGCGCCGTTGTGACCGACTCGGTCCTGGTCTACGCAGCTGGCGGCGTTGGCACCACTGTTGGTGGTGACGACGAAGAAGGCGTCTTCGCTCTCGGCGGTGGCGTTGAAGTTGCTCTGACCGACTCCGTGTCGCTGCGCGGTGAAGTTCTTGGTCTCGGCTCGCTCGACGACGACGATGATTCCAACGACGACTTCTTCAACGCTGCCAAGGCAACCGTTGGCGTGTTCTACCACTTCTAAGATCTGCAAGCTGGCAGGGCGGTGACGCCCTGCCAGCACAAACTTGCAAACCCAATTCGGCGAACCGCACCGCGGTTCGCCGTTTTGGTTTTAACAAGGTGTTAACACGATCTGCCACAGTGCGGCCTTAGTGCAACAGCTGCCAACAAGCGTTGCCCGGCCGGCCCAGAAGGCCACAATCGCCCTTGCGGCGAATCTGTACTTGCCCCACTACTCTCGTATTCTTCCTTGATATGGGGGCTTTAATGGCCATTCGTTCTCTTCTCCTTGGCGCTTCCATCGCCGTTGTTGCTTCGGTCGGCGCGCAGGCTGCCGATCTCATCATCCCAACCACCCCAGAGCCAATCTATGAAGCTGCCGGCTTCAGCTGGGATGGCCTTTATGCTGGTATCGAAGCCGGCGGCATCTTTGCCGACGACGTCGACACCACCGGCCTGGTCGGCGGTATCATCGGTGTGAACTTCACCGTTGCCGATCCGATCGTTGTCGGTATCGAGCTGCAGGCTGATTACCTGTTCCTGGACGGCGACGATGATGCCGGCCTGATCCTGGCCCTCGGTCGCGTTGGCGCTCTGCTGACCGACTCGGTCCTGATCTACGCAGCTGGTGGTCTCGGCTCCACCGTTGGTGGCGACGACGAACAGGGCGTCTATGCTCTCGGCGCTGGCGTTGAAGTTGCCCTGACCGACTCCGTGTCGCTCCGTGGTGAAGTTCTCGGCCTGGGCAACCTGGACGACGACGATGACATCGACGGCGACGACGACTTCTTCGCTGCTGGCAAGGCCACCGTTGGTGTGTTCTACCACTTCTAAGAATGCCGACTGTCTGATGACGGTCTAGTGTTGAGGCCCCGCATTGCGGGGCCTTTTCTTTTGCCTGCTCTGCACTAAATAAGCGGTCGAAACGTCGGCACGTCTGCTCGCCTATACATGATCTGTTAGATCAGATTTTCTTTCCCTTGAAACAACCGGGTGGAAGGTCTAAGCGGAGGCATCAATTTCGCCCCGCGTCGCTTGCCCCAATTGCTTGCGCTGCCGGCGCGTAAACCGACCGCCCGGTCGGGTCTAGAACACAGGCTGCCGCATGACTGAATTGCTCAGCAACTACCTGCCCATCGTGCTTTTTGTCGGTTTGGCTGGCTTGATCGCCATGTCACTGCTGATCGCGCCCTTCCTGATTGCAGTGAAGCGCCCCGATCCAGAAAAAGTATCGGCCTTTGAGGCGGGCTTTGATGCCTTTGACGACGCCCGCATGAAGTTCGATGTGCGATTCTATCTCGTCTCGATTCTCTTCATCATCTTCGATCTTGAAGTTGCGTTCCTGTTCCCCTGGGCGGTGGCTTTCCGGGATGTGGGTTGGTTCGGCTTCTGGTCGATGATGATCTTCCTGGGCGTTTTGACCGTCGGCTTCCTCTATGAATGGCGGAAAGGTGCACTTGAATGGGATTGAGTGAACAAAACAACGGCACGCTGGTGACGCCTCGTCCCAGTGCGCTGATCGACCCGCGCACCAACAAGCCGGCCGGCGCCGACGATCCGTTCTTCACGGATGTGACCGACGAGCTGGCCGACAAGGGCTTCCTGGTTTCCAGCGTTTCCCAGTTGATCAACTGGGCACGTACCGGCTCGCTGATGTGGATGCAGACGGGCCTGGCCTGCTGCGCCGTCGAGATGATGCAGATGTCGATGCCGCGCTATGACGTGGAGCGGTTCGGTACCGCACCGCGCGCGTCTCCACGCCAATCGGACGTGTTGATCGTGGCCGGCACGCTGACCAACAAGATGGCTCCGGCCCTGCGCAAGGTCTATGACCAGATGCCCGAGCCGCGCTATGTGATCTCCATGGGCTCCTGTGCCAATGGCGGCGGCTACTACCACTATTCCTATTCGGTGGTGCGTGGCTGCGATCGCATCCTGCCGGTCGACATCTATGTTCCTGGCTGCCCCCCCACCGCGGAGGCGCTTCTTTACGGCATTCTGCTGCTGCAAAAGAAGATCCGCCGCACCGGTACCATCGAGCGATAAGGTCTTTTGGGTATGGATGAGGCAATCCAGGTCGATCCACTTGCCGCCCTGGGCGAGCATGTAGCGCGCTCGCTTGGCGGCGCCGTGCTGGAGACCGCTATCGCTTTTGGCGAACTGACGGTTATGGTCGAGCGCGACTCGATTGTGGCGGTAGCTGAATTCTTGCGCACCGACCCGCAATGCCGGATGGTCAGCATCATCGACATTTGCGGCGCCGACTACCCCGAGCGTGAGGAACGCTTCGAGGTAGTGTACCACTTCCTCAGCCCCTATACGAATTTGCGCATCCGCGTGAAGCTGGCCGCCGACGACATCGTGCCGGTGCCCAGCATCACCGGCGTGTTCAAGGGTGCCGACTGGTTCGAGCGTGAAGCCTATGATCTTTACGGCGTGCTGTTCTCGGGCCATCCGGACCTGCGCCGCCTGCTGACTGACTACGGCTTTGACGGTCATCCCCTGCGCAAGGACTTCCCGCTCACGGGCTTCATCGAAGTTCGCTACGATGAGGAGCGCAAGCGGGTGGTCTATGAGCCGGTCCGGCTGCACCAGGAATTCCGCTCTTTCGATTACCTGTCGCCCTGGGAAGGCACCGATTACGTGCTGCCGGGCGACGAGAAGGCGAAGCAATGACTTTAGAAGCCGAAGTCCGCAATTTCACACTCAATTTCGGTCCCGTGCACCCTTCGGCGCACGGCGTGCTGCGCCTCATCCTTGAGCTTGATGGCGAAATCATCGAACGCGTGGACCCGCATGTTGGCCTCTTGCATCGCGGCACCGAAAAGCTGATCGAGCACAAGACCTATCTGCAGGCCGTGCCCTATTTCGATCGCCTCGACTATGTGGCGCCGATGAGCCAGGAGCACGCCTTCTGCCTTGCAGTGGAAAAGCTGCTCGGCATCGAAGTGCCGCGCCGCGCGCAACTGATCCGCGTCTTGTTCTGCGAAATCAGCCGTCTGCTGTCGCACCTGATGAACGTGACCACCCAGGCCATGGACGTCGGCGCACTTACCCCGCCGCTTTGGGGGTTCGAGCAGCGCGAACAGCTGATGATGTTTTATGAGCGCGCGTCGGGCAGTCGCCTGCACGCCGCTTATTTCCGCCCCGGTGGCGTGCACCAGGACCTGCCGCAGGACCTGATCGACGATATCGAGGCTTTTGCCACCAAGACCTTCCCTTCAGCGCTCGAGGATATCGGCACGCTGCTGACGGATAGCCGTATCTTCAAGCAGCGCAATGTCGATATCGGTGTCGTGTCGCTCGAGGATGCCTGGAACTGGGGTTTCTCGGGGATCATGGTGCGCAGCGCCGGGGCTGCCTGGGACCTGCGCAAGAGCCAGCCCTACGAGTGCTACGAAGAGCTCGAGTTCGACATTCCGATCGGCAAGAATGGCGATTGCTATGATCGCTACCTGATCCGCATGGAAGAAATGCGCCAGTCGACCTCGCTGATGAAGCAGTGCATCGATCGCCTTAATGCCCCCGAAGGCAAGGGTCCGATTGCTGCGCTCGACGGCAAGGTCGTGCCGCCCAAGCGCAGTGAGATGAAGCGGTCGATGGAAGCGCTGATTCATCACTTCAAGCTCTACACCGAGGGCTTCAAGGTGCCCGCCGGCGAGGTCTATGCCGCCGTGGAAGCGCCCAAGGGCGAGTTCGGCGTCTATCTGGTCTCGGATGGCACCAACAAGCCGTATCGCTGCAAGGTCCGGGCTCCCGGCTTTGCCCATCTTCAAGCCATGGATTTCCTGTGTCGCGGCCACATGCTAGCGGACGTTTCGGCGATCCTGGGCTCACTAGACATCGTCTTCGGAGAGGTTGATCGCTGATGGTTGCGCGTCGCCTTGCAGACGAGTCGGTTCAACCGGCTTCTTTCGCGTTCAATTCGGAAAACGCCCGCTGGGCGGAACGCACCATTGGCCTTTATCCCGAAGGACGCCAGCAATCGGCAGTGATTCCGCTGCTGATGCGGGCACAGGATCAGGATGGCTGGGTCACCCGGGCCATGATCGAGACGATCGCGGATATGCTTGGCATGGCCTATATCCGGGTGCTGGAAGTTGCGACTTTTTATACGCAGTTCCAACTGGCACCTGTCGGCACCCGCGCCCATATTCAGGTTTGCGGCACGACGCCCTGCATGCTGCGCGGTTCGGAAGCGCTGATTGAGGTGTGCAAAAGCAAGATCCATCCCGAACAGCGCCATACCAATGCGGATGGCACCATGTCCTGGGAAGAGGTCGAGTGCCTGGGCGCCTGCGTCAATGCTCCCATGGTCGCCATCTTCCACGACACCTACGAAGACCTGAGCCCAGAGCGCTTCGAAGAGATCGTCGATGCCTTTGCCGCGGGGCAGGGCGCCAGCATCAAGACGGGCACCCAGATCGAGCGGCTGAATTCCGCGGCCGAAGGCGGACGCACGACGCTCAACGAGCCACCGACCGCGAAGCGCGAAAAGTTCGTGCCGCCGGCGCCTCCGGCCGACGCTGCCGCACCGGCAGGTGCCGCGCCTGCTGCACCCAAGCCGGCAGCGCCCCAGGCGCCGACCACTGCGGCCAAGCCGCGTGATGTCAACGAAGACTCTGCACCTGCCTTCAAGGGACCGGCGCCCCAGGGCAAGGTTTCACAGGCCCATGCCGAAGCCGAGCGCAAGGAATTCGACCGCGAAGCCAATGCCGATGGCGAGCCCAACAAGGCGATGCGGCCTGACGCCACTGGCGCGGAAAGCGACGCCAGCAAGATCGACGGTGGCAAGGCTCCAGGCAAGGAAAGCCGCTCGGGCAGCAGCGATGGCGCCGCCGGCGGCGGTACGCAGCCAGATGCCCAAGAAGCGGAATCGACCTCCGGCAGCACGGTGGTCGACAGCAAGGAGTTGAGCGGGGAAGACGCGGCAGCCGTTGATGCTGCGGCCAAAAAGCCCGTTCGGCGCCGCAAGCCCAAAACCGAGGATTTGAAGCCGACCGTGGAACATGGCGGCGACATCTCCAACGACGACAAGTCGGAGTCATAATCGTGCTCGCTGACAAAGATCGCATTTTCACCAATCTCTATGGTCAGGGCGACTGGACACTGGCCGGTGCGCGCTCGCGCGGTGCCTGGGAAGGCACCCGCGAGTTCATCGATGCTGGCCGCGACTGGATCACCAACGAGGTCAAGGCTTCTGGCTTGCGCGGCCGCGGCGGGGCGGGGTTCCCGACGGCGCTGAAGTGGACCTTCATGCCCAAGGTGTCTGACGGGCGCCCACATTACCTGCTGGTCAATGCCGATGAATCCGAGCCCGGCACCTGCAAGGACCGCGATATTCTGCGCCATGATCCGCACCATCTGGTGGAGGGGTGCCTTCTGGCGGCCCGCGCCATGGATGCGCACCTGGCCTTTATCTATGTGCGCGGCGAATTCATCCGCGAGCGGCAGCACCTGGAGCAGGCCGTTCAGGAGGCCTATGACGCCAAGCTGATCGGCAAGAACAACATCCATGGCTGGGACCTGGACATCATCGTCCATCACGGCGCGGGCGCCTATATCTGCGGCGAAGAAACTGCGCTGATGGAATCGCTGGAAGGCAAGAAGGGCCAGCCCCGGCTCAA
Source organism: Devosia sp. Z6_126 (assembly GCF_058133495.1). Lineage (NCBI taxonomy): Bacteria > Pseudomonadati > Pseudomonadota > Alphaproteobacteria > Hyphomicrobiales > Devosiaceae > Devosia > Devosia sp. Z6_126. The sequence goes on along the minus strand of NZ_JBYUNO010000002.1, from coordinate 116,992 downwards.
GCCGCCATTCCCCGCCGGCATGGGCGTTTACGGCAACCCGACCACGGTCAACAATGTCGAGTCCATCGCCGTTGTGCCCGAAATCCTGCGTCGTTCGGGCGCTTGGTTCGCTTCTATCGGCCGCGCCAACAATACCGGCACCAAGCTGATGTGCGTTTCGGGCCACGTCAACAAGCCCGCGACCTTCGAGGAAGCCCTTGGCTGCACCTTCGAAGAAATCATCGAAAAGCATTGCGGCGGTATTCGCGGCGGGTGGGACAATCTGCTCGCCGTGATCCCCGGCGGCTCGTCCGTGCCTTGCGTGCCCGGCGAAAAGATCCGCCATGCCATCTTTGACTTCGATGGCCTGCGTGAAGTGGGCGGCTCGCTCGGCACCGCCGGCATCATCGTGATGGACAAGTCGACGGATATCATCAAAGCCATCTGGCGCCTTGCCGCTTTCTACAAGCACGAAAGCTGCGGCCAGTGCACGCCCTGCCGCGAAGGCACCGGCTGGATGATGCGCGTCATGGATCGCATGGTCGAAGGTCGCGCCCAGAAGCGCGAGATCGACATGCTGTTCGAGGTAACCAAGCAGATCGAAGGCCATACCATCTGCGCGCTTGGCGACGCTGCGGCCTGGCCGATCCAGGGCCTGATCCGCAACTTCCGCCATGTAATCGAAGAGCGGATCGACCAGTATACATATTCATCCACCTCCGACGGCGCGGTGCCGTCGATCGCGGCGGAGTAGGGCCCGATGGCAAATATCAAGGTCGACGGCCAGCTCGTCGAAGTTCCCGATCACTTCACCCTGATGCAGGCTGCCGAAGCGGCCGGCGCCGAAATTCCGCGCTTTTGTTACCATGAGCGCCTGTCGGTGGCCGGCAACTGCCGCATGTGCCTGGTCGAGGTGAAGGGCGGCCCCCCCAAGCCCCAGGCCTCTTGCGCCATGGCGGTGAAGGACCTGCGTCCCGGCCCCAATGGCGAGCCGCCCGAAATGTTCACCAACACGCCAATGGTGAAGAAGGCCCGCGAAGGCGTGATGGAATTCCTGCTGATCAACCATCCGCTCGACTGCCCGATCTGCGATCAGGGCGGTGAATGCGATCTGCAGGACCAGGCCATGGCCTATGGCGTGGACAAGAACCGCTTTGCCGAAAACAAGCGCGCGGTCGAGGACAAGTATCTTGGGCCGCTGGTCAAGACCTCGATGAACCGCTGCATCCATTGCACGCGCTGCGTCCGCTTCACCACCGAAGTGGCCGGCATTGCCGAGATGGGCCTGCTGGGTCGCGGTGAGGACGCGGAGATCACCTCCTATCTGGAAAAGGCGCTGTCGAGCGAGTTGCAGGGCAATGTGGTTGACCTGTGCCCGGTAGGCGCACTGACCTCCAAGCCCTATGCCTTCTCGTTCCGTCCATGGGAATTGAGCAAGACCGAGAGCATCGATGTCATGGATGCGCTCGGTTCGGCCATCCGCGTCGATAGCCGTGGTCGCGAAGTGATGCGCATCCTGCCGCGCGTCAACGAGGCGATCAACGAAGAGTGGATTTCCGACAAGACCCGCTATGTGTGGGATGGGCTCAAGTCCCAGCGCCTTGACCGCCCCTATGTCCGGCGCAACCGCAAGCTCGCGCCGACCACTTGGGAAGACGCGTTCGCGACCGTTGCCAAGGCCGTCAAGAAGCCTGGCGTGCGCATCGGCGCCATTGCCGGCGACCTTGCGGGCGTTGAGGAAATGTTTGCGCTCAAGACGCTGTTGGCCTCGCTGGGCTCGAGCAATATCGATGCGCGCCCGGTTGGCTCGGCCCTGAGCCCTGCCGGCGGTCGCGCCAGCTATGTGTTCAATCCCACCATTGCCGGGATCGAGCAGGCTGACGCCATTCTCCTCGTCGGCACCAATCCGCGCCGTGAAGCGGCTGTGCTCAATGCCCGCATCCGCAAGGTGTGGCGCGCCACCGGCCTGCCGATCGGCGTGATCGGGGAAGCCGCTGACCTGACCTATACCTACGAGCATCTCGGTTCGGGCAACAACACGCTGCTAGACCTGGCTGCGGGCCTCGGCTCCTTCGCCGATACCTGGAAGCAGGCCAAGCGACCGCTCGTGATCGTGGGCGACGGCGCTGCCACGGGCGATGTCCTGGCTGCGGCCGCACAATTGGCGACCGGCAATCCGGAACTGGCCGAAGGCTGGAACGGGTTTGCCGTGCTCCACAATGCAGCAGCTCGCGTCGGGGCTCTCGATATCGGATTCGTGCCCGCCAAAGGTTCTGCCGATACGGCGGCCATGCTGGCGGGCGGCGTTGACGTGTTGTTCCTGCTGGGCGCCGATGAATACGACCTCACAGGTCTTGGCGACACCTTGGTGGTGTATCTGGGCACCCATGGCGACAATGGCGCTCACCGCGCCGACGTCATCCTGCCTGGCGCCGCCTATACCGAAAAGAGCGCCACCTATGTAAACACCGAAGGGCGCGTGCAGGTCACGACCCGGGCCGTGTTCCCACCCGGCGAGGCCAAGGAAGACTGGGCCATCCTCCGGGCGCTTTCGGCAGTTGCCGGCGTGACCCTGCCATTCAACTCGCTGCCGCAGCTGCGCGCCGCGCTTTATGCTGAATACCCGCATCTCGCCCGGATCGATGATGTTGCGCCCATTAAGCTCGCCGACATCACCAAACTGGCCAAGGGCTCGACGCGCGGCAAGAAGCTTAGCTTTGCTTCTCCGGTCAGTGATTTTTATCTCAGCAACCCGATCGCGCGCGCCTCGGCAACCATGGGCGAATGCGCTGCCATGGCTGCCGGCCTGCGTCAGGCAGCGGAGTAGGGGAGCGCTATGGACTCTGTTATGGCCGTTCTTGACTACCTGCTTGGCGTGCCCTTCCTCGGGGGCACCCAGGTTGGCTTCGTGTATAAGGGCCTGCTGCTCCTCGTCACCCTGCTGATCTTCACCGCCTTTATCCTGCTTGCCGACCGCAAGATCTGGGCGGCCGTGCAGATCCGCCGTGGCCCCAATGTCGTGGGCCCGTTTGGCCTGCTGCAGAGCTTTGCCGACCTGCTCAAATTCGTGTTCAAGGAACCCATCCTGCCCGCCGGGTCGGACAAGCTCATGTTCCTTTTGGCGCCGCTGATCACTGCGACCCTGTCGCTTTCGGCCTGGGTGGTTATTCCCATCAGCCCTGGCTGGGCGATCGCCGACATCAATGTGGGCATTCTTTATGTGCTCGCAATCTCGTCCCTCGGCGTTTACGGCGTGATCATCGGCGGCTGGGCCTCGAACTCGAAATACCCGTTCCTGGGCGCGCTGCGCTCGGCGGCACAGATGGTCAGCTACGAAGTCTCGATCGGCCTCGTGATCATCACCGTGCTGCTCTGCGTGGGTTCGCTCAACCTGACCGATATCGTGCAGGCGCAGTATGAGATGGGCCTGGCGCACATGATCGGACTGCCCTGGCTGACCTTCCTCAACTGGTTCTGGCTGCCGCTGTTCCCGATGTTCATCGTGTTCATGATTTCGGCTCTAGCCGAAACCAACCGCCCGCCATTTGACCTGCCCGAAGCAGAGTCGGAACTGGTGGCCGGCTTCATGGTGGAATATTCCTCCACGCCTTACCTGTTGTTCATGCTGGGCGAGTATATCGCCATCATCCTGATGTGCGCGCTGATGACCATCATGTTCATGGGCGGCTGGACATCGCCGATCGACCTGCCGCCTTTCACCTGGATCCCGGGTGCGGTGTGGTTCGTGCTGAAGGTGTGTTTCTTCTTCTTCTTTTACGCCATGACCAAATCCATCGTGCCGCGCTACCGCTATGACCAGTTGATGCGCCTGGGCTGGAAGATCTTCCTGCCGCTCTCGTTGGTTTCGGTCATTGTTCTCGCATTCGTCCTGCAGCTGACTGGCTGGGGCTGGCATGGAGGGGTTGCCTGATGCACGCCCTGAGATTTGTAAATTCGCTGCTGCTGAAGGAGTTCGTGACGGGGTTCTTCCTTGCCATGCGCTACTTCTTCACGCCCAAGCCGACGGTGAACTACCCGTTCGAAAAGAACCCGGTGAGCCCGCGCTTCCGTGGTGAGCATGCCCTTCGGCGCTACCCCAATGGGGAAGAGCGCTGCATTGCCTGCAAGCTGTGTGAAGCGGTGTGTCCGGCACAGGCCATTACCATCGAAGCTGGCCCCCGCCAGAATGACGGCACCCGGCGCACGGTGCGCTACGACATCGACATGGTGAAGTGCATTTATTGCGGCTTCTGCCAGGAAGCCTGCCCGGTAGATGCGATCGTTGAAGGCCCCAATTTCGAGTTCGCCACCGAAACGCGTGAGGAGCTTTACTTCTCCAAGGAGCGTCTGCTGGCCAATGGCGACCGCTGGGAGCGCGAAATTGCTCACAACATCGCCACCGACGCACCTTATCGCTGAAGGAAGACCGGATGAGCCTTCCCCTGTTCTTTTTCTATCTCTTCTCGGTCGTGGCGATCGCTTCGGCGTTCATGGTCGTGTCCTCGCGCAATCCCGTGCACGCGGTGCTGTTTTTGATCGTGGTGTTCGTCAACGCTGCAGGGCTGTTCATGCTGGCCGGCGCCGAGTTCCTCGCTCTGATCCTGATCGTGGTTTATGTCGGCGCTGTGGCAGTGCTGTTCCTGTTTGTCGTCATGATGCTGGACGTTGACTTCAAGGACCTGCGCCGCGGCTCGCTGCAATATGCACCGATCGGCGTCCTGGTGGGGATCGTATTGCTGCTCGAGCTCCTGCTCGTGGCCGGCAGCTCCTGGATCGCACCAGAAGCAGGTGGAATTGGCGCCTTGCCGATCGACGCGGGCGTTGAAAATACGCGCGCATTAGGGCAGGTGCTTTATACGCGCTACGTGTTCCTGTTCCAGGGCGCGGCCGCGATTCTGCTGGTGGCAATGATCGGTGCGATTGTGCTGACGTTGCGCCACAAGCCCGGCATCAAGCGCCAGGATCCGTCGGTGCAGGTCAATCGGCAGCCGGCAGACACGCTGGAAGTCGTCAAAGTCAAAAGCGGTCAAGGGCTGTAGGAGTAATCATGGGCTTGGCAATCGGCCTCGGTCACTACCTGACCGTCGCGGCAATCCTGTTCACGCTGGGCGTGTTCGGCATTTTCCTCAACCGCCGCAACATCATCGTTATTCTGATGTCGATCGAGTTGATCCTCCTGGCGGTCAACCTCAACCTCGTGGCCTTCAGCGCGCATCTGGGCGACCTGCAGGGGCAGGTCTTTGCGCTGTTGATCCTGACGGTGGCGGCTGCCGAGGCGGCAATTGGCCTCGCCATTCTCGTAATTTTCTACCGCAATCTCGGCTCGATTGCGGTTGAAGACGTCAACCAGATGAAGGGCTAAGCAGCACCGCTATGATCCAAGCGATTGTTTTCCTGCCCCTCGCGGGCGCCCTCATTGCCGGCCTGCTGGGCCGTATTATCGGCCATCGGCCGAGCGAATTCATCACCACCGGCTTGCTGATCATTGCCGCAGTGCTGAGCTGGATCGTCTTCCTGCCCATCGCCTTTGGCGGCGGGCTGGTTGGAGCCGAGATTGCCGAAGGCAGCCACGCCGCGGTGCTCAAGGTCGACCTGATGCGCTGGATTCAGGTCGGCAGCATGAACATGCACTGGACGCTGCGCGTCGACACGCTCACGGCTATCATGTTGGTGGTCGTCACCACCGTTTCCAGCCTCGTGCACGTTTATTCGATTGGTTACATGGCCGAGGATCCGCATCGCTCGCGCTTCTTCGCCTATCTGTCGCTCTTTACCTTCGCCATGCTGATGCTGGTGACCGCCGACAACTTCCTCCAGATGTTCTTCGGTTGGGAAGGCGTGGGCCTCGCCTCCTATCTGCTGATCGGCTTCTGGTACACCCGTCCGTCGGCCAATGCTGCCGCCATGAAGGCTTTCATCGTCAACCGCGTAGGCGACTTTGGCTTCATGCTCGGCATCTTTGGCGCCTTCATGGTGCTCGGCCATCTCGACTTTGACAGCGCGTTCCATGCTGCCCCAGAGGCAGCCGAAGCGAGCATGCGGTTCCTGAACTGGGACCTGCATGCGATGACGGTGATCTGCCTGTTGTTGTTCATGGGTGCCATGGGCAAGTCGGCGCAGTTCCTGCTCCACACCTGGCTGCCCGACGCCATGGAAGGCCCAACGCCCGTGTCTGCGCTGATCCATGCCGCGACCATGGTGACGGCCGGCGTGTTCATGGTTGCACGGCTGTCGCCGCTATTCGAAACCTCGCCGACGGCACTGACCTTCATCATCGTCATCGGCGCGATCACCGCGTTCTTTGCCGCGACGGTCGGTCTGGTGCAGAACGACATCAAGCGCGTGATCGCTTATTCCACCTGTTCGCAGCTGGGCTACATGTTCGTGGCGCTGGGGACGGGGGCTTATACGGCCGGCGTGTTCCACCTCTTCACGCACGCCTTCTTCAAGGCATTGCTGTTCCTGGGTGCGGGCGCCGTGATCCACGCCATGCATCACGAGCAGGACATGCGCAACATGGGTGGCCTCGCCAAGAAGATCCCGATCACCTATGCCATGATGCTGATCGGCACCCTGGCGCTGACGGGTGTGGGTATTCCGGGAACCGAGTTCATCGGCTTTGCCGGGTTCTTCTCCAAGGACTCCATCATCGAGGCGGCTTACGCCTATGGCGGCAATGTGGGCTCGATGGCCTTCTGGCTGCTGGTGATCGCGGCCGTGTTCACGAGCTTTTACTCGTGGCGCCTCATTCACCTGACCTTCCACGGCTCGCCCCGCGATGCCCAGCATGCGCTGACGGCTCATCCCGAGCCAGAGCATAGCGACCCCGAAACCCATCATGAGCCGGCGACGGCCAGCGATGCGCATGCTGCCCATGACGATCATGCTCATGGTCATCACGGCAGCGCCTATGACAATGCCCATGAAGCACCCAATGTCATGCTGGTGCCGCTATATGTGCTCGCAGTTGGCGCAGTGTTCTCGGGTGCGGTGTTCTACGGCATGTTCTTCCATGACGTGGGCCATATCGAACACTTCTTCGCCGGCTCGGTCGTTATTGAGCCTGAGATCATCGAGGCTGCGCACCATGTGCCATTGTGGGTGAAGTGGTCAGCCACTTTCGCGATGATCATTGGGTTTGTGACGGCCTGGTATATGTATATCCGCTCGCCTGAAACCCCACGCCGGCTCGCTGAGACCAATCCTGGCCTCTACAAGTTCCTGCTCAACAAGTGGTACTTCGACGAGCTCTACAACACGATCTTCGTGCGTCCTGCCTTGTGGATCGGCCGCGCGCTTTGGCATGGCTTTGATGACTGGTTGATCGATGCCAAGCTGACCGAAGGTGTTGGACGGCGGGTCAACAACGTCACCTCATGGGTCGTCAAGCTCCAGTCCGGCTATCTCTACCACTACGCCTTTGTGATGCTGATCGGCATTGCGGCGCTTTTGACCTGGGCCATTGCGGCCGGGGGACTGATCTGATGACCTTCGCCAACACTATCCTGACGATCCTGACTTTCCTGCCGCTTTTTGGCGCAGTGGCGATCCTCTTCATGCCCAGGACGGCGTTCGACGCGATCCGCTGGACCGCATTGGCGACCACGGTGGTGACCTTCGTGCTGTCGCTGTGGATGTGGTCGATGTTCGACCCGGCAAATCCCGGTTTCCAGTTCGTCGTCGACCGCCCTTGGATTGGCGATAATATCGGTTACCGCGTAGGCGTGGACGGCATCTCGGTGCTGTTTGTGGTGCTCTCGGCATTGTTGATGCCGTTCTGCATCCTGGCCAGCTGGGAGTCTATTTCCTTCCGGGTGAAGGAATATATGAGCATCTTCCTCGTGCTCGAGATGCTGATGATCGGCGTTTTCACCACGCTCGATCTAGCCATGTTCTATGTGTTCTTCGAAGGCACCTTGCTGCCGATGTTCCTGATCATCGGCATTTGGGGCGGCAAGCGCCGGATCCAGGCCAGCTACAAGTTCTTCTTTTACACCTTTGTCGGCTCGGTGCTGATGCTGCTGGCCATGATGGCCATGTATTGGAGTGCCGGCACAACCAATATCGCGCGCCTGTTGACCCATGATTTCCCCATCGAAATGCAGCCCTGGCTGTGGTGGGCGTTCTTCGCTTCGCTCGCGGTCAAGATGCCGATGTGGCCGTTTCACCGCTGGCTGCCCGAAGCGCACGTCGAAGCGCCGACCGCTGGCTCGGTGATCCTTGCGGCAATCCTGCTCAAGCTGGGTGGCTATGGCTTCCTGCGCTTCTCGCTGCCCATGTTCCCCGATGCTTCGGCACAGTTTGCCAATGTCATCTTCGTGCTGTCGGTGGCGGCTATCATCATCACTTCGCTGATCGCCCTCGTGCAGCAGGACATCAAGAAGCTGATCGCCTATTCGTCTGTGGCCCATATGGGCTTTGTGACGATGGGTATTTTTGCCGGCAACCAGTTCGGCATCCAGGGCGGCATCTTCCAGATGCTCTCGCACGGCGTGGTCTCGGGTGCCTTGTTCCTGTCGGTTGGCGTCATCTATGACCGGCTGCATACGCGCGACATTGCCGCTTATGGTGGACTGGTTTCGCCCATGCCGCGCTATGCCGTGGCGTTCATGGTCTTCACCATGGCCAATGTCGGCCTTCCCGGCACGTCCGGCTTTGTCGGCGAGTTCCTGACCATGATGGGCGCTTTCCAGGTCAATACCTGGGTGGCGTTCTTCGCGGCCTTCGGCATTATCCTGTCGGCTTCCTATGCGCTGTGGCTCTATCGACGTGTGATCTTTGGTGCGTTCACCAAGGAAACGCTGCGGGGTATGCTCGACCTCAACCTGCGCGAAAAACTGACGCTTTACCCATTGATCGCGCTGATCATCTTCTTCGGCTTCTATCCGGCACCCATTCTCGATACTACCGCGGCCGCGGTCGACAATCTGGTTGCCCACTATTCCGCCTCGATCGGCGCTGCTGCGCCGGCCGAAGTGGCTGTTGCCCACTAGGAGGGGAACCCCGTGAACTCAGACGTCATCGATTTCGCGAGCCTGGCTCCCGCTTATCCTGAGATGCTGATGGCAGTCGGCGTAATTGTGCTGCTGCTTGTCGGTGTCATCCTCAACAAAGAACGTTCTTCACTGGTCAGCATGCTGGGCGTGGTATTGCTGGTGGCAACGGCAGCGCTCGTCGTGTTCCAGCCTGCTGAAGGCGTGCTGTTCAATGGCGTCTTCATCCAGGACGGTTTTGCCCGCTTCATGAAGGCACTGGTGCTGGTTGGTTCGGCATTCGCGCTGATGATGTCGTGGCCGCACGCTGACGAGAACGGCACGCACAAGTTCGAGTATTCCATTCTGATCCTGCTCGCGACTTTGGGCATGATGGTGATGGTGTCGGCCAACGACCTGATGAGCCTGTATATTGGCATCGAGCTGCAGTCGCTGGCGGTTTATGTGCTCGCCGCGATCAAGCGCGACGATAGCCGCGCCACCGAGGCGGGCATCAAGTACTTCGTGCTGGGTGCCCTCTCATCGGGCATGCTGCTCTACGGCGCCTCGCTGATCTATGGCTTCACCGGCCAAACCAATCTGCAGGGTATTGTTGCCGCGATCGCCAACGAAGGTCGCTCGATCGGGCTGATCTTCGGCCTGGTGTTCCTGCTCGCGGGCGTCGCGTTCAAGATGTCTGCCGTGCCGTTCCATATGTGGACGCCAGACGTTTATGAAGGTGCGCCGACCCCGGTTACCGCCTTCATGGCCGGTGCGCCCAAGGTCGCCGCCATGGCGCTGATGGTTCGCTTGGTGATGGACAGCTTTGAGCCCATCACCCGCGACTGGCAGCAGATCGTGATCTTCTTGTCGATTGCCTCCATGGTGCTGGCATCCTTTGCCGCCATTGGCCAGAAGTCGCTGAAGCGCCTGATGGCCTATTCATCCATTGGCCATGTCGGCTTTGCGCTTGTGGGGCTTTCCTCCGGCACGCAGGTTGGGGTGGAAGGCGTCGCGATCTACATGGCTATCTATTTGGCCATGACTGTAGGCCTGTTCGCTTGCCTGTTGTCGCTGCGCACCGAAGCCGGTTACGTCGAAAACATCGATGACCTTGCCGGTGCGGCACAGTCTCGGCCCTTTGTGGCGGCCATTTTTGCGATCCTGATGTTCTCGCTGATCGGCCTACCACCGTTGGCCGGGTTCTTCGCCAAGTGGTATGTGTTCCTTGCAGCCATCGAGGCGCAGCTCTTCGTGCTGGCCGTGATCGGCGTGCTGGCTTCAGCCGTGAGCGCCTATTATTACCTGCGCGTGATCAAGACCATGTATTTCGACGAACCGACGCGCCAGTTTGTAGTGGCGCCGCGTGAGCTGACCGTGATCATGGCGGCAAGCGGTTTCCTTGTCGTGACTTACTACTTCACGCTGGGCAATTCGCTTGCCTCTGCCGCTAATGCTGCGGCTGGAAGCTTGTTCTAGGTGACGTCGTTCGTTCTTGGTGGCTCCGCGCGGGCGGCAGGGTATCGCCTGCGCGGATTTGACTCGATCGGCTCAACCAATACTGAGGCGCTCGCCGCAGCGGGGGCGGGCGATCCCGGTGGGTTATGGTTCGCTGCCCGTCAGCAAACAGCAGGCAGGGGGCGCCGTGGACGACATTGGGAGTCCCCGGCCGGTAATCTGGCCGCCACGCTCTTGATCGTGCCCGAAGCCGACCCCACTTTGGCTGCAACACTCGGCTTCGTAGCCGGGGTGGCAATGAACCGCGCACTTGCTCAATTGCTGCCGGCCGGCAGATTGCGGATCGGCCTCGATGGTGCCGATGGCACTGCAAGTGGTGCGCCCGCGCGGATAGCACTGAAATGGCCCAATGACGTGCTGGCCGATGGTGCTAAGCTCGCCGGCATTTTGCTGGAGGGTCGTAAGGCGCCTGACGGGCGGCAGGCGGTCGTGATCGGCTTCGGCGTCAATGTGGTTGCCGCGCCGACCGGGCTGCCTTATCCCGCCACGAGCCTCCTGGAACTTGGCGCGCCCGAGTCGGCTGAGCGGGTCTTTGCGGCCTTGAGCGATTCATGGGTTGAAGCGTTCAGGCTGTGGGATGATGGCCGCGGCGTTGAAGCAATCCTTGAGGAGTGGCGTTCCGCCGCTGCCGGGATTGGGGCTCCGGTGGCAATAAATCAGAACGGAGAGGTCCTGCGGGGCGTTTTCGAAACCATCGATGGCAGCGGACGCCTGATTGTGCGCGCGCCTGACGATCGTCGCATCGCCATCACGGCTGGCGACGTACATTTTGGGGCAACGGCCAGCGCCCAGAGCTGACCGCAAATATATGCGTTGACGACCGGTGGCCAAAGTTCGCCGCGCGCCGCGCCAAGAAAGGACTGAATAACCCATGGCTCAAAACCAAAGGGACGAACTCGTTTTTGTGCCGCTCGGCGGCGTCGGCGAAATCGGGATGAATATGGGCGCCTATGGCTTTGGCCCTGAGCGCTCACGCAAGTGGATCGTTGTTGATTGCGGCGTCAGCTTCGGCGGTCCCGATCTGCCCGGGATCGAGCTGATCATGGCCAATCCCGAATTTCTCGAAGAACGCGCTGATGACGTGCTTGGACTGATCCTGACGCACAGCCACGAAGATCACTACGGCGCTGTACTGGATCTGTGGCCGGGTTTTGAAAAGCCGGTTTACTGCACGCCCTTTACGGCCGCCATGCTGGCCGCCAAGCGGGCAGGGGATGGCATTGTCGAGAATGTCGATGTCACCATCATGCAGCCGGGCAAGCCGTTCAATGTCGGCCCGTTCACCATAGAGGCGATCAACGTCGCGCACTCGATCCCGGAAAGCAATGCGCTGCTGATCTCGACTCCCATCGGTCGCGTGCTGCACACGGGTGACTGGAAGCTCGACCCGACGCCGGTGATCAACAAGCCGACCGATTTCGCCCGCCTGCAGGCTATTGGCGAGGATACCTCGACGCCGCTTGCTTTGGTCTGCGATTCGACCAACGCAATGAAGGAGGGCGAAAGCCCGAGCGAAGCCGAGGTCGCGATCAACCTCGAAGCGCTGATCGCCAATGCACCAAATCGCGTCGCGGTCACGACTTTTGCGTCCAATGTCGGCCGGGTTGTTTCAATCGTACGCGCCGCTGAAAAGGCGGGGCGTCAGGTCGTGCTGTCGGGTCGTTCGCTGCACCGGATCATGGGCATTGCCCGCGAGCTGGGCATGCTCGAAGGTCTGCCGCCCTTGCTGGACCAGGATGCTTATCGTGGCCTACCGCGCGACAAGGTCGTTTTGATCTGCACCGGCTCGCAGGGCGAAGCGCGCGCGGCCATTGCTCGCATTGCCCGGGGCGAGCACCCGGTCATTGAGCTTAATGCGGGCGATCGCATGATCTTCTCGTCCTGGGCCATTCCCGGCAACGAGCGCGAAGTGATCGATATCCAGAACCTCCTCATCGACAAGGGCGTGGAGCTGATCACGCAGAACAATGGCCTGGTCCATGTGACGGGCCATCCTCGCCGTGGCGAGCTGCAAAAGCTATATTCCTGGGTCAAGCCCGAGGTGCTGGTGCCAGTGCATGGCGAGGCGGCGCATCTGCAGGCGCATGCCAAGCTTGGTCGGGAGTCAGGTATTCCCAATGTGATCGATGCTCGCAATGGCGACATGGTGCGCTTGTTCCCCGAGCCGCTGGCCTTTCCGGCCGAAGTGCGCACCGGCGAGCTTTATCTCGACGGTCTGGTGCTGTGCACGCCTGAGGAATCCGGCGTCAAGGGTCGGCGCCGCCTGTCCTTCGGCGGCCATGTGGTGGTCAGCCTCTGCGTCAGCAGCAATGGCCAGATCGTTTCGGGTCCTGACCTGGTTGTTGAAGGTTTGCCTGAGACCGAGGACGAATCCCTGACCGATCTGGTCGAGGACACGATTGCCGGCGTGTTGAAAAGCATGCCCCCCAAGCGGCGCAGCGATGCCGAAGTGCTCAACTCGGCGATATTCAAGGCGATCCGCAACGAGGTGAACCTTTATTGGGGCCGCAAGCCCAATGTGTCGGTGTTCGTGCACCGGGTATGATCGTCCGAACTGAAGCTTGAGGGCGGCATTCTGCCCCCTCGACTTTAGTACCGGCCGCGCGCATGTCTCGTTGGCAAATAGGAAAGAAGCATTGCCATGCCGATCGGCTCGATCCTCGCTGTCTTCTTTGTCGTCTGGTGGCTCTGCTTTGTCGCAGTGCTGCCCATCGGCACCCAAAGCCAGCATGAGATTGGCAATGTGACGCCTGGCACCGAGCCAGGTGCGCCGGCAGTGCCGCGCTTGTTGCGCAAGGTCATTGTGGCGACTCTCCTTGCTGCAGTTGTGACGCCCTTGCTGCTCTGGGGTGTCAACAACGGTATCTTGCACGACTACTGGAATCGCTGAGTGCGCCGGTTCGGTCACGGGACATCAATACTGAACGGTGATGAGATGAGCCGATGACCGGGAAGCAGTCGCTCTGCCCTAGTCTTGCGGGTAGCGCGACTAGGGTACTGAATCAAAAAAGCAGGGCACATGGCCCTGCTTGTTTGAGTTTGACGACATACGCTGGTCTTAGGCTCGCTCGAAAGCGGCTGCCAACGCTCCTCCCTGACGCTGCCGACGTCTAGCGGTGTGAACCGCCTTTGCTTTATTGACACGGAACCTAACAAGTTGTTGTAGGACTGTCACGCAGATTCTGCATGCCTTCTATGCTTGAATTGAATGGACGCGCGGCCCTTCAATAGGCATCAAGCAAGCCCTTGCCTCGCTTTAATGTTTTCGGAGTCGCTATGCGCCTGTCTCGCTATTTCCTGCCAGTGCTCCGTGACGTTCCCAAGGAAGCCGAGATCGTCTCGCATCGTTTGATGCTGCGCGCCGGCATGATCCGTCAGCAGGCTTCGGGCCTCTATAGCTGGCTGCCCTTTGGCTACAAGGCCCTGATGAAGGTGCAGCGCATCATCGAGGAAGAGCAGAACCGCTCCGGCGCCGTCGAGCTGCTCATGCCCACGATCCAGTCCGCCGATCTGTGGCGGGAATCCGGCCGCTATGATGCTTACGGCAAGGAAATGCTACGCATCCAGGACCGGCACGAGCGCGAATTCCTGTATGGTCCCACCAACGAGGAGATGATCACCGACATCTTTCGGGCCTATGTGAAATCCTACAAGGATCTGCCGCTCAACCTCTACCACATCCAGTGGAAGTTCCGCGACGAGGTGCGCCCGCGCTTCGGCACGATGCGCTCGCGCGAATTCCTGATGAAGGACGCTTATAGCTTCGATCTGACCAAGGAAGACGCCGTTCGCGCTTACCAGCGCATGTTCGTCGCCTATCTGCGCACCTATGCCCGTATGGGGCTCACCGCCATCCCGATGCGCGCCGATACCGGCCCGATTGGCGGCGATCTCAGCCATGAGTTCATCATCCTGGCCGAAACCGGCGAAAGCCAGGTGTTCTGCCACCGCGACCTGCTGGACAAGCCGATTCCGGCCAAGGACACCGACTTCCGCGGCGACCTCAACCCCATCGTCGACGACTGGACTTCGCTCTACGCTGCCACCGAGGAGATGGTGGACATGGGCGATTACGAGGCCCAGGTGCCCGAGGACAAACGCATTTCCGCGCGCGGCATCGAGGTCGGCCATATTTTCTACTTCGGCACCAAGTATTCCGAGCCAATGAAGGCGAGCGTCACCGGACCCGACGGCAAGGAAACCATCGTGCATATGGGTTCGTATGGCATTGGCCTGACCCGTCTGCTGCCCGCGATCATCGAAGCCAGCCATGACGATGCCGGCATCATCTGGCCCGTCAGCGTTGCCCCCTTCGAAGCGGTGCTGATCAACCTCAAGGCCGGCGATGCCGTCTGCGATGCGGCCTGCGACGCCCTTTATGGCGAGCTGCAGGCAGCGGGTCTCGACATGCTCTATGACGATCGCGATCAGCCAGCGGGCGGTAAGTTTGCTACCGCCGATCTGGTCGGCATTCCCTACCAGATCATCCTTGGGCCACGTGGGCTCAAATCGGGTGAGGCCGAGATCAAGCATCGCAAGACCGGCGAGCGCGAGACGCTGCCCATCGCCGCCGCCGTCGAGCGGCTCCGGTCGCTGATTGAACCGCAAAGAAAGACTGACATTTGACCGATCAGGTCCAGCCCGCCGCGAGCGCTGGCACGCGCCCGTTCTCCCGCTTCGAATGGATGATTGCCGGCCGCTATCTTCGCGCTCGCCGCAAGGAAGCATTCATCTCCGTGATTGCCAGCCTGACCATGGTTGGCGTCGCCATCGGCGTTGCGACCCTGATCGTCGTTATGTCGGTGATGAACGGCTTTCGCGAGGAACTGCTCACCAAGATCCTGGGGCTGAATGGCCACTTCACGGCTTTCCCGATCGAGCGTGAGTTCACTGACTACAAATCTGCCATCGCAGATCTTGAAGAGGTCGAAGGCGTGAACTTCGCGGTTTACTTCGTGGAAGGGCAGGTGCTGGCATCCGGGCGCGGCAATTCCACAGGGGTCAGCGTTCGCGGCATGGACCTGGAGAACATCCAGAAGCTGGACCTGTTGTATCAGGCCGCCGAGCAAGGCGGCTGGGATGGCTGGGATGAGGGCCGTGGTGTTGCCATTGGCTACCGCCTGGCCCAAACGCTTGGCTTGTCGTTGGGAGACCAGGTAACCATCATCAATCCGGATGGGGCGATGACGCCATTTGGCAGCACGCCCCAGATCCGCTCCTACCCGGTGAGCGTCATCTTTGATCTGGGCATGATCGAGTTCGACTCGCTGTTCATGTATATGCCGCTGGAGCCCGCGCAGGATTACTTCAAGCTCGTAGACGAGGTGCTCAAGCCCGGACAGCCCCCGCTCGGACCCATGGCCACTGATGAGGAAATCGATGCCGCCTATGAGCGTGTGCCGCGCGTAACGGCCGCCGAGATCTTCATCGATAATCCCGATGACGTCACGCTCATGCGCGAGCGGCTTTCTGATCCGGACCGTCGTCCATTGGTGTTGACCGACTGGCAGCAGCGCAACGAGACCTTTTTCTCGGCCCTTCAGGTCGAACGCGTGGTGATGTTCACCATCCTCTCGATGATCATCGTGGTTGCGGCCTTCAACATTATCTCGAGCCTGATCATGCTGGTGAAGGACAAGAGCGCCGATATCGCGGTGCTGCGCACCATGGGCGCGACGCGGGGCGCCATCATGCGGGTCTTTTCCATCACAGGCACGACGATCGGGGTGATCGGAACGGTGGTCGGAACCGTTCTGGGGCTTATCATTGCTGCCAATGCCGAGCCGCTGCGAGCGTTTATTTCCAATACGCTCGGAGTGGCGATTTTCCCACCTGAGGTGTTCTTTCTGTCGTCCTTGCCGTCCAAGACCGATCCGCTGGAAGTCACCATCGTGGTAAGCCTTGCGCTCGCGCTGAGCTTCTTGGCCACCCTTTATCCCGCTTGGCGGGCAGCCCAATACGATCCGGTAGAGGCGCTTCGCTATGAGTAGACCGCACCTCGTCCTGACCGATGTTCACCGCCATTATGGCCAGGGCGACGCGACTGTTCGCGTGCTCGAAGCCGCCAATCTGACGGTGGAGAGCGGCGAGCTGGTTGCCCTCGTCGCGCCCTCGGGTGCGGGTAAATCCACATTGCTGCACTTGTCCGGGCTGCTGGAGTCGCCGCAAAGCGGCGAGGTGGAGATCACGGGCATCCGCACCAGCAAGCTTGGTGATCGTGGCCGCACGCAATTGCGGCGATCGACAGTTGGCTATGTCTACCAGTTCCATCATCTGCTGCCCGAGTTTACGGCGCTGGAGAATGTCTCCATGCCCCAGCTGATCGCGGGCAAGACGAGCGCGGAGGCACAAGCCCGCTCGATGGAACTGCTCGACTTGCTTGGCGTAAAGCCACGGGCGACCCATCGGCCGGCCGAACTCTCGGGCGGCGAACAGCAGCGCATCGCGATTGCCCGAGCCGCAGCCAACCACCCCAAGGTCATCCTTGCCGATGAGCCGACGGGCAATCTCGATCCGGACACCAGCGATCTGGTGTTCGAAGCGTTGCGCTCCCTCATCCGCAACGAAGGCGCCGCGGCCTTGATCGCCACCCACAATCATGACCTTGCTCGCAGGGCCGACCGCATTGTTACCCTGCGTGGCGGTCTGGTCGTCGAACACACGCTTTAGCCTCGCCGCTGACGCTTGATGCTCCTTCTCCTCGGCCAGGCCGGGGAGGGGGCGTTTGCCTTCTGAACCTCTGCCATTTGGCCGCCAGCCTGAATGGTCACGCGCAGCTTCTTCTCCCCGCCTTTACAACCGGCGGGGACGTCGCTCGCCCGTTCATCCCTTAACGATCAGCTAACCAAACAGCGGCAATCCACGCTGTTCACGGAGTTCAATCTCGACAAGAACAAAACGAGAACATACAAGGAGAGCATTCAACGGAGACACCGACATGATCACCTTCATCAAGGATTTGGCCGCGTTCGTCACCCTCGGCGCCTTCACCATTGGCTCGCTCACCTGGATGGATATCGTCAGCCGACTCGTGTGAGGCTTGTTGTGGGCAACGGCACCGCAATGGGTTCCGCCGCTGCCCGCAGGCTGTCACAAAGACGGCCTAGGAGACGAGCATGAGCGGCCCCGGTTTCATTCACCTTCACGTCCATTCTGCCTTTTCGCTGCTGGAAGGCGCGCTGCAGCTTGAGACCATTCTCAAGCTGGCCAAGGAGGACCACCAGCCCGCATTGGGGATTGCTGATACCAGCAATCTGTTCGGTGCCCTGGAATTCTCCGAGAAGGCCAGCAAGAAGGGCATTCAGCCCCTGATCGGGGTGGAGCTCCCATTCGATTTCGCAGCGGCCGAAGAGCGCGTGAGCGAACGCGGCCATGTGGCTTGGGCCGGCAAATCCAGCGTTGTGCTGATGGCCACCAGCGAAACGGGCTATGCCAATCTGTCGCGACTGGTGTCGCGTGCCTACCTGGAAGGGGAGGGCGGCAATGCCAGCGCGCGCCTCGACTGGCTCAGCCGCGAAGGGCTCGAAGGGGTGATCTGCCTATCAGGCGGGCCCGAAGGAGCCATCGACATGCCCTTTGCCATGGGCCAGGATAACAATGCGCTCGCTCGGCTAGATCGGCTTTCCAACCTATTTGGTGACCGCTTCTATATCGAGCTGCAGCGCCATGGCAGGGCGGTGGAGGCGTCGGTCGAGCCGCGACTGATCGATTATGCCTACCGTCATGGCATACCACTGGTTGCAACCAACGAGCCTTTCTTCAAATCGGCCAAGGAGTATGAGGCCCATGATGCGCTGCTGGCGATTGCCGGCGGCACGGTGCTGGCGCAAACCGAGCGCCGCAAGCTCAACGACCAATTTTATTTCAAGACCCGCGCCGAAATGGCGGAGCTGTTTGCCGATCTGCCCGAAGCACTCGATTCGACCGTCGAGATCGCTCGCCGTGTCGCCTATCGGCCGCGCACGCGTGGGCCCATCCTGCCAAAATTTGCCGCCGGTTCGCACGCCACCGAAGACGAAGTTGTGGCAGCGGAAGCGGCGGAGTTGCGCCGCATCGCCGTTGAGGGGCTGGACAAGCGCATTGCGACTACCGGCATTGCCCCTGGCAAGAGCGAAACCGAATATCGCGAGCGGCTCGATTTCGAGCTCAGCATCATCGAGAAGATGAAGTTCCCCGGCTACTTCCTGATCGTGGCCGATTTTATCCAGTGGTCGAAAGCCCACGACATCCCCGTCGGCCCAGGCCGCGGCTCGGGCGCCGGTTCCTTGGTTGCCTATGCCACCACCATCACCGATCTCGATCCGCTTCGCTACAATCTGCTGTTTGAACGCTTCCTCAATCCGGAACGCGTTTCCATGCCCGACTTCGATATCGATTTCTGCCAGGATCGGCGCGAAGAGGTCATCGACTACGTGCAGCGCAAGTATGGCGCCAGCCAGGTCGCTCAGATCATTACCTTCGGTACGCTCCAGGCCCGCGCCGTGCTGCGCGATGTCGGTCGCGTGCTGCAGATGCCCTATGGCCAGGTGGACCGCATCTGCAAGCTCGTGCCAGCTAATCCGGCCGACCCGTGGTCCATCGAGCGCACCATGAATGAGGTGCCGCAGTTCAAGCAGATGGCTGAGGACGACGAGACGGTTGGCCAACTCGTCGAGATCGCCAAGTCGCTCGAGGGTCTGTTCCGCCATGCCTCGACCCACGCCGCCGGCATCGTAATCGGGGATCGGCCGCTGCAGGAACTGCTGCCGCTTTACCGCGATCCGCGCTCGGCGATGCCGGTGACGCAATACAACCTCAAATGGGTTGAACCGGCGGGTTTGGTGAAGTTCGACTTCCTGGGTCTCAAGACCCTGACCACGATCCGTTATGCCGTCGACATGGTCAAGAAGCGCGGGGTCGAACTCGACATCGACGCCATCCCGATCGACGACAAGGCGACCTATAAGCTTTATTCCCGCGGCGACACCTACGGCATCTTCCAGTTTGAATCGCCCGGCATGCGCCGCGCTTTGATGGACCTCAAGCCCGACCGCATTGAAGACCTGATCGCGATGAACGCGCTTTATCGACCGGGCCCGATGGACAACATCCCGAGCTTCATCGACCGCAAGCATGGGCGCGAGGAGGTGGAATATCCCCATCCCAAGCTGAGCGAAGTGCTCGACGAAACCTATGGCATCATCGTCTACCAGGAGCAGGTGATGCAGATCGCCCAGCTGCTGTCGGGTTATTCGCTGGGCGAAGCTGACATGCTGCGCCGGGCCATGGGCAAGAAGATCAAGGCGGAGATGGATAACCAGCGCATCCGCTTCCGCGAAGGCTCGGGGCCGCAGGGCGTGAGCGAAGCGCTCGCCGATCAGATCTTCGACCTGTTGGCCAAGTTCGCCAATTATGGCTTCAACAAGAGCCACGCCGCCGCTTACGCCTGGGTGTCCTACCAGACGGCTTACCTCAAGGAGCATTATCCGCACGAGTTCTATGCCGCCTCCATGACCCTCGACATGGCGCAGACCGACAAGCTGTCCGACTTCCGCCGCGAGGCGGGCAAGAAGCGCATAGAAGTCGTGGCACCTTGCGTGAACAAGTCGGAAGTGGTTTTCGCGGTGAAGGACGATCGCATCCATTATGGTCTGTCCGCCGTCAAGGGCGTCGGCCGGGCCATGGCCGAGCATATTGTGGAAGTTCGCGGCGACCAGCCCTTCAAGGACCTGGGCGACTTTGCCCGGCGGGTCGACCCGCGGGTGCTCAACAAGCGCACGCTGGAAACGCTGGTCAATGCCGGCGCCTTCGATGAATTGGTGCCGCGCCGCGAAGTTGCCTTCGCCGCCATGGATGCTGTCATCGGCACCGCCCAGGCGCTGGCGAGTGAGCGCAATGAAGGGCAGTGGAACATGTTCGATGCCGCGGGCCCCGAACCGTTCCGCCTGCCCACGGGGATCCCGGCGTGGAACTCCACCGAGCGCGCTGACCGTGAACTATCCGCGATCGGGTTTCACCTTTCGGCTCACCCGCTGGACGCCTATTCGGACCTGTTCGAAAAGCTTCGTGTGCAGCGCTGGAGCGATTTCGAGCGTGCAGTCAAGGATGGGGCGTCGGCGGGGCGCCTCGCGGGTACCATCGCGAGCCGTCAGGATCGCCGAACCCGCAAGGGCACGCCGATGATGATCCTGACCCTGTCGGACCAGACCGGCACCTTTGAGTGCATCGCTTTTTCCGAACAGATCAACGAGTTTGGCGGCGTGCTGCAGCCCGGCAAGTCCGTGATCCTGCAGGTCGGCGCTGACGAGCGAGCCGACGGCGTAAGCCTCAGGCTGTTGTCCGCCGAGGCGATCGAAGGGGTTGCGGAAAAGGTGGATCGGCGCCTCACCGTCTTTGCTGACGACGCGAGATGCCTCGGGCCAATCAGCGCCCAGCTCAAGCGGGGCGGGGAAGGGTCGGTCAACTTTGTTGTCGTCCGCGGTGGGGGCGAGCGCGAATACGAGATCGAACTGCCAGGGGGCTACCGCCTCAACGCCGAGATCGCCATTGGCATCAAGGCGCTGGAGGGGGTCGCGGATGTAAGGCTGCATTAGGCCCGAGCCATGGCGCCGCATGGGGACCACGGCACAGACTGGTGCTTGCCTTTGCGGCTATCCTCCCCTATATCCGCGCATGTGTCTGGCTGCGGCCAGCGCGATTTCACACACGAGGCTGGCTTTCCTCTGGAAGGCCATCCGGTGGCGGGGCAACCCGCCGCAAGATCTCGTGGCGGCATCAACCGGTAAACAAGGAGCAGCCATCATGGCTTTGCCCGATTTCTCCATGCGCCAATTGCTCGAAGCAGGCGTCCACTTCGGTCACCAGAAGCACCGCTGGAACCCCAAGATGGAGCGCTTCATCTTTGGTGTTCGCAACGACATCCACATTCTCGACCTGAGCCAGACTGTTCCGGCTCTCAGCCGCGCCCTGCAGCTGATCAGCGACACCGTTGCTGACGGCGGCCGTGTTCTGTTCGTGGGCACCAAGCGTCAGGCCGCCCCCCTGGTCGCCGATGCGGCCAAGCAGTCGGCGCAGTACTACGTCAACTCGCGTTGGCTCGGTGGTACCCTGACCAACTGGCAGACCATTTCGAACTCGATCTCGCGTCTGCGCGAACTTGAGGCGATGAGCGAAGACGAGCTTGCGCTGCGCACCAAGAAAGAGCGTCTGATGATGAGCCGCGAAAAGGAGCGCCTGGAGCGTGACCTTGGCGGCATCAAGGACATGGGCAATGTTCCCAGCCTGCTGTTTGTGATCGACACCAACAAGGAAGCGAACGCCATCAAGGAAGCTCGCCGCTTGGGCATCCCGGTGATCGCTATTGTTGACACCAACAGTGATCCCGACACCGTCGATTTCCCGATTCCGGGCAATGACGACGCCAGCCGTGCGCTGGAGCTTTATGTGTCGCTCGTGTCCAAGGCTGCGATCGACGGCATCGGCCGCTCTTCAAGCGCTCTGGGTGCGGATCTTGGCGCAGCCGACCAGGCTCCGGCCGAAGATCTCCCTGAAGAGACCGCTGCCGCCAACTGATCCAGCGCGCTGGATTTCATCTTGAACCAAAGAACGCGGCCTCCCAGTGAGGCCGCCAAAGGGTGAACCCTATGGAAATCACTGCAGGCATGGTCAAGCAGCTCCGCGAGGCGACTGGCGTGGGCATGATGGACTGTAAAAAGGCATTGGCCGAGACCAATGGCGACATGGAAGCCGCCATCGATTGGCTGCGTACGCGCGGCCTAGCCAAGGCTGCCAAGAAGGCTGATCGGGTCGCTGCTGAAGGTCTCGTCGGCGTTGCCACCAGCGGCAACAAGGCTGCTGTGGTCGAAGTCAATTCCGAGACCGACTTTGTGGCACGCAACGAGCAGTTCCAGAACATCGTTGGCAATATCGCCAAGCTCGCACTCGATGCAGACGGTGACGTGGTCAAGCTTGGCGAAATGCCGTTCCCCGGCTCGGGTCATTCGGTTTCGGCTGAACTGACCGAAGCGATCTCCAAGATCGGCGAGAACATGAATCTGCGCCGCACGGAAACCCTGGCGGTCTCCGATGGCGTGGTGGAAAGCTATGTGCACTCCGCCGTCAAGCCCGGCATGGGCAAGATCGGCATTCTGGTTGGCCTTGAGTCCACCGGTGACAAGGCTGCGTTGGCAACGCTGGGCAAGCAGCTCGCCATGCATATTGCCGCCACCAACCCGCTCTCGATCTCGCCCGACGACCTTGATCAGGATGTCGTGGCGCGCGAGCGCACGATTTTCGCCGAGCAGGCCCGCGAAAGCGGCAAGCCAGCCGAGATCATCGAGAAGATGGTCGAAGGCCGCGTACGCAAGTACTACGAGGAAGTCACGCTGCTGGCGCAGACCTTCGTGATCGACGGCGAAACCAAGGTTGGCGATGCGATCAAGAACGCGGAAAAGGCTGTCGGCGCGCCGATCAAGCTGACCAAGTTCATCCGCTACGCTTTGGGTGAAGGTATCGAGAAGGTCGAGTCCGACTTCGCTGCCGAAGTTGCCGCTACCGCTGGCATCAAGAACGAGCAGCCTGCTCAGTAATAACCGGGCGAAGGCGGGTCCCCGTCGGGGCCTGCCTCCGTTCTTTCGCGTATGCCGACACGCTCAAATCCGCATCACGCCCGCTTCCCCGCCGCTCACAGCTGTGCAATAGGGTAGCAGGCTGCTTCGGCTCCCTTGTTTTTTGCAGAAGGAATTGCCGATGACCGGCTACAAACGCATTTTGCTCAAGGTCTCGGGCGAAGTGTTAGCTGGCGATCAGTCCTTCGGCATCGAGCCTGAATTTCTCCATTCCGTGGCCAGCCAGATTGCCGATGCCGCCAAGGGCGGGACGGAGATCGCCATTGTCATTGGCGCCGGTAACATCTTCCGTGGCATGGCCGTGGCTGCCGATGGGACGGATCGCGTCACCGCTGACCTGATGGGCATGCTCGGCACGGTGATCAATTCCCTCGCGCTCTCCAATGCCATTTCCCGCCAGGGCGTGAAGTCAAAGGTGTTTTCGGCCCTCACCATGCCATCGGTCGCCGATAACTTCACCGCACGCGCCGCCAAGGCTGCTTTGGATGAGGGTTATGTGGTGGTCTGCGCCGGTGGCACCGGCAATCCGTTCTTTACCACGGACACCGCTGCTGCGCTCAAGGCGATCGAGCTTGATTGCGACGTGCTGCTCAAGGGTACCAAGGTTGATGGGGTTTATTCCGAGGACCCCAAGAAGAATCCCCTGGCCACGCGCTATGAAAGCGTGAGCTATGACGAAGTGATCAGCCGCAACCTCAAAGTCATGGACACCGCCGCCTTCGCGCTTGCGCGTGACAATGCATTGCCAATAATCGTTTATGCGCTGGACGACCAGGAAGGTCTGTCCGGCGTTCTAGCTGGCACGGCTCGCAGTACACGAGTCGGTAAAGCTAAATAGCCTATAAGGACGCACATCATGGCCACTTACTCCCTCAGTGATCTCAAGAACCGGATGCAGAAGTCCATCACGTCCCTGCGTGAGGAACTTGCCGGATTGCGCACGGGTCGCGCTAGCGCCAGTTTGTTGGAGCCGGTGTCGGTGGAAGCCTATGGCTCGCGGATGCCGCTGAACCAGGTTGCCACCGTGACCGTGCCCGAGCCCCGCATGCTGAGCGTCCAGGTCTGGGATCGCTCGATGGCTAACGCCGTCGAGAAGGCTATCCGGGA
The DNA here is from genome assembly GCF_058133495.1 of Devosia sp. Z6_126. NCBI lineage: Bacteria > Pseudomonadati > Pseudomonadota > Alphaproteobacteria > Hyphomicrobiales > Devosiaceae > Devosia > Devosia sp. Z6_126. The sequence goes on along the minus strand of NZ_JBYUNO010000002.1, from coordinate 92,811 downwards.
CAGCGGCCTGGGCCTGAACCCCATCGGGGAAGGCCAGGTGATCCGCGTTCCGCTACCAGAGCTCAATGAAGAGCGTCGGCGCGAGCTGACCAAGGTTGCCCACAATTATGCCGAACAGGCCCGCGTGGCCGTGCGTCACATCCGTCGTGATGGCATGGACATTCTCAAGAAGGCCGAAAAGGACGGTGACATGAGCCAGGACGATGCTCGCACGCAATCCGACCTGGTGCAGAAGGCTACCGATGCCGCCGTGGCGGAGATCGATGCCGTCGTCGCGACCAAAGAACAGGAAATCATGCAGGTCTGACGGTCTTGCACTGCGCCGGGAGGGCGTAGATGTCCAGCGAACCCGCTATCACCGCCGAACTCGCGCCTCGAACGCGCCTGCGCATCCCTGTGCATCTCGGCGTCATCATGGATGGCAATGGCCGTTGGGCCAAGGCGCGTGGCAAGCTGCGCACCGAGGGGCATATCGAAGGCGTCAAGTCGCTGCGCAACCTGGTTGAGCTGTGCATCAACTATGGCGTGCCGCACCTGACGGTGTTCAGCTTTTCGTCCGAGAACTGGACCCGCCCCAAGGAAGAAGTCGCCTTTATCTTCAACCTGCTCCGGCGCTTCGTTGCCTCTGACTTGCAGCGCCTGATCCGCAACAATGTGCAGGTACGCATCATTGGCGACCGGGCAGGGCTGGAGCCATCGCTGGTTCGGCTGATTGACGATGCCGAAGCCAAGACGCGCGACAACACTGGCCTCGTCCTGATTGTGGCGTTCAACTATGGCGGCAAGGCAGAGATTGCCAATGCGACGCGCCGGATCGCCAGGGAAGTCGCCGCGGGACGCTTGTCGCCGGACGACATTACCGAGGAAACCATTGCCGGTGCACTTTACACCGCCGGCATTCCGGACCCTGACTTGATCATCCGCACTAGCGGCGAGCAGCGCATTTCCAACTTCCTGTTGTGGCAGGCCGCCTACTCGGAGTTCGTCTTTGTGGACGAATATTGGCCCGACTTTGGGGAAGAGAGTTTCCTGAAAGTTCTCCAAACTTTCTCGCTGCGCGATCGGCGTTTCGGTGGGATCGGATCTGCTGGGCCATGACTATGCCGGACGCCCCTTTGGGACAGCCTTCGCCGCCGCGCCGTCGGGTCTGGGCTGATCTGGGGCCCCGCATTGGGTCTGCCGTGGTGTTGATCGCCTTGACGGCATCTGCCCTTTACATGGGGGGCGCCTTCTTTGCCCTTGTTGTTAGCCTGGTGTTTGCCGGAGCTTATCGCGAATGGGAAACCATGGTTTCCCGGGCGCCGCTGACGCCTTTCGGCTGGATGCTCATTGCGGCTGTGGCATTGTCGGGTCTGGTTTATCCCTTTGCTGGAATTTCGGCCTCGATTGCTATCATTGCCCTTGCCTGCGTGCTTGCCTTGCTGGCCCGAGGTGAGGGCATGTGGTGGCGAGTTGCAGGGCTGGTGCTGTTTGGCGCCGTCATCATTGCCGCCCAGGCACTCAGGGGGACGAGTTTCTCTGGTGTCTGGGCTGGCCTTTACCTCGGCACCGTTGTGTGGATGACCGATTCCGCCGCCTTTTTCACCGGTCGCCAGATCGGTGGCGAGAAGCTTGCGCCCGATATTTCGCCGTCCAAGACCTGGTCGGGCGCTCTGGGCGGCCTGGCACTCGGCACAACAGCCGGGCTCGTGGTCTGGATTTTGGTCTCGGACTCACCATGGTGGATCGGCCTGCTGCTATCAGCCGCAATCAGCGTTCTTGGGCAATTGGGCGATCTGTGCGAAAGCGCCGTCAAGCGGCACTTCCGGGTAAAGGACAGCGGCGACATTATTCCCGGGCACGGGGGCTTGATGGATCGCCTGGACAGCCTGACATTGAGTGTGCTGCTGGTTGTTGCGATTGGCGCAATGCATGCGGGTTGGGGCGCGGTAGCCGAAGGGCTCCTCTACTGGTAGGTTGAACCAGACGCCGCCGCCGGAACAAGGTATTCAATGCTCGATTTTGTGGCCTGGCCGTTGTCCTATGTGATTCCGTTTTTGGTCGTTCTGACCGTGATCGTGTTCGTTCATGAGATGGGCCACTACCTGGTCGCGCGCTGGAATGGTGTGGCCGTGGATGCATTTTCCATCGGCTTTGGCCCGGAGCTGATCGGCTGGAACGACCGGGCAGGGACGCGCTGGCGGATCTCGGCCATTCCGTTGGGCGGCTATGTGAAGTTCACCGGCGACATGAATGTTGCAAGCGTTCCGGATCCGGAGGCCCTCGCACAGGTTGACCCGGCGCTGGCGCCTCATTTATTTCAGAACAAGAATGTTTGGCAACGCATTGCCGTGGTCGCTGCGGGGCCGATCGCCAATATACTGCTGAGCTTCCTGATCCTTTATGCCCTGCTGCTGGGCTATGGACGCTATACCATTCCGCCGGTGATCACCGAGGTGATTGCCGGGTCCGTCGCCGAGTCGGCAGGACTGCAGGCGGGCGATGTGATCACCGGCGTTGATGGCTATGCCGTGCGCGGTTTTGAGGATTTCCAACGCTTCGTCGCCACCAGCCCCGAGCGCCAGGTGACCCTCGAGATCGAACGCAACGGCGCTCCGCAAAGCCTTGTCCTCGTTCCCGAGGCCGTGGATGTGCAGGACCGCTTCGGCAACAACCAGCGCATCGGCCGCATCGGCGTCAGCCGTGATGTCGAGCAAACCGAGGTGACGCTTTACCGGCCCGGTCCGGTGGAAGCGATTGGGATGACCTTTGAGGAAATCCGCTTCATCATCCAGCGCACGGGCGCGTTCCTGGGGGACTTCTTTGTCGGGCGGGGCGATGTCGAGCAACTCGGCGGACCCGTAAAAGTCGCCAAGGTTTCGGGGGAGGTGGCCACACTCGGCATCATCCCTCTGATTAACCTTATGGCGCTACTGTCGCTAAACATCGGCGTCTTCAACCTGCTGCCGATTCCCATGCTCGATGGTGGACACCTGTTATATTACCTCGTTGAGGCAGTGCGGGGACGACCACTAAGCATTAAAGTTCAGGAAATAGGCTTCCGATTCGGCTTCGCATTGGTGGTGGCGTTAATGGTCTTCACGCTGTTTAACGATACGCTCTTCGCCTATTTGCGGACGCTGGGTTAATGCTTCTTAACCTTGGTTCTCAAGGTGTTGCACGAATACAAGGCATCCAAGCATTTGCTAACCGCGTCGCGGCTTTAGCCTTGTCCTTGGTTAAATAACCGGTAAAACGGTTCAATGGAGTGGGCTGGGGGGATTGCTGTGCATGGCGAGTCCCCGAGCCGGTCGCAGAAGGCAAATTAATATGACTCAATCGAAGCTTATGCGCGGCGTGGCGCTCGCAATCCTGAGTGCTGCAGCTCCTGTTATCGGGTCTGGTGTTCCGCTTATCGGCGCAGTCGCGGCGCAGGCTCAGGAGCAACTGGTCGGCTCGGTGTTGTTCGAAGGCAATCGTCGCTTCTCGGACGCTCAGTTGCTGGCCATGGTGGATGTGTCCGCCTCCGGCGTTTTCACCCAGCAGCGTCTTGCCTCCGACATTGAAAGCATCCGTCAGGCTTATGACGCCGACGGCTTCATGTCGGTCGGTGTGACAGCGCGGACCGAAACCATCGCCGATGGCCGGGTGCGGGTTACCTTCGTGATCAATGAAGGGGAGCGTGCTGGCATCGCCGCCATCAACTTCACTGGCAATAACGCATTCAGCACGGGCAACCTCAAGGGCGCCATCACGACCAAGGAAACGGGCTTCCTGAGCTGGTTGCTCAAGGATGACTCCTACGATGATCGCCGGATCGCCGTCGACCGTGAGTTGATCCGCCTGTACTACGCCAATCGCGGTTATCCCGATGCGCAGGTTACCTCGGTCGGCGAGTATGATGCTGCCCGCAATGCCTACTTCATCAACTTTACCGTCAATGAAGGTCAGCGCTACGAGTTCGCCAATGTTGGCATCGAGACCAGCATCGAGGGGCTCAATACGCAGGCTTTGACCAGCACTGTGCGTACGAACGAAGGTGGCCGCTACTCCATTACGGACCTGCAGCGCACCATCGAAGACATGGCTTATGAAGCCACGGCGCAGGGCTATTCCTTTGCTGATGTTCGCGCCCGTATGGATCGTGACGTCACCAATGGCCGGTTCAACGTTACCTACCTGGTTGATGAGGGTGCCCGCGTCTATGTCGAGCGCGTCAACATCACGGGCAACGAGAAGACGCGTGATTTCGTGATCCGTCGCGAGTTGGAGTTCGCTGAAGGCGACCCCTTCAACCGTGCACTGCTGGTTCGCGGTCGCAAGGAAATCCAGGATCTGGGTTACTTCTCAACTGTTGAAGTGACGACCCAGCCCGGCTCTTCCGCCGACAAGGTCATCGTCAATATCGCTGTGACCGAGAGCTCCACGGGTGAGTACGGTGCCACGGCCGGTTACTCCACCACCGAAGGTATCCTGGGCGAGGTCTCGCTGACCGAGCGTAACTTCCTTGGTCGTGGCCAGTATCTGCGTGCCGCTGTTGGTGCCTCGGAATCGGGCAAGACCTTCGACTTCTCCTTCACCGAGCCCCGTTTCATGGGTCTGCAGGTGTCGGCGGGCGTTGATGCCTATCACCGCATCGTCGATGAGACCGATCGGAACTTCTACGGCTTTACCTCTACCGGCGGCCAGGTGCGTTTCGGCGCCCCGATCCTTGGCAACCTCTCGGGTACAGTGTTTACCGGTATCGAACAGAAGGTCGTCGTGGACGAAGATCCCGACAACTCGGCGCTGTTCGATGATGGTGAGGAATTCTACAAGGCCTTTATCGGCTACACCCTCACCTGGAACGGTGTTGATAGCGTCAAGAAGCCGACCGAGGGCCTTTATGCGACCTTCACCCAGCAATATATCGGCTGGGACTACAACCTGGTGAAGACCGAGGCTCGTGGGCGCTACTTTGTGCCGCTGCTCGATGACAGCGGGATCGTGGCCAGCGTCAAGGGCCAGGCCGGTATCGTCCACGCTCTGGGCGATGGCGAAGTCAGCCCGCTTGAGGCGTTCATGCCCGGTTCGCAGCTGATCCGTGGGTTCGAGGGTCGTGGCCTTGGGCCGCGCCTGGAAAGCGGCGAATATCTCGGTGCGACCATGTATGCCGGTCTTTCTGCCGAAGTTCAGTTCCCGATCCCGGTTCTGCCGGAGAGCTATGGTGTGAGCGGCGCCGTCTGGGCTGACGCTGCATGGGTGGATGGTATTCCCGATGCGCAGGGCAACCCTGTGGACCCTGGCAGCGAGAACGAGCCGCTACGGACCTCCATCGGTGCGTCGCTCATCTGGGACTCGCCGTTTGGTCCGCTGCGTGGCGATTTCTCCCACGTGCTCAGCAAGTCGGAAGCCGATCGCACCCAGGTGTTCCAGCTGACCCTGTCGACCTTGCTCTAGTCGCCCGGGCGTGAAACAGTTCTAAGAGCCGCGGGGCGGTAGCGCCGCGGCTCTTTGCTTTTTTAAGTGACACAATGGTCGACACCCGCTTTCACCGTTTTTCCGGTCCCGCCTCCATCGGCACCATTCTGTCCAGCCTTGGCCGGACCGACCTGCTTGCCGGTCTATCCGAAGACGCCGCCGGTCATATCGTAACCGGTGCAAGCGAGCTGGAGCTCGCCGGCCCCGGGGATGTTGCACTGGCGGCGCACAGCTCGTATCTGGAGCAGCTACGCGGCACTAGCGCCGGGGCGGTCATTGTTTCGGCTGAACTGCGTGACGCCGTACCGGAGGGGCTCATAGCGATAACGGCCCCCAAGCCGCACCACCTCTTTGCCGATTTCCTGGATTACCTCTATCCCGCAAGCACACGGGGCGTGATGGCCGCGGAACGGGCCGATCTGGGGGCGCCGGTGTTCGAGCTCGAGGTGTCGATTGGCTCCAATGTCGTAATCGGCTACGGGGTCGAGATCGGGCGGGGCACGACGATTGGTGCCAACACCGTTATCGGGGCCGGGGTGACGATCGGGCGCAATTGTGCCATCGCGGCCAACTGCACTATTGATTGCGCCCATATCGGCAATGAGGTGGTGCTGCATTCGGGCGTACGCATCGGCACCGAAGGTTTTGGCTGGCTTGACTTCGGCCAGACGAACCGCAAATTGCCACAACTCGGGCGCGTGCTGATCCAGGATCGCGTCGAGGTCGGCGCCAATTCCACCGTCGACCGTGGCGCGCTGGGCGACACCTGCCTAGGCGAGGGCACCAAGATCGATAATTTGGTGCAGATTGGCCATAACTGCCGGATCGGCCGCAACTGCTTGATCGCGGCAATGTCGGGCCTGTCCGGCTCGACCATTGTCGAGGATGGCGTGCTGATGGGCGGCGGGGTAGGCACTTCGGGTCACTTGACCATTGGCGCCGGCTCGGTCGTACATGGCCGCGCTGCGGTCACCAAGGACTGGCCCGCAGGCTCCAAGCTCGCCGGGGCACCGGCGCAGGACATTCGAGACTTTTGGCGCGAGATCGCCACCATGCGTAAATTGACCAAGGGGGACAGACGGCATGACTGAGGACGTGACTACTGCAACCGAGCTCGGGGCCATGAGCTTGGCTGAAATCCTCAAGAGCCTGCCGCATCGCTACCCCATGCTGATGATCGACCGGATCATCGACATCGACGGCGACGAAACGGCTGTCGGCATCAAGAACGTCACCTTCAACGAGCCCATCTTCCAGGGTCATTTTCCTGAGAACCCGATTTTCCCGGGCGTGCTCATCATCGAAGGCATGGCGCAGACCGCCGGCGCCATCGTGATCAAGCATGACTCCGGCACGGGCCGGAAGAACATCGTGCTGATGCTGGGCGTGGACAAGGCCAAGTTCCGCAAGCCGGCGATTCCAGGCGACAAGATCGAGTTTCACATCGCCAAGATCCAGCGCCGCCGCAATGTCGGCCGCTACGAGGCGCGGGCGATTGTCGATGGCACGGTCATCGCCGAAGCCGAGATTACTGCAATGATTGTCGAGGCCACTTCGTGACTCAAGCCTTTGTGCATCCCACCGCCATCGTCGCACCCGGCGCGCAACTGGGGCAGGGGGTCAAGATCGGTCCCTACTGCATTGTCGGCGAGTTCGTGGTGCTGCACGACAGTGTCGAGCTGATCTCGCATGTGTCGGTCGATGGCCACACCGAAATCGGGGCTGACACCCGCGTTTTTCCCTTCGCTTCCGTGGGGCACGTGCCCCAGGACCTGAAATATCACGGTGAGGCATCGCGCCTCGTGATCGGGGAGCGCTGCACCATCCGTGAGGCGGTGACGCTCAATCCCGGCACCGAGAATGGCGGCATGCTGACCCAGATCGGCAATGACTGCCTGATCATGGCCAATGCCCATGTCGCCCATGACTGCATCATCGGCAACAATGTCATTATGGCCAACTATGTCGGTATCGCCGGGCACTGCCATGTCGGAGACAATGTGATCTTCGGTGGCATCTGCGTGGTGCATCAGTTCACTCGGATCGGCAACCATGCCTTTATCGGCGCCCAGTCGATGATCGATGGTGATGTGATCCCCTATGGCATGGCGGTCGGCAACCGCGCTTCGCTGGCGGGGCTCAACCTCGTGGGCCTGAAGCGCCGCAAGTTCGATCGGGAGGCGATCCACCGCTTGCGCGCGGCTTACCGCATGATCTTTTCCAACGAGGGTACGTTGCGCGAGCGCGTCGAGGACGCCGCCGAGTTGTTCAAGGACGACAAGCTGGTGCAGGACGTCGTGACCTTTATTGGCGCAGCCTCGGATCGGCCGATCCTGATGCCGCGGAACGGCCACTCGGCCGAGTGATGTGGCGTTCGGCTCGGCGATTGTCGATCTTTGCGGGCTCCGGAGATCTGGTGCCCCATGTCGTGCAGGCCGCACTTGAAGTCGGATACAAGGTGCAGCTGCTGGCGCTGACGCCGCGGCCGGATCTGGCCAAGATCAAGATGGTCGAGGCCAAGCTCGACAATCCCCTTGGCATCATCTGGTCGCTCAAGGTATTTCGTACGACCCATATCGCCTTTGCCGGCGGGCTTCACTTGCCCGACAAGGCACGGGAAGGCCTGATCCGCTTTGCCAATGGCAATGGTGCGCCCTCGCCAAGTGGTGAGGCGGGGCCGGTCGGCGACGCCGAACTGGCGGCGATTGGATCCGTACTCAAGAAGATGACAGGTGCCGATTTGATCGGTGTGCATGAACTGGCCCCCGACCTGTTGGCCCCGGAAGGCAGTATTGCCGGGCCAGGGATTGCAGATGAGGCCGTTCTGGCCGCAAGTTACACGCTGGGCGTCGCACGCGCGATCGGCGGCCTCGATATCGGGCAAGCGGCCGTGGCCTCGGGGCGTCGGGTTATTGCGGTAGAGGATATCGGCGGCACCGATGCGCTTATCGCTCGAATTGGCGAACTGCGGCGCACTGGGCTGGCGGGGGACGGCAGCACGCCCATGGTGCTGGCCAAGGCGATGAAGCCGCAGCAGCCGGCCTTTGCCGATCTGCCGGCAATCGGGCCCGATACGGTGACCAATTGTGCAGCGGCGGGCATCTCGGTGATTGCCGTGGAAGCGGGCCGCAGTCTTGTGCTGCAGCGGGCGGCGCTTGTCCAGGCGGCGGCGCGCCACGGGGTCAGCGTTATCGGCATCAAGCTGGCCGATGCGTAAGCCGCTCAAGCTCTTCATGCTGGCCGGCGAGCCTTCGGGAGACCGCATCGCCGCCGATTTGGTGCGGCGCTTGCAGGCGCGGGGGCCGCTCGACCTCAGTGGCGTCGGGGGCGACGAACTGACAGCGCTTGGGTTGCGCTCGATGTTTCCGATGAGCGATCTGGCGGTGATGGGCATTACGGATGTGCTCAAGCGGCTGCCGCTGCTGCTGTGGCGGGTGGAGCAGACAGCGCGGGCAATTCGAGCTGCGGCGCCTGATGTGACTGTGCTGGTGGACGCGCAGGACTTTTCGGCTCTTGTGGCGCGGCGGCTGCGCGCAATGGGGTATGGCAAACCGCTGATCCTTTATGTTGCCCCCTCGGTCTGGGCCCGCGCGCCGCATCGCGCCGCCAAGCTCAAGCCCTTGTTCGATGAAGTGCTGGCGGTTCTGCCCTTCGAGCCCGAAGTGATGGCGCGGCTCGGTGGCCCACCTACCGCTTATGTGGGGCACCCCGCACTGGCCGAAGGTCGGCCGGTTAGCGCTCCTGCGGAGCGCGGCGAACTTATCCTGCTGCCCGGTAGCCGCGAGGGTGAACTGCGCCGGCACTTGCCCTTGTTCAAAACGGCAGTGGAGCAATTATCGCAGCATCCGGCGGTGACGGGGATAACAATTCCTACGCTGGCTACGCTCAAGCCGCGCCTCGTTAATGAAGTCGCCGACTGGCCGGTGCCGGTAACGGTGACGAGCGACCGGGCGGAGCGGGTGGAGCTTTATGGCCGCTCGGTGCTGGCGCTGTCGGTGGCGGGTACGGCGACGCTGGAGCTGGCGCTCTCGAACGTGAAAATGGTCGTTACCTATGTGATGGACAAGCATCAGTCGCGGGTGTTCGGCAAGCTGGGCCGACCAATGATCTCGCTGCCCAATATCATCCTTGGGCGTGCGGTGCTCGACGAGCTGGTGATGACCGAACCATCACCCCAAATGCTGGTAAATCACGCCACAGCGCTGCTCGACAGCAAAGAAGCCCGCCAGGCCCAGCAAGTGGCTTTCGGCGAGCTTCGCAAGCTGATGACCGAGGGCGTCCCCGGCATAGCGCGCCAGGATCCAGCTGACCGGATCCTGGCTCATCTCAGCGCCAGTTAGCGGCCTTCGATCGAGACATAGTCCCGCATAGGGGCGCCATCATAGAGCTGGCGTGGACGGCCGATCTTTTTCTGCGGGTCGCCGATCATTTCCTTCCACTGCGCAATCCAGCCGACGGTGCGAGCCACGGCAAAGAGCACGGTGAACATGGAGGTGGGGAACCCGATCGCGTCGAGGATCACGCCCGAATAGAAGTCCACATTGGGGTAGAGCTTGCGATCGACGAAATAGGGGTCCTCAAGCGCAATGCGCTCCAGCTCCTGGGCGACCTGCAGGGTCGGGTTGTTCTCGACGCCGAGGATGGCAAGCACGCGCTTGGCAGTTTCCTGCATCACGGTCGCGCGCGGATCGAAGTTCTTGTAGACGCGGTGGCCAAAGCCCATCAAGCGGAACGGATCGCTCTTGTCCTTGGCGCGGGCGATGTATTCCGGGATGCGGTCGACCGTGCCGATTTCGCGCAGCATGTTGAGCGCCGCTTCATTGGCGCCGCCGTGAGCGGGGCCCCAAAGGCAAGCAACGCCGGCAGCGATACAGGCGAATGGATTGGCGTCGGACGAACCCGACAGGCGCACTGTCGAGGTCGAGGCGTTCTGCTCGTGGTCGGCATGGAGCGTGAAGATCAGGTCCATGGCGCGGGCGATCTCGGGATCGACATTGTATTCCTCGGCCGGCACGGAGAAGCACATATGCAGGAAGTTGGACGCGTAATCGAGATCGTTGCGCGGATAAACGAAGGGTTGGCCGACCGAATACTTGTAGGCCATGGCCGCAATGGTCGGCATCTTGGCAATCATGCGGATCGAGGCGATCTCGCGCTGCTGCGGATCATTGATGTCGGTCGAGTCGTGATAGAACGCCGCCATGGCGCCAACGACGCCGGTCATGATCGCCATCGGGTGGGCATCGCGGCGGAAGCCGCGATAGAAATAGTGCATCTGCTCATGCACCATGGTGTGGCGGGTCACCAGCGTTTCGAAGTCCGCCAATTCGGTCTTGCTCGGCAGTTCGCCGTAGAGCAGGAGGTAGCAGACCTCGAGATAGTTGCTGCCTTCGGCAAGCTGGTCGATCGGGTAGCCGCGATAGAGCAACTGGCCCTTGTCGCCATCGATATAGGTGATGGCGCTGTCACAGGCGGCCGTGGAGGTGAAGCCGGGATCGTAGGTGAACATGCCCGTCTTGGAATACAGCGACCGGATATCGATCACATCGGGGCCGACGGTTCCTGACAGTACCGGGAACTCGAAAGTCTGGTCCCCGATAGTGAGCTTGGCGACTGGATCGGTCATTTAACTCTCCTCGATGGCCCGCGGCCTGGAGTGCAGAAAACACCGCAGAGGGGGCCGGCTATTGCCTGTTCAGTTGTAGTGTGGGGTAGCAGTTCGCCCCGGTCGCCGCAACTAAGGGTAAGCAGTACTTACCCGATTGGTTTGTTATCTTAGAGCAGCCTGGTCGCCCAGCCGCGCCATGGTTTCTTCGCGCCCGATCAGCACCATCACCTCGAAGATTCCCGGGGAAACTGTGCGGCCAGTGAGCGCTGCGCGCAAGGGCTGCGCGAGCTTGCCGAGCTTGAGCCCCTTTGTTTCAGCCAGAGCACGCATGGCGGCGTCGATCGCCGGCACCGACCAGTCATCGAGACTTTCGAGCGTGCTCGCCATATCGGCGAGCACCGCACGTGAGTCGGGGGTGAGCAGCGCCGAAGCTGCAGCGTCGATGGCGAGCGGCCGGGTGGCATAGATGAACTGCGCCAGGTCGATCAGCTCAAGGACCGTCTTGGCGCGCGGCTGCAGTTCGGGCAGTGCGGCGAGCACCGTGTCCTTGTTAGCGGTGAGGCCCTCAAGGTCGACGGTGCGACCAACTTCCTTGGCCGTGGCGATCATGACATCATAAAGATAGTCGGGCGCGGCCTCGCGAATATAGTGGCCGTTGATGTTTTCGAGCTTGACGAAGTCAAAGCGCGCGGCGCCCTTGTTGAGCCCTTCAAGGCTGAACCACTCGATCATCTGCTCGGTCGAGAAGATCTCGTCGTCCTCATGGCTCCAGCCGAGGCGAGCGAGATAGTTGCGCAAAGCTTCGGGTAGGTAGCCCAGTTGCCGATAGGCGTCGACGCCGAGGGCGCCATGGCGCTTGCTGAGCTTGGCCCCATCCGGGCCGTGGATCAGCGGGATGTGGGCCATCTCCGGCACGGTCCAGCCCATCGCATTGTAGATGATGATCTGGCGGGCGGCATTGGTGAGGTGATCGTCGCCACGGATGATGTGGGTGACGCCCATGTCGTGATCGTCCACCACCACGGCATGCATATAGGTCGGGGTACCATCCGAGCGCAGGATGATGAAATCATCGAGGTTCTCGGTCTTGAACACGACCTTGCCCTGCACATGGTCATTGACCACGATGTCGCCCGAGAGCGGCGCCTTGATGCGCACTACGGGGGCAATGCCTTCAGGGGCTTCGCTCGGGTCCCGGTCGCGCCAATAGCCGTTATAGCGCGGCGGCTTGCCGGCAGCGCGGGCTTCCTCGCGCATCTGGTCAAGTTCGGCGGGGGAGCAATAGCACTTATAGGCATGGCCCTTGGCGATCAGCTCATGAGCGATCTCGGCGTGGCGGCCAGCACGCTCGAACTGGGAAATGGCTTCGCCATCCCAGTGCAGCCCAAGCCAGGACAGCCCATCCTTGATCGCCTCGACAGCGGCCTGGGTGGAGCGTTCGCGGTCGGTGTCCTCGATGCGCAGCAGCATGGTGCCGCCGTGCTTGCGGGCAAAGGCCCAGTTGAACAGCGCCGTGCGCGCACCGCCGATATGGAGGAAGCCCGTGGGGGAAGGCGCGAAGCGGGTAACGACTTTAGACATGAATACCGGAACGGTTGGACGAGGTTTGGTAGCGTGTGTAGCATAGGGTAGCACGAGCGCAAGTAGAGGGGACGCCGCGGTGCAGGGCACGGGGGCGCTGGAGCAGACGCGGGAGCTTGCGCCGGTGCCGGTGCAGGCTGGCCCGATCCTTCCCTCGCCCAAGCTATTGCCCGCCGTCGTAGCAACCAAACGTCTATTATTTGTCCGCGCCCTGGAGGCGGCCCTGGCGGGTCGACGGGTGTTTGTGCTCCTGCCTTTTGCTGCCATTGCCGGGCTGGTCAGCTATGCGGGCCTGCCGTTTGAACCGGCGGGCTCGGCACTCGGGGCGGTCGGCGCGGCCGCTTGCCTAGGGGCGTGCCTGGCGCTGCGCAATCTGGCGGCCTTGCGGCTGGCGGTGTTGTTTGCGGCCTTCTGGGGCGGTTTTTGCCTTCTCCCGGTTCATGGCGCGCTGTGGGGAACGGGCATGCTGCCGTTCCCGCTTTACGGGCAATACGAGGCAGTCATCGACGAGATCCTTTCGGCGACGCAAGAGGATCGCCGCGTCGTGGTTTCAGCCTTGCGGCCGTTGGGAGAAGCGCCATCGGCGCCGATCAACAAGGCGCGATTGCTGATCCCGGCCGAGCCGCCGCTGCAACCGGGTGACACCGTTCGGGGGCAGTTGCGGTTGGCGCCAGTGCCGGGGCCAGTGCTGCCCGGCGCATTTGACGGGCAGTTTCACGCCTATTTTGCGGGGATCGGCGCCTATGGCAATGCAACTGGTGCGATTACGCGTGTCGCTGAGGCGACGGACTTCAATCTGGGCCGTTCGGTCGAGGATCTGCGACGTGCGATCGGCACCCGGCTGGACGAACAGATGGAAGGCGCCTCGGCCGCCATTGCCCGCGCTATGGTGGTGGGGGATCAGAGCGCCATTGACGACGAAACGCGTGACGTGATGGCAGCTTCGGGCCTTGCGCATATCTATTCGATTTCCGGGCTGCACCTGTCGATCGTCGCGGGCGGCGTGTTCTGGTTGGTGCGGCTGTTGCTGGCGAGCCTTCCCGGTTTGGCCGTGCGCTGGCCGGTCAAGAAGCTCGCGGCGGTGGCCGGAATTGCTGCGGCTTTCAGCTATTTGCTGCTGGCGGGGGGGCTGGCCAATGTGCCGGCACTCCGCTCGACTATCATGCTGGCCCTGATCTTTGGCGCGGTGCTGGCGGGGCGGCGGGCGTTGACCATGCGCAATGTTGCCATTGCGGCGCTGGTGGTGATCCTGCTCGATCCCGCCAGTGTGTTTCGGGCCAGTTTCCAGCTGTCCTTTGCAGCCGTGGTGGCGCTGATCGGCATTTATGAGTTGCCCCGAAGAACCCCCTCGGTGCACCGGGCGGGTATTGCCCGTCTCATCGTCTCGGTGGGGACCGCCGCCCTGACCAGCTTCATCGCCGGCACCGCCACCTTGCTGTTCTCGGCCTATCATTTCCAGCAGACCGCACCCCTGGGGGTGATCGGCAATGTGCTGGTGTTGCCAGTGGTCAGCCTCGTCATCATGCCCTTTGGCGTCCTCTCGGTATTGCTGATGCCGCTCGGGCTGGAAGCGCCGTTGGTTGCGGTGATGGGCTGGGGCATCGATCGCATGGTGGACGGCGCGGTCCTCGTGGCGGGTTGGAGCGAGGGGCTCACCGGCAATCCGCTGCTGACCTCAACCGCCTTGCTGCTGGGGTTAGCGGCGCTCGCCTGGTTTGCGTTCTTTCCCAGCCGGTGGCGCTTCCTTGCTCCGGTGGCGGCGATCCCATTAATCTTGCTGTTTGGTTTCGATCAGCGCCCCGATGTGCTGGTTGCCGATACGACCCAAGCCGTCGCGGTGCGCAGCGAGACCCGGCTGGGGCTGGTTACCGGCCGGGCAGGCAGCTTTGCCGTTGACGTCTGGGGTCAACATTACCAGGAAGAAATTGCGCCCGTCCTCGACGCGGCTCGCTGCGACAGCCTCGGTTGCGTGGTCGCGACGGAGCAATTTGGGGTGGCGGTGGTGCGTGATGTCGGCGCCTTCGCCGAAGATTGCGCCCGCCACGATCTGGTGGTGACGCGGTTGCGGGCGCCGATTGCATGCCGGGCGCAGGCCCAGGTGATTGACCGCGACGATCTCGCAAGGGGCGGCGTGCACTGGTTCAAATGGGAGGATGGAGAGCAGCGCTTTGTCGTGCGGACTGCCGTGCCCAACCTCACGCGCCCCTGGCGCGTGAGGTCACAATAAGGGGCAGGCTAGAGGACGATGCGCGCCTCCGGGATGCCGGGCACATCCACCTGGATCGAGAAGACCCCGCCGGCCACCTTTTCGGCAGCCAGCTGTTCAGCGCTTAGATTCTTGGCGGCGGTGGTGATGAAGAGGGTCTTGAGATCGGGGCCGCCGAAGGCAGGACAGGTGACCTGCGAGACCGGCACTTCGATGATCCGGTCGATCGAGCCATCCGGCGCATGCCGCACGACGCAGCCGCCGCCCCATTTCGCATTCCACAGATAGCCTTCGCTATCAACCACCGCGCCGTCGGGGAAGCCGCGGCCGTCCGAGACATCGGCGAAGAGCGACCATTCCCCGACCGGCATGCCGGTGGCCGGATCGGTCTGTACCCTGAGAATCTTTTTGGTGGGGGTATCGGTCCAGTAAGCGGTGCGCCCATCGGCCGTGAAGCAGGTGGCGTTGGGGATCGAGGCGTTGGAACGCAGCACGCTCAGTTGACCCGCGCGGTAATGATAGAGCTTGCCGCCCGGCGCTTCTTCCTCCTTGCGCATGGTTCCAATCCAGAAGGCGCCCGAGGGATGCACCCGACTGTCATTGCCGCGCGTCAGCGGATCGTCTGCTTCGAGCGGAATGATGAGGCCTTGCTCATCCGTCTGTAGATTGAAGCGCTTGAGCCCGGTTTCGGTGACCAGTGCCAGGTTGTCGGCATCGATGATGCCAGCCGCGGCGACGTTCTCGTCAAAGCTCCAGCTCACTTCGACATTGCCCCGAGCTGAGGTGGCGAAGAGCTTTTGATTGTTGATATCAAGGAAAAACAGCTGCTGGCGGTCCGGGTGCCAGAATGGGCCCTCGCCCAATGCGCATTTGCTGTCGATCAGCAGGCTCGCCGTTTGCGTCACGCTGTAGTCCTTCCATCATAAGCCAATACCGCCTCGGCGGCGCGCTGGCCGACTTCGGCGGGGGTGCTGCCGGGCTTGTATAAAAAGGTGCCCAGGCCAAAACCGCTGCAACCGGCGGCGAAATATTCGCCGAAGTTGTCCGGCTTGGCGCCGCCCACCGCGTAAAGCGGCAGCTCGGGCGGCAAGACCGCCTTCATCGCCTTGATGCCGCGCGGGCCCAGAACTTCAGCGGGGAAAAACTTGAGCCCGGTGGCGCCCGCCTTGATCGCCTTGAACGCATCACTGGGAGTGAACACGCCGGGATAGGAGCCCAGCTGAATGCGCACCGTTTCTTCTATAACCGACCGGTTGGTATCCGGGGATACAACAAAGGTGCCGCCGGCATCGGCGACGGCCCAAACCTGCTTTTTGTTCAGAACGGTGCCCGCACCCACCATCACGTCATCCCAGAGCGCCTCGGCCGCCAGCGCAATGCTGGTCAGGGCGTCGGGGGAGTTGAGGGGCACTTCGATCATGGTGATGCCGGCCGCAACAAGGGCGTGGCACACATCCAGCGTTTCGGGCGGGGTAATGCCGCGCAGAATCGCGATCAGGTGGCGGTGGGGCATGGGGTCTCCAATCAGACGATAAAGGCACGTGCAGCTTTAAGGCCGGCGAGCACCACTTCGGTTCCATCCACGGCTTCGCCTTGTGCCCCGATCATGCCGAGCACCTCGGCATAAAGGGCGCAGAGCGCGGGGGCGCCGATCAAGGGAACGGTTTGTTCGCCGATCAGCGCACGGCGGCTGCCAATTTCGGTGCCGATCAGGAGGCCCGAAAGATAGCCGGTGCACCAACCGGGCTGACGGCCGGACAGGAGCGAACTGGCGCGGACCGCAAAGAGCTCGCTGGTGAGCTGTTCGGGCCGCTCGAGGCCGACCTCTGCACCCGCGGCAAAGCCTTCGGCGCGCTCGGGCCCATTGCTGTCTTCAGTCAGCGAATAGCGCAGCACCGAATGATGGCGCAGCAGATCGAAGAGCTCGCCCGTCATTGCGGTGGAGAAATGCTCAATGCGGGTGCCATTCATGCTGACCCATTTGGAATGGGTGCCGGGCATGCATACCACGCCATGGGCATTGGGGCGCAGGGTCGCGAGGCCCAGTAGCTGGGTTTCCTCGCCGCGCATCACATTGTCGCCGCCGGCCTTCTGGCACACACCGGGCAGAATTGCCGGGGCCAGGTGATTGTTGGGCATGGGCGGGCGCACTGCGCCGTCAATCAGGCCGCGCAAATCGGTTGGCGCTTCCAAATAAGGCGCTTCGAACCAGCCCTGGCGCGCGCCGGCCATGCCGCAGATCAATACGTCGAGCGGGCCACCGTTGCTGCCGACTAGACCATCGAGCAAGGTTTCGAGCACGCCTGGATACTGGTCGCGCGTCAGCTTGCCCATGCCTTGGTCGGATTTGCGCGCAACGATCACCGTGCCGTCGGAACTCAGGCCCCAAGCCCGCAGGTTGGAGGTGCCCCAATCAACCCCGACCCAATCCACAAATTCACTCATGCTTGCCCCTCTTGCAGTTCGCCCCGCACTTTCGGGCAAACCTAGTCGCTGCGCTGGCCTGCGCCTAGCCGATTCGACGCCGCCCGGTTGTCCTGCGAGCGCAAGGGGCGACGAAATCCAACAGGATTGGCGTTCACTCCTGCAACTAACATGCTAGAACTGTAGCAAACAGCAGCCTGTATTCGCCTCGGCGGAACTATTGAGGAATAAGGTAATGACGGCAGACAACAGCTTCTCTTCCCCCAATGGGCAGGGCAGCGCGCCCAAGAAGCTGCGCTCGCGCGCCTGGTTCGACAATCCGGAGAACCCGGACATGACCGCGCTTTATCTTGAGCGCTACATGAATTTCGGCGTATCGCGCGAGGAATTGCAGGGCAACAAGCCCATCATCGGCATCGCCCAGACCGGCTCCGACCTCAGCCCCTGCAACCGCCACCATATCGTGCTGGCCGAGCGCGTGCGCGAAGGCATCCGGGAAGCCGGTGGCATTGCCATCGAATTTCCCGTGCATCCGATCCAGGAAACCGGCAAGCGCCCCACTGCGGGCCTGGACCGGAACCTGGCCTATCTCGGGCTGGTGGAAGTGCTTTATGGCTATCCGCTCGATGGCGTGGTGCTGACCATTGGCTGCGACAAGACCACCCCGGCCATGCTGATGGGTGCGGCCACGGTTAACATCCCGGCGATTGCGCTCTCGGTCGGGCCGATGCTCAATGGCTGGCACAAGGGTGAGCGCACCGGCTCGGGCACCATTGTGTGGAAGGCGCGCCAGATGATGGCGGCCGGCGAGATCGATTATGCGCAGTTCATTGAGCTGGTGGCGTCCTCGGCGCCGTCCACCGGCTTCTGCAACACGATGGGCACGGCGACCACGATGAACTCGCTGGCCGAGTCGCTGGGCATGCAGCTGCCGGGTTCGGCAGCGATCCCCGCGCCTTATCGCGATCGCCAGGAAATGGCCTATCGCACGGGCAAGCGCATCGTCGACATGGTGCATGAGGACCTCAAGCCCTCCGACATCATGACCAAGGACAATTTCATCAACACCATCGTGGTCAATTCCGCGATTGGCGGGTCGACCAACGCCCCGATCCACATCCAGGCGATCGCCAAGCATATCGGTGTCGAGCTCGACCTGCAGGACTTCCAGACCTATGGGCACAAGGTGCCGCTGCTGGTGAACCTGCAGCCGGCCGGCGAATATCTCGGCGAGGATTACTACCATGCGGGCGGCGTGCCGGCGGTGGTCAACGAGCTGATGAAGCAGGGGCTGATCCGCGAGAATGCACCCACCGTCAACGGCAAGAGCATCGGCGAGAACTGCCGCAACACGCCCATCCAGGACGAGAAGGTGATCCGCCCCTTCGAGCAGCCGCTCAAGGAAGAAGCGGGGTTCCTGGTGCTGCGAGGCAATCTCTTTGATAACGCGATCATGAAGACCAGCGTGATCTCGCCCGAGTTCCGCGAGCGCTACTTGGCCAATCCCGAGCATCCCGGCATGTTCGAGGGCAAGGCGGTGGTGTTCGATGGTCCCGAGGACTATCACCACCGGATCGATGATCCCTCGCTCGATATCGACGAGCACACGCTGCTGTTCATGCGCGGCGCGGGCCCGATCGGCTATCCGGGGGCGGCTGAAGTGGTCAATATGCGACCCCCTGCCTACCTCATCAAGAAGGGTGTCCACGCGCTGGCCTGTATCGGTGACGGGCGCCAATCCGGCACCTCGGGCTCGCCCTCGATCCTCAACGCCTCGCCTGAAGCGGCGGCGGGCGGCAACCTTGCCATCCTGCGCACGGGTGACCGGGTGCGTATCGACCTCAACAATGGCACCGCCGATATCCTGATCTCGGACGCCGAGATCGCGACGCGCCGGCAGGAACTGGCGGAAGCGGGCGGCTACAAGTACCCCGCGCACCAGACGCCCTGGCAGGAGATCCAGCGCGGGCTGGTGGACCAGCTCGGCAACGGCGCCGTGCTCAAGCCAGCAGTGGCTTACCAGCGCATTGCCCAGACCTATGGCGTGCCGCGCGACAACCACTAGGCTCAGCCGACAACGACTTCGAAATCCCCGCTTCGGCGGGGATTTTTTCTTTCCAAGGCACGGCAAAACTCCGGTCGGCGCGGGGCCTCCGGTTGAAAGCGGCGTTGGCGAGGCATTGCCTCAAAAAACGTTGCGCAAAACGGAAGCTCCGCCCCGCCAACAGCGACTGGGTGCCGATGCCCGCTCCCTCCTGCGGCGCATGCCAGATTCCGCGGATGTCGAACTAAACCCTGGCGGGCACCGCTGCCTGCGCCACATCAGGGTTCCGATGACCAGTGCAGCTGCCATCGCGATTCTTCACCCAAGACCACCGGACGATAGAGGCCCACGGCTCTTGCGGACACCGGCCGGATCGCGGCGACCCACGATCCCCCAGCCTCCACGCACCAACCACTCGTCATGATCTCGCTTGGATGCACGGATGAGGAGACTATGGGGGTGATCGGTGGGGGCGGGGATAAGTTATTGTCGGGAGGATGGACGACCGGCTCGTGGGTAACGGGGCCGGAGGCAAGCTGTTGTGAGCGGGGCTACATCGGCGCTCTTGCGCGGGAGGGGCCTGCACCCCCACCCCGGCCCTCCCCTCAAGGGGGAGCGGGAAGAGGGGCTCAAAGGCGCTGGTCTGGTACAGCCCGATGAGGACCTTAGGGCGGCAATCGAGTTCCGTTGAAGACGATAGTTTCTTGGCCGAGTTGGGCTTCAGGCGTGGCGAGCGATGTGGGCGAGGGCCCGCTGAAACATGGGGTGCCATTCGGGTCCGGGTTGGCACTCGAGTGGCCACCAGAAGAACTCGAACCAATGACCGCCATCATCATGGGTAAAGTAACGCCAGTGTTCGGGCACGGGAGCCGCGGCACTCACCACAACGAAGTGCCAAAGCTGTTGCTCTGCAATGGAATTGCTGGATGGCAGCGTGCGCAAAGCTTCTGCCTGGAGGCCTGACTCCTCTGCGAGTTCGCGCAGGGCACCGACTTCCATCGGCTCGGAGCCTTCCCGCGTTCCTTTCACCAGCTCCAACCCAGCCAAAGGATGCCTGAACGCCAAGCACTGGCGTTCTTGCCCCACCCCGCGCAGCAGGACGGGACAGAGTTTTTCGACCATCGGGATCAATATTTGCGCAGCAGGCCCACAAGGCGACCCTGGACCTTGACGCGATCGGGCGGGAAGATGCGGGTTTCGTAGGCGGGATTGGCCGCTTCGAGTGCGATGGTGTTGCCCTTGCGACGCAGCCGCTTGAGGGTGGCTTCCTCGTCATCCACCAGGGCGACGATGATCTCGCCGGTGCCGGCAACATCCTGGCGGCGGATCAGCACGGTGTCGCCATCGAAAATGCCGGCATCGATCATCGAATCGCCGCGCACTTCGAGCGCATAGTGCTCGCCAGGCCCAAGCATTTCGGGTGGCACCAAGATGGTGTGGGAATGGCTCTGGATCGCCTCGATGGGGGTACCGGCGGCGATCCGGCCCATGACCGGCACGGCCACGGGGCGCACATAATCATCGCTCCAGCCCGAGCGAGGCGGCGGAGCGGCAACGCGGCCCAGATTGCCTTCAATGACGCTGGGCTCGAAGCGCGCCTTGCGGCCGCCAAGTGCCGGGTTCATCGAATCGGGGAGTTTGAGCACTTCCAGCGCCCGTGCGCGATTGGGCAGGCGGCGGATGAAGCCGCGCTCCTCGAGCGCCGTGATCAGGCGGTGAATGCCCGACTTGGAGGCCAGATCCAACGCGTCCTTCATTTCGTCAAACGAAGGGGGAATGCCGCTTTCCTTCATCCGCTCATGGATGAACATCAGCAGTTCATGTTGCTTGCGCGTCAGCATCGGAGCCCTTCAATCGCAGAATCGGAACAAAGACTGAACGAGCATAGGTGTTCCAGTTATGTTCTGCAATAACGCTCAAGGGCGCAGGAGAAAATTCTTTGGCTCTGCTTAGAACCCGTCCAGCGGAACGGCCGCAGCAAGGGCGCCGGCGGGTTGCCCGGAATCGTATTCCGGCTGCACCAGCAGCATATCGGCACGGGCCAGCGAAGAGGTATGACCGCTATCGGTTTCGCTGATCGGGAGCAAGCCCGCACCTTGGCTTGAATGCACCAATTGGGCGCGCATGAAATGGCGCCGGGCGGTATTGGGCGGCGTGGGCGCGAGGAGCGGCAGGTGCCAGGGGGCGGGTTCGGCAACGCGCAGCCAGCGGCGCAGCGCCGGCTTGATGAAGACGGCGGCGGTCACCATGGCCGAAACCGGATTACCGGGCAGGCCAAACACCAGGGTCTTGCCGAGGGTGCCGAACATCAGCGGCTTGCCGGGGCGCATATTGATGCGCCAGAAATCGAGCTGCACGCCGAGACTCAGCAGGATTTCCTGAACGATGTCATGGTCGCCAACACTGGCGCCGCCGGTGGTGATGACGAAGTCGGGGGTTTCGGCAAAGATGGCGGCGAGGCGTTCGGAGAGGGCCGAGCGGTTGTCGGGAGCGATGCCGTAGTCGCGGATCTCGGCGGCGTAAGGCGCAAGGAGCGGTCGCAGCCCGAAGCTGTTGGAGGCAACGATCTGGCCCGGCCCGAGAGCGGTGCCGGGCAGCACCAGTTCGTCCCCGGTGGCGAGGAGCGCGATGCGCGGCTGCACGGCGACGGGCAAAGTCGGGCAATTGGCGGCGGCCGCGACGGCCAGTTGCATGGGGGTGAGGCGAGAGCCTCTCGGAATCAGCTCCTGTCCCTGTCGGAAGTCGTGGCCAAGCGGGCGAATGCTGCGCCCCACGGGAGGCTGGGCGGCAAAGCTGACGCGGTCGCCGGTGCGGGTCGCTTCCTCCTGCATGATCACGGCATCAGCGCCCGGGGGCACGGGCGCGCCGGTGAAGATGCGCACGCAGGTGCCCGGGGCGATATCCGCGCCAAAGCCGGCGCCGGCCTGGGCGGTGCCGACGACATCTAGGATCGCGCCCGGCACGATATCGGCCGCACGCACGGCATAGCCGTCCATGGCGCTGGCGGGGAAAGGCGGCTGGTCATGGCGGGCGAGCAGGGGCTCGGTCAGTACCCGGCCGGCGGCGGCCTCAAGCGGCACCGACTCGGTGCGGGCGGGCGGCACGCGGGCGAAAATGGCCGCGAGGGCGTCTTCAACCGGGAGCAGGCTCATGGCGCCCGCTGGAAATCGCCGGACTTGCCGCCCGATTTTTCGAGTAGGCAGATCGCGGAAATAACCATCTCGCGGTCGATGCCCTTGGCCATGTCGTAAAGCGTAAGCGCGGCGGTGGAAGCCGCCATGAGGGCTTCCATTTCCACCCCGGTCTGGCCGGTGGTTTCGGCAGTCGCAAGAATGGTGATGGCGCCGGGCTCGCGCGCCTCCATCTCGACGCTGACCTTGGTGAGCGGGATGGGGTGGCAAAGAGGGATGAGCTCGGCGGTCTTTTTGGCTGCCATGATGCCCGCGACGCGCGCGACGGCCAGGGCGTCGCCCTTCTTGAGGGCGCCACCCATGATGGCGGCAATGGTTTCGGGCCGACCGCTGATCACCGCCTGGGCGAGGGCGCGGCGGCGGGTGACTGCCTTGTCGCCGATATCAACGATCCGGGCCTCCCCGCGCTCGTTGAGATGGGTCAGCTGCGGCTCGCTCATGGATGGGCGGCCTGGGGCACACCCTGCAGGAGGGCGCGGGTGGCGGCGACCACATCGGCCTGGCGCATCAGCGATTCGCCGACAAGGAAGGTGCCGATGCCGGCTGTGCGGTCGAGATGCTGCAGGTGTTCGTGGCCGTTGATGCCGCTTTCGCTGACCAGCACCTTGCCCGCGGGCACGCCGCCAGCAAGGTTGACCGAGGTATCGAGCCGGGTTTCGAAGGTGCGCAGATTGCGGTTGTTGATGCCGATGAACTCGGCGTCGAGCGCCAGCGCCCGGTCGAGCTCGAGCTGGTCATGCACCTCGACCAGGGCATCCATGCCCCATTCGCGGGCGGAATCGAGCAGGTAGCGCGCGACGTCGTCACCGACAGCGGCGAGGATGATGAGGATGCAGTCGGCCCCCCAAGCGCGCGCTTCGGCGACCTGGTAGGTTTCGAACAGGAAATCCTTGCGCAGGACCGGCAAGGCGGTGGCGTCGCGCGCCTCGCGCAAGAACGCCGGCGAACCCTGGAACGAGGGCTGATCGGTGAGGACCGAAAGGCACGTCGCGCCGGCCTCTTCATAGGCGCGCGCGATCTCTGCCGGGTTGAAATCGGGCCGGATCAGGCCCTTGGAGGGGCTGGCTTTCTTGACCTCGGCGATCAAGGCGTATTCGCCGCGGGCGCGCTTGGCCTTGATGGCGGCGAGAAAGCCGCGTGGCGGGGGCTGGTCATGGGCGGCGGCAACCACTTCGTCCCAGGGGCGCAGGGCCTTGGCCGCGGCGATTTCCTCGCGCTTATAGGCTTCGATCTGCTTGAGAATATCGCTCATGGGGGTGTTCCATTGGAGATGGCGACGAGGCGCTCGAGGGTTTCCCGGGCCTTGCCGCTGTCGATCATTTCGGCGGCCATGGCGGCGCCGCTGCGCAGGTCACTCACCACATCGGCCACGATCAGCGAGGCGGCGGCATTGAGGAGAACGATGTCGCGATAGGCGCCGGGCGCGCCGTCAAAGAGCGCGTGGATGGCGAGGGCATTATATTCGGGCTCGCCACCCAAGAGGTCATTGGGATCGTGGCGCGACAGGCCCGCATCTTCAGGGGTGACTTCGAAGCTGTGAAGGTTGCCGTCAGCGATCTCAGCCACATAGGAGGGGCCAGTGACCGTAAGCTCGTCCAGCCCATCGCGACCATGCACCACCCAGGCCTTGATCGCCCGGTTGGCGAGAAGCGCGGCGGCGACCGGCTCCACCCATTCGGGGGAATAAACGCCCAGCATATAGCGGCGCACGCCCGCGGGGTTGGACTGGGGGCCGAGCAGGTTGAACATGGTGCGCACGCCCATTTCGGCGCGCGACGGACCGACATGGCGCATGGCTGGGTGATGGGAGGGCGCGAACATGAAGCCGATCCCGGCCTCGTTGATGCAGCGCGAGATTTCGGCGGGGGTGAGGTCGAGCTTGACGCCTAGGGCTTCCAAGGCCTGGGAGGAGCCCGATTTGGAAGACAAGGCGCGGTTGCCGTGCTTGGCGACGGGAACGCCGGCGGCGGCAACAACGATGGCGCTGGCTGTCGAAATGTTGAGCGTGCCAACGCCATCACCGCCGGTGCCGACAATGTCGATGGCGTGTTCGGGGGCGTCGACCGTCACCATCTGCTCGCGCAGGATCGACACGGCGGCGGCGATCTCACCCACCGACTCGCCCTTGAGGCGCATGCCCATGAGGAAAGCGCCGAGCTGGGAGGGGGTCGCTTCACCGGCCATGATGGTGCGCATCACCGAGCGCATTTCCTCGCCGGTGAGATTGCGGCGGTCAGCAATCTTGGCCAGTGCCTGCTTGATGTCCATCAGGCGGCCTTTCCGTTGAAGTCGCGAGCGAGGTTGAGGAAGTTCTGCAACAGCGCGTGCCCGTTCTCCGACGCAATGCTTTCCGGGTGAAACTGGACGCCATGTACCGGCAGGCTCTCGTGCTGCATGCCCATGATCAGACCATCATCGGTGGTGGCGGTGACCTTGAGGGTAGCGGGCAGGGTGGTCGGTTCAACCACCAGCGAGTGGTAGCGCGTGGCTTCAAAGCGCGAGTTGAGACCGCGGAACAGGCCTTCGCCCGTGTGGTTGATGGCGCTGGTCTTGCCATGCACCAGTTCGGGCGCACGCACGACGTCGCCGCCCATGGCCTGCCCGATGGCCTGATGACCAAGGCATACGCCCAGAATGGGGATCTGCGCCTTGAAGCGGTCGATCACCGCCAGGCACACGCCGGCTTCGTTGGGGGTGCAGGGCCCGGGAGACAGCACGATGGCCTGGGGGGCCATGGTTTCGATCTCGTCGGGGGTGATCTTGTCGTTGCGCACCACGGTGAGTTCGGCGCCAAGTTCGCCCAGATAGTGGACGAGGTTGTAGGTGAAGCTGTCGTAATTATCGATAACGAGCGTGCGGGTCATGGGTCTGCTCCAGCGCAGCTATGGGGAATGGAGGTTCAGAGATCAGAACCAGCCCCGCCATCGATAAGTGTTCGACCTCAGTGTGAGGTCCACGCTGGTCTTGCTGCCGCTCATTGCCCGATCCTCGCCTCGCCGGCGTAGCGTAGCGCTTCCTCGGCAGCGCTGAAAAGGGCGCGTGCCTTGTTTTCGCATTCCAGTTGTTCGAGGGCCGGCTGGCTATCGGCAACAATGCCGGCGCCGGACTGCACATAAAGTTTGCCGTCCTTGAGCAGCGCGGTGCGCAAGACGATACAGGTGTCCATGGTGCCATCGGCGCCGAAATAGCCCACACAGCCGCCATAGATGCCGCGACGCGACTTTTCGAGCTCGTCGATGATCTCCATGGCGCGCACCTTGGGGGCACCCGAGACCGTGCCGGCCGGAAAGCCGGCGGCGAGCGCATCGACAAAGTCGTATTGCGGATCGAGCACGCCAACCACATTGGAGACGATGTGCATGACGTGGCTGTAGTATTCCAGAAAGAACTTGTCGGTGACCCGCACAGTGCCGGTCTTGGCGACGCGGCCCACATCGTTGCGCCCGAGATCGAGCAGCATCAGGTGCTCGGAACGTTCCTTGGGGTCGGCCAGTAGTTCGGCCGCCAGTTCCTGGTCGCGGGTCGGCGTCGAGCCGCGCTTGCGGGTGCCGGCGATGGGCCGGATGGTGACCTCGCCTTCGCGAACACGCACGAGGATCTCGGGGCTGGAGCCCGCCACGGCGAAATCCCCGAAATCAAGGAAATACATATAGGGGCTGGGATTGGTGCGACGCAGCGCCCGATACAAGGCGGTCGGCGGCAGGGTGAACTCGGCCTCGAAACGCTGGCTGAGCACGACCTGGAAGATATCGCCGGCGGCGATGTAGTCCTGCGCCCGGGCGACCATGGCGAAATACTCGTCGCGCGTGGTGTTGCTCTGGACGGCGATGTGCTGCAGGTCGGGTACGGCCGGGGTCGTTGGCAGCGCCCGCCCAAGGCGGGCGATAGCGTCATCGATCCGAGCCGTCGCGGCTTCATGGGCCTGGCGGGCAGTCACCCCCTGGCGGACGTAAACGGGCGCGGTGAGATAGAGCTCGTCCTTGACCGTATCGAACACCGCCAGCAGCGAGGGTCGCATCAGCATGGCTTCAGGCAGCTGCAGATCGTCCGGGTTGCTGTCGGGCAGCACTTCCATATAGCGGACCATCTCATAGCCCAGAAAGCCATAAATGCCGGCCGATTGGGGCGGCAGGCCTTCGGGCACCGAGATCTGGGAGTCGGCCACGAGGTGCCGCAGGGCGTCCAGCGGCTGGTCGGGCAGGGGCTCGAAGGCTGTGGCATCGAGCTGGGCCTGCCGGTTGATCGAGGCGGTGCCTTGTTCAACCTTGAGGATCACATCGGGCAGCAGGCCGACGATGGAGTACCGGCCACGGGTCGAACCATCCTGCACCGATTCCAGCAGGAACGTGTTGCGGCGATCCTGAGCCAGCTTGAGATAGGTGCCGATCGGCGTTTCGAGATCGGCCACGATGCGGCGCCAGACGATCTGGGACTCACCCCCGTCATAGCGATCTGCAAACTGCTGGGTGAAGTCGCTGGCCACCATCGTGTTTCCCGAAAGCTTACTGCGCCGAGGACAGGCTCAGCGCCTGCTGGAGCGCCTGCTCGTTGACCCGAAGCCCGGCTTCATCGCGTACTGCCGACACAAAGTCTCCAAAGACGCCGACGCGAACTTCGTTCTCGAGGCTGGCGCTGGTTTGCGGATTGAGCGGGCCTTCAGCCGGCACGGCCTCAACCACCTGGAACACGACGGTTTCGCCGGCCTGATTGATGGCGGAGCCGTGGTGATCGGGGCCGCCGTCGAACGCGGCTGCGGCCACGAGACCATCCACCGAAGTTCCCTCGGCGCCACCGCGGTTAAAGGGCGGGCTCAACTGCGGGAACACGGAGAGCGAAGCGGCAACATCGGCCAGGGGCTCGCCGGCATTGAGGCGATCAACCGCAGCCTGGGCTTCGGTGGCGATCGCCGCGTTGATCCGCTCGGCGGTGATCGCGGCGACGACCGCATCGCGCACTTCATCAAGGGTCTGGTCGCGCGCTGGCTCGATGGCTTCCAGGTCGAACCAGATATTGTTATTGGCGCCCAGCGAGATGGCGGGGGTGAGATTGCCTTCCTGGGCGACAAAGATCGACTGGACCACGCGCGGACGCTCGCTTTCGGGCAAGCTCGCGATAACGGCGAGTTCTGCCCCGCTTTGGGTAACGCCTACCTGATAGAGCTCAAGACCAAAGCGCTCGGCGATTTCGCTGAGCGGCCGGAAGGCGGCGCGCAGTTCCTCGACCTGATCGAGCACTTCAGCAACTTCCTTGCGCGCTTCGGCCAGAGCCAGGTTCTGGCGAATCTGTTCACGTGCTTCTTCCAGGCTGGTCTGACCGCCCGCTTCGATGGTCTGCACATGCACGACACGTGGGCCCGCCACGCCACTGATCACTCGGTAACCGCCGGCCGGCAGGCTAAAGGCGGCTTCGGCCAGCGTGGCGTCAGTGATTTCGGCCTGCCCTCGAGTGCCAAGATCGGTGACGGTGAGGCCGGCTTCCGCCACCACATCGGCAAAGGGGCGGCCCGAGGCGGCACCCGCTTCAAACAGCGCGGCTTGTTCGGGCGAAGCCAGAACGGCCTGCTGAATGTTGCGGCGCTCGATCGTGGTCAGGCTATCCTTGGTGCGCTCATATTCAGCGGCAACCGCCTCGTCTGAAATCGTCTTGGTTGCGGCGAGCGAGGCAGGCGACAGCGCAAGGAGCTGCACCTGGCGCGTTTCAACGGTGCGGTACTCGGCCTGGTGTTCGGCGAGATAGGCGGCCAATTCTTCCTCCGACGGCGCCGGGGGCGTTCGCACATTGGTGTCGCTGATCACGAAGAAATCGACGGTGCGCTGATCGGCAATGTAGCGGTTGAGCATCTGGGCAGCGGTCGGGGGCAGGATGGTGTCGCCGAAGAGCGACAGCGCCAGCTGCTGGCGGCGCGCAGAATCGGCCTGATCCTCGAAATACTCGGACTCCGACATGCCATTTTGCTGCAGCACCTGCTGGAAGACCGCGGGATCGAAAGTACCCAGCGTGCCGCTGAAATTGGGGTCTTCCCGCAAGAATTCGCTCAGCTTCTGCTCGGAAACACCAAGCCCCATGCGGTTGGCAAGACCATCAAGGGCCGCCTCTTGCGCAAGGGACTGCAGCACCCGGCTCGGAACGCCGAAGCTCTCGGCTTGTTCGAGCGTGGGCATCGAGCCGATCTGCTGGGCGATCTGGTTAAGCTGGCCGCGATAAGCGCGCAGGAAGTCGCGCGAGCTGATCTCTTCATCGCCAACGCGAGCAACGGTGCTGCCGCCCAGGTCGGTGATGACATTGTTGATGCCAAAGCCCGCAAGCCCCACCAGGAGGAAGGCCCCCAGGATCTTGCCCATCCAGGATTTTGCAAACAAACGCAAACTATCGAGCATGTGGGGCGTTCCGCTACACGAGATACAGGGCTTTACCGCTGGCAAGGCGGGGTACTACTAGAGTTAGTGACTGCCGGGGTTAGGGCAAAGCCCGCTCCGGTGCAAGAGGCAGGAGTATACAAGAGTGACCCGCACCATCACCCCCCTGATCGCCGGCAACTGGAAAATGAACGGGCTTCGCTCCGCGATCGACCAGTTGGGAGAGCTAGCCTGTCTGATGACCTCGGGCGATGCCCCCCGTGCCATGGTGGTGATTTGCCCGCCTGCGACCATTCTTCACGCCGTTGCCAATCGGGGCGCAACCAGCGGCATCATGGCCGGCGGGCAGGATTGCCACCAGGCCGTCTCGGGCGCTCACACTGGCGATTTGTCGGCAGCGATGCTCGCCGATGCCGGGGCGCAATATGTGATTGTCGGGCATTCCGAGCGACGTGCCGGTCACGGTGAGACCGACGCATTGGTCCGCGCCAAGGCCGAGGCGGCGATCGCGGCGGGCCTCAAGCCCATCATCTGTGTCGGCGAAACCGAAGCCCAGCGCGATAGTGGCGAGGCCGAAAGCGTGGTTGGGGCGCAATTGGCCGCCTCGGTCCCCGATGCTGGCGCCGAGCACGGCATCGTCGTCGCCTATGAGCCGGTCTGGGCCATTGGGACGGGCCGTACGCCCCGCAATGAAGAGATCGCTGCCATGCATAACCGCATCCGCCAGTTGCTGGTGGAGCGGTTCGGTGAAGACGGCCAGACCGTCCGGATTCTCTATGGCGGATCGATGAAGCCGCAGAATGCGCGCGAGATTTTGGCCATCGAGAATGTGAATGGCGGGCTGGTCGGTGGCGCGAGCCTCTTGGCAAAGGACTTCTACACCATTATCTCGGCGGTATGAGCCGATCCGGATGCTGCGCTGAAAAGCGGCGCAAGCGTCTGGCATTTGCGCGAGGGGGCGTGTAGAACGCCCCATCTTTTGCTTGACCGAAACTGAGATCGATGGCGAACGTCCTCATTGTTGCTTACCTCCTGATCGTGTTGGCGCTTATTGCGGTGATCCTGCTGCAGCGCTCCGAGGGGGGCGCGCTCGGAATCGGCGGGGGCAGTGGCGGCGGCTTCATGACGGCCCGCGGCTCGGCCAATCTGCTGACCCGCACCACGGCGATTCTCGCCGCACTGTTTTTCGCCACCGCCATTGGCCTGACCATTCTCAACGAAGTGGATCGCGGCAGCTCGGGCATTCTCGAGCGTGCGGCGCAGACCCCGGACGGCACCGCGCCCACCAGCGTGCTGGATGCGCTCAATTCGCTGCAAAGCTCGACCCCATCCGACCTGCCCGTGCCCGCAGCACCTGCGGCCGATCCGGTTGCGCCGGCTGGCTCCGATCCGGTCACCGAGCCCACCGCGCCGGCTCCGGCAGCGCCCCAGAACAATTCGGCCCCAGCGGCCCCCGCGACTGACCTGCCAGTGCCCGAGGCACCGGCAACAGCCCCGGCGGCGCCGCCCGCCAACTAAGCCGCAAGGCAGAACCGAACAGGGGGATGGCAACATCCCCTTCTTCTTTTGTGGAGAGCGCAAAGGCGCTCTTTGATTCGAATCGCTGTTTGAGTAAGGTGAACGCCCATGGCTCGGTACGTATTCATCACCGGAGGCGTGGTCTCCTCTTTGGGTAAAGGTCTGGCATCAGCGGCTTTGGGCGCTGTGCTGCAGGCGCGCGGCTACAAGGTGCGGCTGCGCAAGCTCGACCCCTATCTCAATGTGGACCCGGGCACGATGTCCCCTACCCAGCACGGCGAAGTGTTCGTGACCGATGACGGCGCGGAAACCGATCTGGACCTCGGGCACTATGAGCGCTTCACCGGTCGCTCGGCCAACAAGCGCGACAACATCACCACCGGCCGGATTTATTCGGACATTCTCGCCAAGGAGCGGCGCGGCGATTACCTGGGCGCCACCGTCCAGGTCATCCCCCATGTTACCGACGCCATCAAGGAATTCGTCCTCGATGGCAATGAGGACTTCGACTTCGTCCTCGTCGAGATCGGCGGCACCGTGGGCGATATCGAGGGGCTGCCGTTTTTCGAGGCGATCCGCCAGCTCGGCAACGACCTGCCACGCGGTGATACCTGCTATCTGCACCTGACCTTGATGCCCTATATCCCCTCGGCGGGAGAGCTCAAGACCAAGCCGACCCAGCACTCGGTGGCCGAACTGCGCTCCATCGGCATCATGCCCGATGTGCTGCTGGTGCGTTGCGATCGTCCCATTCCCGATAGCGACAAGCGCAAGCTCGCGCTGTTCTGCAATGTGCGCGAATCGGCGGTGATCCAGGGCTTGGACGTTGGCTCGATCTATGATGTGCCGCTGGCCTATCATCACGAGGGGCTCGACCGTGAGGTGCTTGCTGCCTTTGGTATCACCGACGCACCGACGCCCGACCTGACGGCCTGGGAAGAAGTGTCCAAGCGCCTCCACAACCCCGAAGGCGAGGTCAATATCGCTATCGTGGGCAAGTATACCGGTCTCAAGGACGCCTATAAGTCGCTGTCCGAAGCCCTCAACCATGGCGGCATCGCCAACCGGGTCAAGGTCAACCTGCAGTGGATCGATTCGGAAGTGTTCGAGCGCGATGACCCCGCGCCTTACCTGGAACATGTGCACGGCATCCTGGTGCCAGGCGGCTTTGGTGAGCGCGGCTCGGCCGGCAAGATCGAGGCAGCACGCTTTGCCCGCGTCAAGGACGTGCCGTATTTCGGCATTTGCTTTGGCATGCAGATGGCCTGCGTGGAGGCGGCGCGCAACACCGCCGGCATCAAGAATGCTTCGTCCACCGAATTCGGCCCGACCAAGGAGCCGATCGTTGGTATGATGACTGAATGGACGCGCGAGAATAACAAGGAAGTGCGCGGAAGCGACACCGACTTGGGCGGCACGATGCGGCTGGGTGCCTATCCCGCGCAGCTGACCCGAGGCAGCCGCGTTGCCGATATCTATGGCACCACGCACATTTCCGAGCGGCACCGTCACCGCTATGAAGTGAATATGGACTACCGTAAGCTGCTGGAAAAGAACGGCCTCTTGTTCTCGGGCGTATCGCCCGATGGCAAGCTGCCAGAAATCGTGGAGCGCACCGATCACCCCTGGTTTATCGGCGTGCAGTTCCACCCCGAGCTCAAGAGCAAGCCCTTCGAGCCTCACCCGCTGTTCGCCAGCTTCATCGCGGCAGCCATCGATCAAAGCCGGCTGGTTTAGGGAGAAAGAGTTGGCCGAGATCGTCAATCTTCGCACGGCACGCAAACGCAAGGCGCGCGAAGAGGAGGCTGCTAAGGCCGAGCAGAACCGCATTCTTTTCGGCCGCACCAAGGCCGAAAAGAACAAGAGCAAGGCCGAAGCGGAACTTGCTGCCCGGCGCCTCGAAGGGCATAAACTCGAGGACTAAGGCGTTGCTGCCGGGGCAGGCCGGACTGCGGCGATGATCTGGGCCAGCAGTGCCTTGAGGTCGTCGCGATGGCCGGTGCTGGCGGCCGGCAGGCTCGCGTCCGAGGTCATGACGACGGTCAGTTCAAGCGCGGGCACCAGGTACAGCATCTGCCCGCCATAGCCCCAGGCATAACGCACATCCTCATCCGCAATGCGGGTGAGGAACCAGCCATAGCCATAGCCATCCGAGTTGAACCGTGACGTGGTTCGTTGCACCCAGGACTGCTCGATCCAGCCCTGAGGCACAATGCGCTCGCCATCCGCGGTGACGCCGCCGCGCTGGATCATCTCGCCAAAGGCCAGCAGGGAGCGCGGGCTCATCGCCATCTCGTTGCCGCCGAGATAGATGCCTTGCGGGTCACGTTCCCAAGCGGTGATCTCGAAACCTTCAATCGCACCCAGCCAGTCGCGCGCGAGGGCAAGGGCGGTTTTTCCCGTTGCCTTGGTCAGCGCCGCTGATAGAAGATGGCTCGAGCCGGTGGAGTAGAGCATGCGGCCCCCGGGCTCGTCGGCAAAAGGTTGATCAAGCGCTGCGCGCACCCAGTTGCGGCTCGCGATCCAGCGACCGTAGTTCGGCCCCGATGTGGGTTGCAGCCCCGCCTGCATGGACAGCAGATTGCCGATCGAGACCCGCTCGAGGCGAGGATCTGGATCGTCGGGCAGCTCTTCATCGAGGATGGTGGCGATGGGCTGATCAACGCCCTCCAGCACGCCGCGCTCGATGGCAATGCCGACCAGCGTCGCGAGGATCGTCTTTGACGCCGACTTGATGTTGGTCGGATCCGTGACGCTGTGGCCACGATAGCCCCGCTCGGCAAGAACCTCGCCATGCTGGTCGACGATTACAGTCTCGAGCGGCTCCAGCTGCTCGGCCGTGGTGAGTATCTGGGCAAGATCTTCCTGCGCCGCCGCGGGAAAACTGAAGGCGGCAAAGGCCGCAAAAAGCATGGTTCGGATCATGGGTGGAGCCTTAATCCAAAGCGCGGCAAATCAAGGGCGGTGAGCCCGGTACAAAAACGTAAAAAGCCGCAGAGAAGGTCATTCCACCCAGTTGACCGGCGCGGGCTGTTGTCGTCCCTTGAGCTTGCGTTTGATCGCAACCCTTCGGGGCGCCGAAGGGTTGGGGCAAGGCAACAATCTGCGCACAACAAAGGTGTTTCCATGCGTCTATTGCTTCTCGGAACCGGCGGCATGGCCAGGCTCCACGTCAAAGGCTTTCGCGAGGTCGAGGGGGTAGATCTGGTGGGCGCCGTGGATACCGATCCCAACCGGCTGCAGTCCTTTCGGGAAACGCATGACATCCCGCGTGGCTTTGCTTCGCTCGATGCGGCGCTCGAATGGGGCGAGTTCGACGCCATTTCCAACATCACGCCGGACAATGTGCACTATCCCACGACCATCGCGGCCCTCAATGCGGGCAAGCACGTGTTCTGTGAAAAGCCCCTTTCGACCAATTACGCCAAGGCACTCGAGATGACCGAAACCGCCGAACGGCTGGGCCTCGTCAACATGGTCAATCTTACCTATCGCAACGTACCCCAGATCCAAGCGGCGCAGCGGATGGTGGCGGCCGGTGCCATCGGCCAGGTCAAGCACTTTGAAGCGAGCTATCTACAGAGTTGGCTCGTGTCCAAAGCTTGGGGCGACTGGCGGACTTCGCCGACCTGGCTGTGGCGCCTGTCAAGCAGGCACGGCTCCAACGGCGTTCTTGGCGACATCGGGATCCACATCCTTGATTTTGCGAGCTTTGTCGTCGGCAGCGATTTCGCTGACGTGTTTTTCCGCCTGCAAACGTTTGGCAAGGCCAAGGACAACCAGATCGGCGAATATGTGCTCGATGCCAACGACACCTTTGTCATGACGGCTGAAATGCAGGACGGTGCGATGGGCGTGATCCACGCCACACGCTGGGCTACCGGCCACCTCAATGACCTGCGGCTGCGCATCTATGGCGACAAGGGTGGGCTCGATATCTCCGACCTCAATCACCATCCCAAGCTGATGGCTTGCTTGGGTGACGACGCCGAAACCGCCACCTGGCGCGAGATCGAGGTTGACCCGGTACCCACCAACTATAGGCGGTTCGCCGAAGCGGTGCGCGATGGTGCCAACCAGGAGCCATCCTTCCGCCACGCGGCCAATCTGCAGAAGGTGTTGGATATGGCCGCGACCACCGAGCGCGACCGCACCGAACATGTGGCGGGGCCGGCTAAGTCGGTCTAGCGCCAACGCCTAGCGGCTTTTTTTGCGCTGAGCCCTTTTCCTTGTCACACCCGACGTCTAGGAACAGGGCCAGCAAGTAAAACCGCCGAGGGAAGGGCTTTCCATGTCTTCGATCATCCACGTAACCGGCCGCCAGATCTATGACAGCCGTGGCAATCCCACGGTCGAGGTCGATGTGGTGCTTGATGACGGCTCGTTCGGCCGCGCGGCCGTGCCCTCGGGCGCTTCCACCGGTGCCCATGAGGCAGTGGAGCTGCGCGACGGCGGCCCGCTCTATCTGGGCAAGGGCGTGACGCAGGCGGTCGAGAACGTCAACACCGTGATCTTTGACGAGATCCAGGGCATGGATGCGCTCGACCAGATCGCCGTCGACCAGGCGATGATCGAGCTCGATGGTACCCACAACAAGGGCCGACTGGGCGCCAATGCCATTCTGGGTGTGTCGCTGGCTGTGGCGAAGGCGGCGGCGGAATCGAGCGAGCTGCCGTTCTATCGTTATATCGGCGGCCCCAATGCCCATGTGCTGCCGGTGCCGATGATGAATATCATCAATGGTGGCCAACATGCTGACAATCCGATCGATATGCAGGAGTTCATGATCCTTCCGGTGGGTGCAGAGAGCTTGTCTGACGCCGTGCGGATCGGGGCGGAGATCTTCCATACCCTCAAGAAAGGTCTTTCGGCCGAGGGGCATAACACGGCGGTGGGCGATGAGGGTGGCTTTGCGCCGAACCTGAAATCGGCAGATGAAGCGCTGGGCTTTATTATGAACTCCATCGAAAAGGCAGGCTACAAGCCGGGCGAGGATGTATTCCTCGGTCTCGATTGCGCCGCCACCGAGTATTTCAAGAACGGTCGATATGCTATGGAAGGCGAAGGCCGCACTTTGTCTTCGGAGGATAACGTGCGGTTCCTGGAAGATCTGGCGAACCGCTATCCCATCATTTCCATCGAAGACGGCATGGCCGAGGATGACTGGGATGGCTGGAAGGCGCTGACCGAGGCCATCGGCAAGAAGGTACAGCTGGTGGGCGATGATCTATTCGTCACCAATACTGAGCGCCTGGTGTCGGGCATCAAGATGGGTGTCGCCAATTCCATCCTGGTCAAGGTCAACCAGATCGGCTCGCTGTCCGAGACTCTCAACGCCGTCGATACTGCCCATCGTGCAGGTTACACTTCGGTTATGTCGCACCGCTCCGGCGAGACCGAGGATTCGACCATTGCCGATCTTGCCGTGGCGCTCAATTGCGGGCAGATCAAGACGGGTTCGCTGTCGCGCTCGGACCGTTTGGCCAAGTACAACCAGCTGATCCGCATCGAGGAGCAGCTGGGCACTTCGGCCAAATATGCCGGCTTCTCGGTGGTCAAGGGCCGCTGATCGCCACAATGATGAACGGATCCTGAACGAGTCCTGACGCAACGTTAAGAATGCGGAACAGCCGAGTTCGGCCATCGTTGATCTGGATGCAAAAAGTCCGGAGTTTGACATGGCCGAATTCGACAAACTCGCCGTTGTGACCGGTGCCTCTTCAGGCATCGGTTTTGAACTGGCCAAGCACTGCGCCGAGCAGGGCTATAATCTCGTGATCGCCGCCGACGGATCCGACATCGACGACGCCGCCGAAACGCTGCGCCAGTTCGGTGGCAGCGTCGAGGCGGTGCAGGCCGATCTTTCCACCTATGAAGGCGTCGATGAGCTCTATGCCGCTGTGGCCGCGCTCGGGCGACCGGTTGATGTGCTGATGGCCAATGCCGGCCGGGGGCTCGGCAAGGCATTCCTTGACCAGGACTTCGCCGACATCCAGCAGGTGATCGACGTCAATGTCATCGGCACGACCTATCTGCTGCACAAGTTCGTGCGCGACATGCGCGACCGCAATGCCGGGAAGGTGCTGATCACCGGCTCGATCGGGGGTTTGCTGCCCGGCAGCTTCCAGGCGGTGTACAACGCGACCAAGGCCTATGTGGATTCGTTTGCCTATGCGCTGCGCAACGAACTCAAGGACACCGATGTCACGATCACCCTCCTGATGCCGGGGCCGACCGACACCAACTTCTTTGAAGTGGCCGACATGCTGGACACCAAGGTCGCCACCGACAAGAAGGACGATCCGGCAATGGTGGCCAAGGCTGGCTATGACGCGATGATGCGCGGCGACGGGCATGAAGTGTCGGGCTTTGCCAACAAGATACAGGCGCTGATGAGCAATGTGCTGCCCCAGGGTGCGCTGGCCGAACGGCACCGGCAGATGGCCGAGCCGGGGACGGGCAAGCAGTAGGGTTTCGGGCGTCTTCCGCGCATCGCGTTTGCGGAACCGCCTGCACCCCCACCCTCAATCCCTCCCCTCAAGGGGGAGGGAGGCGATGGGGCGAGTTGTGGTGGTTCAATGTGAATCTCGTCCTGCCACACCCCGGTGTTGAGCCGGGGGTCATCCTGAGGTGGGCCCCGGCTCAGGGCCGGGGTGACAATCGGGCTTTTGGGGGCAGGTGGGTTCCACGGGGACCCCCTCCCTCGGTCCCTCCCCTCAAGGGGGAGGGAGGCGCAAGCCGCATCTGGTGTTCACTTTAGTGGCGCAAGAGTCCTTCTACTGAAACGCCGTTTCCACGAAGCTGCGCAGTTTGCGGGAGTGGAGGCGCTCGGCGGGCTGGTCGCGCAGGATTTCCATGGCGCGCAGGCCGATCAGCAGGTGGCGGTTGACCTGGGTGCGGTAGAAGTCCGAAGCCATGCCGGGCAGTTTCAACTCGCCATGGAGTGGCTTGTCGGACACGCAAAGCAGCGTGCCGTAGGGGACGCGGAAGCGGAAGCCGTTGGCGGCGATGGTGGCCGATTCCATGTCGAGGGCGACAGCGCGGGACTGGCTGAGGCGCTGGGTGATCTCGGCCTGGTCGCGCAACTCCCAGTTGCGATTGTCAAAGGTTGCAACAGTGCCGGTGCGCATGATGCGCTTGGTTTCGAGCCCCTCGAGCTGGGTGATTTCCTCCACGGCCCGTTCCAGAGCGACCTGCACTTCGGCAAGGGCCGGAATGGGGACCGAGAGCGGCAGGTCGGCATCGAGCACATGGTCTTCGCGCACATAGGCATGGGCGAGAACGTAGTCGCCAAGTTCCTGCGAGTTGCGCAGGCCCGCACAGTGGCCGAGCATGATCCAGGCATGGGGGCGCAAGACGGCGATGTGGTCAGTGATGGTTTTGGCGTTGGATGGACCAACGCCGATATTGACCATGGTGATGCCGCGGCTGCTGCCCGTGGTCAGATGGTAGGCGGGCATCTGCGGGGCGCGAGCGACCGGGGTGCCCGAGACTTCGCCGCCAAGCCGGACATTGTTGGTGATGAAATTGCCCGGCTCGATGAAGCTATCATATTGGGCATGCCCGGAGGACATATACTCCTTGGCGACCCGGCAAAACTCATCAATGTAGAACTGGTAATTGGTGAAAATCACGAAGTTCTGGAAATGCTGTGCATCGGTGCCGGTGTAGTGGCTGAGGCGGAACAGCGAATAGTCGACACGCGGCGCGGTAAACGCGGCGAGGGGGTAGGGTCCGCCCTTGGGCGGGATGAAGGTGCCATTGGCGATTTCGTCATCGGCGTTGGCCAGATCGGGCGCGTCGAACACATCACGCAGCGGAATATCGAGCGCGTTGAGCGCTTCACCATCCACTCGTGAATTGGGCGGCATGGCGAAATGCAGCGGGATCGGGGTATCGGATTCCCCGATATCGATCGTGCCGCCGTGATTGTTGAGGATGACGGAGAACTGTTCCTGGAAATAGGTGCGGAACAGGTCCGGCGCGGTCACGGTGGTGCGGTAAAGGCCGGGCGTATGCAGATAGCCATAGGGCAGGGTGGAGCGCCCGCGCCCGAAGCTGGTTGAGCGCACCTCGACCTGCGGATAGCAGGCCCGCACCCTTCCGCCCGGGATCACCCCGTGCGCCAGCCCGTCCAGATGTTCGCGGATGAAGCTGGTGTTGCGGTGGTAGATCTCGGCCAGAAACTCCCAGGCTTCCTGTGGATCGGTGAAGGACCTAGTGGCGATGTGAGGCGGGCTGATCGTCGTCATTGTTTTTCTCGTTGACCGGCGCGGTGGGGAGCGGGCTAAGGCACAGCTACCATCAAGTCGTGGCAGCCTTGCGACGCCAACAAAACACCGGTGACGCGGCTTGGTTTCACAAGGCCGTGTGCTGCTGATTTTGCGCCGCAATTGCCCTTCATCTTGGTCCCTGTTCACTGGCAAGGCAAGCGACCCATGCAGCTGGTGAATCGGGACCATGTTCCGCTGCTTGTCCCCAAGCCCTCAACAGTGCGGTGGGGCTGGTCCCCCGAGGGCTGCAATGGCTGACGCTGTTGCGGCCCTCGCCTTTTTAGGCGTGCCGCAGTGGACGGCGGCGCTATCCTTGGCTTAAGGGAACCCCATCGGCTTTGGTCAAGGAGAGTGCCCAATGACTGCCAGGATAATCGACGGAAAAGGCTTTGCCGAAGGTCTGCGCGGGCGCATTGCCGCTCATGTCGCGCGCCTCAGGGCCGAGCACGGCATCACGCCCGGATTGGCCGTGGTCATCGTCGGCAGTGATCCGGGCAGCCAGGTCTATGTCGCGCAAAAGGCGCGGCAGACGGTTGAAGTGGGCATGCACTCCGAAAAATACGAACTGCCGGA
This sequence comes from Devosia sp. Z6_126, assembly GCF_058133495.1. Lineage (NCBI taxonomy): Bacteria > Pseudomonadati > Pseudomonadota > Alphaproteobacteria > Hyphomicrobiales > Devosiaceae > Devosia > Devosia sp. Z6_126. Next base: position 53,598 of record NZ_JBYUNO010000002.1, on the reverse strand, counting down.
AACCACTGATGAAGCCGAGGTGCTGGCGCTGGTGCAGCGGCTCAACGCCGATCCGGCCATCCACGGCATCCTGGTGCAGCTGCCACTGCCTGGCCAGATCGACGCGAAGAAGGTGATCGAAACCATTTCACCCGCCAAGGACGTGGACTGCTTCACGCCCGAAAGCGTCGGCAAGCTCGTGATCGGCCTGCCCGGACCGGTTTCCTGCACGCCGCTGGGCTGCCTCATGCTGCTGCGCGACACGCTGGGGGACCTTTCGGGCCTGCATGCCGTGGTGGTTGGCCGCTCCAATCTGGTGGGCAAGCCGATGGCGCAACTGCTGCTGCGGGAAAACTGCACGGTCACCATGGCCCATTCGCGCACCCGCGACCTGCCGCGTGTTGTTGGCCAAGCCGATATCGTGATTGCCGCCGTGGGACGTCCCGAGATGATCAAGGGCGATTGGATCAAGCCCGGCGCGACCGTGATCGATGTCGGGATCAACCGGGTCGATGCACCCGAGCGCGGCCCCGGCAAATCGCGGCTGCTGGGCGATGTGGACTTCGCTTCGGCGGCGGAAGTTGCGGGCGCAATCACGCCCGTGCCGGGTGGGGTCGGGCCCATGACCATCGCTTGCCTGCTCGCCAACACGATCACCACGGCTTGCCTGATCAATGGGCTGGTGCCCCCGAGCGATCTGACCGCATGATCGGAGACGACCACGATCCGGGCGGCCGAGTCCGGCTGCCCCTGCCGCCCGGAGTGCGTGGCGACGCGCAGTTCAGCGACCACGAACACCGGCAGATCATGCGGCGCTGGATGGGGGAGAGTTTCCCCAAGCGCTATATGCTGTTCATCGGCATGAACCCCTCGACGGCCGATGCCACCGTCAACGATCCCACCTGCGCGCGCGAATGGACTTTCGCCCGCCGCGAGGGCTTCACGGCCATGGCCAAGGGCAATGTGGGGGATTATCGCGCCACCGACCCCAAGGCGCTGCTGGTGCCGGGCGTTGTGGTGTCCTCGCCGGCCAATTTGCCCTCGCTGCGCGCTGCAGCGGCCGGGGCTGACCGGGTCGTGCTTTGCCACGGCAAGCTCAACAAGGCACTGGCACCGGCCGGGCGGGAACTGGTGGAGGCGCTGCGGGCGGACGGCGTGGAGTTGTGGTGCTTTGGGGTCAACGCCGATGGTTCGCCCAAGCATCCGCTGTATTTGCGGCTCGATACGCCCCTGGTGCGGTTCTTTTAGCGTTTTCACGGCTGCCGAAAGTCCCTGCGGCTGCCGATAGCCTTGATGTGCCCTCCTGGGCCTGAGCCGGGATGTCAGGCGTTAGGAGGCGATCTTGCCTGGGGGAGAAATCTCGGGATGGGCCCCGGCGCAAGGCCAGGGTGACATCGGGGGTGGGCCGGGGCGGTGCAGGGACGACGAATTCAGTCGTCTCTGCGTCAGGCCTCGCTGGCGAGGTAGAAGGCGCGGGCGACGGCGTGGTCGCGCAGGGCCTGGGCCGGGAGCTTGCCCTGGAGCGCGGCCACTAGCCGGGCCTGGTCCTGGACGGCACTGGCATCCACGACGACCTTGGAAAAGGGCGGGCGCAGGCCCTGGCGGGCTTCTTCCAGCAAATTGAAGAGCTGGGCACGAATGTCGAGCTGGGCGGCGCAGGCGGGGCACTGCTCACCATCAGCGTGACCGTGCCCGGTATTGGCGGGGAGACGGAGCAGGGCGGTTTCCGGGTCCAGGGCCGCAAGAAAACGAGGGGCGCTCACCAGTGTCACCGGAATGCGGTTATGGGGCATCGCTGACCTCGCCGCTGGCCCCGGCCGGGTGGCCGAAGGTGGGACGGAATATAGGAGGCGTGCCCCAGTTGGGGCACGCGGGTTCAGCATCACTCGGCGGCCACGATGGCCGGGCCGGGGATGTAGTTGAGGATCGGGCCGAGCCAGCGCTCCACTTCCGCCACGCTCATATTCTTGCGCCTGGAGTAATCGAGCACCTGGTCGCGTTCCACCTTGGCTACGCCGAAATAGTAGGCGTCGGGATGGCTGAAATACACGCCTGAAACCGATGAGCCGGGCCACATGGCATAGCTTTCGGTTAGGGTGACGCCGGCGGCGTTTTCCGCATCGAGCAGCCGGAACAGCGTAGTTTTTTCCGTATGGTCGGGTTGGGCGGGATAGCCGGGCGCCGGGCGGATGCCGCGATAGGGCTCGGCAATCAGCTCTTCGGGTGCGTAGGTTTCGTTCGCGCCATAGCCCCAGAACTCCTTGCGCACCCGTTCATGCATGGCTTCGGCCATGGCTTCGGCGAAGCGGTCGGCCAGCGCCTTGACCAGAATGGCCGAGTAATCGTCATTTTGCTGCTCGAAGCGCTCGGCGATCGCCACTTCCTCGAGCCCGGCCGTGACCACGAAGGCGCCGATGTAATCGGGCTTGCCGCTGTCGACCGGCGCCACGAAATCGGCCAGCGCCATGTTGGGCTTGCCGTCGCGCTTGGTCAGCTGCTGGCGCAGGGTGAAAAGCGTGGCGAGTTCCTCGCTGCGGTTCTCGTCGCTCCACAAGCGGATATCGTCGCCGACGGAAGCTGCGGGCCAGAAGCCGACCACGGCCTTGGGCTTGAACCACTTTTCATCGATGATCTGGGCCAGCATTTTTTGGGCATCATCCCAAAGCTGGCGCGCCGCTTCCCCTTGGCGCTCATCCTGGAGGATCGCGGGATAGCGGCCCTTAAGTTCCCAGGTCTGAAAGAACGGGGTCCAATCGATATAGCGGGCGAGTTCGGCCAGGTCCCAATCGGCAAAGATGCGGGTGCCAAGGAAGGCGGGAACCGGCGGGGTGTAGCTCGACCAATCCGGCGCGAAACGGTTGGCCCGGGCTTTTTCCAGCGACAAGCGCTGCTTTTCCGATTCCGCACGTTCATGGGCGGCGGCGGCCTTGGCGTATTCGGCGCGGATATCGGCGATGAACGACACCTTGTTGTCGGGCGACAAGAGATTGCCGACGACGCCGACGGCGCGGCTGGCGTCGTTGACATGGACGGTCTGGCCGCGTTCGTAGCGCGGGTGGATCTTGACCGCGGTGTGAACGCGACTGGTGGTGGCGCCCCCGATCAGCAAGGGAATTTCAAAGCCCTCGCGCTCCATTTCGGCCGCCACATGCACCATCTCATCGAGCGAGGGGGTGATGAGACCGGAGAGGCCGATGATGTCGACATTCTCGTCGCGCGCTGTTTGCAGGATTTTGGCGGTGGGCACCATGACGCCCAGATCGATGATCTCGTAATTATTGCAGGAGAGCACGACCCCGACGATGTTCTTGCCGATGTCGTGCACGTCGCCCTTGACGGTGGCCATCAACACCTTGCCCGCGCTTTTGCGGCCGGTGGCGTTGCCGTCGGCGTTCTTTTCGGCCTCCATATAGGGGAGGAGCAGCGCCACGGCCTGCTTCATCACCCGGGCGGATTTGACCACCTGGGGCAGGAACATCTTGCCCGAGCCGAACAGGTCGCCAACAATGCTCATACCAGCCATCAACGGGCCTTCGATGACATGGAGGGGGCGTTCCGCATTGCGGCGGGCTTCATCGGTATCGGCGTCGATATATTCGGTGATGCCGTTGACCAGCGCATGGGCGATGCGCTCCTCGACCGGCTTGTCGCGCCAGCTCAAGTCCTTTGCCGCGGCTTCCTTGCCAGCGGTGCCGCGATAGCGTTCGGCGAGGGACAGCAGGCGGTCGGTCGCATCGGGGCGGCGGTTGAGAATCACGTCCTCGCAGGCATCGCGCAGCTCGGGGTCGATGGACTCGTAAACGGCGAGCTGGCCAGCATTGACGATGCCCATGTCCATGCCATTCTGGATGGCATAGTAGAGGAAGACCGCGTGCATGGCCTCGCGCACCGGTTCATTGCCGCGGAACGAGAAGCTGAGATTGGAGATGCCGCCCGAGATATGGACATGGGGCAGGGTGTCGGTGATCTGCTTGGTGGCCTCGAGGAACGCCACGCCATAGCCATTGTGCTCCTCGATCCCGGTAGCCACGGCGAAGACATTGGGATCAAAGACGATGTCTTCGGGCGGGAAGCCCACTTCCTCGGTTAGGAGCTTGTAGGCGCGCGTACAGATCTCGACCTTGCGCTCCAGCGTATCGGCCTGGCCATGCTCGTCAAAGGCCATCACCACCACGGCAGCGCCATAGGCGCGTACCAGACGAGCCTGGTGCAGGAAGGATTCGACCCCTTCCTTCATCGAGATGGAATTGACCAGCGCCTTGCCCTGCACGCATTTGAGGCCCGCCTCGATCACTTCCCATTTGGAAGAGTCGATCATCAGCGGCACTTTGGCGATATCGGGCTCGGCGGCGAGCAGGTTGAGGAACTCGATCATCACCCGCTTGGAGTCGATCAGGCCCTCATCCATGTTGATGTCGATGATCTGGGCGCCATTGGCGACCTGGTCGCGTGCCACTTCCAGAGCGGCCGTGTAGTCGCCGGCGGTGATCAGCTTGCGGAAGCGAGCCGAGCCCGTAACATTGGTGCGCTCGCCCACATTGACGAAGGGAATGTCCTCCGTCAGCGTAAAGGGCTCGAGGCCGGCAAGGCGCAGGAGCGGCTCCTGGGTGGGGATTGCCCGGGGCTGAAAGCGGGACACTGCGTCGGCAATGGCGCGGATATGGTCGGGCGTCGAGCCGCAGCAGCCGCCCACGATGTTGAGATAGCCCGACTCGGCGAAACCGGCGATCTGCTCGGCCATGAACTCGGGCGATTCGTCATATTGCCCAAAAGCGTTGGGCAAGCCCGCATTGGGATAAGCGCAGATCAGGGTATCGGCGACATCGCTCAATTCGCCCAGATGAGCCCGCATGGCATTGGCGCCCAGAGCGCAGTTAAGCCCGATGGTGATGGGATTGGCGTGGCGCACCGAGTACCAGAACGCCGAAGGCGTTTGCCCGGACAGCGTGCGGCCGCTGAGATCGGTGATGGTGCCCGAGATCATGACCGGCACATCGATGCCGCGTTCTTCGAACAAGCGCTGCGCGGCAAAGATGCCGGCCTTGGTGTTGAGCGTATCGGTGATGGTTTCAAACAGGAGCAGATCCGCGCCGGCGTCCACCAGCCCGCGAATGGCCTCGCCATAGGCGGCCACCAGCTCATCAAAGGTGATGGCACGGTGACCGGGGCTGTTGACGTCCGTCGACATGGACGAGGTCTTGTTGGTGGGCCCAAGCGCCCCCGCAACAAAGCGGCGGCGGCCATCAGCGGCCTCGGCGCGCAGCGCGGCGCGACGGGCGACGACGACGCCCTGATAGTTGATGTCGTAGACGGCAGACTCCGTGCCGTAATCGGCCTGCGCCACGGAGGTCGCCGAGAAGGTGTTGGTTTCGGCGATGTCGGCGCCGGCCATGAAGTAGGCGTAGTGGATATCCTCGATCTGCTGCGGCTCGGTCAGCACCAGCAGGTCGTTGTTGCCCTGGAGCGGCAAGGTCCAATCGCGGAAGCGCTCGCCCCGGAAGTTCTCTTCGGACAGCTTGAGTCGCTGGATCATGGTGCCCATGGCACCATCCAGAATCAGGATGCGCTCACGCGCTGCCGCAGTGATGGCCTGGCGAACCTCGGTCCAATCGGGCAGGGCGGGCTGATCTGGCTGGGCAACGGGCTGAGTCATAGCCGTCCTATCTTAAACTTCGGTTCGTCGGATCGCGCGAGACATAAAGATATCTTTATATGACCTGCGCCGCAAGGGTGGGCTGCGTCGCGCCTATTGCCGCTAATTGCGGATAAAGGCGAGCTTTGTCGCTCACATTTCGTTCGCCTTAACTTCACTTCAACCAGATTCCCGTTCCATAGGCGCCAAGCAGGCCAGCACCGGGCTTCAGTCTGTGCTCAGCAGCGTGGTTACATGAGTTTGTATAAAGTGAAGACCTCCAGGCAGTCCGCCGTTCGCGCCCTTGCCCTCGCGGCCCTCATTGCACCCGTGATCGCCGCATGCGGCGGTGGCGGGCTAGGCGCCACCGTCAAGCGCGATGCATTTACCTCCAAAGAATTCGGCGTCAGCGCTTCGCCGCGCGTCACCAATCATCCCAACCCACCCAAGGGTGGCGGGCGCTATCAGCTTGGCAAGCCCTATAAGGTTCGGGGCAAGGTCTACGTACCCCAGCACGACCCGAACTACCGGGCTGCCGGTGAGGCGTCCTGGTATGGTTCTGACTTCCACGGCCGCCGGACCGCCAATGGTGAAATCTTTTCAGCCAATGCCATCACCGGCGCCCACCCAACCCTGCCGCTGCCCTCCTATGTGCGCGTGACTAACCAGGCCAATGGTCGCTCGGTTGTGGTGCGGGTCAATGATCGCGGCCCCTATATGCCCGGCCGGGTGATGGATCTATCCCATCGTGCCGCCGAGCTGCTGGGCTATGTCAATAATGGCCATGCGCAGGTGCAGGTCGAATATGTCGCGCCGGCCCCGCTTGAGGGCGACGATACGCGCATGCTGCTGGCCAGCTATTCCGGCCCGCCGATCAACAGCGGCAATACGCGCTTTGCCGATAGTGGCAATAACAGCCTGTTCGACATGGTCGGCGGCCTTTTTGCCTATGCCGATACCACGCCAGAGGCGCAGGACCTCAACATCGATACCGCCCATGCTGCCGCCACGGCGATGGCAACCCGCGCGCCCCAGCTCAAGGATTGGGTGGAGGCGGTGGATGCCGACGCCCGAGACATCAAGCTGGCACTGGGCGTGTTCAGCGACAGCGATAGCGCCATTGCGCTGGCGCAACGCTTCGCCATGCTGGGCGCAGTTGACGAGAAGCCGGTGAGCGTCAATGGCCGGGCGGCAACCCAGCTGGTGCTCACCAAACTCAAGCCCGGTGTATCACGCACTGATGTACTCGAACTTGCGCGAGAACTTGGCCTCAACGACATAGTCCTCTATTAATCGGCGAAGGGCACTTTGTGCCCGCTCCTTTCCGGAGACTCAAGCCATGGGATTGTCGATCGTGAACCGCTTTCTTGTCTGTCTGGCAGCGCTGCTGGCGCTGTCGGTTCCTGCTTTTGCGCAAGCCAATTTCGACACTAAAGCCAAGTTCGCCGTCCTGATGGATGAGGAATCGGGAACCGTCATCTTCCAAAAGGATGGCGATGTGCCCATGGAGCCGGCCAGCATGGCCAAGCTCATGACCGTGGCCGTGGTATTCAATGAAGTGCGTGCCGGGCGGGTCAGCCTGACCGACGAGTTCTTTGTGTCCGAGCATGCCTGGCGCACCGGGGGTGCATCCTCGGGTGGCTCGACGATGTTTGCCGACCTCAACAGCAAGATCAAGGTCGAGGATCTCGTCCGCTCGGTGATCATCCAGTCGGGTAACGACGCGGCAATTGTGCTGGCTGAGGGCATTGCCGGTTCGGAAGGCAGCTTTGCCGCGATGATGAACGAGCTGGCCGAGGATATCGGGCTGCGCGGTTCGCACTTCACCAATTCCACGGGGCTGCCTGATCCCGAGATGCATGTGACGGCGCGCGACCTCGCGAACCTGGCCCGCCATTTGATCCGCGAATATTCTGAATACTACCACTACTTCTCGGAACCCGAGATGGAGTGGAACGGCATCCGCCAGCCCAACCGCAACTCGCTGGTGGAAATGGGCATCGGCGTCGATGGCCTCAAGACGGGCCACACGGAAGCGGCCGGTTATGGCTCGGTGATCTCTACGGACGACGGCGGCCGCCGCCTGATCGGGGTGGTGCATGGGCTGACCTCGATGGCGCAGCGCACCGAAGAAGGGCGCAAGCTCATCACCTGGGGCACGCGGGCGTTCGAGCGCATTGCCGCTTATCCCCCGGGCAAGGTTGTTGCCTATGCCAATGTTTATGGCGGCAGCAGCGGCAGCGTTGGCCTTGTGGGGGAAGGCGAGGTTTCGCTCTACCTGCCGCGGGGCTCGCGCAAATGCCTTAAGGGCGAAGTTGTTTATACCAGCCCACTGATGCCGCCGGTGCAGGCGGGCGACCAGATCGCCGAGCTGCGCGTATTCTGTGACGACCAGCTGGTGCAGGCTGCGCCCCTTTATGCCGCCGAAACGGTGGAAGAAGGCGATTTGGTGCGCAAGGCAACCGACGCTTTGAAGCAGCTGGCCCTGGGCTGGATGTAGGCAGAACATAGGCCCCATCTCATGCTTCAGGCTCCCATTCCTCGCCCCGCTCGCTTCCTGACCTTCGAAGGGGGCGAGGGGGTCGGCAAGTCGACCCAGGTCAAGCGTCTGCTCGCCAATCTCAACAATTTCTCGATCCAGGCCGTGCGCACCCGCGAGCCTGGTGGTACGCCGCGGGCCGAGGCCATCCGCTCCTTTATCCTGCAGGGACGTTCGGAAAGCTGGGGGCCGGGAGCCGAAGCCATCCTGTTTGCGGCGGCCCGCCACGATCACGTGACGCAATTGATCGCGCCAAATTTGAGCCAGGGCACCTGGGTCATCTCGGACCGTTTCCATGACAGCACTCGCGCTTATCAGGGGCTGACCGGAGGCGTTGACGACAAGCTGATCGAGGCGCTCGAAGTTCTGGCGCTGGACGGCCACACGCCGGATCTCACCATCGTGCTCGACATGGACCCCGAACTGGCGTTTCGGCGCGTTGCGCAACGCGACCTCGAGGATGGGCTGGCGCAAACGGGCGATCGGTTCGAAAAGGAAGAGCTCGACTGGCACCGGCGGCTGCGCAAGGGATTTCTCGCCATTGCCGCGGCCAATCCCGACCGTTGCGTCGTGCTGTCCGCCGACCAGGACGAAGACGCGCTGGAAGCGGAAATCTGGGACGCGGTGCAGGCGCGCTTTCCCGAACTGCTTGAAGGCACCCAGGCGTGAGCGATCCTGACGCGCTTGCCGATCTGCCCGCGCCCGAGCGACGCCAGCGCGCCCGGGGGCACGATAATGCCCGCGCCACCATCTTGGAGCGTCTGGCGGCGGGGCGGCTGCCCGGTGGCATTCTGCTGCACGGCCCGCAGGGCATCGGCAAGGCTACGCTGGCCTTTGAACTGGCGAGTGCCATCCTTGCGGCGACAGGCGACGAGGATGCCCATCGGGTCGCCGAGCAGGTGGCGGCCATGTCGCATCCCAATCTCTTCGTGTTGCGGCGGCGTCCCAAGGACGCCAAGGGCTTTTACACCGTGATCCGGGTCGAAGATGTGCGTGACCTGCGCGACAGCATGCACCGCACGCGCGGGCGATCGGGGCATCGCGTTGCCATCATCGACCCGATCGATGACGCCAACCCTTCCGCCGCCAATGCCTTGCTCAAGACCCTCGAAGAGCCACCACCAGATACGACGTTCCTGCTGATCTCGCACCGGCCCGGTCGCTTGTTGCCCACCATCAGGTCGCGCTGCCATGTGCTGGGGCTGCGCCCGCTCGCCGATGCCGAGCTGCGGGCTGTGGTGGAGGGGGAAAAACCCGATCTATCCGTCGCCGAGCTCGATCGGGCCGTAGCGCTTGCCGGCGGGCGGCCACGCCGTGCGTTTGAAACCCTGGCGCTCGGGGAAGACTCGGCGCTTGGTGCCCTCAGCGCCTGGCTGCAGGCGCCAACGCGCCAGCCCGCCAGCGTGCACCTGACCCTTGCCGATGCACTGGGCGCCGACCCGCAGGGGGCGGAGATGTCCTTTGCCAAGGAAATGCTCGACAACTGGATGGCCGATGAAGCGCGGCGGGCGGCGATTGAGCCATCCAACCGCTTGCGGCTTGCCTCGGCAAACGAGCTATGGGACAAGGCGCACGCATTGCTCGAGGAAGCCGAGAGCATCAATCTGGATACCAAGCAGACCCTGGTCGTTATCTTCGATGCCATTCGGCGGCACCTCGACCGGACCGCTGCCGCCCCGACCGAGTACTCATGAGCAACAGCTTTTACATCACCACCGCCATCTCCTATCCCAACGGCGCGCCCCATATCGGCCACGCCTATGAGATGATCGCGACCGACGCCATCGCCCGCTGGAAGCGCCTCGAAGGGCGCGAGGTATATTTCCTCACCGGCACCGACGAGCATGGCATCAAGATGGTGCAGACCGCCCAGGCGCAGGGCATCCCGGTGCGCGAGCTGGCCGACCGCAATTCGGGCGAATTCCGGCGCCTGGCCGAAGCGCTCGAGCTTTCCAACGACGATTTCATCCGCACCACCGAGCCGCGCCACCATGAAGCGAGCCAGGCCATCTGGAAGCGCATGGCCGACAGCAGCAATGGCGACATTTTCCAGTCCACCTATAAGGGCTGGTATTCGGTGCGCGACGAGGCCTATTTCGATGAGGACGAACTCACCGAAAAGGACGGCAAACGCTTTGCTCCCTCGGGCGCCGAAGTGAACTGGGTGGAAGAGCCCACCTATTTCTTCCGCCTTTCGGCGTATCAACAAAAGCTGCTCAACCTCTACGAAGCCAACCCTGATTTCATCGCGCCCAAGGAGCGACGCAATGAAATCATCTCGTTCGTCAAAGGCGGGCTGCAAGATCTGTCGATCTCCCGCACCACCTTCGATTGGGGCATTCCGGTGCCGGACGCACCGGGACATGTGATGTATGTCTGGGTCGACGCGCTGACCAACTACATCACGGGCCTCGGTTTTCCCGATGAGCAGAACGAGCTGTTCAAGAAGTTTTGGCCGGCCGATTTGCATGTGATCGGCAAGGACATCATCCGCTTCCATACGGTGTACTGGCCCGCCTTCCTGATGAGCGCCGGCCTGCCGGTGCAGCATCGGGTCTTCGCGCACGGCTTCCTGACGGTCGACGGGCAGAAGATGAGCAAGTCGCTCGGCAATGTCATCGACCCGTTCCATCTGGTCGAGACCTTCGGCGCTGACGCCCTGCGCTATTTCTTTTTGCGTGAAGTCTCGTTCGGCAATGACGGCGACTACAGCAATGAAAAGCTGGTGAACCGGGTCAATGCCGACCTGGCGAATAATCTGGGCAATTTGGCCCAGCGTTCGCTCTCGATGATCAACAAGAACTGCGACGGCAAGGTGCCCGCTGTTGGCCACGCCACGGCGGCCGACGAGGCGCTGGAGCGCGAAGTCGGCGAGGCCATCCAAACCGCGCAAAAGGCGATGGACGAGCAGTTGGTGCACGAAGCCACCGGGGCGATCATGGCCGCGCTGAGCTCGGCGAACAATTACTTCGCGGCCCAGGAGCCTTGGGCCCTCAAGAAAACCGATCCCGAGCGCATGGGCACCGTGCTGTATCGCACTGCCGACACCGTGCGGCGCCTGGCCATCCCGATGCTGGCCTTTGTGCCGGGCTCGGCCGCCAAGCTGCTCGACCAGCTGGCGGTGCCCGAAACCGACCGGCTGCTGCCCTTGGCCCTGGTGCGAGACCGCCTCGCTCCTGGCACGGAACTGCCCGTGCCGCAGGGCGTTTTTGCGCGTCTGGACAAGCCGGTCGAGTAAGATGCTGATCGATAGCCACTGCCATCTCGACTTCGAGGCGCTGTCCGCCGATCTGGACAGCGTGATGAGCCGGGCCAAGGCCGCCGGGGTCACTGGAATGGTGACGATTTCCACACGTGTGGAAAACTTTTCGACCTATACGGACCTCGCGGAACGATACGAGAACGTCTGGTGCTCGGTCGGCACCCATCCGCACAACGCGCATGAGGAGCTGCATGTCACGGCAGATGAACTCGTGCGGCTAAGTGCCCATCCGCGCTGCGTAGCCATTGGCGAGGCGGGACTGGATTACTTCTACGACAATGCGCCCCGCGAAGCGCAGGCCACAGGCTTGCGCCGCCACATCGCGGCTGCCCGGATCACCGGTCTTCCACTGGTTATCCACAGCCGCCAAGCGGACGAAGACATGGCTGCCATCCTTGAAGAAGAGGCCGGGCAGGGCGCATTCCACTTTGTTCTGCACTGCTTCACGGCGGGACCGGAACTGGCGCGACGGGCCCTGGCGCTGGGTGGCTATATCTCGTTCTCCGGGATCATCACCTTCAAGAATGCCGAGGAGATCCGGGAAGTCGCGAGCTTTGTGCCGGCCGACCGTTATCTCGTGGAAACCGACGCGCCCTATCTCGCGCCCATTCCGCATCGCGGCCAATCCAATGAGCCGGCCTTTGTGCGCCACACCGCCGAAAAACTCGCCGAAGTGCGCGGCATCGATCTGGAAACCCTTGGCGCGCAGACCACCGCGAATTTTGCGCGGCTGTTCAGCAAGACCGGGCTGGTTTGAGCGATGGCAGCCGCGACCAAGCTCGTTGCGACGATCCTAGGCTGCGGCTCCTCGGGCGGCGTGCCGCGCGTGGGCAATAATTGGGGCGATTGCGACCCCAGCGAGCCGCGCAACCGGCGTCGTCGCTGTTCGCTGCTGATCGAAGGCTGGAGCGAGGGCAGCACGGAGCCGACGCGCATTCTCATCGACACCGGCGCCGATCTGCGCGAACAACTGCTCGAGGCGCAAGTTGGGCGGCTGGACGCCGTGTTCTATACCCACGAGCATGCCGACCACACACACGGCATCGATGATCTGCGCGTACTGGCGCTGCAGAACCGCCGGCGGGTGGATGTGTTCTTCACCCCTGAGTGCGGGCAGCGGTTGCGCGAGGCCTTCGGCTATTGCTTTGCCACGCCCAAGGGTGGGGATTATCCGCCAATCCTCAACGCCCATGAGATCGAGCCCGGGGAAGGGCTGACCATTGACGGTCCGGGTGGGAGCATCGACATTACCGGCTTCGAGCAGGAGCACGGCAATATCCGCTCGCTCGGCTTTCGCGTCGCTGACTTCGCTTATTCCTGCGATCTTTCGGGCATTCCAGGCCAGTCCTTTGCGGCGGTGTCAGGGCTGACGTCCTGGGTGATCGACGCGCTGCGCCCGGCGCCGCATCCCAGCCATTTGAGCCTGCCCGAAACGCTCGAACTGATCGAGCGCTTCGCGCCAAGCCAGGCGGTACTGACCAATCTGCATATCGACCTGGACTACCACGCCACCGAAGCGGGCACACCCGACAATGTCACGCCAGCTTTCGATGGCATGCAGATCGACATGGTGAGCGGCGAAGTGCTCAATCGCTGACTGAGCCTGCAGGCGCCTCGCGTTCCCAATACCACGCGACATACATGGCCTTGCGATCATGGCCGCGGCTCTTGAGGAATGAGCGCACGGCGCGGACATCCTGCTTCTCGCAGGCCACCCACACATAGGTCTGGCTATCAACCGCGCCGAGGGCTTGCTTGATTTCGCCAGCGAAGGTGCCCTGGCTTGCATCGGGATAGGTCTTGCGGTGCAGCCAGCGGATATCGAGCGCGGCGGCGGAACGGAGTTCTTGCTCTTCGCTCTCGTCCCAAACCTCGATCAGGGCTTGCAGGCGCGTTCCCGCCGGCGCTTCCTCCGCGATGTGTGCAATGGCTGGCAAAGCCGCTTCGTCTCCGGCAAGGAAGATCGAAGCGCCCTCCGGCAACTTGCCGCTGGATGGGCCCAAGAGAGCCACTTGCATACCGGGCACTGCATCGCGCGCGAAGTCCGCGCCCGGCGTTTCGACGCCTGGTGCGGGGTGCTGCAAGAAATCGATCCAGAGTTCGCCGCGCTCGGTGTCGACCGCCCTGATCGTATAGGCGCGAACAAGCAGCGCATCATCACCCTCAGGCCAGTTCACCCGGCCATCGCGGCGATAGCTGGGCCAAACCGGCGGGCGGTTCTGTGGCGGCACCAGGAGTTGCACATGCATTTCTCCGCCAACAAATGGGCTAACATCGGCGCAGCTGAATTTCACGCGCCGCATGCGGGGGGTGATGTCCTCGGCGACCGCCACCGTGACATGGTGCAGGTTCGGTAGGGTCAGGGGCTGGGCTGGCTCGGACCATTCCAGCGCGAATGGCTCCTTGCCGGCGAAATAGAACAGATGCTCCGCCAGATCTGTGCGGCTCATTTCCAGCGCCAGGGGCGTGGGCGCGGTCAGTTCGATCAACAGTTTGCCGGCATCGGCCCGGATGCTGGCCAGGCCGGCTTCATTGCGCAACAGCGCGAAATTATCCAGCCGCTGCACTTCGGCGTGCTCGACGAAATGCTCGCAGATTTCCTCCAGCATCCAGATCGGATCGCTCGGAAGCGCCACGCCTGAAAGCTTGTATTCCTGCAAAGCGATCATGGGGAGGTCTCCTTGAAGCGGTGGTGGGGGTTGCAATGGGTTGGGGGCGGGAGCGTGCCGTGCCGGCCGATGGGCAGCATGATGGGGCGCCCCGAAACTGGGTCGGTGATGACCTGGCTCGCGATGCCGAACACCTGCTGGATGGTGGCTGGTGTCACCACCTGATCGGGATGGCCGATCACCTGCACTTGCCCGCCGGCCATCGCCACAAGCCAGTCAGCGTAGCGAGCGGCGAGGTTGATGTCGTGCAGCACCATGACAATGGTGGTGCCGCGCGAGCGGTTGAGGTCGGTCAGGAGGTCAAGCACTTCGATCTGGTGACTGATGTCGAGAAAGGTGGTTGGCTCATCGAGGAGCAAAATGTCGGTTTGCTGCGCCAGCGCCATGGCAATCCAGACGCGCTGGCGCTGTCCGCCGGACAGCTCTTCGATCGGGCGCTCGGCCAGTTCAGTGGTCCTGGTCGCAACGAGGGCGTTCTCGACCGCTTCGTCGTCCTGCCGGGTCCAGCGCGCGAACAGCCCCTGGTGTGGATGCCGGCCCCGGCTCACCAGATCGGCCACGGCTATGCCTTCAGGCGCAATGGGCGACTGGGGCAGCAAGCCAAGTGTTCGGGCGAGCTGGCGCGGCGGGGTCTGGTGGATCGCCTTGCCGTCCAGCACCACTTGCCCGCTATGGGGAACGAGGAGGCGGGACATGGCGCGTAGCAGGGTGGACTTGCCACAGGCATTGGCGCCCACGATCACCGTGATCTGCCCCATCGGCACCTGCAGATCGAGGCCATGGAGGATCTCCGTCTCGCCATAGCGAGCCCGAAGCTTGTCGACCGTGAGGGAATGGCGCGTCACAACGTGCCTCCAGTGCGGTTGGTCCGCACGATGAGGTAAATCAGGTAAGGCGCGCCCAAGGCTCCGGTGACCACACCGACAGGATAGCGGGCGGGCAGCAGGAATTGCCCGGCATAATCAGCACCCAGCACCAGCAATGCCCCCACCAGCGCCGCCGGAACGAGCAGCGACTGGCGCGGGCCCCCGATCCGGGCCGCAATAGGTCCGGACAGGAAGGCCACGAAGGCGATTGGGCCGGTGACTGCGGTGGCCGTCGCGATCAGGCCCACGGCCGAAATGATCACCAGCACCCGCGTCTGCGAAACGCGTACGCCAAGGGCCGAGGCCGTGTCGTCACCCAGCCGCAGCAGATCAAGCTCGCGGGTGAGGAGGAGCAGCACGCCACCAAACAAGGCGAGGGCTCCCAATACAGGAACGGCCTGAACCAGTTGGACGCCGTTGAGGCTGCCAGAGAGCCAACGCAGGGCCTCCTGCAAATTCCAGTCCGGGGCCTGCGTGAGGAGATAGGCAACCATGCTTTCCAGCATGGCGGAAACGCCGATGCCCACGAGGATCAGCCGGGTGCCCGCGACCCCGTTGCGAAAGGACAGCCCGTAAACGAGGAGCGCGACCGAAAGGCCCGCGCCAACGGCAAAAAGGGATACGACGGTTCCCTTGAGCGAGAGCACGACGATCGCGAACACGGCGGCGGCACTGGCGCCCGAACTGATGCCGATGATGTCGGGGCTGGCCAGGGGATTGCGCAGCATGATCTGAAAGGCCGCGCCCGCCATGCCAAAGCTCAGGCCGGACAAGATTGCCAGCACGCCGCGCGGCAGGCGCAACTGCCCGACGGCAAAGCTGGCGCCGGCCACATCCTCGCCGAGCAGCACGCGCAGCACATCGGCCGGCGGCGTGAAGGATTGGCCCAATGTGAGGGTCAGCACGAAAAGAGCCCCGAGGACGGCGAGCAACCCGGCCGTGACGGTCGCGTGGCGGGCCATGCGGTTGCGCCGGCTGGCGGCGAAGCTGAACGGAGCGGCGGCGAGCACGGTCACAGCTCCCGGATACGTTGGCGGCGAACCACCCAGATGAAAAAGGGTGCGCCGACCAGGGCCGTGATGATGCCGACATCGAGTTCGGCGGGACGGGCGACAATGCGCCCGACAATATCGGCCAGCACCAGCAGGCCTGCGCCGCCGATGGCCGAAAGCGGCAGCAGCCAGCGATAATCGGAGCCAAACAGCAGGCGGCACAAATGCGGCACCACAAGGCCGACAAAGCCGATTGGACCGCAGGCGGCCGTGGTGGCGCCGCAGAGCAGGATGGCCCCGAACGCCCCCACCGCCCGGATCAGGGCAACGTGCTCTCCCAGGCCTGCAGCCAGGTCATCGCCCAGAGCCAGGGCGTTGAGCTTTTTGGCGCAAAGCAGGCTGACAATGAGCCCGACCGTGAGGAAGGGGAGCACAACGAGGATGCGCTCGAAGTCAGCGCCGCCAACCCCGCCGATCTGCCAGGAGCGGATGCCGCCGGCGATGTCGTTGCGCGGCAGCACCACGGCGGTCACCAGCGAGGAAAAGGCAATCGAGGTTGCGGCACCAGCCAGCACCAGCTTGAGTGGCGTCGCGCCGCCGCGGCCGAGCGAGCCGATGGTGTAGACCAAGAGGGCAGTGCCGCCCGCGCCACCAATTGCTGCCCAAACAAAGGCCTGGGTCGAGCTGAGGTTGAACCAGGCAATGCCAAGCACCACCGCCAGCGCAGCCCCGGTATTGACGCCCAGGATACCCGGATCAGCCAGGGGATTGCGGGTGATGCCTTGCATCACGGTACCGGCAAGGCCAAGGGCGGCGCCGCTCAGCAAGCCGAGCAAGGTCCGGGGGATGCGCAGCGTGACCGAGGCCTGGCCGATCGTGTCTTCATGCCCGAGCAGGGCTGCAGTGATGTCCGCCCCGGAAACCTCGCGCGAGCCCACGGTGATCGAAAGCACGCAAAGCAGCGCCACGAGTGCAACACCGGCGGCCAGCCACAGGCTGCGTTGGCCACCCGATGGGCCAAACAGCTTGGGGGGAGCGGTCGTTGACGCGCCGGACACTGTCATTGCAGCTTTTCCGCCGCATCCGACAGCAGCGCCAGGTAGTCGTCGAGAATAAAGGAGATCGAAAGCGGGGTCGGATTGGCCGCGGTTCCCGCGGGATCGGAGCCCAGAACAACCAGTGCACCCCGCGCAGCCGCCGGCATCTTGGAGATCAAGGAATTGGCTTTAACGGCATCCACCAGCTGCTGATCGCCATAGGTGACGAGGATATCGACGTCGTTGAACATGTCGATCTGCTCAGCACTCACGGAGCCCGAGTACTTCCCGGGAAGGGAGGCATTGGTGACGCTTTGAGGGGATTGCAGCCCCAAATCCGCGAAGAATTTCACCCGCGTGTCGTTGGCCGTGTAGAAATTGATGGTGCTGAGGTCAAAGGCATTGAGATGGGTCACGAACATGGCCCGCTTGCCGCGCAGGTCGGGGTGAGCGGCGGCTGCCTCGGCGATCTCGGCCTCGATGCCGGTGACCAGCGCTTCCCCTTCGGCGCCCAGGCCGAGCGCCCGGCTGTTGAGGCGGATCATCTCGCGCCACTCGGTCGACCATGGCGCATCGGGATAGGCGACCACGGGAGCGATTTGGCTCAGCATGTCATAGTCCTGCTGGCTGAGCCCGGAATAGGCGGCCAGGATCACGTCGGGATCGGTTGCGGCCACAGCCTCGAAGTCGACCCCGTCGCCCTCGTCGAACAGCACCGGCGTTTGCGCGCCGAGTTCCTCGAGCTTGTTGGCCACCCAGGGCAGCACGCCATCAGCATTGTCGTCGCCGAAATCGGCGCGGGCAAAGCCCACGGGCACAATGCCAAGCGCCAGCGGCACCTCGTGATTGGCCCAAGCGACCGTCGCAATGCGCACTGGCTTGGCGGGAATCACCGTGGTGCCCAGGGCATGCTCGATGGTGAGGGGAAAGCTGGCGCTTTCCTGCGCCATGACGCCGCCGGCAGCGCCAGTAGCGCTCCACGCCATAATGAGGATCGCAGCAAAACGAGGCAGCCGCAGCATCGGCATAGTCCTTCAGGTATAAAGCGGACTGTCCATGTCAGGTTTGACGGTGCGGCGTCAACCGGCGAAATCGCACCACCAGCAAGATTTTGAAATTGCCGATGAATTGCCACGCATTGGTCGGCTTTGCTAAAACCGGAGCATAGCAGTCAGCTTACCAGCGAGCCACCGAAACCGGCCGGATCGCTGTTGAACCAGTATCATCCGGATTGAATTGGGTACGACTATGGGCATTGAGGGATACGGCGAAACGAGCAAGCGCAAGCGGGGGCATTTGGGGATCCCCATGCTGCTGGGCTGCACGGCCCTGGCGGGCATGGTGCCCAGCCTCGTTTTTGCGCAGGACACCGTTGGCGCCGGCTCAACCCTGGTCCTGCCTGCCATTACCATCGAGGGCCAGGCCCAGAATAGCGACGATGACCGCGCCTCGATCGTTGCGCGTACCACCACCAGCGGCTCCAAACTTGCGACCCCGATCCTCGACACCCCCGCCACGGTTTCGGTGATCACGGCCAAGGAAATCGAGCGCCGCGACGCCGAAACGGCCGAAGAGATCCTGCAATATACGCCCGGCGTGGTCACCGACTTCTATGGTTCGGATGGTCGCTTCGATTACTTCAAGATCCGCGGGCTCGATGCTTACGCCTATCGGGATGGCCTTGGCATCGGCCGGCCGTTCCTGGGCGTGCGCGAGGAGCCTTATGCCTTTGAGCGGGTGGAAGTGGTCAAGGGCGCCAACTCCACCGCATTCGGCCTCGGCGACCCCGGCGGCTCGGTGAACTATGTCAGCAAGACCACCAGAAGCGAGAAGTTCGGCGAGGTCTTTGTGACCGGAGGTTCGTTCGGCCGGGGCGAGATCGGCGCTGATTTCGGCGACAATATCACCCCCGATGAGACGCTCTCCTACCGTGTCACCGGCAAGCTGCGCCTGGCCGGTGACGAATATGACTATTCCAATGACGACGAGGCCTTTGCCATGGGCGGCGTCACCTGGCGCCCAAGCGACGCCACCAAGTTGACCGTTGTCTACGACCACCTCCGCAAGCGGAATTCGCCCAATAGCGGCGGCCATCCGGTGGGCACCGACTTTGACCGCGACGTGTTTTTTGGCGAACCCGACTTCAACTACGCCACGCTTGACCGTGACACCGTGAGCCTGATGTTCGACCACGATTTCGGGTCGGGCCTCACTTTCAGCTCCAACGCGCGCTATTCCAACTCAGCCAGTGACTATGGCTACGCCTATATCTCGGGCCCAACCACCGGCACCGTAGCGGCCCGCGACTTCGTGGCCAGCGAAGGCAGCCGCGAACACTTCATCATCGATGGGCGCCTGCAATACGAGGCTAGCCTAGGCGATGTCGATTCCCGCACGCTCCTCGGCGTCGAGCACAATGACGACAACTTCACGAGCAAGGGCTTTTACGGCGCTGCTCCTGGCATTGATTGGACGGACCCGGTTTATACCGGTGCGCCCCAAGTGCTGCCGATCTATGCCGATGCGGCCTACAACACCAAGGGCAACGCGATCTATCTGCAGCAGGAATTGACCTTCTCCGATAGCCTGATCGCCACAGTCGGCGTCCGCAATGATTGGCTCGATCTGGAGCAAACCGACAATCTCAGCGGCACCACCTTTGGCGGTGACTTCAGCGAGTTCACCAAGCGCGCCGGCCTGGTCTACAAGTTCACCCCGGAAGTATCGGGCTTTGTCAGCTATGCCGAGTCGGCGGTTCCGGCAGCGCCTTATGGCACGCCCGTCACCACCCTTGCGCCCGAGCGCGGCCAGCAATGGGAAGTGGGCGTCAAATACCAGCCTGAGGCTTATCCGGCGCTGTTTACCGCTTCGCTCTTCAGCCTGTCCAAGGACAACATCACCGTCACCATACCGGGAACCCCGCCGACGCAGGAAACCCTGGGCGAAGTGAGCGTCACTGGCATCGACCTCGAGGCCAAGGCCGAGCTGATGGAAAATCTGACGGTCACCGCCGCCTATAGCTACATGATGTCGGAGATCGTGGAGGATGGCGCCACGGGCAATGCCGGCAACGAGCTTTCCCGCGTGCCCAACCACCTCGCTTCGCTTTGGGTTGACTACACCATCCCCAGCATCGGCAGCCTGGGTGAGATCACTCTTGGCGCCGGCGCGCGCTATACCGGCGCCTATTACATCGACGACGCCAACACGACCAAGGCCGATGCGGCCATAATCTTCGATGCTGCCCTAAACTATGAGATCCAGGAAAACACGACCCTGCAGCTCAATGTCAGCAACATCTTCGACGAAAAGCATGCCGCCCAGAAATATGTCGGCGGCTTTGGCGCCACCTTCTACAATCCCGGCCGCACCATCAGCGCGACCCTCAAGCAAACCTGGTAAGCTATAACTAACGCCCACCCGCTGGTTAAGCGGGTGGGCACGGCCTGTTTCTTGATGCGTTGACCTTAGCGGGAGCCCCACCAGACGATAACCGCTCGAAGCGGTTCGAAATTGTTCGGTTGGGAGGAGATCGCAAGTTCAGCGCCGCGGCGGCGGGCGACGTTGCTACAGCATTGTCCACACACAACTTTTGCCCGCAGCAGAATACCTCCTTGACACTGCAGGGCGAACGCGACAGCCTTCCGGTAAAGGTCAGACCGCTTCCTGGGAGGCAGGCGGTCATGGCTAGGAGGATATAGCGGCGATGCCAAGTCAGGCCGTCGAACCACGCCGGGTTTATCGGCAGATCGCAGACCAGCCACGCCAACGGATAGACGCCAGGGACTTCTTGGCGAGCGACCGGTTGCGGTATCGCTATGGTTGGCTTGACATGTGGCGCGCCACCGTCTGCGGGGCGCTGCTTACGCCTGCAGCTGAAGTGCGGCGTTCGTGCAACCCATTCCCGCCCAGGATTCCAGACCCGCAACACCGACGCAAAGGTGTCCGCTGCTGTCGGAGACCCGATGCTCGGAAAACTTCGGGTAAATTACCTCAGCGAAGGGGCAGGGGCTAGTCACGCGCCGGGAGGAGACTTGGCGCAAGAAGTCAGACCAAAAACAAAAGGGAGGTTCACTGTGTTGAAAAAATACGCCGTTCTACTGGGCACCATTGCTGCAGTCGCGCTGCCAATCGCGTCAGCTTCGGCCCAAACTGCGCTGAAATGGGCCCATGTCTACGAAACCTCCGAGCCCTTTCACACGGAATCGGTGTGGGCGGCGGAAGAGATCGAGAAACGCACCGATGGCCGCTACACCATCGATGTGTTTCCGGCCTCGCAGCTGGGCAAGGAAACCGACATCAATCAGGGGCTTACCCTTGGAACGGTTGATATCATCATTTCCGGCTCAAGCTTTGCCGCCCGGGAGTTTTCGCCCATCGGGGTGACCTATTTCCCCTTCATCTTCCGCGATGCCAACCATCTGCTCGCCTACACGCAAAGCGATAAGTACAAGGAACTGACGGCCGGTTACGAAGAGGCGTCAGGTCACCACATCGCGTCCACTACCTATTACGGCACGCGGCACACCACATCCAATCGGCCGATCGAGAAATGCGCGGACATGCAGGGGCTCAAGATCCGGGTTCCCGATGTGCCAGCTTACCTGGCCATGCCCCGTGCTTGCGGCGCCAACACGGCACCCATTGCCTTTGCCGAAGTCTATCTGGCCCTGCAGCAGGGAACGGTGGAAGCGCAGGAAAATCCCCTGACCACCATCGACGCCAAGAAGTTCTATGAAGTGCAAAAGCACATCATCCTGACCGGACACATCGTTGACCATCTCAATACGATCGTGTCGCAGTCGCGCTGGGCGCAGCTCTCCGACGAAGACAAGGCGATCTTCACCGAGGTCATGCAGGAAGCCGCAGAGCGGGCCACCAACATTGTCGTCGAGCGCGAAGCGGAGCTTGTGCAAACCTTTACCGAGCGTGGCCTGACGGTCACCGAGGTGGATCGCGCCGATTTCGAAGCCAATGTCATGCAGAAAGTGACTTTCGAGGAGTTCGGCTATCGCAAGGCCGATTGGGAGGCGATCCGCGCCATCCAGTAGTTCGCGAACAAGGCAGGCCCGGCAGCACAAACCGCGGCCTGCTTTTCCGCCCCCTTGCTTTCGGAGCTGCGGCGAATGAGCCAAGAAACCCACACCCAGATTTCCGCCGAAGAACTCTCCAGCGCTTTCCAAGAAGACACTGCGCCGATCGATCTCAAACAATATGCCTGGGAAGATTGGATCACCCTCGCCGTGTTCTGGGGCATGTCCCTTTGCGTTTTCCTGCAGTTCTTCACGCGCTATGTGATGAACAACAGTTTCGCCTGGACCGAAGAGATCGCGATCAACTGCCTGGTTGTGGTGGTGTTTCTGGGCGCAGTGATGTGCACCCGAATGACCCGGCACATCCATGTGGATGTGATTTATCACTATCTGCCTGCGGGGGTTGGGCGTTGGCTGGCGCTTGCGGTCAACCTGATCACCATCGCCTTCTTTGCCTACATGACCTGGCTGTTCTGGCGCTATGTCGGCATCGTCCATGACGAGCGCATGGTCACCATCGACCTGCCGCGCAATGTGGTGTTCTACGCCGTTCTGGCGGGTTTTGCCTTGATGACGGTGCGCGCCGTCCAGGTGTTCGTCGGCAATATCCGGCGAGGCTATTCGGTGCTGGAGCGGCCAACCGCCTTTGACGGGCTGGGGGAATAAACCATGCTGCTCCTGATCGGCGCCTTTCTCGCCCTGATGCTTATCGGCGTGCCCGTCGCAGTATCGATGGCGGGCTCCTCTCTGCTTTACCTGCTGGTTTATGGGGTGGCGCCCGACATCATCGCCGCCCAGCGCATGATCGCGGGCGTCGAGAGTTTCCCGCTGCTCGCCGTCCCGTTCTTCATTTTCGCCGGCAATCTCATGAACATAGCCGGCGTCACCGGGCGCATTTACACCTTTGCCCTGGCCCTGGTGGGCTGGATGAAGGGTGGCCTCGCGCAGGTGAACATCATCGGCTCGGTGATCTTCTCGGGAATGTCCGGAGCGGCGCTCGCTGATGCTGCGGGCATCGGCACCATCGAGATCAAGGCCATGCGCGAGCACGGCTATCCGGTCGAGGCAGCGGTGGGGGTGACTGCGGCCTCGGCGACGCTGGGCCCGATCTTTCCGCCGTCACTCCCCTTCGTGATCTACGGCATGATGGCCAATGTTTCGATCGGGGCGCTGTTCATGGCCGGTATTCTGCCCGGCGTGGTCATGACCCTGCTAATGATGGTCACGGTCGCCATCTTTGCGTATCGCCGGGGCTGGGGCTCGGACACGCCGTTCCAGTGGCGCAAGCTGGGTGCGGCCTCGGTTGAGATATTGGTGGTCGCCGCCTTTCCCTTGTTCGTCTACCTGCTGACCTGGGCGGGGCTATCCCTCAACCTGGCCGTAGGGCTGGCGCTGCTGGTCCTCATTGTCTGCGACTGGTATTTCGATTTTTCGGCCGTGATGGCGCTGATGACCCCGGTTATCCTGATCGGGGGCATGACCATGGGCTGGTTCACGCCTACCGAGGCCGCCATGGCGGCGGTGGTCTGGTCGCTGTTTTTGGGGCTGGTGCGCTACCGGACGATGACGCTGGCAAGCCTGGCCAAGGCGAGCTTTGACACCATCGAGACCACGGCATCGGTGCTGTTTATCGTAACGGCAGCGTCGATCTTTGCCTGGCTTTTGACCGTCAGCCAGGCAGCACAGGTGTTCTCGAGCTTCATCACCTCTTTGACCGACAACAAATGGGTGTTCCTGATCCTGGTCAACATCCTGATGCTGGTGATCGGGTGTTTTCTCGACACGATCGCGGCGATCACCATCCTCGTGCCAATCCTGCTGCCGATCACGCTGCTGTATGGCATCGACCCGGTGCATTTCGGCCTGATCATGACGCTGAACCTGATGATCGGGCTGCTGCATCCGCCGCTCGGCATGGTGCTGTTCGTGCTCTCGCGCATCGCCAAACTTTCGGTGGAGCGCACGACCATGGCGATCCTGCCCTGGCTGGTTCCCCTCTTGGTGGCCTTGATCCTGATCACCTTTATCCCCGCGATCAGTCTTTGGCTGCCGACGCAAATGGGACTGATCCGATGACCAATGAGCCCATTGCCGCGACGCTGTTCGGCGCCGAAGATCTTCGCGTCGTCGAGCACCCGCTCGGGGCACTGGCGCCCGGCATGGTCCGGGTGCGCTTTGGTGCCGGCGGGATCTGCGGCTCGGACCTGCATTATTTCCGCCACGCGCGCACCGGCGATTTCGTGGTCAATGCGCCGCTGATCCTTGGCCACGAAGTGGCGGGCGAGGTCGTCGAGATCAATGGGGCGGCGCCTGGGCTCAGCGTCGGCGACCGCGTGGCGGTTAATCCTTCCCGCTGGTGTGGCCATTGCGCCCGCTGCCGGGAGGGTCGCGCCAATCTATGCGAAAACATCTACTTCATGGGCTCGGCCTCAAAGACTCCCCACATGCAGGGCGGCTTTGCCACCATCTTTGACGCGACGCCGGCGCAATGCGTGCGGGTTGGGGAAGACGTTTCCTTCCAGGCAGCAGCACTGGCCGAGCCGCTCGCAGTCAGTTTGCACGCCGTGGCGCGAGCCGGGGAGATCGGGGGCAAGAACGCGATCATCTTCGGCGCCGGCCCTATCGGCCTGCTGGTGATGCTCGCGGCGCGCCTCAGGGGCTGCGGCCAGATAACGGTGGCTGACATCGCCCAGGCGCCGCTGGCTTTTGCCGACCGGCTTGGAGCGGACCGCACCATCGACCTGTCCCATGGAGAGGCGGAGTTGACCGCGCTGGCGGCCGAAAGCTCATTCGACATTGCCTTTGAGGTTTCCGGCACTGCAGCCGGGCTTGCTGCCGCCATTGCCAGTGTTCGGCGCGGTGGCACAGTGGTTCAGATCGGCAATCTGCCGGGCGGCACGATCCCGGTGCCGGCCAATGCGGTGATGAGCAAGGAAATCGACCTCAAGGGCACTTTCCGCTTCGGCGCCGAGTTCAACGAGGCCGTGGAGCTGATTTCCGCCGGGGAGATCGACGTGCTCAAGTTGGTGACGGCGGAACGATCCCTGGCCGCGGCAAATGATGCGTTTCAACTTGCCGCCGACCGCTCGCGCAGCGTCAAGGTCATGCTCACGGCGGACTAGGCGCAGAGAACCCTCGCAGCCACCAGGGCGAGCAGCTTCTCGTCGGCGAAATCCCTGGCAGCCATACTCGCTCCTGCGGCAACGAGTTGCTTAGGTTCAAGCCCGGTGGCAATGCCAATCGTGGTGATGCCGGCGGCGGTGGCCGACATGATGCCGGTGCGCGAATCCTCGAAGGCCACGCAGTTGGCCGGATCGGCGCCAAGGATGCGCAGGCCTTCGAGATAGGGCAGGGGGTGCGGCTTGCCATGAGCGAGTTCGTCGCCAATGACGACGTCCTTGAAGCGCTTGCGCACCCCGATGCTGTCGAGCAGCAATTCGGCGTTGGGACGGGGGGCGTTGGTCACCGCGATGGCGGGCAGGCCTTGCGCATCGGCCCAGTCGAGCAAGGCAAACAGGCCGTGCACGGACTCGACGCCCGCGGCAGCCAGGTCCCGGAAGAGCGCTTCCTTGCGCATCATGATGTCCCATTGGACTGCGGGCGTCTCGCCGGGGAAAAACCGCGCGCCGATGGCTTCGTTGGCCATGCCCTGCAATTCACGCCCGAAACGCTCCTTGTCGAACTGGTGGCCGTAAGGAGCAAAGGCCTGGTTGAAGGCCTTGAGGTGCAGCGGATCGCTTTCAACCAAGGTGCCGTCGATGTCGAAAAGCAGTCCGGAGCGAGGTTTAAGGGCCATTTTGTTTCATGCGTTCCAGCGCGGGGGTTAATCGTCGGCGGCTCGAGCGGTCGGCCGTGAGCCTGCTGTGGGATGCCTAGCGATGCTCCATGGACATGACTTTAAGCGTTTCCTCGCGGATGTCGGCGAGGACGTCCCGCTTGAGGGCTGAGAATTCGGGGCTGGTGACGATGTCGTAGCGGCGGGGGCGCTCCAGATCGACCTTGAGTTCCCGCTTGAGCCGGCCGGGCCGCGACGCCAGAACAACCACTCGGTCAGCCAGGAAGATGGCTTCCTCCACGTCATGGGTGACGAACAGCACGGTGACCTTGTGGTCTTCCCATACCTTGAGCAGCAACTCCTGCATCATGCCGCGGGTCTGGGCATCGAGGGCACCGAACGGCTCGTCCATCAGGAGCAGGGACGGCTTGTAAACGAGGGCGCGCGCAATGGCGACACGCTGGCGCATGCCGCCCGAGAGCTGGCGCGGATAGGCCTGCTCGAAGCCGGCGAGCCCCACTTCGGCGATGAACTGGCGCACCAGTTCAGCTTTTTCGGCCTTGCCCATGCGGCTCTTTTCGAGCGCAAAGAGGATGTTGCCCTCAACGGTCATCCACTCGAAGAGGCTATAGCCCTGGAACACGAAGCCACGGTCCCGGCCGGGGCCGGTCACCGATTTGCCATCGATAAGGACATCGCCAAAGGTCGGCTCGGTGAGGCCGCCGACCATGTTGAGGAGCGTAGACTTGCCACAGCCCGACGTGCCGACGATGGAAACGAATTCGTTGGGCGCGACGGTAAGATCGATGCGGTCGATGGCCAGGAACTCGTCGTCGCCCTCGCCAAAAATCTTGCCGACCGCATCAACGACGATCTTGGGGGTGGATACAGCGCTCATCGATTACCCGTCCAGCGGAATAGGGAGCGGCCCGTGCGTTTAAAGGCGTAGTCCGTCAGCAAGCCGAGCAGGCCGATAAACAGCGTGCCGAAGATGATGGTGTCGGTGGCAAGATAGCGCTGGGCGTCCATGATGCGGCGGCCAAGGCCGGTCTGGGCGGCAACCAATTCTGCAACCACGAGATAGGTCCAGGTCCAGCCAATGGTGATGCGGCACGTGTCCCAGATGGCGGGCAGGGCGGCGGGCAGGATGATGCGCCACAGGATCTCGGTATTGGAAAAGCCCAAGGTCTGGCCCGCACGAATGAGGTTGATGTCGATGGTCTTGACATTGTCCATCACCATCAGGGCCATCTGGAAAAAGGTCCCGAGGAAAAGGATCAGGATCTTCTGCTCGTCCCCGATGCCGGCCCACAGGATGGTCAGCGGGATCAGCGCCACGACGGGCATGTAGCGAATGGTCGAGATCAGCGGCTCAAGGGCGCCTTCGAACAGGCGAAAATTGCCCATGAGGATGCCAATCGGAATGGCCAGCAGCGCCGCACTCAGCCAGCCCACAAGGATGCGGTAGACGCTGACACTGGCGTCCTGAAGGAGAATGCCCGTGCTGATCTGCCGCCAGGCTTCCTCGAGGATGGCGTAGGGGCTGGGAAGAAAGAGGGGTTTGACGAGGCCCAGCGCCGTGACCGCCCACCACACCAACACCAGCGCAACCGGAACCACAAAGCCCGCGCCGTTGAAAACGCTGTCTGGAATGGATTGGCGCAGCTGCAACAGGCCGGCGCGGCTGCGGCTCTTGCGGCGATCGGTCCGGCCGGCAGCGGCGGCTTGGGCGATGCTCGAACTCTTGGGCATGCTGGTTCTTGTGATCCGGAGTGAAAGCCGGCGCTTGGGGGCGCCGGCCAGGGATTAGCGGCCGGCGGCCGCGTTGACCGCCGCAAGGTCGAGGAAATCTTCCCCGGTCGGCACGGTCTTGACGTCGTTCGGATTGGCCTGCTGCATGATACCGCCGATCTCTTCGACGGTGGCCTGGAACTCGCCGCCAAGGGCTGCGGCATTTTCAGCGAGGTCATAGAGGTGCACGCCGGCAAAGGCGGTGTTGAATTCCTCGATGGGGCTGCCGACGGCGTCAGCAATGATCTTGCCGCCTTCTTCCGGGTTGTCGCGCATGAAGGTCACCGCCTGGTCCCAGGCCTTGATGATGCCGACCAGGGCGTCCTGGTTTTCGGCAATGAAGCTTGCTTCGGCGGCCAGGACGTCACTGATCAGGCCCGGCTTTTCGCCAGCCGTATAGAGCACCTTGAAGTCCGGACCCTGCGCCAGGGCAGCGGAGATATAGGGCTCGTAGGTGACGGCAATGTCCACGCGGCCAGCGATCAGCGCCAGGCCCGCATCAGCGGCCGCCAGCGGGACAGCTTCCACATCGGCAATGGTAAGGCCGTTGGAGTTAAGCGCGTAGTTGATCAGCAGATCGCTGGTGGAGCCGATCTCATAGGCGACCTTCTTGCCCTTGAGTTCGGCGATCGAGGCAATGTTGTTGCCCGCCAACACGGCATCCGCCGTCGTCGAGCCGTCCATGATCATGAAGCCCTTGAGGTCCACGCCGTTGTTGATGTTGAGGATCACGGTGTTGGTGGCAGCCGAGATGACCTGGATATTGCCGCTGGCTAGTGCTGCCGCCATGTCCTGGTCCCAAGTGAAGTTGATAAGGTCAACTTCGACGCCGTTCTCTTCAAAAAAGCCCTTTTGGTCGGCAATCCAGAGCGGGCCATAGCCGAGCCAGGGCTGCACGCCGATCTTGATGGCCTCAGCATGAGCAGGAAGGGCGAGCGCCGTCATCGCCAGGCTCGCGAAGGCAATGGATGCAATTTTCATGGGCAATTTCCTTTGGTGGCACGCCGGTGAGCAATCGGCCGCATACATGAACGGATTAGATCAGCTTGCAAAGTGCAAGAGCAGGTTCGTGGTGATTCTGCCCACATCGTTTTGATTATCGGGGCCGGGCAGGGCGCCAAGGAAACATACGGAACTAGCGGAAAAGACGGCCCCGCCTGATGGATGGAGCAGATAGGTCATCTCGGCGAGGCGACGAGCTTCCCGCTCCGGCGAGCCACCTTCATACCATCGGCCGGGATCGTCGACATAGTCCTCGGGAAAGCCCGAAGCGGTGGCGAGAACCACGATCCCGTCCGGGGTGCCGAGGAGCCGGTTGGTGTTGTCGACCTCGTAGCCAGCGGCTCCGCCGAGAACCATGCCGGTATCGCCAAAGTTCTCTCCGATCACGCCATCGAACAGCCAGGCGAACGCCTCGTCATGGCTGGCCGGCGCGCGGGTGAAGGGCAGGGCCTTGCTGAACCCCATCAGGGCAATGCCGACGCCGGTCAGGCTGAACTCGCCCCGGCCCCGGTCGCGCAAATAGCCGCCCGGCTCGTTGGTGAGGGCGAGCGGCATCTCGGCGAGCGGACCATCCCAGGTGCGGCCGGGCTGGGTGGGGCCACGGCGCAGCTCCATCAAATTGTCCTTGAAGGCGACTGCGGCGGCAAAGCCATTGCCGCCCATATAGGCGAGGCGACCGCCAGCAGCGATGTAATCGCAATAGGCTTCTTCCATGGCGACCGAGAGATATTCGGGGTGGCTGCCGGTGACAACGCCCTTGTAGCGCGCGAGCAGGTCAGCACCGTCCCGATGCAGATCGTGATCGGTGGTGAGGTCGAGGCCGATGCCGTTGCGGGCGGCAAAGCGCAGGAAGTGCAGATCGACGGGCAGCAGGTGTGGCGCGCCGCAAAGCGGATAAACGTAATCGTCGCGCAGGGTGGCCTTTGGCCGCCGGGTGGATGCAAGGGAAACACCACTCGCGTCCGAGTGATAGTCGTAGAGTGAGCGTAGATTGTTGGCGCGGGCGAACGCATGACCACGATCGGTGCCGATCCATTCGTAGAGATGCGGCGGCAGGAATTCATCGGCATAGGCGAGATAGGTGGCGGTGGGTGCCACAAAGAGCAGCCGAGATTGGGCCTGTTGAGCAGAAACAAAGAACGGCAGCCGCTCGATCTCGCCGCCTGCAGTCACCAGTTCAACCGCGTAGACGCCCGATCGTGCATCGGCGGGAATGTCGATGGCGAAGTTTGCGGGCCACTCGAGGCCGGCCATGTCCGTGTCGTGAAAATGGATGGCGTCGTAATGGCTCGGTGTCAGCCGCGGATCAAGGCTCGAGCCGTCCCAACGGGCGGAGCGGACGCAAAAGGTTGGATTGTTGTGCAGCGTCAACCGCAGGTCGCCCGCGGGAAGTGGCTCCGCGGTGAATAGCGTCGGAAACGTCCAGTTGGCCCGGCCACTCTCGGTGGTGATGGCGATGTTGGCGAGGCGGCAGTTGAGGGTCGGGAGTGCTTCGCCCGCATCCGAGCAGAAGACCAGCCTTTGAGGTGTCTGAGCTGCAAGCTCGCAGGACAGCGTGAAAGGGCTGAAGCGATGTAGGGCAGTGATCGCGAGGGTGCCAGCCGCGAGCTCGACCTTCAGCCATTGGTTGGTGGGCAGGGTGCCGATCAGGGTTTCGGCGCCTGCAGCCTGGTAGATCAGCCGGTCATTGTCCTCGACGAGGAGCGCGAAGCTGCCGGTATCGAGCAGCACGCGCCGACCGGAATTCCGGGTGAGCAGGAGCTCGAACGAGAGCGCGGTGACTGCGGCCGGCGCCTCGATGCTCAGCCAGGAGCCTTGCGAGAAGCTGCAATGCTTGACCTCCTGCAGACGCTTGACCGGCCAGTCCAGCTCCGGCAGATCGTCGCGATCAAGAGCACGGATACGGACCGCTTCGACCGGGCTGCGGCTGGAACAGGAAACCAGGCGCTCCCGAGCGGCATCGCCGGTCCAGGGTTCGACATAGCCAGTCACGGCCATGGCCGCGTGATCAATAGTGCGCCGCATAGGTTGAAGTCTCGCAGAAGAGCTTGGCTTCTAGAGCACCCAAGACGCGACGCAAAGTCCTGTCTTGCCATCCGTCTGACCCAAGAAAGGTTGTGAAGCCGCGACCACATCGGGACTGGCCAATTCCACGGTGACGCACCGGGACCTCTTCCAGGTGCTGGGCTCCTCGCCATTGACGCGCCTCTTGCGCCTCGATTTGCCGGCCGCACTGCCGGCTATGGTGAGTGGGCTGAAATTTGCCATTCCTGCCGCTTTCATCGGCGCGATCCTCGGCGAATGGTTTGGCTCCTCGCGCGGGCTGGGGCTGCTCATGGTCAGCGCGATGCAGAACTTCCAGATCCCGCTGCTGTGGAGCGCGGTGTTTATCGCCTCGGCGGCTTCGCTTCTGGCTTTTGGAGCGATGAGCCTGCTCGAGCGCTTTGTTTATGGGCGATACGCATGAGCACATCGGCAAAACGAAGCTTTGGCTCTACCCCGCGTACCGCCGTGTCGCGCTACTGGGGCGTCCTGGCGGTGTTGTTGGCTTGGCAGGCCTGGGTGTCGATCTCGGGCGTCAACGCCATTGTCATGCCCCAGCCCATCAATGTGCTGACAGATCTGGTCACCAATCCGATGGTGTACATCACCAATGGCGGGCAAACCCTGATACTTGCCGCCCTGGGGCTGGTGCTGGGCATGCTCCTGGGCACGATTGTTGCGGTGCTGGCCTGGACCTCGCGGCTGCTGAACGGGATCCTCGTGCCATTGGGGCTGATCTTTTCTTCGGTGCCCGTAGTGGCGCTGATCCCGGTGCTGGCGCGCCTCCTCGGCTATGACCTCAAAACCGTGCTCGCCATTGTGGTGATCATCTCGTTTTTCCCGGCCTTTGTGTTCACCTCGGCCGGGCTCAAGGCACTGCCGCCCGGGAGCGATGATCTGTTCAAGGTCTTGGGGGCTTCGCGTCTGACGCGATTTTTCCACCTGGTGCTGCCTTCGGCCGTGCCCAACTGGATGATCGCCTTGCGGCTGGCGGCGCCCCCCGCAGTGCTGTCGGCAATGGTAGCCGAATTCCTGATGGGCTCGAGCGGGCTCGGCTATCTCTTCCGCTCGGCGGCCAGTGATTTCCAGACGGAGCGGGCCTTTGGCACCAGTGTCGTGGCCACCGTGATCTCGGTGCTGTGCTTTACCGCGGCCCTTGGGGCAGAGCGGCGCGTCAACAACAGATGGAAGTGAGCGCAATGAACGAAGATCTCGAACATCTCATCCCCGCCATCGCCACGGTGCAGGTGGACAATGAGCGGGTCAGGGCCACCCGCTACCACTTTGCGCCGGGATCGGAGACCGGCTGGCACAAGCATGGCCATGACTATGTTGTTGTGCCCACACTGGCTGGAACGCTGACCATCGTTGAACTCGATGGCAGCCGGCGCGAGGTCGCCTACCAGGTGGGGGAAAGCTATGGGCGAGTCTTAGGGGCCGAGCACAACGTGGTTAACCTTTCCGACCGCCCTGTCGAATTCGTTGAAATCGAACTGAAATAGGTTTGCGTGCTATGTCCAAAGTTACCCTGCCGCCCGACCCTTGGCAGAATGTCAAAACCCAGCACGGCATCCCAGCCGATGAGGTGATTTCGGGCCTGCAAAAATGCCTCCGGCGCGGCATGGCTGAGACGGCACTCCTGCTGGCCTATGAGATGTATGTGACCAGCCCCGAGATGGAGGAAATGCTGTGGTCGCGCTTGTGCGTGATCGCAGTGGAGGATGTGGGGGCGGGCAATCTGAACCTGCCGGTGCTGGTGGATACGCTTTATCGCACCCATCAGCGCTATCCGCGTCCGATCGGCGACAGGTTTCTATTTGCCGCCCATGCCATCCGGCTGATTGCGGAAAGCCCCAAGGACCGCACCACCGACGACATGGTCAATTTCGCGCGGCTGGAAAACGTTGTGCGCAACAAGGCGCCCGAAGTGCCCGACTTCGCCATCGACATGCATACCAAGCGCGGCTGGGAAATGGGCCGCGGCTACGAGCATTTCCTGACTGAAGCGTCGCGCGTCGAGAACCGGGTCGAAACCGGCGACACCTCCTATCGCGACCGCATCATGGCGGCCATTGCGGCGGGCGAGCTGTCCTGAGGGCGCGACATGAAAACGGTTTACCTAGCCGGCCCCGAGGTGTTTTTTCCGGACGGGGCAGCAATCACTGCGGCCAAACGCGAGCTGACCCGCAGCTATGGCTTTGTGCCCCAGGTCTGGAACGAAGAGCGGGACTGGCCCAGCGACAAGTTCGAGATTGGGGTGTTCATCGCCCGGGGCAATGAAGCGGTGATGAGCGACAGCGACTTCATTATCGCCAACATGACCCCGTTCCGGGGCATCAGCGCCGATGTGGGCACGGCCTATGAAATCGGCTTCATGTGCGCGCAAGGCAAGCCCGCTTTTGGCTACACCAATGACAGCCGGTTTTATGGGCAGCGAGCCGCCGAGGCTTTTTACGGCGGCAAGGTGGCACCCGATGCCAAGGGGGTGACGCGAGGGCCGGACGGGCAAATGGTGGAAGACCACGCCATGTCCGACAATCTGATGCTGGATGGGGGCATGCATCTGCGCGGCGGGCTGGTGGCGCGGCCGCCGGCAGGCACGGTGCTGCCCTTTGGCGATCTCAGCGTGTTTGAGGCGTGCCTGGCGGCCGCCAAGCGCTTTTTCGCGACGGCCGGGTGATGGTGAGCGATGCCACAGCGCTGAGCGCCGCGCTCCAGGCGGGTCGCGTATCGGCGGTGGAGCTGGTGGAGGAGAGCATTGCCTCCATCGAGGCGGGCGATGGGGCGCTCAATGCGGTGGTGGTGCGCGACTTTGAGCGGGCGCGCCTGGCCGCGGGAGAGGCGGACCGGCGCTTGGCGGCGGGTGAGCAACTGCCGCTGCTGGGCGTCCCGATCACCATCAAGGAAAGCTTTGATGTGGAAGGCTTGCCCACAAGCTGGGGGTTGGAGGCTTTTCGCGGCGCGGTGGCGCGCGAGGACGCGGTAGCGGTGGCCCGGCTGCGCGCCGCCGGCGCGGTGATCCTCGGGAAAACCAATGTGTCCGAGGGGCTAGATGGCTGGAATGCCGAGAACCCGGTTTATGGCCGGACGGGCAATCCGGTGGGGGCCGGGTTGTCGCCGGGCGGTTCGTCTTCGGGGGCGGCCGCGGCGGTGGCGGCAGGCTATGTGCCGCTTGATATCGGCTCGGACCTGGGGGGCTCCATCCGCGGGCCGGCGCAGTTTTGCGGCACTTGGGGGCATGTGGCGAGCATGGGGCTGATCCCCTTGCGCGGGCATGCGCTGGCTGGGCGCAAGGCGCGGTTCGACCTTTCCTGTCCGGGGCCACTGGCGCGGAGCGCGCGGGATCTTGAGTTGGGGCTCACGGTCATGGCGGGGCCCGATGCCGATGAGGCAGTGGGATATACGCTGACGCTGCCGCCGCCAAGGGTGGAGAAACTAAGCGAGTTGCGGGTCCTGGTGCTGGAGGAGCATCCGATGGTGCCCACCGACCCCGAAGTGCGGGCAGGGGTGGCGCTGGCGGCGGAACTGCTCGGGCGGGCAGGGGCGAAGGTGCGGCGCGCCGAGGGCGTGATGCCCGATGTGGAGGAGGCGACGCAGATTTATCTGCGGCTGCTTGGGGGCGCGGTGGCGCTGGGGCAGACGGCGGAACAGCTGGCGGCGGCACGCGAAGAACTCCGGGGGCTTGATCCTGGGAGTATGGCGGCGTGGCGCATCGGCGGCATGGTGGCGAGCCATGCCGAGTGGATCGAGGCCAATGAAGCGCGGGTGAAGCTGCGCTGGGCCTGGCACGAGGTATTTCGCGATTGGGATGCGCTGATCTGCCCGCCCATGTCGGTGGCGGCGCTGGGGGAAGCGGAAGCCGCGGCGCCGAGCGTGTTGGTGGATGGCGTTGCCATGGAGCGGGGCGACAGCGTGGCCTGGACCGCCCTGGGAAATGGCGCGGCGCTGCCGGCCACGGTGATGCCGATAGGGCGCATGCGTGACGGCCGGCCCACCGGCATCCAGATCATCGGGCCTTATTTGGAAGATCGCACCACGATCTCCATCGCAGGACTGCTGGCCGCCGCGCAATGTCGGTAAAAACCGCGTTTGTGAAAGGTTGATGCAAGATATGAGCAGTATTGTGCTCGAGCTTCAAGCAAGGCATTGATTCGCCGGTGCGATGAAGGCAGGATCCTAGACAAGGTGGAACAAGTGCGACACGACTTCACAAGCCGCTTGAAGCGCAAGGCATTGCTCTGCGCCCTTGTTCTTTCGCCAACCGTCGCCCAGGCGGCCGACTTCGATTCCTTCGGTGCCGCCGCAACCGAGCTCGTGGCGATCGAAGCGAGCAAACCTGACCTGATTTTCGAGTTCGGCCTGGGTGTCGGCACTGCCCCAATCTATCCGGGCTCGACCGAGTACGGCATGACGGTCAACCCAATCATTCGCGTCGAGCGTCTCAATATCCCCGGGCTCATCGATATCGGCGGGGAAAAGTCCGCCGGCGGTTTGCGGTTCGGCCCATCCTTTGCAGTGCAAGGGGAACGGATCAGTTCAGACCACGAGCAGCTCCTGGGACTGGACGACGTCGATACGACCTACGAGGTGGGCGGCCGAGTTGGCTACGAATTCATCTTCAGCGACGTGCTCAGTACAGAGCTATATGGGCAGGCACGCTACGCCTTTGGCGGTGCGGAAGGGCTCGTCGGGGAAGTGGGACTGGATGCGACGGCTCGCCTGACACCGCAGCTTGAGGTTGTGGGCGGCGTATACGCGAGCATGGCGGGCGAGGACTATGTGGACACCTATTTCGGCGTGACGGCGCCAGAAGCCATTGCGAGTGGCGGGCGTTTGGACGCGTATGATCCTGATGCGGGTGTAACGGCGGTTGGCGTCAAATTGGCCGCGCGGTACGAATTTATCCCGGATACTTTTTTCAATGCGAGTGCCGAATATAGCAGGCTGGTTGCCGATGCTGCCGACTCTCCAGTCGTGCAACTGGGTACCGAAAACCAGTTCGTTGTTGGCGTTGGCTTGTCCAGACGATTTTCGTTCAACTATTAGGTGCCAGACCAAGATGGGGGAATTCATCGCCGTCGCACCAGCGCAACAGGCACTAGGTCCATCAGACCTGCCTATCCAGGCGCGTGCCGCCATAAGGGCAGGGTGCTCGCTACCGCCCGATGAAGCCCACGTCAGGAAAGCCTGATCCGGCTCCGACCAGCGGAGTAAGGCGTGCCAACATAAGACATGTTGCGGCGTACGTTCTGGTCATCTGCCCGCGGTCGCTCTAGTCTCGGAAAGACGGAGGCGGAACGGAGCGGGGCTGATTTTGAGCACCACTGACCTGGAGATCGTGCGGCGTGGCTACGCCCGGCAGGTGACAGCGCTTCTGGGCGCCCGCAACGAGAGGCTCGAAGCGGCTTTTGCCGCTGTGCCACGAGAGCGTTTTCTGGGGAGCGACCCCTGGTATATCGTCAAACGGGCTCAGGGCTTTGTTCGCCTGCCAGCCAACGACCCGGTCTATGTGTATCAGGATGTGCTGATTGCCCTCGACGAAGAGCGAGGCATCAATAACGGTAGCCCGTCTTTGCATGCCAGCATGCTCGACGCCTTGGCTCCCAAGCTTGGGGACACCGTCGCCCATATCGGTGCTGGAACAGGCTATTACAGCGCGATCCTTGCTGAACTGGTGGGAGCAACGGGCCGCGTTGTTGCCGTGGAATTTGATCACTACCTCGCCCAGCAAGCGCACAGCCACCTCGCTGATCGGCCCAATGTCGAGGTCATCACCGGTGATGGGGGCAATTGGCCTCGGGAGGACGTTGAAGGCGTTTATGTCAACTTCGCGGTGGAGCGGCCTGCCGAGCCATGGATCGACCGCCTCAAGATGGGCGGACGCCTGGTATTCCCGCTCGGGGTCGCAAGCCCGGCCAAGCCAAATGGCGCCAGGTTTGCTCAAGGTGTGGTGCTACGGGTCGAAAAGGCAAGCGGGTTGCATCCTGCAAGCATTATCAGCCCGGTCAGCTTTATCTTCGCGGAAGGCGCGGCCGGCACGCCAGACCCCGGTCTCGTCCAGGCATTCAAGGACGGTGGCGTGGAGCTCGTACGAAGCCTGGCCTGGCACCAGGAAGTGGACCCGGCCGGGTGCTGGCACGTTGGGGCTGGGTGGGCGCTTTGTTATGGAGGCGTTGCGCAGGGCTTAGGGCCAGAAGGCAGTGCGAGATGACGGGCGTCTGCCAGCCGACACTGCTGACCGTCGATAACGCATGCATCTTGCTGTCCTTCAGACACATCGCAGTTCCATAATATATGTTATGCGAATTGCGGATGTGCGGGAGACTGTAGCTACTGATGTGAGCTGTTTTTGACATCATAAGCCGGCAACCTACCCCGATAGCCAGCATCGCCCGGATATTCGCAAGGCGCATTAGACGCCATAAATCGACATCCTGAGCGAAGGATTCGACCGCATAAGGCGACCGCCTTACGGCGAAATCCTTCGTCCTGGAAACCGGTTAGGATTGTGGGCTAATTCTGGTGCGCGCTGCGCGCCTTCAAGATCTCTTCCATCAGAAGATAGACATGTGTGTCTTTCTCCAGCGCCTCGATCTTGAGCGCTTGGATGATCTTGGGGTCGAGATAGACGAGCAAAGGCCGACGTCCGTCGGGACGTTCACTGCTTGAAGACGGTTCAGGCTTTGAGCGCATGGCGGTTCGTACCATGCTCGCCAGGCAATCGAAAGCGGTCACTTAGTCTGGGAAACGCCAATGCCGGCGCATACCCGTCAGTTTAGAAAGCTAGATTTCTAGCTTTCTATTGACTGTCGACAAGTCGATGGGCTTAGATGTGCCCAAGGCTGATGCAGGCGGCCTTCGCTGCCCAGGTGAAGATGTTCCGCGATGCTATTAAATGAGTTTTGAAAGCTATCAGGCCCTAGATGATTTTCGACGATATCCCGGGTTCACCTGCTTCAAGAGCGGCGCGCCCATCCACTACCCTCGCCGGTGGCAGCGCGACGCGTTGATCCAGGCGGCCTTGGACCCGGTAGTGGACCAATTGGCTCCGTTGTCCAAGGAGCACTGGCCCCAGGAAGTCGAGTTCGGTTTCTGCGTCTCCATAATAGGACGCCGATACGCTTGTCTCATCGGCGGTCCTTCCAATCGCTCTCTTACGCGCGAGGTCGATGGCCTCCCCCTACTCTGGATTGACCGCACCGCT
This sequence comes from Devosia sp. Z6_126, assembly GCF_058133495.1. Taxonomy (NCBI): domain Bacteria; kingdom Pseudomonadati; phylum Pseudomonadota; class Alphaproteobacteria; order Hyphomicrobiales; family Devosiaceae; genus Devosia; species Devosia sp. Z6_126. The sequence goes on along the minus strand of NZ_JBYUNO010000002.1, from coordinate 15,774 downwards.
TTGAAGATGGAACCGCTGTGGTCGACCGGTCGTGCGATATGGTCCAGGAAACGTCTTGCCGTGGATCCCGTCGCTAGATACACGACACTCGAGGCGGCATCGGCTCGTCGCGAAGGTGTCGAGGCCAGGGTACTGCTCGCACGGTTGGATGCGGCTCGCATCGATCCCCTCGATCAGCTCATGGCAATGATCGCGCAAGGGGTGCTGGAAGGAGACCTCGCGAGCGGTCTGAACGGGGGTACCCGGCTGCGCCCGGGACGTGATTTCGAATCAAAACTCCAATCGAATCCACGCCTCAGACTCCGCGAAATCCTCGTCGGACCGTCGTAGAAGCCGATTCCGCGGCACCGCTCCGGCATCGAAAGTAGATAGAATTTTAAGGATTTACCGTGACCTGAGTCTAGGTCCGGCGCCTTCGATCGACCTGAGAACGCCAAGGAAAAACATCAATCATCTCCGGGGCTTAACCTTGCCCCGCGGTAACTAGTCGAGTCAAGAAATCAGGCTAAGCGCTTGAGCTGACTCTGCTTTTTCCCGAGACCGCATCTCAGAAAGTCAAGCCGAAACGCAAGTTTCCGCTTTTCCTTTTCCAGAATCCGACGGACAATTTTCTCAAGATGAAAAAAGGATAACGCGAAGCCCAGCCCGCAAAACGAAAAGGGCATCCTCGCCAAAGGATGCCCAATCGGTCGACCGCCGAGTGTGTGATCAAAGCCGGTCGATATTCGCTTGTTGTGCAAACAACACCTCACGCGCTCAAGGATGCTGCATCGACACCTGGCATATGTCAAGGACGAGCACGGATCCGGGGCGCGAACGATGAAACTCGCCCCGAGAAAATGAAGAAGTACCAGCCCTCCCGATCGCCGTCGCCTCTCCCCGAGAAACACAGCCCGTCGCCGACGGCCGAACGCCTGATGTCGGGCGTGTCGACCCCGGAGGAGGCCCCCTACCCCTTCGCGGGCCAGATCCTGGAACGGCAAAATCGCAAACATGAATCCATTCGCGGGTCAGAGGCGCGTATCGTCCGCACGGCCGGGAGCGGGAACTTCACCGGTATCGTCCCCATGTTCGGCCTGCAGAACGCCACGAAGGCTTTCGAGTCCCTGATCGAGCGCGATTTCTGGGTCGTCTTCGACTATATCGTCCGCGACGATGTCGTGGCCGCCGTGGCACAACCGGGCCTCCTCGAGCTGGACGTCGGCGGCCGCACCGAGAAGTGGTATCCCGACATGTGGATCCGCCGCCGCGGTCGCCGCGATCTCGTCGTCGAGTGCAAGCCGGCCCATGTGGTTCACCCCGATCCCGTAAAGTTCAGGGACGAAGCCCTCTACATGCAGCAGCGCCTCGCGGCGATGGCGGTGGCAGCCGAGCGCAAGAACATGGATTTCCAGCTCTACACCGAGATCGAAATCAGGATCGAACCGCGTCTGCATAACGCCAAGGCCATGCGCCGCGGCCTTTCGGCCCATATTCCCCCGGGAGTGCTGTCCGCGGCGACCGCACGTCTCGCGCACCTGCCCGGATCGATGACGATCCGCGAGTTCGCCGCGGAACTGGGCGAATACAGGGGCGCGACGATGGCCGTGGCCTGCTGCCTCGACCGCCGCGGCGACATCCGTCTCGATGCCAGCTCGTTCTTCGTACCCGAAACCACCTTCGTGAATCTGCGCGCCGCGGAATGAAACAAGTCGTCACGGAAATGGATCTGGCACCGGGCTGCGTGGTTTGGATCAAACGGCGCCGATGCACCATCGTCGAGGTCCATCCGTCGACCAACCTCAGGGTATTTCGCCGTGACGGGTCGGACAAGGATTACAGCCTGACCCGTCACGAGCTCCAAGCGCTCGTACGCCATTGGGATATCGTGCCCGATCGCATCCACCAGCAGTTGCCGTCGCGAATTCGCGAAGTGCTCGGTGCCGAATGGAACCTGTTCGATGCCACGCTCAGACGCCGGGCTGAATCCCGCGCCGCGGTCTGCCGGGAGCTGGACGGCTATGGTCCGGTGAAGCGTCGCGAGGAAGCCGTCATCCAGCAGGTCATCGAGAAGGTGAAGCTGGTCTTGGGAGACGAGGCGGAATTGCCTTCGGCCCAGCGCATCAGGCGACATTGGGACCCCCTTTGGATCGCCGGCCTGAAGAACCCGGCCGCGCTGCTGGACCTGGCGCATCTGAAAGGAAACCGGCGGCCCTTCGACAGGGACAGCTACGCCCCGGTGATACAGCTCGTCGAAGGTCTGATCACGGAGTTCATCACTTCGCGCATCAACAAGAAGGAGAGCCTCTCGATAGTGCAGAGCATCGCCGAGGACCTCGTCTCCACCCTCATGGATGACGGGAATTGGAGAGAGCGCCCCTTCGCCCTGCTCATGCTCGAGAAGTTGGGCCCCGCGGGTTTCGAACGGCACCCCGTCGTCGTCCTGATCAACGAGTTCTTGCAAGCACAGGGCACGCGACTGCATCCCCTTACCCATGTCGACCAGCACCGCAGCATCGGCGTCAACCTCGTCCGCAATCGCTTCGCCCGTCGGAATTACCACGAGCGCACGATGTACAAGACGACCCGCAAGGAGGCCAATCGGCTGGCATCCGGTATCGAAGAAGGCCCTATCGTCGATCTCCCGCTCCAGCGCGTCGAGGCCGACTCCACCCCGGTCGACGAGCTGATCGTCCGCGTGGACGGCAAGCCCAAGAGGATGGAAATCACGCTCTTCAAGGACGTCTGCAGTGGGGCTATCACTGGCTTTCACTACAGTTTCGAGCCGACATCCTGGTTCACCATCCACGAAGGCTTCCGGATGTCCGCGCTGCCGAAGGAGGACTACCTGGCGTCGTTCGAGTACAAGTTCGTCAACGACTGGCCGGTGTACGGCGCGCCCGACGTCCTGGTGCTGGATCGCTTCAGCACGCATCGCGGGGCGGCCCTGGCCGGCATGGCGATGAAGGTCGGTTTCGAGATCGACGACATGCCCGCCGCGAGCGGTCAGTTGAAGGGCGCGGTCGAGAAGTCGCTCGGTGACTACATGCGCGAGCATGTCGTCAGTCAACCCGGGTTCACCGGCGCCAACATCATGGAGCGCGATGCCGATCGGGCCGTGCCGGAATGTACCGAGCAGCAGGCGCTCGAAGGGGCCGTCGCCTATATCGTCGATTACTACAATCAGCGGCAGCAACCCGGTACCGGCGAAATCCGCATCAACAGGTTCACCCGCCTGATGGACCATGCGATGGCGTGGAAGATGCCGCCGGCCCCGGGGCTTTTCCCCGGCCAGGCAATGCCGGCCAAGCTCACCAACAAGGGCATCTCGCTCAACGGCCTGCGATACCGGTCACCGGCACTATTGAGGATGTTCTTCGATGCCGGCGAGAATGTCGACGTGATCGTGTTCGTGCCGAAATTCGGTCAGGACGTCATCAAAGTCGGCGAGCTGACCGGTGCCGGCCATGTCGAAGCCTACCTGCAGGGCGACTTCGCCGGGCTCGGGCTCACGTATGACAAGGCATTGGCCCGTCACCGCGCGGCCCGACGTTCCAAGTCCACCAAGAAACAGGCCGAAAAGGCCCGGGACGGCCATCTGAACCAGGCGTTGGCCAACGACTTGCGCCGCGGCAAGCCCCGTCGCCAGAGGAAAATCACCGCGCCGCTGGTCAAGCCGGGCGCCAACCTTGCTGTGCCCAAGATCGATCCGGAAGCCAGCGCGTCCGGGGAGTTCCTCGGTCACGACCCGACCGTCGGGCACGAGTTCCAGAAGCTGGGCGAGCGGGGCGGTGCTTACGCCGTGCCCGGGCCGGGCACGCGCGCGGTCCAGAAGGCGCTCGAACTGGGTGAGCGGGAGCCGGCCGTGCCCTCCCTGCCCGTCACCGGCGGGTTCCTGCCCGACGAGCCGGATCCGAACGCGAGGCTGCCCGTCCAGGTGGCCCTTGCAACCCCTAATTCCGCCCCGCCGCCCGAACGCAAGTCCGGTCGGCAACCCGAAGTCAATCCGACGATCAAACCCCTACCGAAAGCGTTCAAGTTGTGACCGAGAAGCCGCCCTATTCCTCCATGTCCGCATTCGAGCGATCCCACCAGATCGGCCATGCGATGGCGGCCCTCGACATCACGACGCGGCTGGTGAACGGTCTCGAAAGCATGTTTCGACGCGCCGCCTCGTCCACGCAGGGCAATATCTATGCCGCCCAGGCGCCGACCCATGCGGGAAAGACGACCGCGCAGAAGGTCTTCATGCTCCTCAAGGCCCAAGAGCTGGGAGGCTATACCGAGAACGTGAAGAAGGGCGTGGACGACTTCGACGCCATGCCGGACGTTAGCTACGTCACGATACGGGCCCCCGACGGGAAGCTGACGCATCCGGTGGTGCGGATCCATATCCAGGCCAACCCCACGATCAAGGCCCTCGTCAAGCACGTTGCCCGTGCGTTGACCCGGGGCGCCGCGGATCTACCCGACTTCAACGTCAGGGACATGCAGGCGGGTAACTTGAACGACGTCACGGCGTTCTTCACCGCCGCTGTCCGCAAGTCGGACGCTCGCCTGATCATTTTCGACGAAATGCAGGAGATCGGCAAAGTCGTCGGTGCCCACCGGAACGGTGCGGTCAACGTGATCAAGGCATTGTGCAAAAGCGGGCATGCGCAACTCGCCTGCGTGGGCATCGAAGGTACGCTGGACGTCCTCAATTTCGACGGACAGGTGGCTGACCTGGTCACGAAGCGTCACATATTCAGGCCACTTCCCGAGCCTGTTTGGGAAGGCGAGAAGAGCGATGTCGCGACGGCCGAGTTCATCGAGTTCCTTCGCGCCATGGAAGTGCAACTCCCGTTCGACGAGCCCAGCGATCTCACCTGCAGGGATGTCGCGGAGCCCCTGTGGAAGTACAGCCGGGGCGTGGTCGGCGTTGCCAAGACCTTGCTGATGGAGGCGACGGACTACGCCATACACCGCGACATCCGGTGCCTGGACCGTGACGTATTCAAGGACGTGTGTACCTACGAACTCGATCTGGATGACGAGCTCAACCCCTTCGTCGTTCCGGACGCGAACGTCGGGGACGACGAGGCGGGCGTGTCACCATGACGAAACGGAAGAAGCTCGTACCGGTATTCGTGATACCGCCCTTGCCTACAGAGACCGTACGCGGTTACGCGATCAGGGCATGCATGGAGAACGGGTGGCCGTCGCTTCGGCACTTCCTGGGGCGGATCGGCCTGAGACAATCGCAGCTGCAATTGCACTTGCAGCAGGACGTCAACGCGGCATGTCTGGGCTTGGCACCGGACCAATTCTCGGTATTGGCCGGAACTTGGGACAAGAGGCAGGTCGATATCGACGGAAACAGGTTCGCGCTGACGAACACCAGTAAGGTCGACAGGCGCGTTTGTCGGCATTGTCTCGCCTCTTCGGCCGTCGCGCACTTCGAATGGGAGCTCGACTTCATCTCCGATTGTCCCGAGCACGGGCCACTGACGAAATCCTGCGACTGCGGTCAGCCGTTGACGTGGGGTGATCGCCACCTCGCGCTCTGCGATGTCTGCCCGGTCCCGACGGATTTTCCGGTGCCGCGGAAAGCCGGGAAACCGCGAGTGCTCCCGCTTCAACACTACGCGCTCGGGCGCCTGGGACGCCACGCTCCATCATCTTCCCCCATCCTGGATGATCTTCCCGTGGAGGCGTGCATAGAAGTCTGCCGCGCCTTCGGGGAACTCACGGAACGCGGCTTCGCCCGTCTGGCGCATCGTCCGGCCCAAGAAGCGGACCTTATCCGCTGGGGCGAATTGGGGTTCGCCTGGTTGCATCGTGCAGACGAGCCGGACGATCTCGTCGATGTGGTCCGCGGATTCGTAAAGGCGGGCGGGCTCCCCGCGCCGCGGGAGCCCATCACCGCCTTGGGCTTCATCGCAGGCCTGTCGGCATTGCACCTTCCCGGCGCCGGCCCCCTGAACGCGTTGATCATGCGCCGTTTGGCCAAGGCCGCCGGTTACCCGATCTCCGACCTGTGGCATACCGACTATCGGCACACGGACCATTGCCTGGCCGCGACCGGATTGGCCATCGACGCATTGATCGGCATCCTGCACGACAACGGGTGGCTCTCGTCCTGTCACCAAGCCGGCGACGACCTGTTTATCCCCGTCGACATCCTTTGGCGTCTGACCCGGGTCGTGCGGGCAGTCCGCCCGCTGTAGCGATCTTCGGCCCCGCCGACCAGCTCCTCCCTACACCGTCGTAACCGCCTCGAACGACCGTGTCAGCTGTGTCAGCCAGGCCTGCCGCTCCAACCCGGATTTCATGACCGCGGCGCCGTATTGCGGCCAGGTCAGCGATTTGACCATCAGGACCACCAAGGCGGCCTCGAGGCGCGCCTCCAGCAGATCGCGACGTCGATCGAGCCTCTGTCGAATGATGATCGCCAGTTCCTCTTCGAGCCGCTCCCAGAGGAGGAGATCGAAGGCCTGGACGGTGATATGCGCCGTGCTGTCGGTTTTCGACCCGCCCGGCGCCAGATGCTCCGCTACCGCCTCCAGGACCGACACCGTAGCTGGAGCGGACCGCGCCGCCTGCAGGATGGCGATATGGAAGCCGAAATCATGCAGGTAGAGCTGCGTCTTCCGCGGGAAGACATTGTAGAGCGTGCGTAGGGCGACGCCGGCACGGTCGGCGATGGCCTGCATCGTCGTCGCCTGAAAACCGTTCTCGCCGAATTCGGCGTCGGCAGCTTCGATAATCCTTTGTCGAGTCCTTGCCGCGTTCCGTTCGCGCAACCCAGCCATCGATACCCCCGATACTCGCCGAAGGATTATCTGACCCGGATTAACGAATGCTGCATGTCATGCAAACTTGCATGATATGCATTCTTGCATGACATGCGTTCCTGCACGACGTGCACGCTTCCTGAACCGCGACCGCACCCCGCTTCGAGCGTCGAACGGTAACGTTACGTTGGCATTGTAGAAGTCACGCGTCGCTTGCCAGATTAACCGCACGGCCGAAATCATCGAAGGACGCAGGGAAAGGCCGCGTCCGAAGGCGGGCACGTCTTCTTCGCTCATTTCCAGCGCGATGATCGCCAATACATTCTGGTTGCCATCGTCACGGACAAGATCAGCGCTGCCTTGACCGCCGATGCCGACCTCGAGGACGTGACGCACCTGGATGTCGACGGTTATCGTTTCGCCGGACGCGTGAGCCTCGAAGGCTGGGCCAACAACGAGGAACGATACGTCAGCTTCCTCAAGGGCAAGGGCAACGTCTCCGAATACTTCATGACGTTCCTCGGATGCGACACGACGGTTGCCAGCCGAGCCGATACCTCCAACATGGTCAAGGCCATCAAGCACTTCGCCGACAACCAGCCGTTCCAACCGGCCGAACGCGCCCAATTCATGGCCCGGGCGTTCGATATCTGCGCACGCGACTCCAAGGCCGACAAACCGCTGAGCTTCACGACCTTGGCCAACGAGTTGCACCCCGAAAACCCGGATGCGCTCGTCGAAGTCCTGGCCGACCCCGACAGGGGCTTGAGCGACGCTTTCGTCGCGGACCGCCGGGCATTGCGCGGCTTTGTGTCATTCAAGAAAAAGACGTCCAACTGGACGGTTGAGTTCGAACGCGACGCCTTGAACGCGGACAAGGTCCGGTACGACCCCGACACGAATTCGATCATACTCTTCGACGTACCCGACGACCTGCGCGACGAGTTGTTGGCGGAGAATTCGGATGGCGAATGACGTCATCACCTGGCCGGACCTTCTGGAGGTTTACCGGAATTCGGTCTGGGTCGATGATCAGGTCGCCAATCCGACTATAGCGGGCGACGGCATTGCCAACGCGCTCAGGCTGGTCGAAACGTCCGACCGCGCCTATCACGAGGCCGACATCGCGTTGGCGGACGACAGAACGCCGTTGACGGTCGGGTCCGTAGTGGAGGTCCGCATCGGATCTCCCCATCGCAGCCTGGGTCTCCTGGTCAAGGATTGGGACGCGTTGCTCGGCTCGTCGCTGTCGCGGATGCGCGAGCCTTCGGCATTCTTCATCCGATCGGACGGCACACACGGCGAGACACAACCTCCGACCGAGACGTTGCTCCGGTGTCGGTCGACGATGAAACTGGTGAAGCTGCTTTCGGCATCCGCCCTGTTCGCCGACCCGCAGCAAGGCAAACTGGTCTATTTCGCCGACAATCGCGTCGAGGTGCCGGTACGCTTCACCTTGAAGGATCTTCGCTCCGTCGACGCCGCGCAGGTGGATCTGCTCGAGAAGGCCTTCGAAGGCGAGGTCCATTCGGAGCAACGCCTCGGAATCCTGGCAGATGCCGTAGTGGAAATGGTCTCGAGCCAAGGCGTGGCCGGCCGCTTCCACTATCTCATGCAGAACGTCGACGAGCTGGTGAAGCGGGTCCAGGAAGGCTACCGTCTGTTCGCCTCCAGCTTCTCCTACACCAAGATCAGAAGCGAGGTGGAGAAGAACCAAGCGGAATACGTGGGCCGGATACACAAGACGTTCGGCGATATCCAGGGTCAGCTGCTCGGGTTGCCGGTCGCCTCCGTCATCGTCGCAACGCAGCTCAAAGTGCCAACGGCCTGCGGCCCAGAACTTCTCGCCAACCTTGCCGTCGCCGGCGGCGCCTGTCTGTTCGCGGCGTTGCTGATCGCCTCCTGCATAAACCAGTGGATGACGCTCGGTGCCATAGCCAGCGAGCTCAAGGGGCAGCGTGCGCGGCTCGATGCGGAATTCAGCGAGATCAAGGGGCTCTTCACCAAGAACTTCGACGCTCTCGATGCCCGCATTCTGTGGCACCGGATCGTCCTGGGCGTGATCGTTGCCTTGTCCGTCGTCGGAGCCGCCTTCACCTTGAGGGCCTACGCGGTCCTTACGACGGTGGATGCTTGGTCATGCCTGACTGGGACGACGCCGTGATGCTGACCGGGAGAAAAGCGACCACCGGTGGCTTGATGTGCAGATGAAGGCGTCGCAAGCACACATTGTCAGCAATACCGTATCGACCTACTTCCTCGACGAAAGCGGTCATAGCGGGGATCTGGCGACATCCGATGGGCTGGATTTCGCCGGCCAGCCCTACTTTTCACTGGCATGCGTGGGGGGTGGGAGATCCGGAACTCCTCGCGTCGGAACTTGACCGGGTCAGACGATCATATCGATGCGGCGACGACGAACTGAAATCGAATAAGCTGAACAACAAGCTCGCTCCGATCGCGCTCCATCTGATCGAATTTCTCGTCGCCCAACGGTCGCCGATCTTCGTAGAATTGGTCGACAAGAAGTTCTTCATCGCGGCACATGGCCGACACGCAATGGCAAGGCCGGTTTTGACCTTGCAAACGGCCAGTTCCCGTACCTAGCTACGGTGCTAACACACGGAAATTTGCGAACATGATGACGGCAGAGGACATCGAGGAACTGGGCCAGAAGCGCGTTTGCCGAGAGTGCTTGGGCGATGGCTACCTGAAAGACTTCACCGATGCGGTCAGCGCCGACAACCCGTGTTCATACTGTTGTCCGTTGCACCGACCATGTCCCTCCGGGACCTGGCCGACAAGGTGAGGGACGGATTTGCCGAGCACTACCAGCGAAGCTACGCGCCCTCGGACAACTTCAATTTTGCTGGTGCTTTTGACGACGAGGATGACGTCCCTGCGGAAATGTACCTTCCTGCTCGTGAGGCGGCAGAGGAGGCGATCGCCATGGCGGCCATGGTCGAGCCCGAAATTGCGAACGACGTTCGGGTGATCCTTGAAGACGAGTACGAAGATTTCGAAGCCCAGACCATGGGAGAGCTGACCGAATTTTCGGATGGCACCTATTACGAAATCCGGGACGTGTCGGCGGCATGTGGCAGGCGGACTGGATCGAGTTTGAGAACAGCCTCAAGACCGAGGCGCGCTTCTTCAACCGTGCGGGGGCGGAGCACCTTAAATCCGTCTTTGCCGGGATCGAAACGCTGGTAACCGAAGACGGCAAGCCCCTGTTCGTAGACGCCGGCCCCGGAACGGATCACGCCTCCTTCTATCGCGCGCGCGAATTCCAATCGACGGCTGCGGTGAACGAAGCGCTGAAACGGCCCGAAGTCCATCTCGGGCCGCCACCCAAGAATGCCAGTGCTGGGCGCATGAACGCGCAGGGCGTCTCGGTATTTTACGGATCGACGGATCCCGACGGGGCCCTGGTCGAGATCAGGCCGCCGGTAGGCGGGTATGCGCTCGTGGCTTCGTTCGAACTGATACGCCCGCTCAGGCTGCTTGATCTCGACGCCCTGCTGTCGATAGCGGAAGGCGGAAGCATCTTTGACCCCGATTACGGGCGTAAGCTCGAGCGCACGATGTTTCTCAAATCCCTGCACGCAAAGCTAACGCGGCCGATCATGCCTGCCGACAGCTCCGCGGACTATTTACCGACCCAGGCCATCGCCGATTTCCTGGCGACGGAGCGCGATCCGCCCCTCGACGGTATCCTGTTTCCCTCCGTGCAGGCCAACGGGGACGCGATGAATGTCGTCCTTTTTCATAAGGCCGCGGCCGTCGAAAACTCTCGAACGCCTGAGGGTGCCAAGCTCAACGCCTACGCATCGAACGATATCGACGCGGATATGCCCTTTCCCCTCGATGTCCACGACTTATGGCCGAAGGATACTGGTGACGAACCCGTTCGTGACGATGACATTATAGACGCACTCATGTGGTCGACTACCGTCGTCCCCCGAGCAGCTACCTTACGGTTGAAGGAGGGCTCGGTGGTACTGCACCACATCCGCAAGGTAGAAATAAAGACGGGCTCCCGGAGAGTTCGTCGTCACCGGTCAACCCAAAGTCGTTGGCCGCGGTAGCCATACCCCGTGCCGCTCAAATGCGAACGCCGCCGAGTTTAACAGGCCCGGCAGCACTTGCGGTGCGGCCGGGCCACCGATCAGTCGAACCCTGATCTTTCGATCAACGCTTCCACGATCGAAGGGCCGAGCACGTAGACCCGGCTGACCGTCCTCGCCCATTTCAGCCCCGGGTCTATCGCCAGCACCGCGCTGGTAAAGCAAGGGCCGTCCGTGAGACGCGGATGTCCTACGACCAATCCGGCCAGCCTGGAGAGGCCACCACCGATGGGTTCGAGGGTCCAAAGCGTTATCAGCGGTGCCGCGTCCAGTTCTGCCGGGCTAGGCAAGCACCCCTCGCGAATGCGGGCCGCCGCTTGCAGACCCTCGAGCACCATCTCCCTGCTTAGCCTCGCCATTGCCGCGCGCCTCCGAACTGGGGGGCCAAACGGAAGTCATGGGCGCGCCGCAACTGCTCGAAGCGCCGGCGGCGGCCCAGCATTGCGGCCAGTTCCCGCACCAGGGCCCCCTCCTCCAGCTCAAGATCTCGCTCGAGCGCGCCGATGGCGTCAACCAGTTCAGCGGCGTCCTCACCGTGGTCCAGTCCGAAATCCCCAAACCTCATTTGGCCGCCTCCATGGTTCCACTCGAAACCTCCAACGCCTCGACGTCCGCGGCCGAAAGGAAACCCTCCGCCTCCAAGCGCGCGGCGACGCTGTCGAGGAGAGAACGGTTCGCCTCGAGGATCGCGATGGCGCGCTCTTCGGCCCGGTCGAGGCGTGCTTTGACAGTGTCGAGGAGACCCGGGATCACGAAGAGCGTCTTGGAGTCCTCGGGCAGTCGGACGTTGCGGACCGCGCCGCCCCCGGCCGTTTCGATCAACTGCGCTACTGCAGTCGCCCGCGCCAGATCGGAGTTGTCTTCGAGACCGGACCCAATCGCGCGATCGCCCAGGACGATACTCTCGGCCGCACGACCGCCGAGCATGAGGCAGATGAAATCTTCGAGCTGCGCCGGGGTCGAAGACGGATCAATGGCTTCGGAAAATGCCGCTTCGCCACCGAAGTGAGTGATGGAGGCAGCAACGAACTCACCAGCCCCGAGAGCGCGGCCGACGACCACGTGCCCGGCCTCGTGGATGGCGACCCTGTGGCGGACCGCCGGGAGCATCAGCGGTTCGCCCTCCCGGATCTGATCGAGCAGGTCCTGCATCACAAGGTCCCTCCGTTCACGGCGGGCCTTGGCCAGGGCGCGCTTGACGTAGGCCGCGACGTCCGCGCCGGTCTTGCCACGGGCCGCCAAGGCTGCCGGCATCAGATCTACGTCATGCAGGGCCGTGCCATGCAAATAGTGGCCAAAGATCTTCGCGAGATCGTGAGGCCCCGGCCTCGACACCGTGATCTGACGGTCAAGGCGGCCCGAGCGTCGAACGGCGGGGTCGATCCGGTGCGCGAAATTCGTCGCCCCGATGACGACCACGCCTCGGTTCTCTTGAGTGGCGCTCAGATGCTCGAGGAGGAAGTTGACGATTTGGCTCCAGTATTCGACGTAGTCACCGGAGAGGCTGGATCGATCGGAAATGCCATCCAGTTCGTCGATCAACAAGATGGACGGCGCCTGCCTGCGGGCCCGGCCGAATGCTTCCCTGATTTTCTGCAATGTCCCACTGAGATAATTGGCCGCGTTCCACTCCGCGACTGACGTGCTGATTAGGGGTACCCCCGCGGTCTTCGCGACGGCCGCCGCAAAACTGGTCTTGCCGGTTCCCGGGGGCCCCTCGAGAAGGACGGACGTGTTGTCCATCAGGTCCCAGCGCAGCACGCCGGCCTTGTACTCTTTCATGTCCTGTACGAGGTCGAGGGCCCAACTCATGGCCTCTCCGTAGCCATGAAGTTGTTCGAGGGTCGGACCGTCGGCGGCATCAGCGGACTTTTCCGCGACGAGCTTGGCCAGGCGCGCCAGGCATTCGGCGGCGGAAAACCCGGGTCTGATAGAGAGGGAAAGGTCGCTCATGTCAACGACGCGAACGAGCTCGGGATCGATAGGGTCCGTGACGACTTCGCCCGTCAGCGCCTCGAGAACCAATCTGACGGCCCAGTCGTCTACCGTTGGCAGAACCAGGCGGTATTCGGCCGTGCGCTGCAGCGTGGCCGGAAGGTAGCGGCGGGCATCGGGCGCGATCCCGCAGATTGCGAAGCGGCTATTGAGAGCATCGAGAACGTCCGCGTTGCCTTTTTCAGGACCATGGGTGCGATCGCCACCATCGCGACCGAAGACGTACCGGCGCTTGTTTCCGGCCGCGGCGCAGTCCTCGATGATCGTCGTGACCAACGGGACCATTTCTGCAGTATGGGTCTCGACAATGACAATCGGCGCCTCCTTCCGCAAGCGCTTCGCAAGGCCGCTCTCAGCAGCGACGGCCTTGGCGGTCAGCACGGCTGCCATCACCAGGTCGACCCGCAAACGGGGGCCGTCGATGTCGGCATCGTCGTCTTCAAGGTCGTCGAGAATGCTCGCCACGGAATCCTTCTGATCGGATCCGCGGACCATGTGTCTGGTCTTGACGTTCTCGGATGCAGCCAGCGCATCGATATAGGCGCGGGCGAGCAGGTCCGCGGCTTGCGCCGCAGAAGTCTGATTGTCGCTCATAGCGGTGTTTCCTTATGGGAGCCGGTCTGATGCCGGCAGGTAAACGTCACGCGCTGCTTACGTGAGCGAGGCGATATAAGAACAAATAAAGAACGAATGTCAACACGGTGCGTGGCGCCGCCGGGGAGTCGCTCCGTGACTTCGCCGACGAAGGCAACGTCCGCGATGCGGATCGGGCCGTTAGAGCCGTATCAGCGTTGCCGGAATTCTATCCGATGTGCCTGAACGCCGCTGATATACTCCAGTTCGCGCGCCGACATGCCCCGCTCCATCATTTCGACCAGGAACGCGTTCAGCAAATCTTGAGGCGCGACGTGAATGCCGATACGATTCCCGATCCAGCTGAAAGATCTCCCCAGGCTCTTCGCGACCACAGCGAGCGAAGGATCGTCCGTTCTACTGAACAGGAATTCGCCGGGGCTGCCGCGGTGCGCGGCGAGATGGCTCCTAAAAAGGTCTATGGCGGCGTTGGCCTTTTCGGTAATCGGTAGCCACCGTCCGTCAATCCTGATGGCTAACCTGGCGATGTCTCGATCGAACGGCAGGAGGCCGGCCAAGCGCCTAGGCATAATCCCGCTCGAAAACGCTAGCTCGGCCACTGCCCAAGCACGCATGGCCGTCAGTTCCTCGGCCCTAAAGAATGCCGGCGTCTTCGCCAGCATCTCCACACGATCGAGAAAATCGTGGACGAAGGCGGTGTCGAATTTTGGCCGGACGATGCCCATCAGTGCCTCTCCTGCCAGTTGCCGAAACGCGGATGAAGCCGACGGAATGAAGCGAACAAGGCGTCGATCGCACCGGGGGTGTCAGCGGACCAATCCATACGACTTTCGGGTATCTCGGAAACCTTGAACGGGACCCCTGCTTTCGCTGCCTGCACCCTGATATCGGCGAAAACGGACCCCGCCACCGCCGGTGCGAAATTTTGGCTCTGCCGCAAGAGTTGATCCTTGTCGTCGAGTTCCATCGGAAGGGCGGAAAGGTAGTTGGACATCGCCCGCGCGCTCTCGGGGTCTATCGGGATCTCACGAACCGAACCCGAACGCCAGTTCTCTTCCCGAATGATGCCGGACCGAGCCATCCCGGCGGTTATCTTGCCGATCCGCGCGGCGCTTAGACCAAGGTTCCGCATTAGGATCAGGAACATCGTGTACCCGGCCGCCGACCATCCCCTAAATCGACCGTCCGAGCCGTCGAACACTTTCAACAGCGCCGCCCAACGCTCCTCGCTCATACGGGGGCCGCGCAGCGCGGGGGCAACCCTTGGCCAGACACGGGCGCCGTCCATAACCGACGACTCCACGTGCCCTTGTTCCACCAGGCAGTCGAAAAATAGGACGAGCGCCCTGCGATACCCTTGCCTCGCCGGCGGCTTGAGCGATCCGATGAACCGGTCGACGTCTTCGGATGTGGCCGCGAGTAGTGTCGCGAGAGTGAGCTCCTTGTCGTGCTCGTCGGTTAGGGCACGACAGAACTGCAAGCCCGAGTTCGAGACGCGGTCTGATGTCGACAAGGAGCCGGAGGCCTTCACCCGGGAAGCGTGTACGCCCAGGACTGCCTGCCGCAAGGCCTCATCTTGAGGTTGTGCTTTATATGCCATGCCAGGCCTATATCGGGCGAAGGTTAGCAATCGCTATCCTTTCGGGGTTGTTGGAGGATTCGCCGTAATGCGGCATGTGGTTGGGGCACCCGCGGTTGCTGGAACGGAAATGATGGCAGCATTGGATTTCAAGGAGATTCCGACGGCGCAAGCGGGTCCCTATCGGGACCGTTTCGAGCTTTTCGCCCGCGATTTTCTTCTCGCCGAAGGCTTCAGGATCGTCGAAGAGCCGGATCGGGGCACCGACGGCGGCAGGGACATCATCGCCGAAGAAGACCGGCTGGGGCCGGGAGGCACGAACGTCGTCCGTTGGCTGGTGAGCTGCAAGCATACCGTGCACGCCGGGCGTTCCGTTGGTCCGAGCGACGAGCAGACCCTTCTGTGCTTTCCTAAAAGCTGCCATCCCTCAAAGGACGCCCCACACGGCTGAAACGGGGTGGGAAACAGTCCGTCCGGTTTGTAGTCCGCAAGTTCAGATAGCGGCCATTCCTGATGCGGGCTCGACGTTTGGATCACCGTGCCTTCGTAATCTAAGACGACTTCAGGCCGACCCGCTCCTCGAGTTTGGCTGCCGCTTCCTTGCGCTCGCTGTAGCGCGAAGTCAGGCAGGGTGAAGACGCCCCGGTTGATCAACGTGAACTTTCACCAGCTCTTCCATGTTGATCAACTGCTGGCCAGGACCCGTTCCATCGGTCTCGCTGTT